>JAILPS010000029.1 GCA_024699325.1 Lachnospiraceae bacterium | reverse complement strand
CATAAGCCGTATTGGATGGTTTACCCATCCCTATCAATTCATCTTTCAAAATCCCCTCCATACGATATTTGATATGTTAGGCGCCTGAAACTAATTATACTAGTGGGGAATCCAAAAGAACATGTACCATAAGGTCAAATTAGCTTCAAAAATGCGCGATTTTGTGAGAATTTTTGCAATATTTTATAGTGCATAAATAGATAGTGTGGATGGGTCATGTAGTTGGAGGCCCGTGTAGCGGGCCTGGTCATGTAGTGGGAGGCCCGTGTAGCGGGTCTGGTCAGAGTAGCGGCCCCGCACGTAGAGGGAGACCCGTGTAGCTGGCCCGGTCATCATAGCGGCCCGCCCCTACCGCCTGCCTCAACCTAACGTGTCGACACATCACATTTGGTGCGGAAGTGTATACGAGGGCACCCGGCCGACGAGCATAGTGGTCTGAGCGAAGGCGATTATGTCAATTCGCGAAGCGGATTGGCCAATCGCCGAGAGCGAAGACCTAATTGACGGCGCAGTCGGCCGGGATAGCAGGAAGTTGTTTTCCTGCTTTTGGAAAATTACTTCCTGCGTTGCCCGAGAAGTACACAACGCACCAATATGTGAACGTGAGACACGTAGTGCGAGGCCCGTGTAGCGGGCCCGGTTCCATAGTGCGAGGCCCGTGTAGCGGGCCCGCGAAAAAATTAAGCCCACCCCGAAGGGTGGGCTGGAAATTATATTTAGTTGGTTTCGTATGAGTCGACTGTAACTGTGTAAGAGCTGTCGCCGTCCACGTAAACTGTGCCGTCGCTGCCAACGATTGAAACGGTGTTGCCAGACTCGTCCACGATTGTTACTGAAGATGATACGCTAAGAAGTGTAACGTAGCTGTCCTCTGTGACGATCCATGAAGATGTGTCGTCAATGTAGACATTGCAGTAGCCGCTGCCGCCATCGCCTGCCCATGTCTCGTCGTCGATGAATGCGCCGACAAGTGAGCTGCCCTCTGTAAGGTAGAAGTCTAAGTTGCTGATGCTGTCCCAGATAACGTAGCCCTCAAGCTCCTGGTCGATAGCTGTGAATGAGCAGTCAGCACCGTTAGATCCTGTAGAACCCCAACCACGGGCATTGGCATTGCCTGTGCACTGAAGTAAGAATGCCGCGTCGTCTGAATAATTAAGCTCCACATTTTCTAAGATAAATGTTGACTCTGTGTTGGTGGTGTAGAACATACCGCCGTTAAGAGCTGTGATAGAGCCGCCAGTCGCAGAAAATGTTGAGTTGCCCTCCTCAGAGTCACCTGACTGGCTCTGGTAGAGGATGATGTTCCATGTGATGTCGTTCTGTGAGTCGTCTGGCATGTTGCCGGTAAGATCACAGTCGATAAGAGTTATAGAGTTAAGTCCCTCGATACAGATTGCCTCAGAAGCTGTCGCTGTAAGAGTCGCGTTAGAAACCGTGATGTCCGCTGTAGAGTAGATTGCAGGCGAGCCTGAGCCGTTTGAGGTGTAGGTTCCGCCGTCAACTACCATAACGCCGCTGCCCCTGTCAGATCTGATGGCCGCTGAAGAACCACCGTATGTGGTAACGTCTAAGTTGGAAGCGTATAATGTTCCGCCGCCCGCAACATGGATGCCGCCTGATGTGCTCTGCTGGGTTACGATTGTCGTGTCGCTAACATAGGCAACACCGTCACCGTATGCGAAAACGCCAGCGCCACCAGCCGCGTCAGTTGTGATTGTCGAATTAGAAACTGTGACTGTGCCGTCGGTTGTAAGAACCGCTGCGCCCACGCCGTAGAAACTTGAGTTGTCACCGCCCGTACTGTCGTCAGAAGTTCTGTCGATAGTAGAATTTGTGATGGTGACCTCTATGTCGCTGTCAACTAAGATTGCATTTTCATCTGTTCCTGTGGATGTAAATGTCTCGCCGTCAACTGTGGTGTCCTCTGTGTAGTTAACTACGCTGTCGTATGAGTCTACACCGCTGGATGAAGATCCGCCAGGTGCTCCACCCTCTCCGCCAGGTGCTCCGTCTGGAGCCTCGCCATCTGGAGCCTCGCCATCTGGAGCTTCGCCGCTAGGTGCCTCACCGTCAGGAAGTTCAGGTCTGTCGCTGTCTGAAGAGTCGCCGGATTCTGCTGTATCTGTAGCCTCATCGGTAACTTCCTCAGTAACCTCCTCTGTCTGTTCGTCAGTTGTCTCTTCGGAAACTGTAGTCTCAGTATCTGCGTCTGCCACTGCCTCTGTAGTGGTCTCAGATGAGTTAGATGCCGTAGTAGTTGTAGTGGTCTCCTCTGTTGTGGAACAACCAGCTACCATAGCTGCTGTCATTGCCATACTCATAAAAATCGCTGCATGTTTTCTGTTTCTCATAGTCGTGTCCTCCTGTAAAAAATTTATCTAAAAAGCCTCACCATCTGTTTGATGATGAGGCTAGTATAAAACACGATTATGTTTAAAAAATGTTGATTTCGTGAAAAAAATGTGTTCTATTTCACAGCAGCCTTAAGAGCCTGGTCGATATCCTCGATGATATCGTCCACATTCTCGATACCGCATGAGAATCTGATCATGTCAGGTTTGATGCCGCCAGCTTCAAGCTCAGCGTCAGATAACTGACGATGTGTAGATGATGCAGGGTGAAGTACGCAGGTGTGAGCATCCGCAACGTGGGTTGCGATGATAGCTAACTTAAGGTTCTTCATGAACTCCTCAGCTGTAGCTCTGCCGCCCTTGACGCCGAAGGAGATAACACCGCAGGTGCCGTCAGGCATGTACTTCTTGGCAAGATCATAGTATTTGTCGCCAGGAAGACCCGGGTATGTGACATATGATACATATGGGCTGGCCTTTAAGTACTCTGCAACCTTCTTGGCGTTCTCGCAGTGGCGAGCAACTCTCACCGCCAGAGACTCAAGACCAAGATTTAACAGGTATGCATTCATAGGTGACTGGATTGAGCCCAGGTCACGCATAAGCTGTGCTGTACACTTGGTGATGAAAGCCTTGTTGCCAAAATCCTTAGCGTATGTGAGACCGTGGTATGACTCGTCAGGAGTGCACATGCCAGGGAACTTCTCAGCGTGAGCCATCCAGTCGAATTTGCCTGAGTCTACGATACAGCCGCCGACAGAAGCATCGTGGCCGTCCATGTATTTGGTTGTAGAGTGGATGACGATATCAGCGCCCCACTCGAATGGTCTGCAGTTGATAGGTGTTGCAAATGTGTTGTCGATGATAAGCGGAACGCCGTGTGCGTGAGCGGCCTTCGCGAATCTCTCGATGTCTAAAACGATAAGTGCAGGGTTAGCGATTGTCTCGCCGAAAACCAACTTGGTGTTAGGCTTAAATGCTGCCTCTAACTCCTCGTCTGTGCATTCAGGGCTTACAAATGTGAAGTCGATGCCCATCTTTCTCATGGTTACATTGAAGAGGTTGAAGGTACCACCGTAGATGCTTGAAGAAGCAACGATGTGGTCGCCTGCGCCTGCAAGGTTAAATGTTGAGAAGAATGAAGCCGCCTGACCTGACGATGTAAGCATAGCAGATGAGCCACCCTCAAGCTCGGCAATCTTAGCTGCAACATAGTCGTTGGTAGGGTTCTGAAGTCTGGTGTAGAAATATCCTGAAGCCTGTAAATCAAACAGCTTGCCCATGTCAGCGCTTGTGTCATATTTAAATGTTGTGCTCTGCACGATAGGCATAAGTCTGGATTCGCCATTTTTAGGTGTATATCCACCCTCGATACATTTAGTTTCCTGTCTCATATAAATCCTCCTAGATTAGGCGCCAAGCGCCAAGAATTAAAACACAGTATAATTTGTAATTTGCGTTAAGTCAATAATATTATTCAGCCCAGTTCCTTAATTTTTAGTAGCTCGCAGTATAAATCAGGGTTCTTATACACCAGAATGCACAGCCTGTCCCGGGTTCTCGTGACATTCTGGTAGAGCATCTTGATGAAGTCGTGTTGTGTAACACTTCCCTTAAGAACGCCGTCCCCGTCGTAGGAAAAATGCTCGTCCATAACCGTTATCACGTTGTCAAACTCCTGGCCGATAACACTTAAGGAGCTAACTCCCATGGCGGCGTAGTTTGTGCAGTCAGAGCTTTCCTCACAGTATATAAGCCTGTAGTCCCTGCCCGAGCAGTAGAGCCCCATAATTCTTAGAGCCTCCTCCATGGAGGATGCATAGACCACGTCCACGCAGTCAAAATCCACAGGTCCCTTGGGCTTTGCGGACATGTTAAACATCATCTTGTAAAACGCCGCAATCTGCTTGTTAATTCGAAGGGAATTCGTAAGCTTAAACTCCTCGTAGCCCGGAAGGCTCCTGATCCTTAAGCCGATTCTTCTGCCGTCCTCTGCCTGGCTTAAAACCTGCTCCTCGTCGTATGACACAATCACAGGCTTCTTTCCGATAAAACCGTGAAGTACATTCGTGACGCCGTCATATATTCTCTGAAGCTCGTCGATAAGAATGTAATCGTACTCCGACAGCTTCTGCGCGCTCACGTCAGCTGGCCCCAAAATATCCAGCCTGTCAAGGCGCTTGTCTATGTATAGATGTCCCTCGCTAAGGTTTGTGCCGTGTACCACACAGCATTTGCCCCTGTTAGACAGCTCCATAGCCATATCGTAGAGGAGCAGAGTCTTGCCCGTTCCAGGCTCCCCGGTTATTCCGTAGACTGCGCACTCCTCCTCCATCCGCTTCAGGATGTCGCTCTTAAAGTTAAGCTGCTGCCCGGTCAGAAAATACTCCCCGTTTAGAAGCTTTTCCGGCTGCGTAAGAGGCGCCACCAGATAGTTGGCAGGCTTAAAATACATATCCAGATTCTCATAGATATGTGCCCCGTCAAACCCTCTTAGCGTCCTCACAAGCTCTGCAAATGTTGACTCTGCCAGCTCCTCACCGTCCAGCCTGAAAACCGCATCCAGCTCCGAGACATATGTAAAACACTCCGTCCTCGTGTTAAAATGCGCCAGATACGACCTGTTCTGCTTAAGCTGGGCGCAGATTCTCTCTCGCCCCACATCCTGGCTCTTAAGCTCGATGTTTACGATCAGGCGCCCGGGCTCTAACTTCAGAAGATCAAACTCCTTCGAAATGTGTGGAATTCTGTAGGAATACCAGAAGCCCTCGCACATCCACGCGGCGTCGTCCACGCCATCTATGCCGTCCACCAGCCCTCTGAGGTCGTTATATTCATGGTTTTTAATCATTTCCTGATTGTCGGACAGCGCGTTAAATGTCTCGCGAAACATTGCCGAGCCCGCCCTCGTCAGAACATACAGATTAACAGCCTTCATCACTTCTCCTGTACTTCATCCACATCCACAGCGTCACAGTTTGTGACTGTTCCGCGGGCCCAGGGGCTTCCCACATCGCATCTGCCGTGGTGATAGCGTTCCCTGACCTCGCCCTGTGATAACTCCTCGCTCACTTCAACCTTAAGCCTGCTGACACCCTTATCCATCTTGGCGTCAATCATGTCTATAAAATCATCTATCTCAGACATAGTCCTCCTACCTGCAGGTCTCACATATCCTTAGAAGTACATCCCTGTCAATGTTAAACACGGCGCCCTTAAGCTTCCTCTCAACCTGCATAAGCTCGTCGACCGCCTCGCCTAAAACCTCTGCGTCAAGCGGCTTAAAACCACATGTCTTCTTAAAATAATCGTCCACATCCTCTACAGTGTCAAAACCCGCAAACTCTAAAACCTTCTTGCTCTCCTCCTCGGGTGCTTCCCTTAAGAAACCGTACTGGAAGTATCCGATTGCCCTGCCGTGGGGCACTCCAAGCTTGTATGTAACCCTGTAGCTTAGACCGTGGGGAATGCTGGTTCCCGTGTATGATATGGCGATGCCTGCGTACATGGACGAAAGCATCAGCTTCTCCAGATCATCGTCGTCCAAATCATCTCCGCCCATAAGCTTATCCTTAACCATGGACCAGATGTTTAAGCCTGTCTCAACAGCCGCCATGCTCTTGTCATTCCTGTTCTTGCACATGTAGCTCTCCGCCATATGTCCGAAGGCGTCCATGGCTGTGTTGCAGATAACGCTGTCAGGCGCTGCCTTAAGATACTTCGGATCTATGAAGGCGAACCTAGGAAAAACCTTGTAAACCATGGATTCCTTCGTGCCCTTGTCATGTCTTGTGAGCACGGCAACTCCTGTCATCTCTGAGCCCGTTCCACATGTCGTCGGGACAGCCACAACAGGAAGCGCCTTCACATCTGCAACGCTCCTGTCGTACAGATAGCCGCTTCCCCTGTCAGCATTTGCAATCATGACAGCGATGGCCTTTGCCGCGTCCATGGGCGAGCCTCCGCCGATACCTATGACAAAATCAGCGCCCTCGCTAAAACCGTAGTCCCTGGCCTTCATGATGGTCTCAACTGAAGGGTTCTCCTCTATCTCGCTAAAATGTGAATATGAGACACCGCCATTTTCAAGCGCGGTGATCACATCGCGAAGTGAGCCGTTTGCCGCGGCAGAATGCCTTCCCGTCACGATAAGCGCGTGTTTTCCACAGGAACACAAAACCTCTGCATTGTCCCTGACACAGTCATAGCCCTCATACACATGCTCCACACTCCCCGCAGGTGTCTCAAAAACAAATTCCATAGTGTTCTCTCCTAATTGTCGTGAACATTGTCCTTCTTCGACAGTTTAGCCTGCCACTCGAAGAAGTCATCCAGCATCTGCTGTCTTCTCCTGAACCTCTCCAGATGCTCTGCGTTCTTCTTCGTGAGCTTCTCTCTCACAAGGTTTGGATCCACATGCTGGAACGTGATAGTGTCGGCATATGGAAGCACCGCCTCTAACTGCTCAGGCGTCTCAATCGTCCATGTGTTCACAAAATGATGCTTGGCATAGTTTTTAACTCTGAAATCCTTAAACAAGAACTGATCTACGTCAATGCTCTGGAAAAATCTTCTGCAGACCACCATATAGCTGGCCGAATCCGCAATCAGAAGCTGTCTCACGTAGCCCTTGCCGTTAAACGGAAGAAGTGCTCTGGGGTCAAACGATATTAGCATCACGTTGCTCTTATCCCTGATATTCTTCCTGAGCATCCTGTAAACCGCCTTGGCAAGCGGCTTATAGTTGAGCTCATAAACCTTCATCTCAACGACCATCGGGACCTGCTCCCCCACCAGGTTTAAAACCTCCTGGAAAGTAGGTATCTTCTGGCCGTCAAGAAGCCTGTAATTCTCTCTGATCTCCTTAAGAGTCAGGTGCTCGATAATTCCCTCGCTGCCGGTCATTCTCTCCATCTTCGAATCGTGAAACACAACCAGCTCGCCGTCCTTCGTCAGATGCACATCAAACTCTATTGCCATGTGCACATCTAACGCGTTTTGAAATGCTTTCAGACTGTTCTCACAGTCCACCTCATTGTGCAGTCCTCTGTGGCATATACCCTGGATGAACAGGGGATTGACACGGTTGATAAGTCTGCTTTTTAACATTGCTAATCCTCACTATCAAAGGCCTCTAAGCCTCTCGCTATTTTAACTTTGTCCACCTTGACATTGGCGACAAACAGGAATACTACAAATGCTACCACAAGGCATGCGCCTGCGTAGACCGGAAGGTAACCGAAGTTGATCTCCGGATGCAGCAGAAGCGTTCCAAGGGCGATAGGCGTGATCGTCTGCGCCGCCATGGATGCCGCGTAGTAATATCCTGTAAACCTTCCGATTTTGTCTGAGGAGCATAGCTCCACAACCATAGGGAAGGAATTGACGTGGACGAGGCTCATGCCTAAGCCCTTCACAAACCAGATGGCCCATATAACTTTCGGGAAACTGCCGCTTCCGGCCGCGCCCTTAAGCACTGTAAATGTGAGCACAATCCACGTAATATATGCTGCAAGCGATATTCCTATACCGCCTGAAACAGTCCATTTTCTGCCGATTTTGGCGGCGATTGCACCGCCGACGGCAAAGCCTAAAACTGAGCCCAGTCCACCCACGATGGTGTTGATCATGTTGGAGGATGTCGCGGCCTTCAGGTAGTACACAGTGTAGTTTCCCATGAAGGTTCCGATGCCGTTATCCGCCATGAACCAGAAGAATTCTGCCACCAGAATTAATATGAGCATTCGCCTGTTTGCCCTGCTCATTGGCTTGTCCGCCTCAACTCTGTCCTCGACAGCTGCCAGCTTCTCTCCAAGCTCCATCTCATCCTTCATCTCAACAGCGATATCGTTCTCCTTAACCTTAAAAAACAGGAAGAGCGCGCTTATCACCATGAGCACTGAGGCAATCAAAAACGGAAGCTCTATCGCCCAGATATTGTGATACTGCCAGTTGTGCTCTGCCCCCGCCTTCGTTCCAAGATATGAGCTGAGCACGAAGAATATTCCAAGAAATGTGGCGCAGGCACCGCCTAAATATCCCATGATATTAATGATTCCGTTGGCGCGGCTTCTAAGCGGCTTAGGCGTCATGTCAGGCATGAGCGCTACCGCAGGGTTTCTGTACATCATCATGAAGCACACAGTTATGGCCATGACTATAACCACCCCTGCGAGATTGTTGTAGTGAAACAGCACAGGAATGAATGGAAATGCAACCGCTGAGACCGCAGTTCCCACCAGAATATATGGCATTCTCTTGCCAATTCTTGTGTGCGTCTTGTCTGAAAGCTTGCCAAACAGCGGCAGCAGAATGAGCGCCGCAAGATTGTCAAGCGCCATCATGATTCCCACGAGGTACTGAACCTCCTCCGTGTGGTCCTCAGTCGAATCACCATAGAAGGTGTTTCTAAACAGCTCCGACAGAAAAGTCGGGCACCAGGAATCGTACACCTGCCACAACAACAGAATCCCAAAAAACGCGAAACCTATTGTGAAGGTTCGCTTCTTGTTCAGCTTCAAAGTATTATTCATATAATCCCCCTTATACAATTCTACTTCTTTGCGCTTATATTCCTTATATAGTTTCTTCCCTCCGTCAGGCTTCCGTTTCCGTTAATCGGAATCACGTCGCCTAGATATGTGGGCTCAGGCTTAAATATGCAGTAGAGGAAGTCCTTGGCTCTGGCCACAACCTCTCTTGCATCCCTCACAGACTGACCTGCGTAGCTTCTCTCGTCGGCGCTCACGCCATATGCGTCTATGCCCAACGCCCTCGCATCGTACACCGCCCTCACGAGGTGGTAGCCCTGGGTCACGATAATCATTTTCTTAACCTGGAATATCTCCTTGGCCCTGTACATGCTCTCGTATGTCGAAAAACCTGCGTGGTCGCAGAAAATATTGTCCGCCTCGATGCCTGCATCTATCGCCATGGTCTTCATGGTGCCCACCTCATCGTAGTAATCCGTGCTGTGGTCACCGCTCATGAGAAGTCTGTCTGTAACCCCTGTCTCGTACATCCTGATGCCAACCTTCACGCGGTCCGCAAGCATGGGCGAAGCCGTTCCGTCCTTATAAACCCTGCAGCCAAGCACCAGAATGCAGTCCACATCGTCAAGCGCTGCAGCCTCCTCCTCGCTTAAAATATAACTTTTAGTACTGCTAACCATATATGCATTAATCACACTAAGCGCCATAACTCCCATCAGCCCGATTATAAGCACTATAACCAGGCAGATTTTGATTATCCTGCGCAGCTTGGATTTCTTCTTCATATAATACCCGCCTCTCGGTGTGGCTAAACCACACTGTGTATCAATATACCATATTTACCCCCACAAAACAACAAAAAATATACGGCGACCGAAGCCGCCGTATAATTATATAAATGCTTATGCCATAGCCTTCGCATAGTTATCTTCAACCGCCTTCCAGTCTAAAACCTCGAAGAATGCGTCGATGTAGCTTGCGCGAAGATTCTTGTACTTAAGATAATATGCGTGCTCCCAGACATCAATGCCGAGGATTGGTGTCACATTTAAGCCCTCGCTGTAAGGATTGTCCTGATTAGCTGTGGCTGTGACTGTGAGCTTGCCGCTCTTATCTGCGCTAAGCCATGCCCAGCCTGAACCAAACTGTCCGACAGCCGCCTTCTTAAGTGTGTCCTTCAGAGCGTCAACGCCGCCAAAAGCCTCATCAATGGCTTCCTTAAGCTTGCCCTCTGGCGCCTTCTTAGGTGCAGGTGACATGATGCTAAAATACAGGTTGTGGTTGTAGAAACCACCGCCGTTGTTTCTGATGGCTTTTCTAAGAGCCGCATCTTCCACCGCGTCCAGGTTTGAAAGTATCTCCTCGATGGACTTCTCATCAACGCCCGCCTTAGCTGCGGCGTCGTTGAGTCCGTTTGTGTAAGCAACATGGTGCTTTGAATAATGTGTCTCCATTGTCAGCGCGTCAATATGTGGCTCAAGAGCGCTGTAATCGTAAGCTAACTTTACCTGTGTAAACATTTCTCAAACTTATGATATTTATCATATTTTCCTTTCGATTATTGCCATATCCTGGCTGACGCCATTATAACCTATAATTATGGTTTATGATATAGTAAAAATCGATTTTTTCACTTTGTAATTGATAAAATTTATCACATTGAGAGAAACCATGACACAAGAGGCATAGTCGCAACCGACAAAAGTGTGCTAAGCGCCACTCCCTTCACCACCAGCTCTGAGTTATCCGTATACTGTTTTGCAAGCATTGCCGTCATACTTCCAACAGGTGTCGCAAGCATCACCAGACATACGCCAAGAAGCATGTCATCCACGCCTAGGAGTCTGATAATTACTATTCCAATTATAGGAATTATGATAAGCTTAGCCGCCATGAAGATGATGAGCCTTATGTCTGTAAACAGACTCTTAAGCTCCATATCCGCAAGCATTCCGCCGATTATGATCATGGACAGCGGCGCCGTGAGCCCGCTTAGGTGGTTCACCGTGGTCTCCACAAACTCCGGCATCGGAATCCTGAACAGATAAATGATTATCGTTGCGATGCAGGCTATCACGCCTATGTTAAAAATCTTGCCCCAGGCGATTCCCCTGATATTACCGTCGCTGTCGTCGAGCGTGCTTATGCACCATGTGTAGATGAGCACGTTGTAGGGTATGGTAAAAATCGACGCGTAGAGAAGCGATGTGCTTCCGTACATGGCGTTAAGAAGCGGAAAACCCATGAAGCCAATGTTTGAAAACACCGTCATGACTCTGTAGCTCTTCGCAGTCTTCTTATCGCACCTAAGCAAATGTGGAATCACATACGCAAGCACTATAAGCACCACATAAACGCCAAGCGCCAGCCCCACGGTTTTGAGCAAATCCATGCCCATGATGGTGCTCTCCTTGTTTATGGAGGCTGACAGAACCAGCGCCGGATTAGCGACATTTACGACTATGGCTGAGACGCATTTTGAGCCCTCAGCCGTAAGAATTCCCCTCTTTTTGCAGATAAAACCTACAGCCATCAGGAGAAACAATATAATCATCTGTTTTAATAACAGCATCACGCCACCTCTTGTTTATCTTTGCCAAACTTATCAAATATCATGGGATAGATGGCAAAATCTATGAACATGATCACTGTGTATCTGATGGTTCTGAAGGCAAACTGCGCCGCGCTCTGGCTCTCCAAAAACTCCTCAGAAAACGGGAGCTTGACAAGCGTATTTAAAACCACATAAACTGCCAGCCCCCCCGCCAGCCTTAGGACAACCCTGACAGGGTTTTTGGTTGGCTTAAAATTCACAAACCTCTCCTCAAAAAGGTTTGCCAGAACTATGGCAAACAGAAGTCCCATAGCCGAAAAATAATCGTTGGTTTTGCAGTAGAATAAGCCTGGAACGGCCGTAAGCACCAGTATCAGATAGACGAGCGGCTTCTTCTTTACCACGCGCAGTATAAGGCTTACCGCCACTATGCAAAACAGTCCCAAAAGCCATCCGCACAGCACATCCGTCGGATAGTGAACTCCCAAAAACACTCTGGAGCAGCCAACTGCAAATATGATAAGCCCCGCCACTATGTATAGCCAGCGCTTCTTAAAAAGCATTGCAAGCGTTCCGTATGCAGCCATGGACTGGCTGGAGTGGCCGCTTGGGAAGGAATATCCCTGCGCGGTTATGTCATATATGTCGGCGTCCGCCTCCACAGGCTTCAAACACTTTATCGACTCGCTGTCAAAGTAGGGCCTTCTCCTGCAGAAGATGTTCTTAATCATGGGGTTCCACACGCAGCCCATGGCAACTGTCAGACCAACTCTCACGCCGACCTGCTTGTTCACTCCCCAATAGAAGAAGCCAATCATGACGATGAGGATTACCTCCTCGCCAAACATGGTAAAAAATTCTGCTATTTTGGCGCCGCCGGCTCCCACAGTCTGCTGAAGCCAGCTCATAAGCTCGATTTCCCACTGAAAATAAAATGTATTTCCCATAAGCCTCCTAAGCTAAAAACTGCACGGTCGCATAGGTGTTTCCCTCCTCGTCAGCCATGCACACTGTGACCGCCTCATCGCTCACATGCGTTCTGGGGTAGATTACATCCCCAAGCCTTGCGGACTTGATGTATTCAACCCTTATGGTCTTAGTCTCAAAACCTTCAGGCAGAAACTCCTCGGCCGCCATGACGTATTTCGCATTATTCATGTGATGATTTGTGTCGATAAAATAGTATTTAACCTCTATGGGCTCCTGCGCCGTCATATCCTCCATGAGCTTAATTCTTCTGGGCAGAACCTTCATGGGGAGCGCCTCGCTTATGCCGTAGAGGTCGATTTCGTTCTGCGGACACTCCGCCATAAGCATGGTTGATGTGTCGATATATGCCCACAGGGAGTAGGCGCTGACAACAGTCTGTCCCTCCGCGTCAATCACTCTGTAGTTTCTTGAGCCAAGAGCTCTCTTGATGCCCGTGGACCATGTCTGAATTCTAAGTGTCTCTCCAAGCTTCGGGCGTCTGTCTATGGCAATCTGCCACGCCGACAAAACCCACGCCCTGCCGATTTCCTTATAGTATTCAACTCCTATGCCCATGTCCTCACATTGAAATGTGGAACAGTTCTGTAACAGATCTAAAAGCGCAGTGTCTGAAAGAGAGCTTCTCTCGTCCACCTCGTTGTATCTAACCCTTGCAGTGTATTCGTATATAGCCATAATTCCTCCATAACTGTTTTACAGTCACACACCATTATACATTTTAAGGGCAAAAAATCAACCAAAACAGAATCGCCTGGCACAGGCCAGGCGATTGTCTATCTTCTTCTGTCGTTTTTCTTGTAGTACTCTATCTTGTCGAGGTACATGTTTTCATCTGCCGCTTTGACGGACTCGATAATATCTCTCGTGTCCTCGCAGAAGCTGTAACCCTTGGATACGTTGATTTCAGGGTGTTCAGCCACAATTTTGTTAAATTCATGCCATCTCTCTGACATCTCACCCTCGCTGATATCAGGGATTATGACCACGAATTCGTCGCCGCCGGCTCTGAAAACCTGGGCCTTGCCAAAACAGTTCTTTAACAGTCGGCCCACATTTATGAGAAGTGCATCTCCCGCGTCGTGGCCCTCCTTGTCGTTGGTGTTCTTAAGTTCGTTCAAATCCACAAATATCACACCCGCAGTGCGCTTGCTGGCAGCTAACCTTCTCTCGATTTCATAGAGCGCATTTCTGTTGTTGGTGCCTGTAAGGGCATCGTGGGTGCTCATGTTATCGAGCTTCACTAAAAGCCTGTGATTGCTGACTCTGGCTCCTATAAACGGCGCCACGGTCTCTAAGAGAAGTCTCACGTCAATCTTGTCATCAGGGTCGTAGTTGTCAGCACATATATATCCTATGATAACTCCCTGATCATTAATCGGAACTGCTATGAAGCGGTAAATATTGTTACCCTTAAGCACTCTGTAGAATTTATCCCTGCTGTCCTTAATGCTCTCAACGTCTGAGATGACCACGCAGTTGTCATACTCCAGATAGCGCTTCCAGCTGATATAGTCCGTGTTTAGTTGTTCCTGCATGTAGCTCATCATCGGCTCCACACCGTCAGCACACCACTCGAAGGTTCGGCTGGTATACGTCTCACCGCGGTCCAGTATGTACACTCTCTCGGGGTGGATTGCAATGCTCAGCTCTATGAGAACATTGTTTATGGCCTGCTTGTAGTCTTCGTTGCCTGACAGCAGTCTCGCAATTCTTAAGACCACATCGTTTACCATAAATTTGCGCTCGAGCAACACGTTCTCCTCGTGTTCAACATCCGTATTCATGAATGCAAATGTACAGCAGTTTTTGCCTCTGGCAGGTGCCACCACGAAGTTGGTCCAGTGCCTGCTCTCAGGGCTGTATATTCTGTCGGACACAGTCTGCCTGAGAATGGCAGCGCTGTGGCAGTATTTAAACCACATGGGAGTCGCGTTAGGCACAGTATTTAAAAATGATTTGCCCACAAGTCCGGTTCTTGGAATCCCAACCATGTTGCAGTAACAGTTGTTCACATAGATAATCTCTGTGTCAACAATCTTGTCGGACTGTCCGTCCGTGATTACCCTGAACACTGCTATCGGCGTCGGAATATCCATGAAGACATTCACATCGTCGGGCACTTCCTCGCCCTCTTCAAACCTGTCATACAGACCGTCAGAAACATCCGCCGTGCGAAGTCTCTGCTTAAGCATCTTGTTTAAAACAGTCTGATCGCCTGCCTCAGAGGCAAACGCCATGGAATACTTAACGCTCAGCTCACACCTGATGCCGTCCACATTGTCAATGTCCTGTATCTGGCCGACAATTGTTTTCAGGTGCTTTTTGGTGCTCTCCTCATCGCTTGAGCTCACATATAGCATATATCGGTCATTGCTAAGCCTGCATCCGGCAGCCATGAAGCTTAGGTTTTTGCGGATAATATCTCCTATTGCAGATACCAGCTTATCCCCCACGATATCGCCGTATGAGGCATACAACTGGTTCACTCCGTCAACCTCTATCAGGCCAACCGCATAGTCTGCCTTGTTGCTGTAATAGTTCTGGGCAAATCTGTCGGCGAGCAAATCCTTGGCCTCAGGCTTAATTAACTGAGTCAGGGTGTCAATGCTGTCATCCTCTAACATGTAGAACAGCCCTCTTGTGTTGTGACTGTTTTTGACTATGTCGATAATGCCCTCGATTTTGCCGTCCACGTACACAGGGAACTTGCTCTCTATAAGGTCGAAGGTTTTGTCGCCAAACTGTCTCTTTACGTGGATATTGTTGTAAATACGGCCGTATTTTAAGACATTTACATCGTTCTCATCACCGTTTTCCAAATAATTTTTGATAGAATCGTCATCCTCTGCCCTGTCGTAGAGGTTGTCAAGCTTGCCTGCCTTGAGAAGTCTTAGGAGCTTGTCGCTGGCGCCCTGAATATGGCGGTCCTTATCTCTCCAGAAGATACTGTCGGAGGTCACCTTCATAAGGCTGTCCCACAGCATGGATTTGTCAACCGAATCGCTGTGCTCAGAGTATTTCTCATCGCTCTCCATATTTCTTCTGGAAAACTCCACGATCGCATCATCCTCATCGATTGTGCGAACAAGTATGAATGTTTTACTTACGAAGTCGCCGCTGCCGCTCTGGATATCCCTGCATCTGAAACTTTTGGCCACAAAACCGTATCCCGAAGACATGATTCTGTCAAACATGGTGTCAGGATTCATGAAGCTTATGAATTCGTCATAGTCGTCGCCGTGCACATTGGCGTTGGCAAACAGCCTGTACATGTTTTTAACGTCGTCAACTCTGGCGCCGAAGTTTGTGTAGGAGCCATATGTCATGAGTTCCTCGGCATAGTCCGCCTCAGGGTGGATTATTCTTGCGGTCTCATAGTAGTTGCTTAGAGCCCTGATATAACTGTCGACCTTGTTGATTCTGTCCTTATGCTCAGCGATGTGCAGGTTCTCAAGGGAAACCTTCATCATGCATCTGTCCTCGTCCTTAGCTATACACACAGCTTTGACGCGCATGGTCTGGCCTTCGTCCGTGTAGTTTGCAATCTGCTCCTCCCCGGTGACCTTAGCCTGCTTCGTGAACCTTCTGTACGGTAAGTACATAGGGTTTGTTGGGTCATTTAGCGCCCTTTCAGATGCCACAACATCCATCCTACCCTTGGTGGTAAGGGCTTCCATATATTCATTGTTTACATAGTAATATTTAAACTTATTGTCGCTAAACTCCAGGAGAGCTCTTGAACGGCTGGTTATTATATTAGTCTTATCAACCTGCTCAAAATAATTCCTGTCCTTGGAATTCTCAGGGTCATATGTTCCCGCTGAAATCTGCTCCCTGACTGAGGAGTTGGGCTGTGGTCTGCCGTAGTAATAGCCCTGTATCTTCTGACATCCAATGCTTAACAGATACTGAAGCTGCTCCTGTGTCTCCACGCCCTCAGCCAGCGTGTTGATGCCCATCTTCTTGGCCATGTACACGATGGAGCTTATGATGCCCTTCGAGCGCTCATTAAGCGTGCTGAGAAACAGCATATCAATCTTCAGCTCATCGAAATTAAAATCCTTGAGAAGATTCAGTCCCGAATAACCGCTTCCAAAATCATCTATCCACACCTTGTAGCCGGCATTATGAAACAAATCCACCTGGCTCTTGATGCTTTCCTTGTTATCCATGAGGACGGATTCTGTAATCTCCACGCACAGATATTCTCTTGGAATATCGAACCTCTGGGCAAGCGCCTCAACCTCCTCATAGGGATTACACAGAACAAAATCCAGCTTGGACAGGTTAAATGACACGGGAACCACTATCTCCCCTGCATCAATCTGAGCCCTTAAATCCCTGCACACACAGCTCACCGCATAGATATCCAGCTTGTGGATAAGATTGTGTTTTTCAAGCACAGGAACAAACATGCCTGGAGACAAGAACCCCTTCTCAGCGTCAATCCATCTGGTCAGAGCCTCCTTGCCGCAGAGCTTATTCGTGAGCGTTCTCAAAACAGGCTGATAGTAAACCCTTATCTCGCCTTTATCTATGGCTCTGTCCAGGTTCTTAATCAGATAGTTTTCCAGCTCATTTCTGTGCTCCATGCCAAACTCATAGACGCAGTAATACTTGGAAATGTCATCCCTGATATAATCGCTTGCATACTTCGCATAGTCACAGGCAACCGCAGGCGACACTCTCCTGTCATGCACATGGTAAATGCCGGCCTTCAGATCCACGATATCGAGATTTCTGACGCTTATAAACTGCGCGTATAATTCCTCCAGCCTATCCATAAGCCCTTCTGTCTCTGTACATATGACGAAATGGTCCTCAGAGAAGCGTGAGCAGTAGTTGTCCACAAAAACGTTGTGTAGAAGGCGGGTAAACATTTTCAAAAACACATCGCCCTCGGCATCGCCGTATGTCACGTTAATGGCCTTAAAGTTTATTATGTTAAAATACACGAAGGAATACAGAGTTGGATTGCTGCCGTTTTCCATGCTGAGCACGCGGTTACAGTAGTCGAGAAACCTTCTTCTTCCGGGAAGTCCCGTCAGGTCGTCAGTGTCAAAAGCGAGATACTTGTTCCTCACCTCCACGATGAACACATAGAACAGTCTCCCCTCCTCAGGGTCGTTGACCAGCCTTCCAAAATCCTCAATATAGCGGATTTTGCCCCTTCTGGTGATTATTCTGTAGTAAATATGGTCAAAATTATCGCTCTTGTTTTCAATCTGCGTCCAGATATTCTTCTCAGCCTCTTCAATGTCGTCCTTGTGGACCAGTCCCTTAAAAGAGCCGTTGGTATATTCCTTAAACTGCTCCTCATTCTCGCATTCAAATATATCTAAAACGTTCTGATTGGCATATAGTATCTCCTCGTCGCCGTCCGCTCTGTACACAAAAAATCCGCCCGGCATCGACTCGAAACTATTCTTCATGTAATGCTTGCTAAAATCAGCAAATGATATCTCATGTTTGTTATCCATATCTAAACAGTCCCCCTGTTTAATGTCTTCTTCTGTCCACTCCTGCATACGCGTAATATTCCTTCTTACACATATACATGAGCTCATCCCCCAGTTTTTCTATTTCAGCCATGTTTTTGTCAGGGTAATCACATCTCCTGACATATCCTACCGCCACGCTCAGTTTGTCCACCAGACTCCCTCTCCATTCAGAAACCATCTCAAGGAATCTGCCTCTGTACTGCTCAAAATCCTCAGAGGTGTACAATATGGCTGCGAATTCATCACCGCCAACGCGGTAAATGCGCCCCATACCGCCAAACACTGAAACCATGCAGTCTGCGGTCGCCCTTATTATCTCATCGCCGGCATCGTGGCCGAGACTATCGTTGACACCCTTTAAGCCGTTGACATCAACATTTACTAACACTAAATCGTCCCTTAGCTGCCCCTCTCTCATGGGCTTCACATCGGTCTCATAGGCCCTTCTTGCAAAACAGCATGGATAGGAGCGGCACAAAAAAATACATCATTGCCACGGCTATTTTATGATGCGCCACAAACACAATAAGCACGTCAAATGCCACCATCGAAAGCCAGCTTGTGACCATTGAATCCGGATGGTAGTGATATATTACTGTGTGCACGGCAGCCATAAGCCACACCAAAAGTGTAAACCGCAGGCAATCCATATATAAGACATCGGAAAAAAACTCCAGGAAGAGACCTAGAGCTATTGCGGGTCCTGCCAGGGAGCAGGCCCAAAGAGTGATATTGAGATTCCTGTTAATTCTCACTCTGGTTCGCCTGAGAAAAATCTCGTACGAGCCATCTCTGTAGATGTTTACTGTCCTTTGCATCGTTTAACCTTTTCCAAAAGTACTTTAACAATTCATCCCCCCACCACGAAAACACAGGGTGCCCCAAAACGGAGCACCCTTAATAACTACTGAAGATTCTCAGCTCTGTAAGCCTCCATCATAGCCATGTATTTCTCGTAATTCTTAATCTCCTCGTCCTTCACGTCCTCATCGGCCTTGATTATAAGATCGCCGATAGCCTTATAGGTCTCAAGAACATAGTCAGAGAACTTCACCTCGTCATTGCCCATGCCCTTTAAGTTGTTGTCTGTCTTAATCATAATCTTGTATGTCACAGGCACAACCTCTGCAAACTCAGGCTTTAAAATGTTGTTCTCCTGAACAAAATATGCCAGCTCGTCAGCGTTAAGCTCCAGCTTACAGATATCTGATATAGCCTCAGCCTCGCTTCTTGCGATATCGCCGTCAGAAGCTGACAGATACATCATATACATTGCAAGCTCAGTCTTGGCTACGATACCTAAATCGTCTCCCAGACCGTTGACACTGCCGGTCATCTCGACGGCCTTGCACATAACCTCAACTAATTCCTTAATGTCCTTATTCATTGTAAACTCCCTTCCCCTTGTGGGTTAAATATTCTTAAGCTCCTCTGCAAGCTTGTATGTACCATCGTTTATCTTGTCAAGAATCTCGTCATATGTCTGAGGCTTGCCGTAGTAGAAGCCCTGAAGTCTGTCGCATCCGCTCTCATTTAAGAACTCAACAGCCTCCTGTGTCTCAACACCCTCTGCAAGCGTCTCCATGTGGAGCTTGTTTGCCAGGTCGATGATATTCTTGATGATGATTCTGGAATTAATATTGCCGCTAAAGCCTCGCAGGAATACCATATCAATCTTGACAAGATCGAACCTGTAATCCTTCAGAACATTCATGGAAGAATATCCGCTTCCGAAGTCGTCCAGCCATATAGCGTAGCCCTTGGCGTGAAGCTCGTCAACAGCCTTGTGAAGCACGCTCTCGTTCTGTGTGAGGGCACTCTCCGTAACCTCCACATGTATATACTTCTTAGGAACATTGTACTTCTCGATAAGCTTCTCCAGCTCTCCCACAGCGTCCATAAGCTCGAAGTCGAGACGCGAGAAGTTGAGAGATGTGGGCAGAACCGGAAGGCCCTGGTCCAACATATTCCTCATGTTCTTCAGAACATTTTCATAGATGCTCTTGTCAAGCTTATGTATCTGGCGCGACTCCTCGAGAAGAGGAATAAACTGTCCAGGTGATAAGAAGCCCTTCTCAGGGTCAATCCATCTTGCAAGCGCCTCACAGCCGCACAGCTCTCCGGTTCTCGTGTCGATAACCGGCTGGTAGTAAGCCTGAATGTATTCGCGCTCAACAGCTATGTCTAAGTTGTTCAGGATGTACTTCCTGATGCTGTAATCGCGCATCATCTTCTCATCATATTCTGTTATAAATGTTTCGCCGCGGCTCTTGGCAACCTTCATGGCGTACTGCGCGCAGTCCATGCCATGGCGCGGGCTGTCAGTAGGCTTCGTAGGCCTGTAGGAACCAACCGTAACGCTCAAATAAGTCTCAGATGGATGGAGCTGTTTGAACATGTCTCTGACCTGCTCAGACTTCTTCTCGTAGTCATCAATCACTGTCAGAACCATGAACTTGTCGGCTGAATGTCTGGCATATGGCTCACCCTTAAACACCCTGCCGATAACCTCGGACAACTCCTTGATAAGGACATCGCC
Source organism: Lachnospiraceae bacterium (assembly GCA_024699325.1). Lineage (GTDB taxonomy): Bacteria > Bacillota > Clostridia > Lachnospirales > Lachnospiraceae > UBA4292. The sequence goes on along the minus strand of JAILPS010000029.1, from coordinate 77,857 downwards.
CTCTTTATAGCTGAATCTGTCGTTGTATGTCTGCAGATTCCTGATATTAAACACAAGATAGATAGTGTTCTTGTTCTCTCCACCTCTTGCTCGTATATAATCCTCTGACAGCTGCTCAAGTCTTACCATGTTGGGCACACCTGTGAGCGGATCCGTCATCGCCGCCATCTCCAGCTTATACGCCTTCTGAGCATCAGAATAGCGCTGGAAATAGATGGTGATATATAGCACACTTATGGAAATAAAAAATATAATGTAGTTGACCAGATCGCCTGTCTCAAGGTGAAGCTGGTTGCCATTTGCGTCAAACGCGAAGTTATTAAGTATCATCACAAAGCCCGTGCCTATGATGGCCATGAGCGTTATGGATATGAACGGTCTGACAACAAATATAAATGTTACATACAGACTCATGGACAAAAAACACGTTATCATCTTGCCCTTGGAGAAGTCGCTTAAGGACGTCGCGATACCAAAATACATGCCCACAAGATAGAACAAAAATATAAATGTTCTGCTGTACTTCTTAAGCTTCTTAAGCCTGCCCTTAATAGTCAGCACAGAGTACACAAACAGCAGCACTGACGATATAAGCAGCAGCCAGTAGCCATATGTATACTTGAAAAATATGCCGATTGTGGCGCACTTGCCCGTAAACACATACTTAAACATATAGCGGATAAGCATCCAGATCTCAAGACCTGCAACGGTAACAGTCAGATAGATTGAGCTTCTGACGTCCGCCTCTCTGAGTCTCTCCTCGATGTATGGAGGGTTCTTGTAAAACCCTAACATAACCTTAATCCGCTCCCAAATACTAAGAGCTTTGCGTTCTTCCTGACTTCCCATATTGTACCTTCGCGCAGCCGCTAAGCTGTGCTACCTTTCTCCTAAACGTGTCCAAAAACCCTATTTAATCATAAACATAGTAATTCACCCTTTATTATATAAGATTTTCCCAAACATTTCAACTAATAATACTTTTTTTATAAATTCTCCAAAAAACTCCGCGGTTTCCCGCGGAGTTTCAAAAACACTATTATTAGGAGAAGCTTATGCTCTTCTTCTGCGGATTACAACTAAACCAGCCACTGCCATAATAGCCATGATAACAACCACTGCAGGTACGCTTGAAGCGTCTCCTGTAACTGCGGATGTGTCATATGAGACTGTCATTGTTGTCTCAGCATACTTATCGCCTGCGAAGTTCACACGGATTGTGTACTTGGCGTTAGTCAGGCTCTCGATGTACTCAGGCTTGAAGGTAATGATTGTTGAACCCTCAGTAGCCACATAGTTAGCTGCATCTACAACCTGATCGTTAACTCTTACGTCAACAAGATCTGTGAGGTATGCATCAATGCGGAGCCTTACATTCTTGTCGCTCTTGTCATCGATAATCTGGTCAGCTCCCTCTAATATCTTGTAAGAAGGAACATATGCAGGAATTGCAAAAGAGTAATCAGAAGGTGCACTCTCAACTGTTGCTCCTGTACCATTAGCTGCATCTGTGAGAACTAAAAGACCGTTCATGTTGACGCTGAAGTCATCATTTCTTGTGACAACTGTCTTGGTGAATGTGTTGGTTGCAGGGTCGAAACCTGTGTCTGTAGAAACAAACCAGTTCTCTGCAACTACTACTGCTGCACTGTTCTCGCTCTGTGTTCCCTTCCAGAAGTAGTTAGACTCTGTGAGAATTGTGGCGATATCCTGTGTAACAGGAGTGATTGTCTCTCCCACGCTCAAAGAAGCTGGAAGTGTATCGTTTCTGTAAGAGATAACGCCCTCGATGACGTACTCTGTAGCAGAAGCGGTCTTGGTGTACAGCGCAACATTGGCAGCGCCGTTGTTGAAGCTTGTACAGTTCTTAACGATGATATCAGGGCATGAGTTGGAGTCGATACCCTTAGCCTTGTTGTTGAAAGCAACGCTGTTCTCGAGCACGTGCTTGCCGGACATTGAATCGCCGCCCAGCTTGAAGCCGTTACCGTTACCTGCGTTGGTTCCATCCTCAAGATAACCGTTGCCGTAAGCAACGCAGTTCTTGATTGTTACAGCACCGATGCTGCCGTTCTGGATCTTAGCGTAGAGATCCCAGCCGTCGTCAGCGTTGTTGTATGCGATACATCCGTCAAATACATTGCCGTCACCAACTGTGAGCTTAGCTGCGAAACCGTCAGCGTCCTCATATCCTGCGTCAGCATTGCCATAGGATGTACAGTTTCTAACTGTGTTGGATGAAGGCCACATATCATATTCATCTGTGCTCAGATAACGTGAAATCTGGATACCTGTGTTTCCGTTGTGGTAAGCATTTACATTGTCAAGTGTGCAGTACTTACCTGAGAGCTGAATACCCTTCTGGCCATCAGCTGAGTTGGTCACGTCAAAGCCCTGGATGAACCAGTAGTCACCTGCAAATACCATACCTGCACATGCCTTCTGGAAGTCAAATACAGGTCTTGTCTTGGCCTCAGGATCAACTAACATGCTGATCATATGGCCAGCTGTACCGTTGATGCCACGCTCAACCTTAACAGTTGATGTGAGCTTGTATGTACCCTCCATGATCACGATTGTCTGACCAGGACGTACGAAACGAACTGCATCATAGATGTTCATAGGATCATCGCGGCTACCTGTTCCTGTTGCATCAGGTGCCACGTAGAGAGCACTTGAAACATCTCCATATACCTCAAATGTCACCTTGTATGTGCCCTTAATCGCATCATATGAATCCATCTTCTTGTATTCTCCAGGAACATATGAAGCGTCAGGTGTAAATGTGTAATCAAATGCGTTCTCACCGTCTGTAAGAGTTGTTGTGAGAACATCAACTGTCTCGCCAGCCTTAATTGCAACCTCTGCAGAAGCCTTGCCGCTCACTGCAAGCTTACCATCACAGTTAGCTGTGAAACGAAGTGTGTAGTCTGCAATACCTGTAGCGCTAGGTGATACGAAAGAAGCGGTTACAGGAACAAGCTCAACAGGGCGCTCCTCAGCAGGGGCATCCTTAGAAGGCTCGATTGTTGTAAATGTGAGATCAGAGAATGTAACCTCTGCGTAACGTGAAGTAAAGAAACCAACGTAAACATTCTCACTGTCCATAACTGACAGAGCGTCAGGATCGTAATACTTCTTGGTAACTGAATATGAGCCGTCAACAGACTCGTATGTCACGAAGTAACCTGTGTTATTCTTCTGAATGGTCATGTACATCTCAACGATGTTTGAGCCATCTAAAACTGCTGTTCCGTTGACATTGTTGCCGATAACATTGCCTGAAGCGTTGAAACGCTGCTCTAAAACATATGTATCTGTGGCATAAACTGCTGCCAGCTCCTTCGCGCGGTCTGCGCTAGGAGTACCTGTTGAGTCAAGGTCTGCATTGGTAAGACCTGTCTTAGCCTGAGCCATGACACCAATCTTGTGTGTGTATGAAGGATATGCAGAGTTCTTGGTTATGTAGGTTAAACCTGTCACATTGCCGTTGTCGTCTGTGTTCTCCATAACGCTGTACTCAACCTTAGTAGCTACTGCTGCAACGAAATTGTTCCAGCCTGAGCCGCCGAGGGCGTCGTTAGCGATGATACCAAAAGCCTCCTGGCCGTTGCTTAACCACCACTGGTCAACGCTCACCTTAGCTCTGAATGTGAAATTCAGAGATGTAGGAACTGCTGTGTAATAGAAGTTAAGTCCGTCGTTAGATGCAGGAACCCACTTACCGTTGTTGCCTGATCCGACGAGCTTGCCATCTCCGTCAACCTTACCTGAGCGAAGTGTAACGCTTCCGTCAACGTTAAAATCGCCTGTGTATGAAGCGTTGCTCTCGTTGGCACCGTTACCGTAAACGATGTAGCCCCACTTCGTCTGGCTCTCTGATGTTATAGTCAACTTAGCTTCTGCTGATGTGGTGCTGTCCTCACCTCTTACAGCCTTAACTGTAAATGTGTACTCTGTGCCGACAGTGAGACCTGAAACATCAGCTGTAAGCTCTGTCGTCTCAACTGTTGTCTCATTAGTTCCATCAGTCGCAGTTACAACATACTTCTCAGCCTCAGGAACCTCTGACCAGTCAAGTGAAGCCACACCTGCTCCCTTGTTATAGCAGCTGCTGATTGAAGCAGTAGCCAGAGGAAGCACGAATTCTGTAAAGGTAGTCTGTGAACCTACCTTTGGCTCCTCTCCGTCTCTGTATGCAGTAGGAATGAAATAATAATAACCTGAAGATGTTGGCTTAAACTCTACTACACCACCAGTCGCTGAAGTAAATGACTGTCTGACTGTATCAACTAAATTTGCTTCTAACGCAGACGTTGCATAATACATATCAACCTCAACATAGTCACATCCGTCATAGCCAAATTCCATAAGGTATTGTAGATTAATTGTGCCATCTGTAAACCACTTAGCACAAATGTCTGGTTCGCCAACCTCACTCCATGCCTTTCTTGGAGGGCGCTCACCAGATTCAGTCTGCTCGACTACTATATCAACAATACGAACTCCTCTGTCTGTGAAACCCTTCGTTGACACAACACTGTATGTGCCTGCAGCAAGTGATGTATACTTAATCTCCGTAACAGAAGATGTTCCGGTAACTGTTACAGCTGAGGCGGTTGCTCCGTCAGGAGTAACTCCATTGCCATCCGCATCGATAAGGGATACAGATGATTCGTTCGAACCTCCTGTAGAAGTTGCCTTGACGGTGACATCTGCAGTTCCCACGACCTCAAAGCTTAACTTGGCACCCTCATCCTTAGCAAGCTCAAAAGAATATGTGCTGCTGTTTCCACGCGTAGCTGAACCGCTAAGTGTGAAATAGTTATCTTTGCCGTACTTGCCCTCGGCAATCTCACCCTTCTTAGGAACAGCTATGATAGAAGTTGCCGGATCGAGAGAGTATGAGTTTGTGACAACTGTAATAACCTGTGTCACGGTAACGCTCAAAACGCGAACTCCACGTTCCTCAAATCCCTTAGGAACCTGAACAGAATAATCGCCAGCCGCGAGAGATGTGTACTTGATAGAAGTTGTTGTAGCAGTTCCACTTACAGAAACAGCTGCGCTGTTAGCGCCATCAGGTTTCACAGCATCTTCAGCGCCTCTGAGCTCTATCTCAGATGTGTTTGATGAGCCTGTGCTGGTGGCAACAATCTCAACATCTGCACTACCCGTAACGCTAAATCCTATTGTTCCCTCCGCCTTAGAAGCCAGCTGGAATGAATAGGTGCCACTGTTTGAACGGGTCACATCACCGCCAACCGTGAAGTAGCTGCCTGTTCCATATTTGCCTGATGCAACAGCAGCCTTCTTCTCATATCCAGCAAGAACTGTCTGGGCATCTAACGTATACACAGTCGTCGAACTTGAGCCTTCTGCATATGCGCGATTTGCCATCAGGCCTGATAATCCATCTGGCATAAGACCTATAATCAGGATCAAAGCCAGAAGCCAGGCGATCACTCGCCTTGTTTTGGAAATTTTCATCTTAAAATCTCCCTCCTTATTAAATTTTTAAAAATGAAAGCCTTTTTTTCGGCTATCTACTTCACTTTTTCGTTGTTACTCGTTCCAATACAACTCCAATGGAACAAACTCCTCATCACAATTTGGACAATACATGTCCCAGTCCGAATGCATGCCCTATTTCAGTTATTCTGCCCGAGTATCTTATACATCTCAGATAGTCTTACCTCATCCTTATCAGCCGAAAACAGCAGGTTGGCAAACGGAACATAGTATTCGGCCAGCCATTCCGTAGGATTTCCTCTCTGCATTTTGTCAGATGGCCTCTCCTTCAGCGCCGCATGATATGTCTGTCCTTCCTCCGGTAACACCCATTCATAACAATAAAGTCTCGTAGAATACGGGAGCATAATGCTTATCTCCTCTCCGGTATCCTCCACGTGAAGGATAAAAGTAGTCGCATAATAATCGACCTTTGTACCGTATTCATTTTTCACTTCGTGAACGACCCACTCCTTTATATCGCTGACAGTTCCGACCACCACTCGATCAACAAGTGAATCTATATCATACAAAGTGATATCATCAAACTCAGCCTCTATCAAAATTCTATCCTTTAGAGGCTCTACCTGCTCTACTGTATAACTGTATTCTTCGTCCTTTATACCGGTTTCAGACAGAGAAACATCAACCTCAGAGTAGTCTTTTGCCGATTCCTCACCGCTCTTACGCGCAGTGTTTTTTGATGCGCTACATCCGCATAACATAACAGCACCGATAAAAAAGAATATTATTCTTTTCATATAACGCCTTTCTGCCGTAAAGGCAATTTATTGTACATTCCTAATTCTCGTCAGCTTTCTCGTGCTATAATCCCCATCGGACTCACCTTCATGACCTTATAATTTTACGAGGTAACCCCCCATATTTAACAATTTCCGCCATATATATCATAACATCGTCAAAAACAACCCGCAACGGCATTTTAAACAATAATAAATGCGGTTTATGGAGCATATTTACAAAAAATCTTTTTAAATTAACTGCCCTAAATGGCAATCAAAAATTTTTCTTTCTTTGTTATATTAGAATATCATGATTATAGTGAGGAGGATTTATGAAAGCGCATACATTTAAATTATGGGGAACATTTATTGCAAGCCTGATTGCAATACTGATTGCGGGAGGGATGCTCTTCTGCTCGCACACTCAGACGCTGGCGGACGACGACGACGATACACAGGTTGTCTACACAAGCGACATTACAAACTCAGGCGCTCCACTTGAAGCGACCAAAACGAACCTTAAGATTATCGTTGACTCCAGCGCGACAGTTGGACAGCTTAAGTGTAACGGAACTTTGACAATAGTCAAGGCAAGTGAAAACACCGCATACACTCTCACCGTTCTGTGCCAGACAGCTGATGCTATTATAGCAGGTGAAGTGTACATATCCGCAGATATGAATATTACATCTTCTGCCGCTAACGGAATACGTGCTGGCCAAAACATAAATATCTCTAACTGTATTGTGGACATAAAAGCCGGTGGCTACGGAATGTACTGTGCATCAACATATTATTTAAATGGCGTCGTCATCATTAATTCCACAATTACAGGCTTCACTTATGACAGTTCCACTTACTCAACCTATGGCCAGGATTTCATCTACTCAGGAGGCCGTGTCAGAATCGTAACCAGCAAACTCACAGTTTCCAAGGTTGGATGCCAGGGCAATGGCATAACATCTGATAATAGAGGTGTCACCTACATAGACGCCTCATCTAAAGTGACAATCGACGCCAGCAAGGGAATTCACGCCATAAATGCAGCTCGCTTTACAAATGAGGGCTATGCTGACCTCAAAAGTGGTACAGCCTCAACTGTCTACACGACAACCTATGATGTCAAAAATACCGGAACTCTAAAAATAAACACATCCACCGGCATGGGAATCTATTCCAATGCGGGCGTAATATTGGACGGTACTACCACAATCACAAGCAAGTATGAAGGTGTTAGCGCTAATGGGGCGTTATCCATCTCAAACAATACAGGCGGCGTAACCGTCACTTCAACCTATGGGCCAGCCATAGAATATGGTTCATATGACTTAGGCGATCAGGTTTATGTGTCCAGTCCTCAGTACGGATATTTTGGAAGCACACAGATACTCGATGCCTCCGGCAACACATGTAACAATGTTGTTATAGGCGTCAAAGCCTTCTCTGGAGCTGTCGCTATCTCTGGAACAGAAAACTATCCGGGCGACACACTGACATGCGGTGTAAGCGGTCTCTCAGGTGAGTCCTATTCGCTTCAGTGGCAGAAGAAGGTTAACGACAGCTGGACAGATATTTCAGGGGCAACATCGACAAGTTATACAACAGCTTCAACAGATGCCGGCGTTTACTACAGAGTCGCTCTTACAGTGCCGATTTACAGAAAAACCGTTTACTCTGATGAGCGTCGCATCTCGGCTTTTCCAACCTGTACCGTTAAGCTAAATGCCAACAACGGCGACGGTCAGACTATTTCAACCACCATGGAGTCAGGAAGCAGCTACACCATCCCCGACCTGCCATCATCATTTACAGTTCCTGTGGGCAAGGACTTCTACAACTGGGACGGCGGCTACTACGTAGGCCAGACCATAACAGTCACATCCAACATCACGTTAAATGCTCAGTGGTTTGACCACAGTCTGATTGAGGTTCCACAGATTGATGCGACCTGCACACAGGCAGGGCGCAAGGCATACTACCACTGTGACTACTGTGGCAAAAACTTCTCAGACGCTGCAGGAACTCAGGAAATCACAGACATGAACACTCTCACCATCCCGGCCACAGGCCACAGCTACGGCTCATGGGTTGTGACGACACCTGCCACCACAACATCAACAGGTGTTGAGACCAGAACATGTTCAAACTGTGGTGCCACAGAGACCAGAACCATCGCGAAGCTAGAACCGGAGACCACGAAGGCGCCAGAGACTACGAAGGCTCCTGAGACTACGAAGGCTCCGGAGACCACGAAGGTTCCAGAGACCACCACAAAAACCCCGGAGACTACAACGAAGGCTCCTGAGACTACGAAGGCTTCTGAGACAACTACCGCGGCGGCAGAGACAACTCTTGAGGCTGAGACATCTGAGGATGCAACAACAGTTGCAGAGACCACGAAGGATGACACCTCAGAGAGCAGCACCACAGACGAAACCACCGGCGAGGCTGAGGCAGAAGAAACCACAGCTGAGGCAGAGGCCGAGTCAACGACGGGCGAGGAGGCAACCTCAGCTCCCGCGAGGGACGGCAAGTCCGACAAGAGCAATATTTCAGGCGGCACAGTCGCAGATGGCGACACCACATTAGCCGACGGCGCTTCGTCAGACAGTTCTGACGGCAAGACCACAGACGGCTCTGAAAGCACAGACACCACACAGAAGTCAGGCAAGAACCCAGTCTTAATTATAATTCTTATAATCCTGCTGGTTCTGATATTAGTTGTCATGGTTCTGATTCTTCTTAAGCTTAAGAATAACTCCAATAAATAATATTAAGGCGTGTGAAGCAACTTCACACGCCTTATTTTATACCTCTCCAGTGGTATCATACTTGTCTATCAGCTCATCAACCTCCGCCTCGGTCATATTAAGTTTATCTGCTACATACTCTATCGTAATCATGCCATCCTTATAGAGATTGATATATGTGATAATTTTACCCTGCTCAAGCCCCTGCTCAAGTCCGCGTTTTAGAATTCTCTTAGCCGGATAATCCTCTATTACTCTTCCTCCCATAAACCTTATCGCCTCCCTCACGTTATAGTTGTGCATGGTAAGTTTTTTTGCAACCATATTAATCAAATATATGATTGTCTGTTCCTCGAATGCACCAAGCAAGCCACGTTTCACACACACATTAAGCTGGCTAAAAAGCCTAACCAGTCGATGTTTGAATTCCTCCAGTTTCCCAGCATCCCGCTCATATATATTAAACTCCCTCTCCTCGTTAAAAATGTAAAACGGAAGAAGAAAATACAGTTCCCGCTCGTATATACTGTCAAGATCGTAATCAATCATCTTAATGGCCGGAATTATATATACAAGAGACCCACCAGGTGCATTAATCTCCACCACCAGATTATCTGGGGTGTTATCGTTCGAGCGAAGGTACAGTATCGCCGAATGCGGAATATTTACCGTCAGCCTGTTGCCTGTCACAGTACCACTGTCTAGCGCCGCCTGCATGTCATACTCAAACATGCGCACCAGCATTTTCGAATCTGGCGTGCTCTGACACTCTATGTGAAATCTTCTGTTTTCATCGTTCCCTATGTAGAACTCTGAATCTGTCTCTATCCTCCTCTGTACTCCTTCGACGCTCAGAAAATGCTCATTATTTTTAAAAGTCACCTTATCCTGCATGCTAAAATGCGTCCCAAACACCTCATTGATAAGAGGAATTATAAGACAACTACAATCGTTTAGCAGCGTCTTAAATGCGTCATCATAAGCCGTCGGCGAATTGTAAATCTGTTCATATTTATCGTTCATTAAGCCCTCATTACGGGCTCCTTCTAGTTTAATAATATAGTTTTCACACCACATTGTCAAGGAGCCCCTCTAGGGATTATTGTAAAAGAGTTTTCCTATAAATGGAATGTACCCATAGGTCAATTCTTATAAAAATAATGCACGAAATGCACGACATTTCTGCCGTGCATGCTTTTTGATATATATTCGGTCCATCTCACCCCATCTTCCCGATGATCACATTGACAGCCTTCTCTCCCGCTTCTGGAAACATATCTAAAATGTGCTCCCGAATGCGCGCGGCGCTCTCCTGCGGCTCCTCAGTGTAGGCAGATGTCACGGCGTCGTAGCCCCACAGGCTCTCCGGCGGAAGCGGTATGGACACCGCCATTCCGTAGGTTTCGCCCTTCTTGTTCTTGCGGTGTTTGAAGTCGGACGTCACCAGATACATCTGCGACTGAAGCCCCGACATAATGCCGGAATAATTCTTCTCGCCTCCCTTGCCAAAACCAGCCTTCTTCTTAAGGTCGGTGGACAGGATATTTTCCTGTGAAAATGTGAGACTTCCGTCGCGCTCCACGCTTATAAAAAAGTCCATAATCTTCTTCTCGCGGCGACTGGCTCTTCCGTCATCCCACCTGGCGTCGAAGTCATATCCGCCCCTGCGGTAATTCACAAACCGCGGAAGCCACTGAAGGCTGATAAACCCGGCCTTGCCGTCGAAGAATTTGCCGTAGGCCACGCGGTGTCTGCCCGCAACCAGCTCGCGCCACTCCCACGGATCATGCTCCAAGGCGCCTGACCACCAGTATTTCGGCGACGTCATCTCCTCCACGGAGAAACCTGCGATATCGCCCGCAAACAGCGGCAGAAACCCCAGCCGCTCGACCGCCTCCTCTAACTCCTCCACACTCTTAATTCTATCAGGATCATCCCACGCCAAACCGTGCATAATCCACTCGCCATTTTGAACGGACATTATTACACCTCAACTATTTAGTACTATACTCGAAGGATGCCACCTTCCTGGTAAGCGCGTTAAGCCACCTGTCGCTCCTATCGGGGCGCACATCCTCAGTCACCCAGATAGAAACCGCCTGAAGGCCCGGCACCTGCGCTAAAACAGATCTCAGGCTCTCCTCGTCCATATCTGTAAATGTTCTCTCGCCGCGCACACATTTGCCGCGCCCATACTTCCACGAAGCATATAACACCCCGCCCGGACGAAGCGCACGCCATACACGCTGAAGAGCCAAAGCCATCTCAGTCTCAGGCACATGCAGAAGCGACGAACACGCCCACACGCCGTCAAATTCACAGTCGTAACTAAGCTCCTGCGCGCCAAGCTGCCTGACCTCAACCTGTGCGTAGGCGCGCGCATATTCGCACATAGCCTCGGACGGATCCGCAGCCACCACGCGGTACCCCTCAGAGGCGAAGTAGCGGCTGTCCCTGCCACTTCCACATCCCAGGTCGAGAATATCCCCGCCCGCAGGAATAAGCGCCCTAAAACGCGCGTAGAGCGCATCCACGCGCGCATCCACCGTCGCCTCTATGAACTCTGAGGCATGTTTATCATAATATCCCACATTCACATCGGTTGCCATATATCGTACCCCTGCTGTCTCGCCGCCTCGTAGATAGGCTTCAGATTATGTTCCAACATGTTCGTAAACTGCTCACGCGAATTGCCGCCGATGTAGAGGTTCTCAGATGCCCAGATTGCGTTCACATTGTTCTTGCGGCACTTGTTAAACCGCTCGATAAGGATCGGCACGCGCGCCTCGTCAGACTCCGGGAACACCAGATCGTACAGATAAAACTGGTACGCTGCAAACTCCCCGAAGAACCTGTCCCACTGTGGCAGCCTGTTGTTTTTGCTGGAGTTTAGCGAGCGCCTCATCGGCACCAGATTCCACAGCTCATCATTGGAAATGTATGAATGAGGCACGAAATGGTCAATCGACAGCTCCTCCACGCCAATCTCCGCGCCCGTGTATATCTCGCGTATCGGCTGGCCCGTCACGTCCACAGTCGCGCGCCACAGCGCCCTCGCCTGGTCAAGCCTTCGCACATCGTCCGCCTCCGGACAGAGCTTGTAGATAATGCCCGGCACGCCCGGGTTTCTGTCCTGCAGATACTGCGCCTTGTGATACTGCACCCAGCTCCTGATCACCGCATAGTTTTCCAGCATGAACCGCCGCCAGTCAGGATTCATCCTGATCTTCTTGTTAAGCCCCACACCGTCCACGAAGGTGTAGAGAAGCTTCTCGCTGCCCTGCATTTTCTCCAGATATGCTATAAGCCTCGTGCGGCTGTTGTTCTTAAGGTATTCAAACCCTTCCTCCATCCCCTGCACATTCAGGAAGGGATAGAGAAGCCTGTACGGCACCAGGTTTACAAGACTTAACTTGTCCGCGCGAATCTGCGCATCCGCCTCGCGAATCGCCGCCAGAAGCTCATCCCTAGAGGGACGATTGGATATATTCACCACCACATTTAGCGTGTTGATGGCGTGCTCTAAGAAATTCTCCGCATTGCCGTTAATCGACGGACCCAGATGCAGATGGAAATGTGTCACCGTGTGCCACGCCTCGCATATCATCTCGTCCACGATTTCCTCAAAAACTATATCCCCCTCATGCGACGCGAGAAGGTTTAAAATAGCCTCCAGCCAATAAAACTTATAGCTCTGCGCGGTGGTGTTAAACATCCTCGCAAACCTCGCCGTGTCCAGGTTGTTGGCATATATGATGTTGTTCGTAAGCTCCATATCCATGGCTTCCTCCCAGTCTAGACCCTCTTAGCCGGCCTGTTAGACGCGTATTTGATAATAACCTCCATCACGTACTGGCGGTTGTATGTAACTCTCGAGCCACTCCTGCCCCAACTCGCCTGCACATCCCTTATGAAGTCCTCCGACAGCTTAAGGTGCGCCAGCACCTTATCAGTCATATCCATGTCGTGATAGCGCCTGATGTCGTCATCGCTAAGCCCCTTAAGCTCCCCCGTCAAATCGTCCATATACAGGTTCATGTCATCCTTGCCCTCTAAGAGAAACTCAGGCGTGACATCTAAAACCTGCGCTAAGTGAAGGAGATTCAGCGGACGCGGAAACACATTATCACGAGTCTCCTGCTCATAGCGGCACAGCGTAGAGTAACCCACATCGGCCTTCTCGGCCAGGTTTTTCTGCGAATACCCCGCCGCCTCTCTCGCCTTCTTCAGACGCCTGGCAAATTTAGACAATTGCTTCTCCATAGCTCCTCCTAAACATTTACGCTCAAACTACTCACCTATGAGTATATACTCACAAGTGAGTAGTGTCAACCCCGAAAACATGCGCTATAATCATCACATACAGCAGTCGCGACGCTGATTAATCAATCTAAGGAGATTAAACAAATGTCAGAAAAAACAATCGATTTAACACCATACGACTGGTACACAGAGAACGAATTCAACCCTGCCATGCAGTGGTTAGAAACAGAAGAAGCCCACGACTTCATTCACACACATTTCCCGGAATTAGAGGCAACCCTCTATAACGACCCAGACAGGGAGTTAAATGCAGCGTACATCTTCTACTTCAGAACCACGCCCCTCTACATAGGCGAGGCCGTGCTCTACTCTCGCTTCTGCGTCCACATGTGGCACATGTGCAGGGACACTGAGGAGTACTGGGGCATAACACCTGAGGAGGTCGAGCACGTCACCCTTAAGATAGACACGAGAACCCTCCCCGACAGAGACGCAAGACTTGAGCGCGAGTGCGAGCTCATCACCCAGATGAAGCCCATCCTGCAGCAGAAGGGCAACGACAGATGCATCCTGAGGAAGGACCGCTACAGCGCCGTACACGCGTGGTACAACGACCCCAAGAGGCTCGGCGAAGTGATCACCTTCGTCGCTGTAAATGCTTCCGCCTACTTCGGCTGGCCTGAGCTCTACCGCGACAAAACGCCGTGCTGCGACAACAGAACGCAGATAATCATCCCCTACGGACTGGCTGAGCGCATCACAGAGTACATCCTCTCGTTAAACAGAACTAAGCGCGCCGACCTCTTACGCCACCTCGCCCAGAGCATGGGCGGCGGCTACTGGATACCTGTCAAATCCGCTGTCAGAGTCCTGTCCCGCCTCTTATCCGTGGACGACCCCACCGACCTCATATGCAGCGTCAGAGCAGCCGCACAGTACAGAATCCTTCAGGCCACGAAAATGCTTAACGTCCTCGATAAGGTAGAAAACGCACAGTAATATAATAACACCTCCCCATAGTTTGAGCTCTGGGGAGGTATAATCATGTTTAAATATTCATCCCTCAAACTCCCACACGCTCCCCACGTCCAGACCATGTTCAGTTAGGAATTCGTCTAAAACTCTGACACACTTCTCGTCGCCATTCTCGTCCACGAGCGTCACAACCACCTTCGGCTTCTCGCCTGGGCGCAGCTCCTCGCAGCCATACTCTCCGTCAAATATATGCTTGATTACGTACATCTCCACTACCTCTTAAACTTAATAAAATTTATAACTTCACCGTTAAGTTTACCTAAGAAGATAAACCAGCCGAGATAATAACCATAAGCGACCTGTGTAAGGGAGCCAGGTCACAGACCCAGCTCCCTTAATCTATCTATTGCCCTCCGGACATCCTCCTCGGACACCCTCACATAATTGCCCTGGTACTCCACGCTCGAATACGTCATCTCCGACTTCTCCCACTCAAGCGTCTTCATGTTCAGCTCGTACAGACGGCCACCCGACGTTTTGAGAATCTCGTCCGCGTACTGGTAGCTGTAGCAGCCCCACTCCTTGAAGTTGTCCACAAACATATTGCCATCCTTAAACGGAACGATAACACACTTAAGCTTACTCAGGTAGTCATCCATGTCCACATCCCTGTAAATGCTCTCGCCCCTAATGCGAAAATAATACACACCCTCAGGGACACCGCGCCCATAGTCCGGCTCGTCATGCACAATCTTCCAGAACCCCCACACCTTCTCCAGATGCAGAGTCCTCCTCTCCTCGTCGTTCTTCACGACCACCACCGCCTCAGTCGGCAGCGTCAGAAGCCCCTTAGACTCCCTCACCGTGCCCGTATTGTCCACGAATTCAAGCACAGGCTCGCCAATCCTGTAGGACCGATATTTGCGCCTCACAATCGCCGCAACACGCGCCCTGTTCTCCGCCAAAATAAAACTGCCCATATCCTACCCCCCTCGTCAAACATTACTCCAAGAGTCTCTTAAGCACCTGCTCCCTGTTCTCTATAAACATTTTCGTAACCTGAAAACTCTGCGTCTCCTCATAGTCTATCGGATGTATCTGCCCATCGTCAAAGCTCAGTATCTGCGCCCCTGGGATCCCCAGCAGTATCGGCGAATGCGTAACCATAATAAACTGCGCATCCTCCCTCGCACAGTTCACAATCTCCATCAGAAGCGTCAGCTGCCTCTGTGGCGACAACGCCGCCTCCGGCTCATCTAACAAATACAGTCCCCGACCGCGAAATGTTGTCTGCGCCAGCTGCAGGAAACTCTCCCCGTGGGAGCGCCTGTGAAACTCCTGCCTGAAGCCGTGCGGATCCTGCTTGCCGTACTCCTCCTCCGCCGTAGCCACATTGTAGAAGCTCTCAGCCCTCAGAAAATACCCCCAGCCAGGCCTCACAACCCCACGGCTAAGCGTGATGGCATCATGAAGCTCAGAATGTGAGTCATACGTGGAGAAGTTGTAATTCTTCGTGCCACCCTCCGGATTGAACCCCCAGCTCACCGCAATCGCCTCTAAGAGCGTGGATTTGCCGCTGCCATTCTCCCCGACAAATATAGTAATATTCTTCGTAAACTCCAGCCTGTCCACTCCCCGAAGCGCCTCAATCCGCCGCAGGTAGCTATCCTCGCTGATCCTGTCCCAGTCAATGCTCACCGCACGGATGGGGAGGTTGAAATGTTGGTCTAACACGTATTAATCCTCCGAGATTATGATGCATAACACGAAAACTGTAAATGTTTGGTTAGGTAGATTATAAATACTTCTCAACTATAGCATCCAACTCTTTCCTGATACTGTCAAAATCAGCATTCAAATCCAAAGTATGGACGCCAATTGTGTTACCACCAATTTCGTAATCATTATCAGGGGTTATCTGTTCATCAGTCTTTGCATACAATAACAATCCAGCAACATTCCTAGGATCAACCTGTAATTGATCCGTCTTATTCTTGACATATGTAAATATTTGATACATATTTCCAGATATTACTTCTGTTCTATTAAAGTGTTCTTTTACAGATTTCGAATAGTATTTTGCGTCAATAACTAATGTTTTATTGCCTTTAGTTAACGTCACATCTGTTTGCATTATTGGCAACATATCCATTAAATTATTAGCTTCATTCCAAGGTATCTGTGAAGCTTCAGCCCTAAGTTCTGTATGCTCAGTCCTATAATACTCTAAAATAAACTTCTCATACAACCTATGCATCTTCTGGTCATCAAGATAATCCATCAGTTTAACAGAGCCCTCTTGATTTGTGTGTATCAATCCCTTGATAACCAGCCAACAAACATTAATCAACATTCTATAGTTTTGATTATTGCGGTTAAACTGCATAGACCAGTCGATTCTGTAAATATCAAGCGAATCCACCTCTTTAAAATATAATAACATCCGCCTAATATCCTTTTTCCTTGAAGTATTAATATTGGCAGAAGCTAGCAATTCCAACGTGGTTTTAATTATTCTGTTCATATAGCAATTAATTGTAAATTCATCGTGACTACATACCAACTGCCTTTTGGTAATTGTTAAATCCTTGATTGAATCACTTACATCAATCTTACCCTTCGGTGATGAAAGTGGCTCAACTTTAGGTATATACTCCTTAACCAGTCCACGTTTTAGTTGAATCGAAACACCTCTACATAATATGGCTGCACAGAGCTCAGCCACATTATGAAATTCTTCTGTTTCCATGCCCTTGTAGCCTTGATTAGTCAATACTCTAAAAGCATACGAAAGCATGTAATATACATTTCGTACAGGTATCAATTGATTGCTCTCCTTAACTTTTCAATCCAGTTATCAGCATTCTTAATGTCATCAAACCAATACTCTCTTAACAGAGGAGCCAACTCATATTCAACGATTTCCTTAAGAAGTTGGTCTGTCACAGCCGAAATATTGCAAAAATAACTATGACCTATACAGAAACCTGCTCCAAGAGTCTCGTCAGAGGCAATTGTACTATTCAGCTCTTTGATGCAATTGATGAGACTGTCGAATTTATCACTGTTCAAATTATGCTGATATTTTGTAAAACTATTATTGTCAAATGCAGGATTAATGTCAAAAAAAGCGAATCTCCTTCTAAGCGCATAATCCATAATAGCCAAACTTCTATCAGCCGTATTCATCATGCCAATAATGTAAACATTCTTAG
Source organism: Lachnospiraceae bacterium (assembly GCA_024699325.1). Taxonomy (GTDB): domain Bacteria; phylum Bacillota; class Clostridia; order Lachnospirales; family Lachnospiraceae; genus UBA4292. Next base: position 60,400 of record JAILPS010000029.1, on the reverse strand, counting down.
GTATGGAGAAATTCTCATCTGCATATAAAAGTCTAATTTTAACATCACGTTTGTCATCCTCTATCAACATAAATAACTCGCCAAAAATCTTACTTAAATTACCACGGTTAATCTCGTCAATAATGAAAAAGTATGGTGTGTCGTCACTATCTATTTCAGCCGATTTACAAAATTCATAAAACGGCCCTCGTCTTAAATCAAAACCACCTTCCTGATTCGGACGATATCCCATAATAAAATCCTCGTAAGAATAGCTTTGATGAAACTGAACCATCATAACACGGGACGGATCCTTCTCGCCAATAATGGAATACGCAAGTCTCTTAGCTAAGTACGTTTTTCCAACTCCAGGCGCGCCTTGAATTATGACGTTTTTCTTGCGCATAAGCAATGATTTAAGTTCATCGTAACGCTCACCGCTCATATACACGTCTTTCAAGAAGTTTTCTTTAACATATGTCTGAAGCTGATTATCTACTATGTCCTCCTCACTCTCATCATCCGTTTCATTTTCAAATAGACTGTTCAGTTTTTCGACATAATCCTCGTAAGGCGTTATATCTGTTAAAAACTTCATGGCAGCCGCACCTGGATGTGGCCATTCGCCTCTATGAGTCCAATTAACCTTACGAGTATGCCTATAAGTATCTCGAGCAGGATCATATTCGTAATCACTCTCAACAATACCACGGCCTATAACCTGATACATACCCTTTTTTGCAAAAACAACATCTCCAGGTTTCATCTCATTGGCAAATTGCCATGTAGCATGCGCAACATTTTTATAGCTTTTAGTTGCGTCATACAGTTTCCTAAGTTCATTCTTAATCTCAGCCTTAGATGCGTAATTATTCAAATCTCCTAACTGGTCCCAGCCAATTGCCATTATTCCAGAATTATAGAACTCTTCCCACATAGAAGCGCGATCACCCGGAGAATATATCCAGTAGTGCACGGTGTTAATTCCTTCATCTGCCACCGCTGCACCACTGTTTTCACGAAGTGCTAATTGTTTTTTTTCTTCAGCCTGTTCTTCATTGACTTGCGTAGAATAAATCCAAGCTTCGTAACTAAGTTCCTTAAAATCCTTAACTTTTCCTTCTTCCGCCTGAAGATATTCAAGAATAACCCTCTCTATTTCAAAATAATCGTTTGCAGTTATCTTGCTGTCGTAATGGGGAAGTTTGTCAACTATTTCTTTAGGAATTCTCCCTGACTCATATATGTACCAAGTGTTTCTAGAATCTAAATTTAAATAACATTCAGGGGCTATCCAAAATAAACCCATAGTAAGTTTGCTGTTGCCAATCCCCTTCATGTTGATAACAATATCAAAATACTTAGAGAAATTTTCAGCAGCCTCTTCTGTAGGATCCTTGGCATATTTTAAAGCGTTCTCAAACAGCACCCAGAGAGTTGGTATATCCTCCTCCGTTCGTTCATTAGCAAAGCAATAATACGTTGAGTTCAAAGGATTTAATACTGGAATACTCTCAAATGTATGAGGTGCTTGACTCGTAACATCAAAAAGAATCTTAACAGCATCCACCAATCTACAACGACTAGAATTAGACATTTTTTTGTTAAACAGTCCAAAAAACGAAAAAGGATCGAAATCCGTAATATTATTATTAATATCAAGTTTTGGCATTTTTATGCCTGCTTTGGTGTAAATCTGTTTAACCTTCAAGATTAATTCTGCTCGGTTATCCTTATACAGGAGTAGTTTTTCAGTCAACTCCTTGTAAAAATCAATCCACTCAAATAGTCTAGATTCCATAGCAAACCCTTTCTGTTAATTATATTTTCAGTCTATGATATATCTACACAAAACCAACCATTTTTGTTATTTGTTCAAAACTACCAGTCTCGTGATTGTATAAGACATACTTTTTCTTTTTCCTATCATAACATATAAAATTACCCGCAGTATCCGAAGCAAATGGAAAACAATTCGAAGCCTTAAACAACTCAGGATATATTTTGTAAATCGTCTCCTTATCACTATCATTATACGATAACAATGCTTTAAATACATATTCATGATTTGTCTCAGTAATCACACTTTTTTCAGATGGTCTTCCACCATTATATTTTTCTATGATACTTATCAACGATGAAGGAAGTGTAATTTTCTGCGTTTTGAGAAATTTCTTAACTGCATCTGTTTCCTTAAGTGGTTTAACATATTTCCATGTAAGATTCATATTATTGCCCCCTATCTAAAATCTGAGCCACCGCCCCATAAAACTCGTCCACCTGTATGTGCAGTACGAGAATGCGTTTCAAAATCCACCAGTTGCATTTTTCCTGTTTCAGCGTCGTGATGCCACACATATCCATCAGGCGCAGTGCCATCTTGAATACCATCCCTAATCTGTTCTATTTGCTCTTCCGAAAACAGTTTTTTTAATTCAGGATTTTTATCTATTTCTTGAGCTAATTGCCTATTACATTCCCTAAACTGTAATCTGTCAGGAAGAAGATACATGTTTTCAGGAAGCTTAACATCAAACATTGATTTAAATTCCGGAAATACACCTTCAACTTTTTCGCCGTCAGGAAGTTCTATAGTACGCCTCTTAAATAACACATTGGTAATCGGATGTCTTTCATTTTCAAAAATTTCATTTCTAGTCGTAATACGACGCGGAATATCAAAAGCAGATGGCTTTTCCTCAACATCAGTTTTCTTCCAAGCTTCACGGCATATTTTTTCCGGAGACAAGGGCTGAGCGCCTTCTTGTTTTTCTATTTTTGGCCATAGGCCTTCTGTCAATTTTTCAGCATCTGCCACAATTTCTCCCATACTTTCTGTTTTAGAGATTGTTTCAACACCTTCAATCGCTTTGTATATGTTACCCACAACAGGTATTGCCATATGTCGCACCTCCTTCACTAATATTTCTTCAAAAACGAATTTTTGAATTCGTCCATATAATCCCTCAATTGTAATCCCTTTTCAGGTTGATCAATATGAGATGCCTGAAGCCAAATAATCGCCTCAAAAGTCATCAACTGTGTAAAACGATAAAACTGTTCTGAATCCTTGTTTAGTGTAATTGCCTTATCAAACTCATACTTTTCAAGCTGTAATAGTATAGCATTATTCCATTCCTCGAAAGAAGTAATTCCCTTAGTATTCTTTACACATTCACGAATATTAAAATACTTGAATGCTAATTTCTGCCATGTCATCTGTGCCTGATCAAATGGAAGGCGATTAAAGTCAATAAGTAATGCTTTTACAGCGCCATCACAATTAATACGATTAATACAATCAATAAAGTCTAGGTCTGATTTTCTTGTTATATATTCAGGATCGTATACGCACGAATTAATATAGCGTCTTGCCTCCGTATCCTCTTCCTGCAGATAATTAATGGTTTCATTAGCTTTGGCACCAACCGAAGAGTCATGTTTATCTATCATACAAAGAATTGGTTCAATCCATTCATTTTGATATACCGCTGCCACACCACGTTGTAATCTGGCCAGTTCCCTTATTTGCCCATCATTTAGATTGGCTGCCCTTCCAACCAGCTCACGATCATCCTTATCTGGCAATCGAAGAATAATCTTTGTGTTCGTATTACGTATTGCGGACATATCAAGCAATGAAGGCGACTGATCCACAATTATAAATCCTTCCCCATAGGTTCTCATTTCAGCAATTGCATTTGCAATCATCTCAACCGCTTTTCCAGTTACATTAGAATTTTCATCAGAGGATGATGCCGAAGTTCTTCTCAACAGATTATGTGCTTCTTCCAAAACCGTCACATGTTTGAGTTCAGAATTAAAACTCCCTTCTGACATCCTGTATTCCTGAAGTCTGATAACAAGCAAGCCCATTATTAACGACTTGTTTTCACTAGAACCTATTCTACTTAGATCAATTATCGTATTTTGTTCAAATAAATCTCTGTCTGATATATTACCATTGCAGAAAATCAATTGATTAATGCCATTCGTAAGTGAATTTAGTCTTGTTTTAAGTGATCCTCTGTAATTGCCCTTATTTTCATCAGAATAATCAGAACCGTTAATTATATTATCTATTTCATCACACACATCAACAAATGTAGGATATATATCACCCTTATCATTTAAAGATGTAATAAGATTCCATCCACAGTTCTCATAAGCCTTAATTATCGCATCCTTAAGAACGGCAGGCATAGCTGCATACATCGGCCAACAAACATTAAAAACATCTAGCAATCTGTCTATATGTTCATAAACATGAATACTTCTGTTAAATGCAAACGGATTAATCCTTAGCAATTCACTAACCTGAGGATTAGAGCCATACACCTGAACATTATTGGTAAAGGCATATTTGTATTCTCCCTTAGCCGGCTCTATTACCATAAATGTTGTCTTGAGAGAATCAAGCAAAGTATATACTGCATTGCTTTTACCTGCTCCCGTGGATCCCGTAATAAATACGTGTGAAGAAAATGATTCCTTATTTAAATCAACACTTTTTTCTTCGTTATGATGCATATGATGTATCTTTCCGATATGAACCTCTCCAGCATAGTTCTTATCATATGACACAATTTCTCTTCCAAAGGAAGCACACTCAATTAATGAAAACCCTGGAACAGACTTCATTGGTAAATTCATAGCAAATGCTAGTTCAGCTCCAGAAATTACAGCTGTAGGAGTAACCTCTTCTGGCCAATACGATGCATTATCGGCTTTATTAGTGTTTATTTGAAACTTGGGATGTTCAAGTCTCCTAACATACTCAGCAAGGGCCTCGACTTCTTCTCTAATATTGTTATCGTTTCGCTGTGAATTCCAAACATTAATGGAGGGTTTCTCGTAAAAAGATTCATTTCCTTGTGTTAATGACATATACATATGCGCCACTTCACTAACAAGCTGAAAATCTGGTGAAAACACATAGGTAGCTATATTCCAAATACCTAATGCTTCACACTTTTCTAAACGTTCCATCTGCTTTTCTATGATTTCAAGAGTGTGTGTCACGCCATAGAAATTAATATCAACTGAAGATCCAGAGGATTTGCTATATGAATTATTTTCACTATAACCTGCACCAATATTTACAAAATAAGTTAGTCCCACATTTTTATTTTTTCCCCAACTTTGGCTACTTGATAAACTCCAATTCTCTGTACGTTTAGAATATGGACTTAAGATAGTATATATTCTATAAAGTTCCCTCTTTTTTTCCTCCAATACTTTGCTATTCAGTGCTTCCCCTAAAATAACCATAGTATATTCCTTGTTTTCAGCCGGAACAATTCCATCAATCACCTTTTCTATGCCCTGATTAATATAATCTTCCGAAAACTGAGAAGCAATATTAGATACTACTGCAACGGAATTATAATTTAAAATATTATTTTTATTAAAATACGAAGAATTTAGTGTTTGAAAAATACCATCGTCTGTATCCATGTATGGATTAATTCCGCTGCATGATGTTCCAGGAAAATTACCAACAACCGCATCTCGCACGCTTTCAGCTAGTTTTGCGGCTGCTTCCGAATCCTGACATTTTCCCACAGCAATAGCAATCTTGCAACTATCATGTTTTCTATGGATAATTAATGCAAGACTATTATCTGAATACGCCAGAAGATGGTATACATTCTTTAATTTTTCCACCATCTTGTCCTTTTCCTCTGTGACAAGTTTCGTTATATCAAAAAATGCAACTGTTTCCTCTGGCACATTCTGATTATCGATTTTCTTTATGTGATACTCCTTAGAAATAGATGGAAGGTAGTTTTTGAAAACAATAGCAGAATGCTGACCTATTAAGTTATTAATTGCAGTTTCTACTTCTTTTACTTCTTTTACTTCTTTTACTTTTTCTACCTCATTATTATTTTTTTCTTCTAATTGTTTTTGTCCTTTAGGTAATTTATTCATTCTCCCCCTCCTTTTCCTGTATATCAAGTACTTCTTTCAGAATACCCTCTACCTTTTCCAGTTTGTCCAATCTAGTTTTAAGACCATCAATCGTCTGCTCAAGTTTTTTGATTTCTTTATCATATTGGCTTAAAATAGAATTATCCTTATCCAGAGTCTCCCTTATTTTATCAAGCTGTTTTTCTGCCCAAAGTTCTAATTGTTGGGAATATTTATCAACCGGTTGATTAATACACCGTTCCGCAAATTCACCTGGTTTTTCTTCACCAAATATGCGAGCCTTATGATGTCTCAGTTGCTGACAGATGTTGTTTGCATGGATTTTAATGCGTCTATCCTTTTGCTTTAAAAATGGTATATAAGCAAGAAGATTGAAGGGCATTTTTCCATTTATCTTTACATCATCAAATTTGGGTGTACTTATAGTATTAAATACACTTATTAATTCTACCTGGGCATCTTCTGACAAACTATTCTCTTTACCTTTGACTATTCTTTGTAAGTTGCTTTTATAATCATTAGCATAACTGTATAAAGCAGAAACTATATCTTTCTGAATACCTTCTTCCCCCTCGTATGCTTTCTTAAATAACCCTGTTCTGCAATGTTCCTGCATGTGTGTCTCTATGTATTTAGTAGAATCTTCAGACTTCTGAGCATCTTCCCAAATAGCCTGAATCTCAGGCAAAACTGTGTCACAGTATTGATCCAGGATTGGCTGATATTTCTTAATTATATTCTCTTTATTGACTAGTTGGAGTTCTACTTTATTAAGCGAGTTCATCAGTTCTTCTCTTTTTTTGTCCTTCTCTTTTTCTTTCTTTCTCCTTGTATTTTTAAGTTTTTCTTGCTGATTGCTAAGCTGTTTCTTAGCTAATCCCAACGCACTCAGAAGCATTTCTTTTCCACGTACACATTTTTTGTAATTAGCATACCTTTGAATATAATAGTTTATTTCATCTTCTACAGATGGAATACCTGTTGCATACAGTGCGTCGCTGACCTCAGCACGCGTATTCTTATCCATAACCCTTCCATTTGGAATTATATTATGGTCTGGCAATGACCTCTCGTCATAATTCATTTTCCACTTCTTATATAACTCCTGGTATTCTGGATCAAGCCATTTATCGCCTCTTTTCTTCTCACCAATAGCACCAACAGCACAAACATACATAAATGTGGTTTTTCCATGCCAGTTAAGAAACGCAGGTGGTATTGCCTGGTTAAGTGCATTATCTGATATGTTTTCTGCTTTAGAAAACACAACAAGACAATTAGGACACGAAAATCCTTCTTTATACTCATCAACCAAATTCTTTAGTTCACTATTATCATTTGAAACCACCTGGTTTCTATCCATAATGAATATTGGTAGAGCATTTGTCTGTTCTCCCATCATTTTTTTTAAAGACTCTAGATGCTCAGTTTGATCAATATTGCTATTATTACTTCCTGGTGTATCGATAATAACTATTTTACAATTCTCTCGATTTAAAAGCGATTCATTGAATGGAAGAGTTATAGATACATTAAATCCAACATCCTCGACTTCAGGAAAAGAAATAACACTTTCGTTAAGTGCTCTTAATATATCATGCAAGATTTCACGAGAACTTTTTCCTGAAAAACCACAATGCTTGCATATTATTTTTTTAAATTCTTCGGCCCTCTTGGAAGCAGCACGATTAGAATCTATTCTACCGTTCCTGATATTATAAAAAACTGTCTCTCCCTTGTATTCCAGAGTGATAGAAATCCCAGTAAGGTTTTCAATTCTAACATTTCTTGAAGTACTAGGGTCTATATTACTTGGAAGAACTTCATCTCCAATTAATGCGTTTATAAATGCAGATTTCCCCACACTATACATGCCTACAACGCAAATCGGAACCAACTCACTTATAGTATCTTCAAAACTATGAATTAAATCTCCGATTTCTTTGCATTCTTGATCATCCTCATATTTTTCTGTTCCAGGAAGATAGTCTTTGAACTCACGTGATATTTCTTTATACGCGCTTCTTATTATCTTAATTGCATCATCCGCTGACTTGTATTCTTTATCATGCGATATGTCAATTATCCTTTTGCCCTTATTCTTTTCATTTACTTTCTTTACAACTTCTTCCAACGTGTCAAAATCTTTGTCAGTTCCAATAAAACTAATACGTAAACCATTCTTGTGGGTATTATGATATTGATCTATTATCTCTACGATTTCTTCAACACAGTTTGAAAAAACATACTCTTGATTTTCAAACCTTAAAAACTCGGAAGTTTCAGACAGACCATCCCAGGTATCTCCACCGTCCTTTGATATATCAAAATTGAATTCATTATTATAGGGGTCATATTCGATTTCTATAACCTTCTCACTCATAACCATACCTCCTATTTGAAACCTAAGATAATTAAACCATATAATTGCAATAAATCAAAGTCTAAATGTTGCTATTCTTATTATATTTTCATTAAAATCTCTTACTATTATTAATGTAAATATTTGTTTCAAGACCAACCTGGAATTACACTAATTCTATGATAGATTCTAACGCATAATCATCTCAAAAAGTTGGGATTTAGTGTGCCGTAAGAATATTTTAAGCAAAAATCCAGCCACCCTATTCGGGTGGCTGAATCTATATGTCTTTTATGTTTGTTCTTCGACATTTTTCATTTTCCAAACATAGCCGCAGGCTCGTTTTTGTTCACCACGAATGTTTTTTCGAATAGATTTTGCAGGAACACCTGTCTGCCTAGATGCTTGATTTATAGATGCGAATTCCTGTATGACCTTAGTTCCAGAATAGTCCATTTGTATAACAGGCTTAGGTGTATTGTCATATGCTACATCCGTATTCTTCACCGTATCCAAACCAGTACTTAACATTTTATATTGTTTTTCTCTCGTGCTGTGCCAAACAGTCAGAATATTGTCATATATATTCTGCATGTTTTTTACCTTTCTAGACGCTTTATATATATCGGTATCTAAGTATACTTGAGGGCGTAGAACACATTCTGTAACAGCCTTATTAATAATCATTTCATGCTTTGCTTTAGAGCCTTCTATCTGTTTGCAATACTCTGTATATAGTTCCGGGCAACGTTTATGCAATAATTCCGGAACACTTGGATAGACAACTTTATAAACCATGCTCTCAGCCCAATATGGTGTGATTTTCAAATCAATTGGATTAACATAAATATGATTGTTAAAATCAATATCTATTATGCACCCGTGAATTGAGCCCCAGCCGCCAAACGCTTGAACTTCATCTGCTATCTTGTTTTGGAATTCAGAATACTTGTCTAGTGGATTTTTTATTGTTCCAATCATTTCCCCCATATGATCATAATAGTATTGTATGTCGTTGTCCGGAAGCTGTCTTATATTACCGCCCTGTAGTATCGCATAACTCCCCGCCATTGTAATACACGAAAACATATAATATCCTTGCTTTTTAAACATATATATTTCTTTTACGGGTCTATTGAATTCTATACTGTTATTCCTTGCACGATAAAAAGTAATATAATCATCTCTAGTTATTTTATAAATACCATCTTGATAGTTATCAAAATAATCAATAATTTTATTAAAATAGATATTTTTCAAATGGTATACATTATTCTTATAACCAATCTGATTGTCAGCATAAATTCTTGTTTCACCATCATCATAAAAAACATTTCTATGTGTGTGTCCGCTTAGATATATCACGCCCTTCTTATAATTCACTTCTTCACTCCAGCAATCCATGGGCATATGTGTGAATATAATTGTATTACGCGATGGAAGCGCCTCTAAAACCTTATCATATAATGCCTTAAATCCTTTACTTTCTTCTATCTCTTGTTCTCGAGTTATAACATTCTTATATATACCGCTATTGGCGTTAAACGTCTTATTACATCCCGAAAACCCCACACCACCAAATATTATTAAGCGTGCTTTTTTTAGGCAACTGTTAATATAAGCCGTTGTATTATCAATAATCTGACGAGTGGATAATATATGCCATTTTTCATTTATATCTTTATAGAAAATATAATTATTGACAAGGTACATCCCATATTCTTTTAATTTATCCCAATATAGCAACACTATTTCCTTAAACTTTTTTCCATGGAATGGCCACAATTCATGATTGCCAAGAATAAATAATACTAATGGTTTCTTTTTTAGACTATCTAATTCATGTCTTAACAAAGAAACAAACAACTCAAAGATGCTAAAATCTGATGAAACATCTCCGCCAATCAAGAGAACATTTGACGTTTCAGTTGCTATAGTGTTTGCTATTTTTTGAACAACACTATACACATCAGCCTTAGACTTCACATTAGACTGTTGTAGCTTATGCATGATATGAATATCAGAAATATATGATATCCAATATTCACCTGATAGTAACTGTTGCAAAAATCCAACTTCATCCTCATCAGGAAGCATCACTCTATCATCGGACTGTAAAACAATAGCTGTTTCTTCTTCGTAATGCTCTGTTTCAGAGAATGATTGTATTTTTGTGAAATCCAACTCACATTGTTCGTATTCAATTCCATGTGTTTCACAGAAACTAGTTTGTAATTTAGCTCCACTTAGATTAATGTTTGAAACATCTGACAAATTATTTAATCCATCACATAATGACAAATCGGCGCCTGACAAATCACCCTTAAGAAATTTTACAAAATCGAAAAAATAATCAAAGGAATTAACATGTTCCCTAACACATTTACCACAATCATTGTACCATGCCTGCTTTACACGAAACTTTCCGCGTGAGTATTCTTTTACAATCTCATATCTAAGGTTATCATAATATTGTACAGGCAGTATGGTATTCTCATCCATCTTACATGAAGAGAAATCATAATTAAGCATAAAATCTTTACTTATATCCACGCCTGACAAATCATAATTAAGTGCTCTTACAACCTCATCAAAAGTGGCATAATAGTATTTTACACGTTCCTTATTTTCAAGAAGATAGTAATGTGTTTTTAAATCAAAACTAACTTTCCAATGATGCAATTCAGGATCATTAATATTTACGGTTTCGATGAACTTTTTTAATTCTCTTATCTTCTTTGCATTCCCCTGTTTTGTCCACGCTGTGGGATTATAATTATCTAATACAAATTGCGGGCCATACACGAAGCACAGCCTATAGGTATAGTCCTTATGTGTGATTCCAAGGGAGGCCGCTTGAATAATAATCTTTGCGTTCTGCTTATCAACTGAATCTGGGAAGGCAAAGCTCCACATATAAATATCATTGTATATCCTGTGTTTCACAAAAAGTGCAGATTTATCATATGCTTTTAATGTTTTGTCTAACTCCTCAACTGTCGTACAATCTCTGAATTTTTCAATCCACTTTTTTACCAATCTCTTAACCTTTTCTCTTTCCCTATATTCGCTAAGTTCTCTAGATGTCGGATTACTGGTATAATCATCCACAGTTTCTTCAATAAGCGCTGTTTTTTTCCAAAATCTGTCAGCATCAATTGGTTTAGTTATTCTAGATACATCCAGTTGATAATAGCAAGCATAATCATATATTTCGCCATCTAGATAATCATAGAATTCATCAAACACATTATAATTATGGTTTTCTAAATACCACTCAAACTTATCGTAATGATCAAAATGCAGCAATAATTCTTCAACAAAAAAATTATTCTTAATCACATCATAACCAATTCTATAGATTCTACGAATCCCCGCCTTACGCTCAGCGATAATTATATCCCTATCATTTTTCAGCTCTTCTGGCACATCACTATGAAAAAAGATTGTGGTTTTAGATTTAATTTTTCTAAGAATCTCCTTCTTACTGCTCACTATGATCACCCCTGTCTTTTGCATCATATCAATGGTTGTTCAAGAGAATATGTATGGTTTTCATGGATTATCGTGCATCAATCATTTTTGTTTCCAGCTGATAACTTCCTGCTCTAACTTAACATTGTTAGCCAACATATATTGGACTTCCTCAACGTATAATCCTCTATCCAACAAAGTTTTTGCCTTTTTTACATCATTGTCTTCCAGGGGTTTACAATACGTTTCATAACGTTTTAATTCATGAACGGACATATATAACTGTTTAAATGCTATTCCAGTCTTTGACTTTAAATGTTCCAAGATAAAGAAGCCATCTGGATCTATATCGCCAAAATGATACCACTCCTTATCAGAATTGGACGCCGCAATCTTTTGCAAAAACAACTGCTTAGCCGTGTTATGATATCCCGCCAAATATATATAAAAATCCGCATCATTGGTCATTCTGTTGAAGCTAGTAAGGTTCTCAACTGTTACAACTCTTGATGGTTCCACCTTAACTTTATCAATTTGATTCAGCGTATCTGCATCAATTGCGATAGGCATTGACGACATTAGTTTTATGGTGTTACCGTTTTTTAGAAGCACTTCGCCGTTTCCCTTAAAGTTGACATATGTCGGGTTCGGATAGATATTATACTCTGCTAAAATTGCATGCTCCTGCTCTCTATCGTCAGGTGTGTTCTCAATAATATCCAGCAAATTCCCATACTTCTTCAGCACAGTGATTAATTTGTGGCGATACTCTCTTTCGAACACTTTAGAATCTCCAAACAATTCGATTGAAAGCTCTCTTTCGAGAATTTCCTCAGAATTATTCTCAATAAACTCTAATAGTTTAATTAACTCACGAGCTGTAGCTATTGGATACTCTGCTTTTTTTCTGTTCTGCAGGCGGATTACTTGAGAAAAGCAATAATTATTTAGCACAGGCTCTCTGCCCATAAAAGACTCATACAGGCTAATTTGCTCTTCTTCAAGTTGTTTTAATTCTCTTCTCCCTAACTGCGAATAGATACAATCACGAGCAGACACTACCATCGAAATATCTGATATGACACCACGCTTATATGACAGTGCAACATATCCCGCCTCTTCTAGTACTCTTAAATCCCTCTCAAAATCCTCCTGTTCATCAAGGTTAGCAAAATCAGAGTCATATTCCTTAAAGAAATCATTCGGTTTCACTTTAAAAGACTGGTTAACTGTGTTCTCTTCACGATATGTCTTACTTGACTCAAACTTATCTAGAAGCGCAGAAAGAATTTCCTTCTGGCGTTTATTTAGCCTAATATGATCATTACTCATACTTTAATCACTCCTCAAAATCACTAAGTATTCCTTCCACAGCAAAACTCTGTCGCCCCTTAGGCACTAACGTAATTGTCGTTTGAATATGTGATCCAATACTATTAATCTTATCCGGCGGCGCAGCATATATAACCTGGAAGTCATTAGTTTCCAGATAGTCAACCATCTGCTCTATTCGCTCTCTTGATAGAGCAGAAAATGCCTCATCAATAAAAGCAAGTCTTGCACTACTTCTGTCTTTAGGATACAGCTGAAGAAGACTGGCCGCTAAGATTATAAAGTAAGGCGTCTGTTTTTCACCATTGCTGGCAGATCCCTGTTTTTTTGACAACGCAGCTTCCATATCGCTCTGTTTGTTAGTAATTCTCATGTCATATGTGAAATACTTGCGATAATCTGTGTACTCCGTCTCATCATCTTCGCTTAAAACTATATCAATAAAATCCTTGATATCCTGTTCACCCTCTTCATCTTCTTTGACAGCATCAAGATAGGATTGAGCATTCAAAAATTTTTGCATCTGATTGCTAATCTTAAAAAACAGTGCCTTGCCCTCTGAATCCATGCGCTCCTTCATCTCAAACTGATAAATATCATTGCCGAAAGGTCTGTCTTTAAGTTCCCTATTGATATCACCTATTTCACCCCTGGCACCACTGATAGCTTCGTTTAGTTCAGCCACAAAATCACCGACAAACGCACTCTGAAGTTTCTCTCCCTGCTTTTCCAGTTTTTGTTTAGCTTCCTCAATCTGAACATTGGCAAGATCGCGATACTGCTGTCTGTAATAACCAATATATGAAACGCCCCTTGTTTGTATGTCTGAATTATTTAGCTTACAATATTCAATTTGTTCATCTTCAAGGTGCTTGATGGATTTCCCCAAATTAGCTTCCCACTCACGAACAGTTCTTTCAGAAATTGCTGCCTCCTTCTTCTGTTTCTGTAGATTATACATATCTATGGCCGGTTGTCTCAACTCAGGGATTAACTTACACTCCCCTTCAAATTCACTCCTTGCCGGCTCAATACTACGATTCTTACTTTCAATAGTTCCTTGCTTCTCTTCGATTTCTTTTTTAACACCGCCTATTTGTTGATTAAGATCATTAATATTCTCCTCAATATCTTTTAAATTATTCTGTGCCTCGCTGATTGCACCAAGCATGGCCATAAAATTAGGATCTTTCTCAAAGCTCTCTTTATCAGTCTTTACTTTACTTAGCCTCACCCTTTTCTCATATAGGTCATTAACGGCCTCAAATCTATATTCATCCTGCTTTAATGACTTCTTCTGCAGATTATCAATATCTTGTTTAAGACACTTACTAGTATTGGACTGTGAAGCTATACTATTATTAAGTTCCTGTATCTCCTTAGTTAGTTCTTCAAGCTGAATCTTGATGGCATCTGAACCAATAAACAGCTTAGTTCTATTAATCTCCATCTTTCCAACTGCATAGCTTTTTGCAAGCATTCCGTTAGGCATAATGGCCCCTTTGGGACTCTCATGAAGTTCCTCAACACTCTCGCACAATTTAATACCATTCAAGAGATAATTTGCATATCTTCTGGCGGTTGGATTAACTATTTTAAGTTGCTCAGCAGCGGAGCCAGGTGCAATATCAGTTTCTTCCAACTTATCGCCTATAATTACCTTGCCCTTAGTCGATGGATTATTATTAATTATATTAAGTACCTGTGATGTGTACTTCGGATCTACAATTATGTTAAATCTTTTACCACCAAGAAATGTTTCTATAGATCGTCTCCACTTTTTGTCACAAATATCGACAATCAATTCAACAAAAAACTTGACATCAGTCTTTATGTTTAACTTTCTTAGTTCTCTATTAATCAACTCTTTTGTATTAATATATCCCTCATCAAAGACTGGTTTGTTATCCTCCAACTGCTTTTTATCGTCATATGCCTTCTTCAGTTTATTATTATCGTCTTCAATTTTGGCATCAATTACAATCTTATCATACTGTTTCTTCTCTAAGATTCTCTTAACTTCTTCTGAAAAAGCATAAAACGCTTCAATCTTCTCTGATGTTTCACCCCTGACAGCTAAACGCATCAGCACATCCTGCATACCAGAAAAACTGTTAGAATCCTCAGCATATTCTGCCATTATTTCTTCAACCCATTGCTGCAACTCTTTAATATCATCAACATCTTTCCTGAGATTCTGACAATCATAAGTAAGCTGACTAATCTCTGTATCATACAATTTGAGAGTATTATTAACATCACGCATATCAGAACTATTATTAAGCTCTTCTAATCTTCGATTTGCCTCGTCACGCTTCTTATCCAAATTTCTGTTTTGTTCGTTTAAGTATTTAAGCGTTGCCTCCTTTTGTCCCTTTTCGTTTTTTAATGTCTCGATACTATCTAGTATAGTCTGCCACTTCTGATATAGGAGCATCAATCGACGAGTATTATAGTCAGCATACACATGTTCATAATCCGAAATACACTTTTCAATTCGCTCTAAAACAGCTTTGCTCTCAAGCATATCCTCATAAGCTTGACGAATCTCATCATAGTTAGCACGTTGCTCTTTAAGTTCTGTAAGAGATGACATCTCGCCTTCATCGAGAACGCATTCCTGGATAAACTTATCAACGTTTTTTTGAGGATCAAAAGCTAACATCTTGATAATTTTTGACTTATATTTTTTAACATCACAACGCAGGCCCATAGCCTGAATAACCTGCTTGGTTCCTCTATCCATGTTCATGAATTCTTTGCCACTTACATGTCGGCCATGAACCTCTATCATTCCCTTAGGATATACTGTGAGTTTGCCTACTTCTTCCTTACAAAAAACAATATCATCAAGGGTTGTATCCCTCGCTATGTACCAATATGAATTTGATCTATTGTCATCACTCTTCAGCTCTATAGCCACCATAATAACCATGTATGACTTCTCTATCGGAGAATAGAATTCCATAGCAATATAGCTAACAACATCCATATTGCCGCGCAAATATCTGTTGGAACCTTCGCTGTGAGTATCTCCCCTTACATATGCTGCAACACTTCTATCTCTATCCTTAGCCGCAATATTAAACTGAGTATTTCCAGTGATAAGATATGTGATAGCATCAAGAACGGTGGACTTACCGGTTCCATTATTACCTGTTATTAATGTGGAGCCGCCCAGTTTCATTCTAACATTTGTAAACCTTGACCAATTAATAAGTTGGAGTCCTGTAGCCACTTTACGGTTACTCTTCATACTCTAATTCCTCTCCTTCTCCTTCATCATTCTCTGTAATATTTTTTGAAGCCTTTATCTTCTTAGTTGTTTCTTCAACATAGTTTTTGAATTCAACACTGTCCAATGCAAATTGTATTGATGGAAATATCTTAATCATATAATCAGGGTCTCCTATACTTCCTGATGTCTCAATAAGATTATACTTTGAGAACAATTTTAATATTTCTACCATCAAAACCTTGCCATCAAAATCACTTCTGAAGCCAAACTTTTCTATCTCCTGTTTCAAGTCCAGAAGTCTTATAATAATGCTCTTTGACAGATTACCCTTGTGTATGCGATCAGCATATAAAGTCCATAAACAGCACAAAACGACCGTATCAACCTTGCGAAGCCTAAGCCTGTTTGCCTGTATTTTGCCGGAATCAGAGGTGCTGCCTATATTTGTAAGCATGGCTACTCCATTATCACGATCGACGACTACATCAAACCCCATATATCCCAGATACACACTTAAAGCATCTTCGTTTTTAGCCACAAATGCATATAGCTTCTTACTATCATCATTTTTCTCTTTGACAATAAATGTTGATTTTAATAGTCTTCTACACGCACGCTGAAACAATTCTTTTTCACCTGAAGTGTATAATTCCCAATCTGCCTCAAATCCCATGTGGTTTTCTCCTTATCTTAAACTTTCTCAAAATCATGTCATGAGCTTCTATATAGCCATCTTCTACAGATACTTCATAGCCATTCTCTTCGCAAAACGCTACTGCTGAAATATCAGCTAAAAGTTCTTCCTTGCAGGACAATGGCAATTCTAAACTATCTATCTCTGTCCTGTTGCCCATCTGCTTATCTAAGTATGTCTTCATTTTCTTCTTAGAATACGGGTTGTATGCTTCCTTCTGTAATTCTGATATTGCTGTCAACCTATCGTCTTCTGTCAAAACTTCCGTCTCGGTTGTCACAGCCTTCTTAACGCTTCGATTTCTTCTTGGTGTCCACAAAGAAGCCCGATCTATATATTCGTTGTTGTCAATCTTATATAATTTCAGCATCTCTGTTGGAAGTTCTTCAAAAAGATTCCCCTCATCGATACTTTTTCTAAGAAGTTTTAATACCTGTTCAACGTTTCCTTGGGCATCTTTACCACTATTTCTCACGAAACGTATTCTACCTACTGCAATATGGATATACATATTTATCTTATGCTTTATATCCTTCATTATCCTATCATAATCTTCGTTAAGGAAACGTTTTGTATTGTCAATCATCTCCATAACAAACATATCTGCATCATATTCGGATATATCTTCCTCAATAGCGCATCCTGTAACAATCAAGTCGTAGATTTCCATATCATTTATTATTTCATTCAGTTTTGAGCGAATACAGCCGCGATACATGTGGATATTCTGCTGCTTAGTTAGACGCGCATATTCCCTGATAAATTCTCCATCACAATACTCCATCAGATGCTCTGTTAACTTATCAAGCTTATTAGCCTTATCAAGTTCCTCTATTTTCTTGCGAATAAATGTAGACAACCTTTTCAGAGAATTAGCAAGCGCCTTGGCATTATTGTATACATACTTCACAGCGTTTACGTATGGGTCAGACTTCCACTGTTCTGAATTCATCAACGTATTATAAATGTTATAAATATATGCGGCATATTCAACCTTCTCCGGTTTCTCTATACTAAGCAAAAACTCTGATAATGCAATACCAGCTTCAGTCATAACGATATACTTCTCATAGGTTGCATCGTCCACTTCCTCCGTAAGCCATCCACAGTCTGCATCTGTAAATTTGCGAATTATATAATTAGCCACATCGGAGCTCTTCTCATCGTCATCTTCTTCGTCGGAAAGTTTTATGTTATTCTCCATAATATATAACGCCAAGGAATCTCTAAGTTGCCTACGGCTTATACGATATGAAACCTCCCTGTCATATAGAGAATATATTTCAAGGAGACATCCTGCGTTAATGATATTATCACTACCACTAGATAGCAGATTGAAGAACCCTAACGGTATTCGATTAAAAATATTCCTATCCAAGTTACGCCTCCTGTTTATCTATATTAAAAAAACATATCAACTCCATAATCATGCTATCGTGCGAGCCTATTATAGCTCATGCCTATCGCAATAATTTGGGAATAATGTTTTTTATCTGTAATTTTTCAAAATTTTTTACTTAATTAGATTTTACTAATTCATGTAATCAATGTCAATTCATAAATACTAAAATGAGCTATAAATTCACCCTAACACCCACATTATTTACACAAATTTTAGTATTTTTCACGCACAAATATTCTCCCATGTTATATAATACATGTGGACGCTGTCATCCATAAAAAATGTAATTAAAAACATCCCGGATGTGTCCGGGATGTTTTTTATAAATTTGTTGTTTCTATTCCCTAGCCCAAACTTCAATCTGTAAATAGTGTTATTCAAAAACGTCGTTTTGCCTGTAAAAGTTGGTAGGAAAAATGCTGTTTTCCTTGTAAAAGTTGGTATGTAAAAGGGCTGTTTTCCTTGTAAAAGTTGGTATGCAGAAAGGGTGTTTTCCTTGTAAAAGTTGGTATGTAAAAGGGTTGTTTTCCTTGTAAAAGTTGGTATGTAAAAAGGCTGTTTTCCTTGTAAAAGTTGGTATGCAGAAAGGGTGTTTTCCTTGTAAAAGTTGGTATGCAGAAGGGGTGTTTTCCTTGTAAAAGTTGGTATGCAAAAGGGGTGTTTTCCTTGTAAAAGTTGGTATGCAAATCGTTATTATAATTTTGTCGCATAGTTGCTGAAACCCTTGTAAAATAAGGGTTTGCGCACTTTTAGAGCCTCTTATTTTGCCTTGCACGTATTTCAAGAATTTGGTGTGCACGGACTTCAGAAATTTGGCGTGCACGGACTTCAGAAAAATGGTGTGCACGGACTTCAGAAATTTGGCGTGCACGTATTTCAGAAATTTGCTGTGCACGTATTTCAGAAATTTGGTGTGCACGTATTTCAGAAATTTGGTGTGCACGTATTTCAAAATTTGAGTGTACACGTAAAAAAGGATTCGGACAGTTCAAATTTACATTTACAGTTAGAATAATTATAGATAACTAATAGCCCTGACAATATGCCAGGGCCATAAATTTTGCAGTTATTCTTTATAACTTATAGAATGATCAACTCCAATGGTTTTAAGAATCAATATTGCCTCTTGCTCACCAGGTTTTCGTGTCATATTACCTCTCTATGTTTTTATTCAGCCTTCTTTTCCCTGTATATATCCACAGGCTGCCCCTTATCATTCTTCCAATCTGTCCAACCATTTATAGACTGATTCATAACAACATTCCCAGCAAATGATGGTGAACAGCATCCCAAATCATAATCTTCAAGAAGCCTGCCACTTTTATTTATCTGCATATCAGTACGTGCTTTTCTGGCCTTACTAGACACTCCCGCATCCTCAGTAACGCCTAAGATGCTGCCCTTTTTTATTATCCAGCAGCCATTTCTTACTTCAGCCTTTGCCTTAACCAACTTGTTATTGTCAGATTTTTTCTTTTTTTCAAAGGTGTATATACCATTAGGAACAAGTTTCCCTTGGCCATTATCTGTCGCGCTTTCAAAAATATCCGCCTTAGTTTCTGTCTTAGGATAAATAACTGTACCATCAAATGAAGATAATAACTGAACTGCTATATTTACATCAAGCGCAAACAATTCTGTATCCTGTAATCTGCTCTTATCAAAAATTGTATGAAGCATAATCTCCTTCTCTGCATAGTCATCAACCTCTATTGCAAATGTACGCTTTAAGCCAGTAACATTACAATATCCGTTATGTTCAAGATTATACATTCTACTCTCAAAGTTATCTGTTTTGCCAATTTTAATCAATCCAGGCACAACACTAGTCATAATATAAATAATCCCCTTAGCCATCTTATCCTCCAATTATTACCTTATATTTCCCCTACGCCACTTCCGGCGCTATGCTGTTGTGGAACCAATCTACCATATCCAAAACCAACTTTCTCTTCTCGCCAAACAGTTCTACGAAGAATACATTATCAAACGGCGATGATTCTACAAGATCCTCACGCTGGATATCACCGTTCTCGCGAACATAGTTGATAATAGCCTGTACGAATTCCTGCTGCTGTGTATTCAGAGAATTATCATCGAGGAACTGTCCAAATCTGGCGTTAATAACTTCCTGACTGACGCCAACCAGACTTCTGACAAATGCCGCCAGATTATCTATGTTGGTTAGTTTGTCATAGTCTTCCTTAGTTCCCAACTCTGACCACATAATCTCCTCAAGTTCCCTGAGATCGTCAGCATTTATCTTTTCCAAGTTCTTGATTTTGCTAATCACAGGTGAATCGAGATGCTCTGCAAGATAATCCAGAACCTTCTCACGATACGTTCTGATGTCAACATTGATGTGAACATCAACGCCCTCGCTTTCCCACTGGTCCTGAATGTTTACATCTATCTTCTTCTTGGAATGGCTGTCCAGATACTGCATAAGATCACGGACATCTTTTCTTAACTGCTCCATTTTGTCGACCTTTGGGGAAGACCAGAACTGTTCAGATGACAGCGTCTGTAACTGTGGTATTTTATTCTTAATCGCAGGAACAGAAGCCTTCGTAAGCAGATAATCGGCAACTGCGCGGATAATCTGCACAGACTTGACAGCCCTGCTGATACCACCTACCATTATGACAGACAGCTCGACATTCAGCATCTTGATGTCAAAAGCAACCGATATCGCCTCACCGTTTAAACCGCTGTCTAGAAGCGGCGTCAAATGAATCTTGATTTCTTTGTTCATGATCGGGGATATATAATCCCAAGTCTTATCGTCAAAATATTTATCAACGTAAGCCATCTCGGCTCTGACCTGAATTCTATCATTGTGGCTCTTGATTAACGCGACCTGATCCTGAAGAATGTTCTTCAGTTCCTCGTAATATGCTGCACACAGCTCATCTGACTGATATTCTGCCTTCTGAAGTTCTGTTAGAATATCTAATCGCAGCTCAAACAATCTCTGCGACATGCTAAGCGCCTTATAACCGTCAGTACCATCAGGGTTCTGCTCAAAATATTCAAAATTTCCACAGTAATCAAATATTTGGAAATATTGTTTATGTCTTCCCGGACCAAACAAATCCTCACACAGTCTGGTTCCACGGCCAATCATCTGAGCGAACTTAATAGGCGATTTAACCACCTTGAAAAACACAAGATTCAAAACCGCCGGCACATCGATTCCTGTGTCCAACATATCTACTGAAACCGCTATTCTGAAGTTTGGCTGCTCACCAAATCTGACGATCAAATCGTCCGCATATGTCACCTGATTGTCTATAAGTTTGCAGTAATCATCTCCTAACTCAGGATACATCTCGTTAAAACACTTGACAATCATAGTTGCATGATGATGGTTGTAAGCAAATATAATGGTTTTACCTAACACCTCGCCGTCATCAACCTTAATACCCTTCTCCATGAGTTCTTCAAGAACCATGCGGCAAGTAGCCTCGTTGTAGAGCACTTTAAATATATCGTTCTTGGCTATGAGAAGATCAGAGCCGTCATCCTCGAATTCATATTCTGCCAGCTGCTCCTTCTCGTCCTCTGACAGATCCTTATACTTCTTGCCCTGTTTAAGTAGTTTTGTCGTATGGCTGACTGCCTTATAATCCACAAGGTATTTGTCAGCAACAGCCTGTTTCAGGCCATATTCAAAGTTAGGCTTATCCTGCTCACAGCCGAAAACTCTGTAAGTATTTGCGTCGATTTCGTCCTTCGGGGTAGCTGTAAGTCCAACCAACAGACTGTCAAAATACATGAAGATGGAACTATATTTGTTAAATATTGACCTGTGTGCCTCATCAATAATTATCAAATCGAATCTGCCACTGCTGAAGCGTTTATCTTCAGCGTCAATATAGTTAATCATAGTCTGATACGTAGAAAACATCAGTCGGGCGTTCATATCCTTCTCGCCCTTATCGGACAATACGCAGTAAGACATATCTGGCAGCAACTTCTTAAATGCATTCTTAGCCTGAGCAACCAGAGAGGTTCTATCAGCCAAAAACAGCACTCTAGTAATCCAGTTGTTCTTCGTTAAAACGTCCACTAGAGAAACCGCAACACGAGTCTTGCCGGTACCTGTAGCCATAACTATCAGACCTCGTCTGTGTTTGCCATTAAAATGCTCACAGAGGTTCGTAATAGCCATCTTCTGGTACGGACGGCCCGATATGTCATCATTTACCTTAAAGTTCGTTATATCGCCTCTAGAACGTCTCTGGAGCATATCATCCAGCTCCTTCATCGTGTGGAACGCGTAAACTTCTCTGTCAGGATACAAACCGTCCATAACATGTATGGAATAACCATTAGTGTAATACAGAACAGGCACATACCCCCATATCTGCTTCATACACTCTCCATACAATTCAACCTGATGTTTGCCCTTATTAGCATCAACGCTGGTCTTCTTGGCTTCGACTATTGCGAGAGGTTTTCCATCTGCCCCATAGAGCACATAGTCGCAAAAGCCAAAGCCCTGAGGATTAGGCATCCCCAAAACCTTAATCTCTATTCCAGCCTTACCACTAATAGCCAGGTTTTCGGTATCTAAAACCTCCCACCCGGCTTCTGCAAGATAATGGTCTATGTAAATCTTCCTAGTATTCGCCTCACTCATGTAAGGCAATTTCTGAGGCTTAACAGGCTTACCATCATGAAGCGCAATAATAAGCTCAACAAATACAACCAGGTTTTCAATAGTCAACTTGGCTTCTTTCGCCTTAATCTTCTTATCATGTTCAGCATCCATTCCCAGCATTCTGATGTAATGCATGGACGAAACCAGGTCAGGATCCTTCAGAAATGACAGCATAACACTGCTGTCCACCAGCTCTAACAGTGAAGCTCTCTCGGGCAACTTCTTATCAAGTTTTTCATACAGATACTCTATGCCCGTCTCCAACGCTCTTCTGCTAAGTCGTGCACACTCCACGTTTCCCTTCTGCTGTTTGGCATCCTCCGCCAGTTGTAAAAATTCCTCGTATTTTCCCATAGACAACCTCCGTCTATTAGTTTATCAACTAGAAATGATTATTTATTATCATACCGTCGTTTTACAATCTTTCCATTCCCGCTAGCGTTTCTTAGCCTATCATATGATTATGATATATACTTCTGATGCGACGTTTTAACATTAGTCTGATTAACCATAGCATATTGCATGGTCGTATCTATCTGCGAATGCCCTAGTATCTTCTGTACCTGCTCTATGGGCATCCCCTTATCAATGGCTCTCGTAGCCATAGTTCTTCGAAACTTATGCGGATGTATTCTTGTAAGATTAGCTGTCCTTCCAAGCGACCGCATACGTATCTCCACACCGCTTATTTTAAGCCTGTCATACGGCGCATCCAGCGTAGCAAACAGTGCAGGATTATCATCCCTTCTGCTTGCAATATAGGACTGCAAATGTAGCTTTGCCTTGGCGTCAAAGTACACCTTACGTTCCTTGCCGCCCTTGCCGAAAACCACACATTCTCTAGCCTCAAAATCAACATCCGAAATGTTTAGATTAACCAATTCCCCCACACGAATCCCTGTGGAATATAACAGATCAATCATAGCTAGATCTCGCTTACATATGCACTTATCCCTAAGCCGTTCTATATCTTCATCGTTGATTATTTCCTTAACCTGATGGTTGGTTTTAATCTTGTGAATACGCCTCATGGGACTCTTCAGAATATAGTTTTCTTCCTCCAACCACGAGAAGAAACTGGACAGATTACGCCTGACATTGTCTATGGTAACCTTGCTGCAGTTGTTGATTTTCTGGTACTCTGACAGATAATTTCTAATGTCTTCCGTGCTAATTTTTCTAACAGGCTGAACCATGTTTTCAAGCATCTTCTCAACCGTCACACGATAATATTGTATCGTTCTAACAGAGCATCCCTCCACAGTTTTGGACGCCAAAAACATCTTCAAATACTCAGAGTTATGTATGGCCTTCTTCTTATCATCGGACCTGCTTGCAAAAACTTTCAACATAACTTCCTGAAGTTTTTTCATCTGTGAGATGGATAAATACTCAGACATCTCGTTTAAAATAATAACTATCTGTTCTTCCATGTTGGTATACCTTTCTATGGTACCAACATCCTACAGCCATTATTCTATAATCTGTCTATTATTATAACTTCCACAATAGTACTAGCCAAAATACTCCTGCATCAAACTATCAAATAACAACTGCGTTTCATCAAGTGCCTTCTGCACTGCAACTTTTGATTTGTCGACTTGTTCTAAAAAGTCCACGTACTCTTTTTGCAATTCAATCGGTGGAACAATCATGGCTCTTTGCTTTAATGAATTAAATTCGATATTATCTGCCGTTACAGCTCTTACGCCAGATAGAATATCCGCTTCTTGCATTTTGAATTGCACTGCCATAAAACGTGTCAGTATTGATTCCCCAGGAATAAATACTTTTAAGTCCTGATTTACTGTAATAGGAACAGCATTTATTGCCACTGGTAAAGTATGTTTAAGGATACCACTCCTGATAACCATAATCACTGAATTTACAGGAACCATCCTTGCTGTACTATTATCAATACCTTTCTGATTTATATATATTTGGCTCTCCGTCAAAACATCAGTCTTCATATCTTTTGAAGAAACCCACGGTATATCACCGTTTTCATAATACTCTGGATGTGACTTTGATGGTGTACCTCCGCCAAAAATCTCCTTGCAAACAGTTTCTACAGCCGCAGTATCCCACCCCTTTTCATTATGAATCGGATTGCCAAAGAGCTCGACAAATCGGGCTTTTATGATTTGATCTAAAGTTAAAAGTTCTTCTTTTCTTAACCTAAGCAATTTACGGACTGAAGAAAGCTTCTGTTCTATATTTTTTTGTTGCTGTATTGTAGGAACTGGAAATAGCTCTTCACCCAATTTAGCTGCAGAAATTGCCATCTTAACACCACTTCCATTAGCCTCAGATTCATATTTTTTTAATCTTGTATATAATAAATCATTAAAATAATTTTTTATATAAACCCTATCCTTTAATCGGATTTTCATTATCGATGGGTGCATAATACCTAAAGGCGAGTCATCTGGCACCAAATAGGTTTCTCCGATAGTACCTCTACAACTAACAATAATATCTCCACCACGCACATTAAATCTCTTTAATTCATTATATTTTTCTTCATTTATGTAACGCGTTTCAACATCCATAGTTTTTTGTATGGCATGTTTCTGCTCATAAACCATACAAAATGCATCTTCTTTATTTACAAAGCATTCGTTTTTTAATGAACTTCCAAACGGTCCAATGAACATTTCTTCCACATTATTTTTTAAAGGTTCCAGCTTAAACTTCTCCATCCAAGTACCTATAACCCTAAATTATTCTTAGAATACTCCTCTTCACTTATTTTCATCTCATATCTATCATTACAACTAGCAAATTGATTTGAAAGCCATTTATATTTTTCAATTAACCCTTCATTCTTTTTAATATTACTATTTGCGAACGACATCCAATACCTAGTTTTTTCATCATCCCAATAACAATCACCTAGAAAATCTATATATTTCTTTTTATCAATGTCTTCTGAAACATTGCATCCAAGTGGAATATCAATAGCGTCATCTATAACAATTCGAGGTGTTTTCGCAACACACTCAATCATATGAGCTTTAACAAAGCCCACTCCAAACGCGATTTCATTGTCTTGATAATGTAAACCTTGCGATATACCACCTCTTACAAGAATTTTATGACGTGATAAAAGTCGGAATTGTATCTCCTTACACCATCTAATTAGAAAGTCTATTGCTCCACCAATACTAGATTTAATTGCCAACACAATGCTATCTGACATTATATAGATGACTGTGTTGTTGGCCAAATTATCAGACTCATTATCCCAAGCACACTTATCATTCAATATTTCCTTTTTGCAATTTTTTATTGTATCAAATATTTCCTCAATAAGTTTAGGCGATTCTGATATTACAGCATTTGAAAACCCCAACATATCAAGAAACGCCACATAACAATCCTCGTTATGAATAACTTCCATCCAGTCCACCTCTACTTGATATTATGATTTGTATATAAAATAAAATATTTTCAGTTAAAACAATTCAATACTTCTACCCTCTAAAAACCTTATCCCTATGATACTCTAGATACTTCCGATGACCTTCAGTGACTTCAACGTGCATCTTATCATGCACATTCATAAACATTCTATCTGTCTCGTTTAATTCTTCCGAAATCAATATATTACCGTTGTCATTGAAAGAAATATATCCTTTATCAAACAGTTTATCATGGTTAGGGCACAGCAAAAAGCCATTGTTCTCTGATAGTCGTTCTTCCGGCTCGCTGTCTGCCCATGGTTTTATATGGCTTGCTATTAACAATTCCTCACTAGACACACCGCATAGACAGCACTTTTTCTTATACTTCTTAAGCAATATGTCTCTAAAAACATTTTGGTTTACTCTTGCTTTTACAACAGCTTCTCTATCCTCTCCCTGAAGATTTAGTTTCTTAATATCTTCCTCTATTTCAGCAGCCTTAAGCAGATTCTCCGATTGCGTTTCATCTACGCCTATTGGGACGTTGTAATACCAGTAATTCTTGCGACCAACCGCTTCAGAATTCAGACTACGATTAATGCTTGCATTTTCGCTAATCTTACTTTTATAGTCATCCTCCCATCCCCACTCTTTAGAGTAAATGTGGTTAAACACAATATTGTTTACGTCACATCTCTTAATAAACAGAGAAATCTCGCCAACGTTTAAAATACGGTCTTTCTTTGCATGCTGCTGTAGCCCCAATATTTCCAATGCTCTATTAATAGTGTGATCATGATACATACCTGGAAATACATCCGGACGTATCATCTGATAGTATTTCATAGCCCAAACGTACTTATAGAAGAAAACATTTGAGATGCGTTTTTTTAGCGTCTGGTAATCTCTTATAGTGTTAAAATCACCTATGTTTTCAATCTCTTTCACACACTCTAGAAATTGATCTCTAACAACTTCTGCTCTGGATTCAGCTTCTTCCAATGTTAGTTTTGTGTTAATGTTATTCTCACAATAGATCCAGGAACCATCACTTTCTCTTAAGTAAATGATTCCCAGATACTTATAATACCCTGTGGATCCAAACTCTCTATACTTCTCACTATTCATGAGTATCTGCATCATGGATTCACTATTTACCCCAAAGACCTTATCCAGAAGCTCTGAACCGCTAAAACCAGCCAGTTTTGAGGGAGAAAACTGTTCGTAGAAGCTAAGACGTTTTTCTTCTACTCTGTCCTTAACTCCAATATAGTAATCAGACTTCGCTTTGTTATGAAACCACTCAGGGCTTCCGACAATGTAATCTCCCATATATAAACCTCGTATTATTTGCTAAGCAACTTCTCTAGTTCCTTCATCTCAGCGTTTATCTGCTCTTCCAATTTCCAGATATTCGCCATAATCTCCTCTGTTGGTGGATATTCCACAGCCTTGTATTCAACCTTCTTGTATTTGTTGATGGACAGATCATAATCATT
This sequence comes from Lachnospiraceae bacterium, assembly GCA_024699325.1. Classification (GTDB taxonomy): domain Bacteria; phylum Bacillota; class Clostridia; order Lachnospirales; family Lachnospiraceae; genus UBA4292. Next base: position 32,413 of record JAILPS010000029.1, on the reverse strand, counting down.
GTCCACTATCTCCTGCTTATCAACCATGAAGCTCTGCTCAGTTCTGTCGCGGTTAGCCTCTTCAGTCAGGTTGTTGAAACGGCTTATGATATCAGGAATATCGTTGTGAACGATTGGTGATCTCTTATCATCTAATGAATAGCCATCCGCCTTCATGTCATAGAACCACACCTTGTCAGTTCCACCTGAATTAGTCTTAGAGAATATCAGAACCGCTGTAGAAACTCCCGCGTATGGTTTGAATACGCCTGAAGGCATAGATATAACAGCGATGAGCTTCTGGTTCTCTATCAGTTCCTGTCTAATCTGCTTGTGGGCCTTACTAGAGCCAAACAAAACACCGTCAGGAACGATGGATGCACATCTTCCGCCCACTTCCAGCATCTTCACAAACAACGAAACAAACAGCAGCTCTGTCTTCTTGGTGTTACACAGTGCAAGAATATCCTTCGATATCTCCTCAGCAAACACATTCCCCTTAAACGGCGGATTTGCCATGATTAATGTGTAACTGTCACGCTCATCATTATCGCTAGAAAGTGAGTCCTGATACTTGATGTTAGGGTCTTCTACGCCGTGAAGCATCATGTTCATAGCTCCTATGCGAAGCATGGACTGGTCTGTATCGAAACCTGAAAACATTCCCTTCTTGAAGTACTCTGCGTTATCCTTCTTGAGCAATTCCTTGTTATATTTGTCTTCAACATACTCTGCAGAACTAATCAGGAAACCCGCGCTTCCCATAGCAGGATCTAGCACCTTATCCTTCAGGTTTGGTTTCATAAGCTCAACAATCATGTTGATGATATGTCTAGGTGTTCTAAACTGACCATTATCACCACCGGCAGCCATTTTGCCGAGAAGGTACTCGTAAATATCGCCCATGATATCCTTGTTATTCATGTCCATATCATCGATACCGTCTACAACCTTCGCCAGAACCTTCGCAGTTGGAATAAGGAACACAGTGTCCTTCATATATCGGCTAAATGCTGTATCCTTACCGCCACCTATCTGTTTGATAAATGGAAATACATACTGCTGTATGTTGTTAAACATAGTCTCAGGATCAAAGTTGTGGAAAATATGCCAACGCAGATTGTCATAATTAGTCTCCACGTGCGGATTCTCGCTTATAACACAAATTCCCTCATCAAACACCTTATTCTTCAGGCTGACACCTATAGCATTTGCTGTAGCCTCTGCCTTCGTCTGATTATCATCCAACAGTTTCATAAACATAAGATATGTTATCTGCTCCATAACTGTTGTAGGGCTTGTGATACCGCCTGTCCAAATAGTATCCCAAATCGCATCCACTTTATTTTTTAATTCTCCTGTAATCATGAATAATCTCCTTTAGCCAAAATATTCTTGCATTAAACTGTCAAATAATAACTGTGTTTCATCAAGTGCCTTCTGCACTGCAACTTTTGATTTGTCGACTTGTTCTACAAAGTCTATATACTGCTTTTGCATCTCTATTGGTGGAGCAAGTATCTTCAACGATTTGATTGCTTCAAAATTCAGCCCCGCCTTTACACCATTCTGGTTTTTGCTTTCAAACTGTCTTTTTCCACCTGAAGTTTCCAAAAAATATGAAACATATAGTGGATTAATTTTATCCTGATTCAATCGGACAAGCGATAGATGCTGATTTATGTATGCACCTCTATCTGCAATGCTATCGTCTACAACCCCTGTTCTTCCCAGATCAGCAGTAATGCTGATAAGCAAATCCCCTGTTTTTACCTTTGTTCTCTCTGCTTCTTTATTTTCAGGAGCATCAACATACTGTATATCGCCTAAAGTTATATGATTGTTTTTCACATTTTTTATTGTGATGAATAATTCTTTTTTTTCATCTGTAAAATACTGTGCCCAACCACGTGATCCAGAAGTAAGAAAAGTTATATACTCATCTAATCTGTGTTCCGTCCATCCCTTTGGATTTATAACAGTGTCTCCAAAGAGTTCGACAAATCGGGCTTTGATAATTTCATCAAAATATTCTAACTGAGAAGCCCTCAAACTACAGACGTCATTGATTTTCTCCAGTTTTGCAGTGATATTCCTTTGAACTTCGAGCGACGGCAAATCAAATACCATCCTCTCCAACTGATTCATTTTTATACTTTTAAATGTCGAGCCAGAACTATTGCCAGTAATGTAATCTTTAACAGTATCAGAGCGAAATAGCATACAAAAGTATTCTGGTGTGATAATTTTCTCATTTACAGTGAATACAAAAACAGATTCATTCACATCCCAAGAATCATCTTTTTCAGCTACAATTGCCGTTTCGCCTATTCTTCCTATGCTGACAAATAAGATATCACCAGCTTTAATTCGTGAACGCTTTTTTATTATTTGTATAGCGTCATCGTCAACTTTATCTGTTTTATCACTAATGTTGATTTTTCCATCGTAAATATCTTTAATGGTTATATAGTTGTTCTTGCCATTTCCAAGAACAAAGTTTTTTCGCGGATTCAATCCTGTTCTAGAATCTAAAACAACTTCTTTAAACCCATATTTCATAATCGTTTCATCCCTACAAATCTCAATTAATATTGTTTTAATTATCTTACATTTTACAATTATACGTTATTAATGTCAAACTAAAACAAACATAATCTGACATTATTAACGCATAAATTTTGCCTATCTTTCTCCCACTCCTCAACTACCAAACGCTTACCACATTCTGTTCAATCAACTCTGTCAGAGCTACCCTAAAACTGCTCTTAGTTATCTTAAGAGAATTGCTTCCCATACGGCGAACAGGAGGGTAACCATCTTCCTGTTCGAGTGCCGCTATGATGCTACTGTAATCATCCTTGGCGTTGCCGCTGTGAGGCATTGGACCTACCAGAATAGCAGAGTATTCCGGCTTATATTGCAGTTTCTTGTAGTTGTAGGTTTTAGCCTCCTTGTATCCCAGGCAGAATTCCAGCCTGTCTCGCATGATGCCCATATCCTTGGCTACTCCTGTAAGAATCTTCTCTGTGAGTTCACTTTCCCCTACTACCACTATCTTACCAGACTTATAGGTCTGATATTTGGGAATAAGCTCATACTCCTCAAAAAAACCTACCAAATCTAAGAATTCATCCAGTTTGTCTGACCTATTTAGTTTGATGAGCACCTCTTCAAGCCTATCATCAAACATTTCTTTTAGCCCAGTTTCTATCTCCATGAGTTCGTCTAAGTCTCGCATACACAAACCCCCTATTCCTCGAAAATATGGCTTATTTTGTCAATTGCTCTGTCCATTTTTCTTTTTAGGAGTTTGATTTCATCCTGAACATATTGGTACTTCATGGCAATCTCCTCCTGCTCGTTCATAGGAAGCAGTGGAATAATTAGGTCACGGAGCCCCTCTATAATAATACATGGCATAATTGATCCTTTTGTAATACTGTTAAGTTCTGCCTGACCTTGTGGGCTCTCTAAAAATGCCTTGATAAAGTATGGATTAACCTTAGTCTCATCGAGCGTGATTATAAAAACACTTCCATTTGCCAACAACACAATATCATCAGCAACTTCCGCGACTGCAATCTTATACGGCTTGCTATTCTTAGCTATGATAAGATCATGGTTCTTGATGCAGTATCTTCGCAGTCTTGGTTCCACATCACTGATATACTTAAGGTTGTTCGATATTATCCCTTCAGGGCTAATATCCACGAGACTGAGATATTGATAGCTGGTAGGTTCAGAGGTTATTAATTCATCCAGCTTACCAGCTGTCAAACCAGCTCCTCTTGTTATTCTTTTGGCGACTGTATATAACATCACCCCATTACGAATACCATCTTCTCTCTCCACATATCTGCTAGCTGATAGATCAAAATTATTATCTGCTAATTCAGCACAAGAAACATATCTGCTTATTGATGTTTCGCCAGAAGCAGCTTCAACTATCACATCAATATCTTCATCTGAGAGTTTCGTAAGTCTTCTTTCAGAAGTTCCTAAATCAGACGCATCCACCACCAAGATATCACGATATCCAGCGGCATGTGACTTGTCAAATACCACCATGGCTGTAGGTATTCCTGTATTAATATACAGAGCTTTTGGCAAAAGAATAACACTCTCTATATAGCCCTGTTCAGCAAATATCCTTCTGGCCATGGTATCACGATTATTCCATAATCCTCCTAATGTCATAATAGCAACACCTCTGCCATTAGCATTAAGGCTGTTACATAGTATTGTATTGTATAACCATTCTGAGTGCCTAATCAGGTGCTCTTCGCCGTCTGTTCCAACAAGATTCACTTCACGAGTATTTTGGTGTATAGTTATGGATCTTGCTCCAAGCGGAAATTCCTTAAATACACGGTCATATATTCCGTGGTCAACACTATCTGTAATATAGTCACTAATCTTCACGCTGATGTTTTTACCAGACAACTCTGTTCTCATGTATGACGCTGCAGCTTTCTTGGTATCCTTCTCATAGCCCACATAAGACGCATTGGCATTACTATCAGCTAATGCTAGCAAAGTATTACCTAATCCGTTGCTAAAGTAAGCAACCCTATCACCTGCCTGAATATTCAGCAACCTGTTCGCCAACTTGACAATAGATGTTGGTGTGCAGCAAAGCTCCCATCTAATATTAGTCTTCTGACTCCAGAACTCAGGATCATAGTATAAAACAGCCTTCTTAAATGTTTCCTTGTCAAACTTCTCTCTCACCTCAAGAAGTTCAGCCCACAATTCATCATTAAGCCATTCACTTTTGAGATCCTTCAGCAGCATAATAATATATTCATTTACGCCACTAATACTGTTCACAGCCTGCTCAGCAGAACGTATATCCTCCTTGCTCAAGTCATATGTTTTATAGAGCATGTAAGCAGCTACTATAACATTCATCTCAACAGACTCTCTAACGCCGTGAAAACATCCCATAATCTCCTCAATACAGTTTTTTACCATTTTTTTAGACATATTCTTCCTTTCTTGGCTAGCTTGAGCCAAATGTTTGATACATTCATCATAGCATCATTTGGGAGTTTGTCAATACATTTTTGGCTCGAATGAGCCAAATTGTTTTGTTGTACGAAAAATCCCCCACCTTTTCAGGCGGGGGCTCCAAACTTCCCATCATTTATTTCTATCCCGGTTCATATTTGCAATATGCAGCATCTTCTTCCTTCCTGCATCGTGAGTAAATGGTTCAAGTTTGTTATAAATATCCTTAATATCGTCGTCATCAATGCTGTAATCCCAGGTTTTTAAAAACCTTTTAACACAGCCCTTTAGCTGTGGTCTTTCGGCAACTATTATGAGTTTTGAAAACATTTCAAGTCTGGCTATATGCGCCCGCTCAGAGAATACGACGATGTCTAAAATTGGATAATACTTTCTTCCTCCCAGTACATCTCTAAGCATTGTCATGTGACCTTCGTTTTGTAATATCGGATTATAAAAGCTGTGCTCTTCATCTCCGACAACAGCCTTCCAGTACTTATCTCTCTCATCGCCGTAGATGTCTCCCAGTATGTTTTTAGCCTCAATTGAAAATATGCCCTTGTTGGTGATGACTACAAAATCAATCTCCGTATACTCTCCGTTTTTCTTCGGAATAAATACGTTTCGTAGGATTTTTGACTTTCCCCTAAACTGTGGAATACTCTTAAGCGTCTCATATATCAGCTGCTCTCCGTGTCGGCCTATGAAATTCTCATTAAATATGTTTTTCCACATATCACGGAATAAATCAAATATTATCGGATACATCATAATACTGCCCTCGCAATTCTATTATTTTGGTATACTTTGTTCTTAACATGCTGAGTTTCTCTATAAACAAGCATATTATAACAAAATTTACATTAATACGGAATACTTATTTACAAATTTAAATGTTTTATGCTATTATTTATTGGAATTATTGCTAAATACGATATTAATATTCTAAAAGAGGTGAGTCTTATGGATCAGGGCTTTTGGAGTTTTTTCTGGACGGATTTTGTGGTCCCGCTTTTTAAGTACATCTTTAATTTTTACACAAACCAGTATTTGCTTTCTCTCTATGGTCTGATAATACTGCTGTACGTAATCTTTATGGCTTTTTGTGGATGGCACGCCACCAACGTATCAGCAGAGAGAGGCGTTTTCTGCTGTAAAGCATGTTTCTGGTCTGCCTTTTTTATTGTTTTAACCTTTTGCCATCTTTTTATTTTTTCACATGAAGGTATTAAGGGGTTTTCGTTGATTATGTACCTGCTTATGATGGTTGTGATTTTTTATTTTCCATTCTTCCTAATGCGGTTTTTGTTAACAAAAATTATTTTTGTTAACATGCTGGGACCGTTTTTGCTGCTCTTTATTATGCTGCCGTACATTTTGCCTCTTAAAATACACGGCAACCTGGGCGCAACCAAAGAAGAACTTGCCATGGATAAGACGGTTATCCATTATCACTAACAAACAAGAACTCTGTCGCGATGACAGAGTTCTTTTGCTACCTTCCTAAAGCTCCTTAATATACCTCACATCACATTCGAAATGCTCCGTCTTCACCACGGGCTCATATATCCTGACAAAGCCGTAGTGCTCGTAGAACTTCTGCGCGCGGACCATGTTTTCCAGGGTTTCGAGGTAACATTTGCTGTAGTGTTTAGCGGCGTAGGCGAGGGCCTGTTCCATGAGGGTGTGGGCGATGCCGCTGCCGCGATATGCGCTTAGGCAGTACATTTTCTGCAGTTCACAGATGCCCGGTGCGCCTGCGAGCGCGCCGATGCCGACGCCTGCCACGACCTGGCCTGATGCGTCCACGGCGACCCAGTAGCGGTTGCCGGGGGTGGCGTAGACTTCGCTGAAGCGGCCCAGGTCGGGGTCGGCCCAGGCGGTGCCGGCGTGGTTGGCGCCGTACTCTATCAGACATGTTCTTATTAACTTCTCAACGCCCGCATTGTCCTGCGGGAGAATTTCCCTGATTGTCACGTTCATCGTCTTGTCTTCCATAACAAAACCTCCCCATGCAGTTATACCACACGGGGAGGGGGAAAACAACAACTCTCTGGGATGAGCGTTCGCCGCGCGTTACATCGCGGGCTTCTGGATTTTATTGCAGGCGTATGACGTGCTTAAGTCGTCTATGTAAATGCTGTCCGGTTCGGTGGTGTCGCCTATGCACTCCGCGAGGGCCTCGTAGCAGAGCTGTTTGAGCGTGCTCATGGCGCTTCGGATGCCGCGCTTGGAGTAGGCGATATCTGTGAGCTGGCAGATGGCCTGGGTGGAGAGATGGATGTCTGTGTGAAGTTCGTTCATGAGGTCGCGGGCTTTGGTGATGACTATGCGGCCCATAACCTCCTCGGTTATTTTGGTCATGTTTATGAGGACGGAGAAGCGGCCGGCGAGCTCCGGCATCATGCCGTAGTCGATCATCTGGTCCATGGAGACGCTTCTGAACATGAGCTCGTCTGCGTGCTCGTCCCTGCTGCTTCCGAAGCCTATTGTGGTCCTGCCGGCCTCGGTTACCTTTTCGTCTCTTAGAGGCTGGAAGGAGCCGATGCCCACGAACATGGTTCTGGCGGTGTTGCAGTTGAATTTAGGGTAGTTCATACCCTCTATGAGGTTTAGGAGCTGACCCTGGACTTCGCGGTTTGCATCCATGCCGCGGGTGGTGTAGGAGGGCGTGCACCTCTTGTCGAACTCGTCTATTGCCACTATGCCGTAGCCGCCGAGGCCTCTGTTGCAGTCCATAAGGGAAGATATGATATAGTCCGTGTCTTCACCCTTGAAGCCGTTGCCTGTGATGTCGCCGAGGTCTATGCGGATGACGGGAAGGCTGATGTTCTTTTCCTTGAAGTAGTCCTTGAGTGCGCGCAGGCACTCTGTTTTGCCGCTTCCTGACGGGCCGCTTATCATTACGTTGGAGCGTATCAGGTGGTCCTCGGCGAGGGCCTGAATGTACCTGCATACGCTTATGGAAAACAGTCCTACGGCCTTATCCTGGCCTATAACACGTGTTGCGATGTAGTCGCGCATTTCCTTAGCGCTAATTATTCTAAGCCACCCTGCGGCTATATCGCGGATGTTTTCGGCGTTGATGAATGACTGTTTGTTCAGGCGGACTGTGGAGAACCTGGTGAAGTTTCCTATTTCCATATCCTCGAAGAACGGATTGTCGCAGCCTGACAGACCTATGATAATCTTCTTGCGTTCCTTCGTGACAGCCAGCACGACGTTTATGTCGTACAGGTATTCACTGAAGTAGCGTGTGAGCAGGGATGCATACGGTGTGAGCATATCCAGGATCTCACGTCTTCTGGAGTGCTCGTATACATCCCACATGCTCTTGGGCAGAAGCAAGAGGGCGCTAGCTAGTGGCAGGTCATAGTTGAGTGTGGTAGTTACTAAACATTTGCCGCTCTCTGCGTCGTAGCCTGCGCCTTCCATGAGCTCTAATACTTCGTTGATGGTTTCTTCATGAAACTCTGATGATGTGCAGTCATCTCCTGTGGCGTGAACGTCTGCCACGTAAATGTTTACTTCAATATTTACATTCTTCTCTTCGCTCATCTTCTCTACCTCCGTCTGTTTTCAACCATTATGCAACAGACCATGTACGGAAAATGTATCATGAAGATATTGAAACGGGCGATTCCGTACAGAATCGCCCGCTAATCATCATTATTTTTTTGTAAATGCTTCAACTCTCTCGGCCACATTGTCCTTCAGGTTACTGTAGAAGAATGTCAGGTCGTACAGATGGTAGTCGCCCTGCGGGAACACGCTCTGCGCGTTGTAGTAGTTATCCGCGTCGACTATGTCCGTGACCACCAGCCTGCCGTTCTCATCGTCTATGTAGGCCCCGCAAAACTCCTCTATCTCCTGCGTGACCACGCCGTCGGTGCCGACGCTTACACATCCTGTATTCAGGCTCTTGTCAGCCTTCTCGCCAAGCGTAGTCCAGCTTAGAGGGTTGATGGAGTAGCTCCACGTGTTGTCGCCCTCAAACCTCTCGTCGCAGGCGTCAAAACACACGATAACTCCCGTGTCGTCAGCTGACTGCGCCACGCTTAGTCCGGGGTTAGCCTTCATGTACTCCTCGCTCACGTCCGCGCCTATGGCATAGACTGCCACCAGCTGGTTTTTCATCACCTCATCGCCGCCAAATTCTTCCAAGAGCATCAGAAGCATTTGCGCGCCCTGTGAGTAGCCAAACAGCACCACCGGCCTGCCGCCGTTTAGGTTGTCGCGGTAATATATCCAGGCGTTTTTGACATCCTCGTACGCCACATCGAGATACTTCTTCATGGCGTCCCTGTAAATATTGCCCGCGTCCACCATGCCGTCATCGCTCGCATAGCAGCCCATGGTTGCCTGCCTGTAGTACGGTGCGTACACGTTGCAGCACTCCACAATTCCGGCTTCCATGTTCAGAGTCTTCTCGAACCTGCTGCGGCTCTTCTCGTCCTGTATGTTCTCGTTGCCGGGCTCCATATTCTTCATGTTGACCGTTGGCAGCACGAAGAACACATCTGCCTTCTTCGAATTATCCGTCTCCTTCACAACCCACGAAGACTCCTTCGCGTAGTCCGGCGCTTTATTATTCGCCCCACACCCTGTGAGCATGGCGGCGACCATCAAACACATTACTCCCCTAAGTATTTTCATAGTTTTCTCCTATATATACTAGAACATATTACTAGAACATATTATATACAACCATTCAGAACAGTTCAACTATATAATAATAACTATTTTACGCAAAATCTCCCGTGGTTACCCACGGGAGATACTTTTAGATATATAATTAACTATTCTTATTAGGCTCAAATGGTGTTCCATTATTACTTGTCGTGATCACATCCTCACCTTCAAACCTGATAACCTCTATGGCTACTGTCTCATAGTTGTCCTTGTCCATATTTCCCCCTTGTTACATGACTAAATTTCTAGCTTCATCGGCATATTTATACATAGCCCTGATAAGATCCTTGAGAGCATCCGTTCTGACAGGGGTTGTATCTCTGCTGAGCACGTTGTAGCAGTAGTTCATAGCGCTATATGTTACTCTGTAGCCCTCTGTTTTGTTGATTGTCAGGCTAATAACTAAATTACCTTTAAGACTTGACGCATATATTTCGTCAACACATACCACTGTGTATTCGCCTGATGTTATAACTCTGCAGTTACCTTCCGTGCAGCTGGCTGTTATATTCTCTTCTTCCACGCCGCTAAAATACAGCTTAAGTGTGGCCGCTGACTCAAGCGAGAGGCTCGCTCCCTCAAACGTCACTCCGTCGGGAAGGTGTTCTGCTGTATCTTTGTCATAACCCCTGTTAATGCTCTCATATGTCACTGCGCTGACATCCTTATCTTCATCTGCCAGAGATGAATTTGCCAGATTATCCGTGTTATAGCCAAAATACAACTGCGCATACGCGCCGTAGTTTAACATGGCCTTGACCAGATCCTCGTACTCCGCGTAAGAAGTGTTGTCATCCACATGAGCCAGCATATACTCCGCGTACTCCTTGACAGAGTATGTGTACTCTACCCCGACACTGTTATCTGACATATGTAACTGTGCTGTGACTACATCCGCCATCTCCTTCGCGGCAACATAACATGTAAATGAGTATCCGGCATAAGAAGCATTAAAATCGGCATCCGCTACAGTTACAATCTGCTCGTCTCCGCTTGCCAGCGTAAACAGCATATATGCGCCTGCATCCCCTCTCACTTCCTCAGGAAGTCTCATGATGAAGTTTATGCCTACATAGTCGCTAAGTCCCACAGAGTGAGCAACTAACCTGCCAGGAGCCCACTGTGCGTAAAGTGTCAGGTTCTCGCCTGTCAGGCCGCTAATAGACGCGCCGTCTGCGTAAGCTGTACCTGAGCCGTCCGCAGCTGTGTTCCAGCCTGCGAAGGTGTAGCCGTATCTTTCGAAGCAATTTTCATATAACGTAACAGTTCCATCTGCCGCATAGCCCTGATTATCCATACTGCCTGAGACATCATCTGTGGTGTTTGCGTTAAATGATACGAGACATGTGTAGTTGACTGTGCAGCCGTCTGGTAATAATAATAAACTTCCGTCATCTACCATATTGCTGAATCTATATGGCAGAGTGATGGATGTCATGTTTTCGTTGTCACCAAACGCATGCATACCTATGCTCTCAACACTTGCGGGTATTGTCATTTCTCTGATATCACAATCACAAAAAGCAGAATTCCCAATACTCTCCAGACTGCTTAAGTTCTCTAATGTCACTGTGGTAAGGTTACTCCACATGGCAAAAGCACCGCCCCTTATGCTGGTGATATCCTTGCCTATTACAACATTTGTTATACTATAGTCATTACTCGGACCAATACAACCAAACACCTCTCCGCTGCCCTCGATGTAGAGGGTATCACCTTCAATCCTCCATGTGGCACTCTCTCCGCAAGAAGAAGAAACCCACTGTGCGTAGAGGTTCAGCGCATCACCTGTCAGGCCGCTTATAGCCTCTCCGTCTGTGTAAGAAGTTCCTGAGCCGTCTGCAGCTGTGTTCCAGCCCATGAAGTTATAACCGTCTCTTACGAAGGCATTTGCATTTAACGTAACAGTTCCATCCACCGCATAGCACTGATTACCCATAGTGCCTGTGACGTCATCTGTGGTGTTTGCATTATATGTTACAACATAGCTGTAGTTTATTGTGCAACCACTTGGCAACCAAAAATAAGATTTTTGAGAATCCAGGCTGTAAGGAAAAGTGATGGAGGTCATGTTTTCGTTGTCACGAAAAATACCTGCCTCCAGACTCGTAACACTTCCAGGGATTGTTATTTCACGAATATCGCAATAATAAAAAGCAGCTTCTCCAATGCTCTGAAGACTGTTACAGTTTTTAAATGATACTGTGGTAAGATCATAACACTCGTAAAAACAATAATCATCCAGACTCTCAAGCTTGCTACAGTTGTCAAATATAACTGTGGTAATATAACGACAGCAACCAAAAGTACTATAACCAATACTCTGAAGACTATTGCAGTTTTCAAATGAAACTGTGGTAAGACCATAACAGCTATTAAAAGCACTATCACCAATACTCTGAAGACTACTGCAGTTTTCAAATGAAACTGTGGTAAGACCATAACAATTTAAAAAAGCCCAATCACCAATACTCTGAAGACTACTGCAGTTTACAAACGGGTCTGTATTTAGATTAGAACAATCATAAAAAGCACCCTTTCCAATACTATTTAGCTTACTGCCCTCCTCAAACGTCAATGAGGTGATCGCACAGTCTTTAAAAGCAAAATCCCCTATGCTGGTGATATCCTTGCCTATAACAACGCTTGTAAAACTATAGTCATTCCATGGTCTGCTTGAATATGTGTTATTGGTATAATCATCCATATCCCCGCTGCCCTCGATGTAGAGGGTATTACCTTCAATTCTCCATGTGGCATTATCGCCGCAAGATGAAGAAACCCACTGTGCGTAGAGGTTCAGCGCAGCACCTGTCAGGCCGCTGATAGACGCGCCGTCTGCGTAAGACGTGCCTAAGCCATCCGCCGCTGTATTCCAGCCCACGAAATTATAACCGTCTCTTACGAAGGCATTTGCATTTAACGTAACCGTTCCATCCACCGCATAGCCCTGATTATCCATGGTGCCTGATACATCATCTGTGGTGTTTGCGTCAAATGATATGAGATATGTGTAGTTGACTTCGCAGCCGTCTGGTAATAATAATAATCTTCCGTCATCTACCATATCGCTGAATCTATATGGCAGAGTTATGGAAGTCATGTTTCCGTTGCCACCAAACGCATTCGCACCTATGCTCTCAACGCTTGCGGGTATTGTCATTTCTCTGATATCACAATCACAAAAAGCAAAATTCCCAATACTCTCCAGACTGCTTAAGTTCTCTAATGTCACTGTGGTAAGGTTACTACACTCGTAAAAAGCAAAATTCCCAATACTCTCCAGACTGCTTAAGTTCTCAAATGTCACTGTGGTAAGGTTACCACAATGGTAAAAAGCACAATCCCCAATACTCTCCAGACTGCTTAAGTTCTCAAATGTCACTGTGGTAAGGTTACTACAACTGTCAAAAGCACCAACCTCTATGCTGGTGATATCCTTGCCTATTACAACATTTGTTATACTATAGTCATTACACGGATCATTACAACCAAACACCTCTCCACTGCCCTCGATGTAGAGGGTATCACCTTCAATCCTCCATGTGGCACTCGCTCCGCATGTTCCTGATGTTTCACCGTACGCCCACACGGTCTGTGTGAACTGCGGCAGCGCACACACGCTGACGGTCGCAGTTGCAGTTATCGCGGCTATCGCCGCTGTCTTAAGTAACTTCTTAATTCTCATATTCTCCCCTTCCAACATTAAAAATCGCAGCACCGGCTGCGGTTATATCTAATATTCCCTGCTATTATATGTATATCTTCAAAACATTTCAACCCCATAATTATTACAATTTTACGCAAAAACTCCCGTGGTTACCCACGGGAGTAATTAACTAGTTAAATAATTCTGATAAAACGTCCGCGTACTCTTCAAAAACCTTCAGCACGTATTTGTCCCAGTGACGGGCATCGGCTGTGGAGCTTCCAAAAACGTAGTCCTCCTGGCCGTAATCCATGACGTCGAAGCCCGGGATGGCTTTGCTGGCGCCTGCTGTTCTGTAGGCTGCTATGTCTGCAAGAGAGAATGTAGCGCCATCCTCGCTGTCGTAGCTTACCCAGTCGGAGATGTCCGTTCCTGTGGCCTCTGTGGCTGTTCCGTTGGCGGTCTGGCCTGTTGCCTCCTCCTTCGTAACCTCAACTGCGCCGTCCACATATTCGCCGTACATCATGTCGACGTAGAGGGCAAGAGAGTCGCCAAATATCTCAGATGGCACATGTCCGCCGTTCCACTGCCACTCTATCTCGCAGTCTGTTCCGGCATTAAGCCATGCAATCTGCAGGTTCAGGGAGTTCATCATGGAGATGTCGCCCTCTGAGGCGCCCATGAGAATTCTGGTCCATGTAGGGTTGTTTGTTCCCTCCGCTCCTATGCTGTTGAGCGGATCATAGAGTTCTACGATATTGTTGCCATATTCGTCTCCGGCCTCAACCTCTGCGATGTCTGCCTGATATGCCTCCAACATTTCCTCAAATGTTGAATAGTTGCTAGAGTCCTTGGAGCCGCTGTTTGACTGTGTGGTTCCTGCGTCAGGAGTTCCCACTACGTCGCCCATGCCTGAGGTGTCAGATGCGTCAAGTGTAAATGTGGAGCCCATGTCTGATGGTGCTTCGCCGCTCATGTCTGACGGAGCTTCGCCGTTCATGTCTGGAGGTCCGCCTGCGCTGTCGCCGGGGCCACCGCCCATCATGCCGCCCATATCTCCGCCAGGGCCACCGCCCATACCGCCTGTGCTGCCTGCGCTGCCTGTTGAGCCTGCCGCATACCTACCTTCGATATATGCCTGTGCGCGGTCCTCGCTGGTCATAGCTGCGACCTCCTCGTCTGTGAGGGCGTTGCCGTCCTCGTCAAACCATGTCCAGTCCTCTGCGTAGTCGAGGCGTGCAAGGTAATCATTTAGACTCTCCTCAAACTCTGCCAGATACATGTTTACATATGTTCCGTAGTAGCCGTTGGTCTCAGGATATGCCTCAGGGTCATACTCTATGGTGAGCTCAACCACGTCGTCTGTGTCGCCGTCGCCGTTGATGTCGTACTCTAAGACTGTCTCATCAGCTGTCAAATTCTGCTCGTTGATATATGTCATATACTCTGCCGCGAGATACTCTGCCATCTGCGCCTGGAAGTCTGAGCTGAAGCTGTATGTGCTGTCCAGATAATATTCAAATGCCATCGCGATGTCGGCCTCTGCGAGGGATGTTATGGCGCTGTATGCCACGCAGCCCCACATGCCGTCTGAGAGCTCAACTTCCTCGCCGTCGATGGTAACTGTTGTGATGTAGTTGCCGTCCGCGTCCTGATAAACACCTACCGCGCCGGCCTCGATTTCGTAGTCGTAATATACAGGGTTGTCGCTTGTCGCAGCCAGCATGGTTGCATGTGCACCGCCGCCTGAACCTCCTGTGGATACGAAGTAGTCAACACTTCCGGGGAGATTGCCCAGCAAAATGTTGTATTTTACGAACCTTACGGCGTTCTTCTGATCTACGAGGCAGCACGGCGCGTCGCCTGTGTATGTGCCGTCCTCGAGCTGGCTCTGCTTGCCGCGGTTGCCGCAGGAAACATTGATATAGCCCTCTGAGGCGTAGGTTGATGACGCTGTCTGGTTGCTCTGCTCGCTGTAGCCTGCTGCGCCTGTGTTGACGATTACAGGGGCTGTTGCTGCTGTGTAAACCTGTCCGTTGGAGCTGGTCACTGTGGCCTCGTAGTCGATCACGAGATTGCCGTTGACTGTTCCGCTGGTGGCGTCCACCTCGCCGTCGCCGTCCGTGTCGACGCCCTTCACGTACGCTCCGGGAACGCACACAGACACGCCCTGCTCATCCTCTATCTCAGGGTTTGTGACCGCTGTAACGCTGGACATGGTCCAACAGTCGGCGCTCTCGTTGTATGTCCACTCTGCGCTCATGTTCTTAAGGTTTAGAGCCTCCTCGATTGCCGTCATCTCCTCGGTCTTCTCTGTGCTTGCAGATGAATCTGAGCCTGAAGCTTCTGTGGTCTCATCTTCCGCACCTGATGAAACCGTTGTCTCAGAAGCTGTGTCAGCGGTTGTTGTCGTACTATCGCCGTCTGTGCTGCACGCACACAGGCTTAAAACCATGGCTGAAGTCACGACAAAAGCCATTAATTCCTTCCTTCTCATTAATACCTCCTTAAACACGCCAACGCCGGTTGCGTTGGTCATTTGATTAACACAGCCGCAACATAACACCATTTTCTAAACCATGCAATAGATTACACACAATCTACACAAGCATTTCAAACTCTGTTCACATTTAAACGTTTTCGCGCCATTTACACAAAAATCGCAGCCCGAAGGCTGCGATTCCTGTATTAACCTAGCAAGATAATTTAACACTTTTGCGCTATTTTATTTAACACTTTTGCGCTATTTTATTTAACACTTTTGTGCCTTTTCACTTAACTCGTCTATACAGATAAACGGAGAGCATGTTCTGCTCTCCGTTTGTATATGCAATATTCTATAAAACCTTAGACAGAAACTCCTTAAGTCTGGGGTTCTTCGGGTTCTCGAAGAACTCCTTCGGAGTGTTCTCCTCGGCGATCACGCCGTCTGCGATAAACAGGATCCTGCTGGCTAACTCTCTTGCAAAGCCCATCTCGTGGGTTACGATAACCATGGTCATGCCGGCCTCTGCCAACTCTCTGATGAGCTCCAGAACCTCTCCGACCATCTCAGGGTCCAGCGCCGATGTCGGCTCATCGAACAGCATTACCTCAGGGTTCATCATGAGGGAGCGCACTATGGCGATACGCTGTTTCTGTCCGCCCGACAATCTGGAAGGATATTCGTCCTTCTTGGCAAACAGTCCGATACGGTTTAGCAGCTCTCCCGCCTTCTTCTGCGCCTCTTCCTTCGTCATGAGCCCTAACTTCACAGGCGCAAGCGTCATGTTGTCCATGACCGTCAGGTTTGCGAAGAGGTTGAAATGCTGGAAAACCATGCCCACCTTCTGGCGCGCTAAGTTGATGTCCAGCTGATATGTATTCTCAAGCTCCTTAAGAGCATGGGCATATTCCTTGCCCTCCCTCTTACCTAAGAGATCCTCTCTCTTGATCTTGAGAAGCGCTGAGAGGTTGTAATCCTTCGAGCTAACTCTTATGTCTCCAGGGAACACTAATGTGTCCTTGTCGACTATCACAACGCCCTTCTCCTCGTGAGGCTTAGCGTCCTCTCCTGTAAGAGAAGCACTCTCTGACGATGCTAACTTCTCGTAGGTCTTCGACAGTCTGACAATCTCGGGGTGCAGATATGGATCCGCAGGTGTTAAGAGATGTCCCTGCTCCTCCCCGTCGTTTTGCAGCCACACCTCTCCGTAGGTGGGCTCTGTCAGGAGGTTCATGCAGCGAAGCAGCGTGCTCTTGCCGCCTCCTGAGGGGCCGATTATGGCCACGCGCTCTCCGTGACTTATGTTGGTGGTCACGCCGTTTAAGACCTTCAGGTCTCCAAACTGTTTGTAAATATTTCTAACGCTGATCACTTGTGCGAAGCCCCCTTTCCATGATTCGAAGCAGGCCTGTGATTATGAGGATCACCACAACGTAGATGACCGCCATGATTAGGAACGGTATCATATATTCGTAGTTGCTGGAGCCTATGCTTCTGAATGCCTTATACAGGTCCACAACGCCGATGAAGCTGACTACTGAGGTCTCCTTGATGAGGGAGATGAGCTCGTTGCCAAGTGTCGGCAGTATGTTTTTGACGGCCTGCGGGATGATGACGCTAAGCATGGTCACGCGGTAGTTTAAGCCGAGCGCTCTGCCGGCCTCCATTTGCCCCGGATCCACGCTTAGGATTCCTGAGCGCATGATCTCTGAGACGTAGGCCGCGCTGTTAAGTCCCATGATCAGGATTGCCACCCCAAGCGACACCATGTTGATGCCCATAAGGGGCAGAATTACGAAGTATCCGAGCAGAAGCTGCACCACAACAGGGGTTCCGCGGAAAAACGCCACGTAAACCGTACAGATCTTCTTCAATATGCGCAGTACGACATGTTTGCTCTCCACAACCTCACAGGCTGCGATGAGGGTGCCTAAAATGATTCCTATGACCAACGCCACCAGAGCTATTATCATGGTGTTTGCCAGTCCTGTCAGAACCTCCTTATAGCCTCCCTTGTCTATAAAAACATTGATAAACATGTCCCATTTGTTGCTGAGACTTCCCATAGGATTCTTCTCCCTTCTATGGCAGAATTATTTGTTTGCCTGAGCGATTTTCTCTACGATTACCTGTGCAGGCGCCTTATCGATGAGCACGTAGTCGATGTTGCCGGCTACCATGTCGTTGGCTGCAAGAGAACCTGATGTGTATCCTATCCATGTTGCGCCCTTAACGCCGTCAAATCCCCAGTCTGCGTCACCCTTAACGTATGACTCAGCTGTTGTGCCTGACTGTCCGCCGATCTTGCACGCAGCAGCCTCTAATACGGCGATAACGTCTGCTGTTGACTTGCAGTTGTCAAACTTGGTCTCAGCGTTAGGAACGATGAGCACCTGTGATGCCAGATAGTATGACTCAGAGAATGTCACGCTCTGTTTTCTTGTCTCGTTTACTGTGAGGGCTGCAGCGACCATGTCTGCCCTACCTGTCTCAACATATGTGCACACAGAATCGAAGTCTACGTCTAAGATTACTAACTCCTGTCCAACATACTCTGCAAGACCTGCAACTAACTCCATATCGATGCCGTAGTAGTTGTTGCCCTCCTTGTATTCAAATGGTGCGAACTCAGCGTTAGTTACCACAACCAACTGCTCCTTAGACTCGTCGAGAGTTGCGCTCACAACTGCCTGTGGAGTACCGTCGCCGAAATAGTTGTTGCAGATAGTGTCTAACTTGCCGTTGCCCTTAACTTCCTTGACATACGCATTAACCTTCTCCAAGAGCTCTGCGTTGTTTTTGTCAACACCAAATGCATACTCCTCGTCTGTAAGTGATATGTTGATCATCTTGACAGTCTTGTCTTCCTTCTTGGCGCATCCTGCGAACACGCCGCACACCATGGCAGCGCTCATAGCACATGCCAGCATTTTCTTAAATGTCTTCTTCATAACTAGTCTCCTCTCGCTTCGGACTATTGCCCGAAATACTCTATGATTTTAGACTATCGCAAAAATATTGTCAATGTTTCTCATAGTTTTTATATCTTCATTGCTTTATATCGCAAAAAATGTTAGAATAAACGAACAACAACCATAAGGAGGAAACCATGGAAAACGAGACATATAGAATGCCGATGATTGGAGACGAGGCTCCGGAGTTTCGAAGCATTACCACCAAGGGCAAGATTAATTTCCCTGAAGACTATAAGGGCAGGTGGGTTGTGTTCTTCTCACATCCCGCAGACTTCACACCTGTGTGCACCACAGAGTTTATCGCCTTCGCCAAGAGAAGCGAGGAGTTTAAGGCTATCAACACAGAGCTTTTAGGCCTGTCAATCGACTCCCTCCACTCACATCTTGCGTGGGCGAAGAGCATCGAGGGCATCGACTGGAAGGGTCAGGGCAAGGTCAGCATACCGTTCCCCATCGTGGCAGATATCACCATGAACGTTGCCAGAATGTACGGCATGCTCCAGACTGTAGCGAAGACTCAGACCATCAGGGCGGTGTTCATAATCGACCCTGATTCCATCATCAGAGCCATCCTCTACTACCCTATGTCCACAGGGCGAAACATTGACGAAATCAAGCGCGTCATCCTTTCTCTTCAGAAGCACGATGCGGACTTAGTTTCCACGCCCGCCAACTGGACACCCGGCGACGATGTGCTCATGGGCTCACCCCTCACTCTAGAGGAGGCAGAGTCAAGAATTCTCAACGCAGGCGACGATATCATCCCCTACGAGTGGTATCTGACCGCCAAGAGGGAGAAGCCGGCTCACGATTATAAGATTACCTCCGACCGCATAAGTCTTCTAGACGGCGACGGACGCGAGGTGGCTTTCATAGAGTTCCCGGAGTTTGCCCCGGGCCAGGTGGAGGTCACACACACCATCGTTGACCCTGCGCTTCAGGGCCAGGGCATCGCATCTGAGATGACTAGAATCATGGCTGAGAAGCTTATCTCAGAGGGGCGAAGGGCAGAACTTACATGCTCCTACGCAGTCAGATGGTTTTCTAAAAACAGAGACTACGAGGCAGCGCTTATCGACCCTGCCGCAGAGTACGCTAAGGCCGAGAGCCTCACAGGCATGGCCTGCGGCATTCCAAAACACAGAGGTTAAACCACAAGTCCCCCGGATCACTCCGGGGGACTGTTGCGTTCACATTATATCAGATGTCCGTTACCACCTGGTTCTTGCCGTTCTTCTTGCCGTAGTAGAGTTTTTCGTCGGCGTCAGATATCCAGCTGTCGTTGGTTCGTTCGCTGTCATAGCACGATGCGCCTATGGTGACAGTCACTCCCAGCGTTTTATCGCCAAACTTAAACTCCTCACCGGCGATTCTCTCTCTCAGCGTGTCCAACACGCTCATGTCACATTCTCCTCTTGAGAAGAATATGAATTCCTCGCCGCCCCATCTGCACACGATGCAGTCCTTACATATCTGCTTGGACATTTCAGCTATGTGGTGCAGAACATAGTCGCCGCAGTTGTGGCCGTATGTGTCATTGACCCTCTTAAAATCATCCACATCCATGATGGCTAACCAGCAGTTGTTGACACCCTTCTTCGTCCTTGCGTCAAGGTATGCCAGCAGGTAATGTCTGTTGTACAGCCCCGTCAGGTTGTCGATGAGAGCCATCTTCTCCAGCCTCTCCTCAGAGTTGATTGCAACATAGTAAAACAGGCATGTGTACAGCACGACAATCGTAAATGTTGCCAGGGAGTTAAATGCTATGATCACATTCTCAGCGATTCTTGGTATGCTGTATAACGGCTCATTCATTCTTGCATAGATGTACACGCCCACATACGCCAGAATATGTATCGCGATTGTAAGAAACATCGGCAGATGCTTCTTAAGCACACGGCTGTGCAGGTAGCTGTTGTAACTTATACAGATGAGCATTCCCACCGCATAGAGCTGAAACATGGGCTCTGTTCCCAGCGAAATCACTCCTACGATCATCATTGCCATGATCACAGAGTATATAATCACCGTGGATATCAGATAGTGTTTTTTAAGTATCAGAAAAATATTTGTGGAGTTGATGACCAGCTTCACATAGATAAGATATCTGATAAGGGGAAGGTCATAGATTATGCCAAACCCCAGAAAAAACACGTCTGTAAACAGCAGAAATATTCCAAATACCAATGTCAGATATTTGATAAATACCGTCTCTTTATCCAGGCGTTTCCTGTTCTGCGTGTGTTCCATACACACCTCTCTTCCTCAGCTGTTCATCAGCCGTAAGTATCCTAAACATTTAATCTTCTCTGTACTTCCTTAAGGACTTCCCTGCCCTTAAAAATCACTGCTGCCACGAACAGTATGCTGCTCACCAGCAGGCATATGGTCCACGTAAAATATATATCCCTGTGGCTGATTAGCAGCACCACTCCGGGGATTATCCCCACGAACATGTTTGTAAGCAGATATATCATGGCGTTGCCGTGTTTGTCAATCATTCCTATCACAAAGTTTGCTATCAGAGTCGCAACTAAAGTCAGCGGCACAATCCACTTCACCGTAAGCCACATTATATCAAAATAATACGACGTTATTATCATGAGAATCAGCACTGTAAATACGGGCAGGGTTAGTTTTCTGGATGCCCCTGAACCCCTGACTAAGTGCCTCATAACCTCTATCTCCATCACTATCAGCCACATGGCTAACAGTAGGCTCCAGTGCAGTTCCTTAAACGGTCCTATCCTGAGCCCGAAGAAGAAGTCAAGCCCCACTCCAACTATAATCGCGGTGATAACAATAAATATCTGTATCTTGTACAGAACAGACTTCTTAAGAATCTCCTCATTGACAGGAAAATATATCTCCTCAGGCTCGCCTCTTAGCTTACTCTGGCATAGCGGGCACTTCGTCAGATTACCTCCAACCTCTATCTTGCAGTATGGGCATATCATATGATCACCTCCGTGGCATATACTTTGATATCCACACCCTGGGCAGACAGACTTCTAACCAGGTTTTTGACTGCCCCTGTGTTTGTAAACGGCAGCGTGACTCCGAGAGTCAGCTCTCCGTTATAGCTGGACATGGTGGAGAACAGGTTCTGAGAGCTGCAGTATGCGCTGTAATTCTCTATGTATTTTGCCATCTCTGCAGGTGGTTTCTGAACTCCCAGGTTTGACAGTATCACAGACACATTTTTGTCGGCAACCTTCGTCGCATGCCTGATGGCCAGTTGTTTTATAAACAGCGGCACAGGTCTGACCGGCGCCACGTATTCTATGGTTTCGAAGCCGTCCATTACCTTCTTAACGTTCTCCTGCGTCAACTGGCTTTTAAGCGATCTGTCAAACTCCACAGCCAGCTCATCCACCGTTATCGCGCTGTCAAATGTGTGTGTCACATTAACATTTGTGAAGAAATTCCTGACGGTGTTTGATGGATAATAGTTTCTCAGATTAACTGGAAGTGTAACCGTTATGGGCATATGGCTGCTCCTGGGCGGAAGCTCTGCCCTAACCGCCATCATCCACTCAGCGCCAAAAAAACTGGTCATGGAAACCCCCAGTTTTTTCGTCATAGGGATTATCTGTGCCACAGGCATATGTATCTCAAAAAACTGCAGCTGATCAAATGGCAGCTTAAGCGTTCCAGGTCTGAAGGCTCTCTTAAGCGTGGGCCCCATTCCTGTCATACCGCCAAAAAACTGCCTGAAACTGTCCTGGCTTAAGTCATTTGCCGATGCTCCTGAATGTATTGTGACATCGTCTAATTCGCCCGGGTGTTTAAGTTTCAGATAATTTAAAACTATTATATTTAAAAACTCCAGCGCCCCCGTCCCATCTGACAGGGCATGGAACAGTTCAAGATTAATCCTGCGGCCAAAATATGTAACCTGATAGTGCAGCATAGCTGTCGCAGGTGTATATAGCATGGCACACATTTCCTTCTCCTGCGCGACCGCCGGAAGAATATCCGTATCCTCCATGTAGTGCCAGAACAGACCTCTCCTGATGCGCACCTGAACCTGGGGTCTGTCCTGTATAGCAGACAGCACAGCCTCCTGTAAAGCCTCAGGATCAATATTGTCCTTAAGCGTAGCGCTCACCCTAAGCGTTCTCGGATCTCTCTTAGTTACCGAAGCCAAAAACACCTTCGCCACATTATCTATTTTGTACCAGTTTTCGCTTCCCATCAAATTCCTCTTATCAAATAAATACTAGTTTCTATCGAGTCTTAATTTATTGGTCAATTATTGCCAATAAACCCGCTGACATAGTCAGCCAGTCTGTTAAGAGCTTTGCCAGCGATAGGAACCGGCATCTGCATATATACATGCCAGCCATTTTCCTCTATATCGATATCCGCCACACCGCCCTGCTCCTCTATTGCCTGTTTAAGCCGCAGGCTGTCGTCAAGCAGTATTTCGTTGCGCCCGACCATTATATACACAGGAGGAAATCCTGACAAATCACCGTATAACGGACTAAACAGCGGATCCTTAGCCCGTGTCACATCTCTTAGATATGCCCTGGCGGCCTCTTCCACATAGCTCTTCGTGAGTATGGGATCGTCATTTTCGTGCTGTTCATATGACGGTGCTGAAGCCGTCATGTCCGTCCATGGACTGAATAACAGCAGTCTGGCGGGAAGTGTTCTCCCACAGGCCTTCAGTCTCTGCGTCAGACATAATGCCAGATTGCCTCCCGCCGAATCTCCGGCTATGAGAAGCTTTTCTGGCGCATACCTGCCCTCTGTAAGATAGTTCCACACTGCCTCTGCGTCGTTTAGCGCTGCCGGATATGGTTTCTCAGGCGCAAGCGAATAGGCAAATGAATATACTGTAAAACCTGTGGCCATACACAGCTTTACCGCCAGAATTCTGGCATAGGCAATACCACCTGTTATATATCCTCCGCCGTGAGCATACAGCACCGCATTATCCTCAGACTTTTTGTTTTTAGGGCTTATCTGTTCACACATGATGTCGCCCACCATAAACTCCTCGATATCCACATCTGCTCTGGGCACCGCCAAAACAGCTGCGTGTTCCATATTCTGCCTCTGTTTTGTAAGCGACGCCTCATCAATCGATTTCTCAGAGAGAGAGGTAATCATTTTGAGCACATTTAGCAGGGGATGTTTTAATAAAAATGTATTGTGTAAAATATTGTCGTTATTATTCATATCTCTGCGCCTTGTCATTAAGCGCATCCCATGCAGGCTAGCGCTCGATATTGGTTATACGGCTGTAGCGCATCAGCGCGTACTCTCCATCATGTGCTTCGCCGTCGAAGTATGAAGACATATCTCCGGCTCTCGTAACTCTCTCCAGACCGCTTCTAAGCAGAATCTCAGACAGCTCGCCGCGTTCCTGCTCCCTGCATATCAGACCTGCAGTCTGCAGATATCCCTTGCTCCTACGAAGCACTGAAGCTATTCGTTTCCTGGGCAGAGGTTTTACGAGCACATTGCCATACATGTACGAGAGTTCAAGTTCAGGATTCTTCATCGCTGTGACGCTTGTGAGCCTTCCGCGAAAAACCTGCTCATCGCCCTTGGCATCAGGCGTCTGGTTTCCTTCAATAATCGTATCCAGCTCGTGGACATATCTCCTAAGCGACAGCTCAGCCACCGCTCCAATCTCAGTCACGGGGTGTAGTACAGCAGCCTCCTCGAGATAGTCTAAGAACTTCTCGCTAAACCTGACCACTTCGGCGTAATCCTCTGTGTCTATGTATATAACCTGGCAGCTGCTGCACAGAAGCTGCTTGGTCACCATTATATGTTTGGCAAGTGCCCTAAGCTCCTGCTCCTCATCTGTGTAGCCTGAAATATATGCAAATCCCAGCCTGTGCCCCCACTCTATGAGTCTGGTTCCCGGCTTTGCAAATGTTCTGACGGCCTTCACCACCTCGTCGCCGCCCCAGACTGATATGCCGTCTGAGAGATCTGCCATTCTTCTCATGGCTGCAACGTCTGAGGATGGCGTGTCAAAAACATATATGTAATCTGTAAGCTCAGGAGCCTCATCTAACAGAAGCTTCATGACCTTAACTGTTAGTCCCTGATCAACACTTGGCAGCTTCAAAATGTTGATATTGCCTGCAAGAAGTCCCTCTGCAATGCTCATAATCGGGAGCACATCCATGTTTCCGGCTGCGATGTGAAAAATCACTCCGAGAGGCACGCGCTGTGTGATTAATGCTCCCTCATCCTTCTTCTCATACAGTCTCGATGAGCCCAGCTCAACCTGTATTTTATATTCCAGATACTCCCTGCCCATCATCCTGATGGCCTGGTCAATCATCTCCTCCTTGCCCTCGTAGTCAATCTCGTCGATGATGGAGTTCAGTTCTCCTGCCGCAACCTTCCTGCTTATTCTGTCGAAGGCATCTAAAACCGTGTCGACATTCAGCCTTCCGTTTTGCAGCGTGTTTACAAGTTTTTCCTCCAGTGTGTCAAGCAGTTCGTCCTGTTTGTCTCCAGGATATACTATTCCGTTAGCAAGAATCATTTGTCCATACCCCCTTCAAGCAGCTTGGCAGCTCCTGCCGCACATGTTTTGATGTCCTTAAGACCTACGCGTCCTATAATCTCCAGATATGGAGACTTACAGCCGCATGGGCATGGCTCATTATGTAATATTCCTAAGTCGTCGGTCATGACGCTTAGGAGTGGTGTCGCCTTGATCATAGGTGTGGTCAGGTTTACCAGTCCCACTCTGCCATAGGGCAGAACCTCTAAGGTGTGCGGGTCTCGTATAAACACTCTGCTGTACGCCGGCACATGGAAATGATGATGCGGGCAGTCAAGATACAGCACAGGGTGTTCTACAGCGCCGAAGCTCTCCACAATCCTGTCCTCTGGAATTCCAAGCACTTCCCACGCCAGCTGATAGAAGGTCTCCTTGTCCACGGCCTCCTTGTAAAACTGCTTCCAGCCTCCGCCCAACATAATCATGGAGTGCTCAGGAAGCTTCACGCTAAGTCCCCTGTCCTTCATCATCTTTAGAACAAAGTAGGTATATGCAGGAAAGCCCATAAAACGCACAGGAGCCCTGCCCCTGCCCTTCTTAAGGACAGCATTTATAATGCCCTCTAAGTCGGGGGCATAGCTTCCGTTACTGTATTTAAGCGCGTAGGTTCTAGACAGCGCAGGTGCCAGCCATGTGAAGCCGTATGCCGTCTTCATGACCGCCATCTCGTTGTGTCTGTTGGGTTTGTAACCCAAAACCATGTAGTGGCACGGTCTAAGGGATATGACATGTCTCTGGTTCATCACCTTAAAAACCATCCTGAGAGCATGCAGACATCCCGTAAAATCCAGCGCCACCTTGCTTCTTATGCCGCTCGACGTGCCGCTTGAGGTCGCCTTGATAAAATGCCTGTGCTTAGGCATGCTGTAGAGCTCGTGCCTCTTAAATGTTGCGGTTGGAATAAACGGAAGACGCTCTATATCCTCCATCTTCGTGATTGTCTTAGGCTTAAAACCCTTGGCGTCCAGTATCTTCTGGTATTCCTTACAGTTGTTGTAGGAGAAGGCACAGTTTTCACGCATGGCCTCCACATACAGTGCGTCGCTCGCCTCAGGATTATACACATCCTTCACGGCGAACAGTTTAGATATTTTGCTCATAATATTCTCCCCCAATGACAATATCATAGCGTATTTAAGTATTTAAGTCAAACTATAGAATGTCAATATACTCCCCCGCAAGCGCCTTATTCATGCTCCTGACCGCGCAGAATTTGCCGCACATAGAACAGCTGTCATCGTGCTCAGGCGCGCGGCTGTCCCTGATGGCCTTCGCGGTCTCCGGGTCAATTGCACACTCCCACTGCTTCTCCCAGTCAAATGTTCTTCTGGCATCGCCCATGGCGTCGTCCAAATCCCTGGCGTGAGGTATTTTTTTGGCTATATCAGCCGCGTGGGCTGCTATCTTAGAGGCGATTATGCCCTGCTTCACATCATCCACATTTGGAAGTGCGAGGTGCTCTGCGGGAGTCACATAGCATAGAAATGCTGCTCCGCTTGCCGCAGCGATTGCGCCTCCGATGGCTGATGTTATGTGGTCATAGCCGGGGGCGATATCTGTCACAACCGGGCCCAAAACATAGAACGGAGCGCCCATGCATATGGTCTGCTGCACCTTCATGTTTGCCTCTATCTGGTCCATTGGCATGTGGCCTGGTCCCTCAACCATGACCTGTACATCCTTCTCCCACGCGCGCTTGGTGAGCTCTCCAAGTCTCACCAGCTCCTCTATCTGGCACACGTCCGTTCCGTCTGCGATACATCCCGGACGGCATGCGTCTCCCAGAGATATGGTGACATCATACTCCCTGCATATCTCCAGAATCTCGTCGAAATATTCGTAGAATGGATTCTCCTGACCTGTCATGCTCATCCATGCGAATACTAACGAGCCTCCTCTTGAGACGATATTCATCTTTCTCTTGTGCTTCTTGATCTGCTCGATGGTTTTACGGGTAATGCCGCAGTGCAGCGTCACAAAATCCACGCCGTCCTGCGCGTGAAGGCGCACCACGTCGATGAAATCCTTCGCAGTCAGAGTTGCTAAGTCTCTCTGATAGTGGATAACGCTGTCGTAGACCGGAACCGTTCCGATCATGGCGGGGCACTCCGATGTGAGCTTTCTTCTAAACGGCTGTGTGTTTCCGTGGCTGCTAAGGTCCATAATCGCCTCGGCTCCCATGTCCACTGCGGCCAAAACCTTCTTCATCTCCACGTCGTAATCCTTGCAGTCCCTGGACACTCCCAGGTTTACGTTGATCTTGGTTCTAAGCATGGAGCCCACTCCGTTTGGCTCCAGACATGTGTGAAGCCTGTTAGCACAGATGGCAATCTGTCCCTTCGCCACCAGTTCCCTTATAAACTCCTCTGATCTGTATTCCTTGGCGGCTACGGCCTTCATTTCAGGTGTGATTATGCCTCTTTTTGCGGCGTCCATTTGTGTTGTGTAGTTTCTCATGATTATATTCCTTTCAGACTTTTGTTATTCGCCAAAGCGAGAATTGAGATCGTAGTTGTGAAGCATGGGGCCTGAGCCGCGGCCCAGATTAAGCATGGCGCCAAGTGCCCCTGAAATATATTCCTTAGCCCTTCTCACAGACTCTGTAAGGCTGTAGTTTTTGGCCAGATTGGCGGCTATGGCGCTTGAGAGCGTACAGCCTGTGCCGTGGGTGTTGGGGTTGTCTATCCTCTCCCCCTCAAACCATGTGCAGGTTTTGCCGTCGTATAACAGATCGTTTGCGTCATTTACGCTGTGACCGCCCTTTAAGAGGACGCTTGCGCCGTAGAGCTCGTTAATCCTGACCGCCGCGCTTACCATGTCCTCCTTAGTGGCTATGGTTAGGCCTGAGAGCACCTGTGCCTCATAGATATTAGGGGTTACAAGTGTCGCCAGTCCCAAAAGCTCATCAGTGAGCGCATTAAGCGCGTCGGACTTTATAAGCGCCGAGCCAGATGTCGCCACCATCACGGGGTCCACCACCACATTTTTAGCGCCGTAAAACCTAAGCCTCTCTGCAATCACATGTATGAGTCCGCTTGATGAGACCATGCCGATTTTCACGCTGTCAGGGTATATGTCCTCAAAAACCGCATCTATCTGCTGTTTTAAGAATTCGCAGGACACCTCCTCTATCGCCCTGACGCCTGTGGTGTTTTGGGCTGTTAGGGCCGTGATGGCGCTCATGGCGTACACGCCGTTCATGGTCATGGTTTTTATGTCGGCCTGAATTCCCGCGCCGCCGCTGCTGTCGCTTCCGGCTATTGTAAGCGCTGTCCTCGCGGTTTTGGATCTGAGCATGACAGCCACCTTCTCCTTAAGCTCTTCGGTGGCTCTTCTTATATCCTCAGCGCCAAACACCGCCTTGACAACTGCCACACCGCTCACATAACACCCCGTTAACAGATGTACATTATCCCCTGTTATGCCGCCTATGGCGACTGCGGGGATGGACACGGAGGTGGCAATCTCTCTTAGCTGGTCACTCGTTATTCGTATAGCGCCGCTCTTGGTCTGGGATGCAAACACTGCCCCCACGCCCATGTAGTCAGCGCCCTCTTCCTGCGCCTTCCTAGCCTGCTCCACGCTCTTACAGGTGGCTCCGATTATAAATTCTTCGCCCACGCGCCTTCTAATCTCCCCCACGGGGGTGTCCTCTATTCCCACGTGCACTCCGTCGGCCCCGCTTCTTATGGCGACGTCCACGTTGTCGTTTATGATTAGCGCCACATTATATCTGTGGCAGAGTTTACAGACCTTTACGGCCTCCCTGTAAAACTCCTCCTCTTGCATATTCTTCTCGCGAAGCTGTATGAGAGTTGCGCCGCCTATGAGAGCGTCCTCTATCTGCTCTAAGAGCGTCTGTTTTCCAACCCACGCCCTGTCTGTCACGGCGTACAGCTGTAACATTTTCTTGTCAAATCTCACGGTTAACCTCCATGGCTTTAATTAATCCCTCCACATCCGGGGTGGTCATTAAGCTGCTCATAAGGCACGCCCCCGCATGGCAGGCGCGCACCTCCCCTATGTTTTGTGGGCCTATTCCCCCGATGCCGTACACGGGGATGCTTACAGATGCGCTAACCTCCTGCAAAAACCCCGGGCCCCTTCCCGGAAGCCCTCTCTTGCAGTCCGTGTCGTACACATGGCCTGCCACTATGTATGTGCAGCCCTTATCTGATGCAAATGCTGCATCCTCCGCGCTGTGGCAGGATGCCCCGAGAGTGTCAAAGCACATCCTCTGCTCATCATTTAGCGCGCCTAACACTCCAAGCGGCAAATGTATCGCCCTGTGATTAAGCCTTAGCGCCACATCCGTGAAGCTGTGGAGAATGCATTTGGTCGGGTAGTTTTCGCACATTTTTATGACCTGCTCTGCCAGGCGCTCATACTCTATGGGGTCCATATCCTTCTCTCTAAGAATAATTCCCGCCACGCCCGCTGCTGCAATGCGCTCTATTCTTGTCAGGAAGTCCTCCCGGCACAGTTTTCTGTTTGTGACACATATAATATCAGACATACACATAATCGTTTAAAACGGGCTGTAGGCCCTCATCAGACATATCGTCATACATCGCATGTAAACTGCGGTTATCGTTGATTTCAAACTGCTCATCGCCCTTGTCGCCCTGCTCATCCCTGCCGGTGTACTTGCTCTCGTGGTCACCTATGCCTGTGGATACACCTGCGCTTATCTTGGTCGCGGCAATTTTGACTATTCCGTTTCTAAACTGCGCGCTCTCCCTGCTCGAAACCGTTATTCCCACGTACGGCAGGAAGATGCGGTACGCGCACAGTATCTGGCACAGCTGTTTCTCGCCCACGTCGAGGGGGTTGATTTTGTCGTTATTTATGATCGGACGAAGTCTCGGGCAGGACAGGGACATCTCTGCGTGAGGGTATTTTCTCTGCAGGAAGTAGACGTGAAGCGCGCTTGCAAGAGCGTCTTTTCTAAAATCAGACAGGCCGAGAAGTGCGGAAAATGCCACTCCCCTCATGCCGCCACGAAGAGCCCTCTCCTGCGCGTCAAAACGATACGGCCACACGCGCTTATGTCCTAAGAGGTGCAGCGTCTCATACTTGTCAGAGTCGTAGGTCTCCTGGAAAACGGTCACATAGTCCGCGCCGCATTCGTGCAGATATCTGTATTCGTCGGTGTTCACGGGATATATTTCAAGCCCCACCATTCGAAACTTTTTTCTGGCCAGCTTACAGGCCTCGCCTATGTATTTCACATCGCTCACAGCCCGGCTCTCGCCTGTGAGAATTAGTATCTCCTCCATGCCCGAATCCGCAATAACCTGCATCTCGTGCTCTATCTGCTCTAAGTTCAGCTTCATGCGGTTTATGTGGTTGTAGCAGTTAAAACCACAGTAAACACAGTAGTTTTCGCAGTAATTAGCTATGTAAAGAGGTGTGAACAGATACACGGTGTTTCCAAAATGTTTGCTGGTCTCCAGGCTTGCTCTTTTTGCCATCTCCTCCAAAAACGGCTCGGCCGCAGGTGACAAAAGAGCCTTAAAATCCTCCACCGAGCATGTCGCGTGGTCAAGCGCCGCGCGCACATCCCTGGCTGTATATTTGGAATAGTCATATGCCTCAACCTGTCCCATAACCTGACCTCTAACGTCAGATTCTATTACCTCCATGCCGGGCATGTATTCCATGTGGTTGGTACGGCTTGACGGGTCGTTTTCCAATCTGTGTTTCTTCTCGAGAGCTCCCTTTGACAGATACTGCGAATCCACAAAAAACTTGTTCTCCATGCTGCCCTCCATCACCTTAAGAACCCTGTCAGAGGGTCAGACGCCGATGCGCCCCTGGTAAGCACGCGGCCAAGTCCCGCAAGATATGCCCTTCTTCCTGCCTCTATAGCCTGTTTAAATGCTGACGCCATCATGGGGAGGTCTCCAGCAGTTGCAAGAGCTGTATTTGCCATGATAGCGGCCGCTCCCATCTCCATGGCCTCACACGCCTGGGACGGCCTTCCGATGCCCGCGTCCACAATGATTGGAACATCTATCTCGTCTATCAATATCTGTATGAATTCCCTGGTCGCAAGTCCCTTGTTAGAGCCTATCGGGGAAGCGAGAGGCATGATGGTTGCCGCCCCCGCATTTACCATGTCTCTGGCTGCGTTAAGGTCAGGGTACATATACGGCATAACCACGAAGCCCTCATTTGCCAGAATCTGCGTGGCTTTGATGGTCTCGTAGTTGTCGGGAAGCAGATATTTCGTGTCGCGCATAATCTCCACCTTCACGAAGTCACCGCAGCCAAGCTCTCTTGCCAGTCGCGCAATCCTCACCGCCTCATCAGCATTTCTAGCCCCCGAAGTGTTTGGAAGAAGCGTAACCCCCTTCGGGATGTAGTCCAGGATATTCTCCTGCTCCTTCGTGTTCGCGCGGCGAACCGCCAGCGTAATAATCTCTGCGCCCGCGTCCCTAACCGCAGCCTCTATGAGCTTCATAGAGTATTTACCGGAGCCCAGAATAAACCTTGAACTGAATTCGTGGCCTCCAATAACCAACTTATCATCGTTAATCATAATCTTACCAACCTTCCTATACTTCATATTCTCCTGCGATTATTCGCAGTACTGTGTGCGCCTGATGTGCGGCGCATATCATGACCCGCGCTGCCACAAGCCCTGTGCCATCCGCCACATCGCTCACGGCGTCGCCGCATATGTATAAATGATTGCCAACTCTCTCAGTCCTGATAGAATTGGGGGTGTCCATCCCCGCCATTCCGTTTGCTGCGACCACATAGCAGTCAGGCATGTGCTCCAAAACATAGTTTACGAGCATCGCCTTATTCTCCGCTTTGTCAAATGCTTCGCACACAACATCCACATTTTTTAGGAGAGCGGCCGCATTTTCCTCTGTAATCTTCGCCGTTACAGTCTCTATATCTGCGTAGGGGTTAATCTCCAAGAGATTCTCCCTAAGCGCCTCGGTCTTAAGCTCTCCAACCTGGCCCGCCTTATACTGCTGGCGGTGCAGGTTTGTCACATCCACGCGGTCATAATCGATTAGAAGAAGCCTTCCCACGCCTGCGCGAATTAGCGCTATGGCAATATT
>JAILPS010000051.1 GCA_024699325.1 Lachnospiraceae bacterium | reverse complement strand
GTAGCTGTTGTAGTTGTTGAAACCGCCTCGGCTGTATCCTCTGCCTCAACGGAAGTTGTTGTGGTTGTAGTTGATGCTGTTGTTACAGATGAACTATCCGCCGTCTCAGCGTCTGTGCTGTCTGATGCGCTGTTCTCGGCTGACGATGCCTCCTCTGCGGAAGCGTCTTCCTGTGACGTTGTAGAAGCATCAGCGTCTTCCTTAGTCTCACTGTTATCTGAAGTCTCATCAGAGTTTTCAGCTGATCTGGTCACACTCTGAAGAGTTACAACTTCACCGTTTTCATCTGTATCTGTCTCAACCGCCTGAGTCTCGTCCGTGTCCTCTGCGACTGTTGTTGTCTCCTTCACATTGGAAGATGCCGCCTGTGTGGCTTCCTCCTCTGAGTCAGAATTTCCTGACAAAACAAAAGCCAGAATTCCTCCCACGATCAGAAGGATTATTAACACTATTATGCCAACCGTAGTAACTAGTTTTTTATCTTTATCTTCCATCGTACACCTCCAAACTATAATCAGACCTTGTCTGAAATGTGTGGGTTTTTAGTAACTCTATGATGATATGATGCACTAACTTTGTGTTTAATAATTGATTAAATTGTGTAAATTTTGTGTCTTACTCACAAAAAAACATCGACCGCTTTCACGGTCGATGCAAACTAGTTCTGTCTGAATATATTTTCAAATGCCCTGTATGTTTTGGCAAGCCCCTCTTCAAGCGGCGTGTAGCTAAGTGCTGTGTCAATAGCAATCTGCTCTCCGTTATAGAGCTGGCTTTCCTGTCTGTCACCGCCAAACGGCACTGCAATCCCCGACTGGAGCAAAACATTTTCAGGGTAGAATTCCTTCCTGATGTCTAACCCCGAGGCCTCTATCAGAAGATCTGCAATCCTCTCCCCGGTGGCAGCTTCGCCTGCCAGATAGTAAATCCTGTCTCTCGCCTTCTCTTTTCCCGTGATGCCAAGAGTCATGAGCGCTGCGTCCTTAATGTAGCACAGGCTGTACAGCATATCAGCGCCAGATGGCAGAAACACCCTTCTGGTCTGAAGAAGCATTTTCACAAACTCTGACTCCCTTGGCGCGTAGTTATATGGTCCATAGAGAACCGAAGGACGAATGATGGTGTAGCTAAAACCTCTAGAGGATGCCAGACTCTTAAGTTCCTTCTCAAGGGCAATTTTTCCGCGGATGTAATCGCCCGCCTCGCCCTCTGCGATATCTGTCTCATAGCCGCTCGTCTCATCCTTAAGAAGGCCGTCCGTATATTTCACACGCTTCGTCACATCCCCGGTGCTCACAAATATATACTGCTTAAAGCTTATAGAAGCGTTATCCACCAGGCGCTTAATATCGCCCTCGCCATATCCACAAAAATCCACCACGGCGTCATATTCGCCTGTGGGTATCTGCCTTAGGTCGTCTGCCACTCCTCTGTCGCCCCTGACCTCTAAGACATGCTCCATATTCATGGGAAAGCTTCCGCGGTTAAACATAACTATGTCGTTTTTCTCAGCCGCGTACATCGTGTAAACTCTTCCAAAAAAATAACTTCCGCCAATTATCAGTAGTCTCATATTCTTCCTTAATTACAGTAATGCCTCCGCGCGCTCTAAAGCCGCGTCAATCTTAGGTGTAAAATTCTCCTCGCCAATCTTGGCTGCAAAACCAGCCTTGACCATGGTCTTATATGGCTGCTCGTTGACATGTGAGAATACAATCTTAACTCCCGCCTTCTCGCATCTGTCATATAGCTGCTCGAGGGAGTGCATAGCTGTCGCGTCAACCGCAGGCACGCCTCTCATTCTGATGACCAAAACCTTCGTGAAATCCTTCGTCGTTATGTCGGCGATTCTGTCAGCTGCTCCGAAGAACAGAGGTCCGCTGATCTCGTAAACGCGGATTCTGGTGTCGATCTCGCGAAGCTCGATGCTCTCAGGGTCGTTCTCGTCAGTGTAGTACTTCCAGCCTCTTACCTCTGCCTCGTCGCTCATGCGCTTCATGAACAGAACGCAGGCTGCGATCATGCCGACCTCGATTGCAACTACTAAGTCGAATACAACCGTGAGCACAAATGTTAAAACTAAAACCAGGATATCGCTCTTAGGCGCTGTCTTGCACAGATGTGTAAATGTTCTCCAGCCACACATATTGTATGCGACCTGGAACAGAATTGCCGCGATTGTAGGCATTGGAATAAGCGCTGCATAAGGCATGAGAATCAGAAGCACCAGAAGAAGTACGATGGCGTGAACCATGCCCGCTACAGGTGTTCTACCGCCGTTCTTGATGTTGGCAGCAGTTCTTGCGATGGCGCCCGTTGCAGGGATACCGCCAAACAGCGCAGAGCCCATATTGCCCACACCCTGAGCCACAAGCTCCATGTTAGAGTTGTGCTTAGAGCCGATCATACTGTCCGCAACCACCGCTGACAGAAGTGATTCGATTGCCGCAAGGATGGCTATTGTGAAGCCGTCTGAGAGCTCATTTCTAATAATATCAAAAGAAAAATGTGGTATGTGAAGAGTTGGAAGCGATGAAGATATAACGTAGTTGACACTTCCGTCGGCCTTCACTCCGATGGTGC
Source organism: Lachnospiraceae bacterium (assembly GCA_024699325.1). Classification (GTDB taxonomy): domain Bacteria; phylum Bacillota; class Clostridia; order Lachnospirales; family Lachnospiraceae; genus UBA4292. The sequence continues at coordinate 23,525 of JAILPS010000051.1, read as the reverse complement.
TTACAGGGAGGTTGCCAAGCTTAACCATGGCAGCGCCCACGATTACGGCGATAAGTGACGCCGGCACCGCAGAAAACTTCTTAGGCCAGAACACCAAAATCGCGAGGGAAATCACGCCCACGAGCACTGACTGGTAGTTGATTGTGGAAATATTTGCCGCAAACGCCTCCACCTTCTGGATGGTCTCGATGGTGACTGTCCCTGCAGGATACACAAGTCCGAAGAAATCCTTCAGCTGTCCTATGAGAATGGTCACAGCGATACCCGCGGTAAATCCTGTGGTTATGGTGTAAGGGATGAACTTAATGAGGCTTCCAAGTCTCAAAACGCCCATGATTATAAGCATGATGCCCGCTATAATCGTGGCTACGATAAGCCCGTCCATTCCGTTCTTCGCCACTATTCCTGCCACAATCGTTGCAAATGCAGCTGTAGGTCCCGCAATCTGAACGCGGCTGCCTCCTAAGAAGGAGATCAGAAAACCCGCAACAATGGCTGTGTAGATACCCTCCTCCGGGCCCACACCACTCGCAAGCGCAAGAGCGATGGACAGAGGAAGTGCGATGATTGCGACGATGATACCTGCCACAACATCCTTCACAAACTGTGCGCCAGAATAGGTCTTCATGACGCTAAAAAGCTTAGGTCTTAATTTTTCTTTGTTCATAACAATACCCCTAATATTAATTGGGCTGTGCCCGTGTAGAGATTTTACATTTATTTTATAATTTAATCAAGCACAAGCCCTACAAAAATTAAATATCTTTGACATTTTTTATTGTCAAAATGCCCTATTTTTTTGTTGACAAACATTGTTTACTATGGTAAAGTATGGACGTTGCGAAAAGCACAGGGGTATAGTTCAAGGGTAGAGCAGCGGTCTCCAAAACCGTAGATGAGGGTTCGAATCCTTCTACCCCTGCTTTTGGAAAGAGAGGAGCTTGTTAACAGTTCCTCTCTTTTCTTTTGTTTATTGAAAAATATGTTTTATAATGCTATAATCCATTTGCGATTAGATATAACTAACACGGAGGATTGTGCCATGTATTACATTGACATGCACTGTCATATAGTTCCAGGTGTGGACGACGGTTCGCCATCCATCGAGGAGTCCCTCAAAATGCTTCAGATGGAGCACGACGACGGAGTCAGAACCATAATCATGACGCCGCATTTCAGGCGCGGCATGTTTGAGACGCCTGACGAAGTGATAATAAGACAATTTAATAAGCTGTTTGACGCTGCCTCTGAAAAGTTTCCGGACATGGATCTGTACCTGGGCCGCGAATTTCACGCCTACACGGACATGATGCCCGACTTCACAGAGCACAGAAAACAGGTTGTGACCATGGGCGGTTCAAGCTATGTCCTCTTAGAGTTTAACGCCGACAAGTCACTTCACTACATTAAGGCCAGATGCATAGCGCTTCTTGACGATGGCTTCCAGCCCATAGTCGCCCACATAGAGCGCTACCCAAACGTCGTGAATAAGCCGGAGTTTGTGAAGGAGTTAGTTCGCCAGGGCGTCAAGATACAGGTCAACGCCTCCGCTCTCATAGGAGACGACGGCTGGCGCCTCAAAAACTTCTGTAAGCTTCTTCTTAAGGAGGGGCTCATAGACTTCGTGGGAACCGACAGCCACAGCACGAAGAAGCGTGTTCCCAACCTGGGTAAGGCGGTTAAGTACGTAAAGCGCAAGGCCGGCGAGGACGCCGTGGAGAGAATCTTCTACGAAAACCCCATGCGCATTATCGACGATATTCCGGAAGATGACGAATAATAATAAAACAATAGAGCAGCCGATGGCTGCTCTATTTTAATGCTTATTATAGATTATAACTGCTGACCCTGATTGTCATTTACATATGCGTATGCAGGTGCAGCCGCGCCCTCTTCGTCTCTCTTTGAAACAAGCTCTCTAAACTTGTTTGACCAGTTGCAGCACTTGTCGTAGAGGCTGATTGAAGGAACCTGCTCTGTGGCAAGCTCAAGATATCTGCCCATCATTGCGATGAAAGTGTAGCTGTCGATAAATGACACCTTAATCATATTACATAAAGCGACAGCTACATAAAGTGTTATAACTATCGCTAAAACACTATCGCTTCCAAATGCTATAAGCACAGGAACGATAACGATTAACGCCATAACTCCCATGATGATGGCTGTCGTCTTAAGTGCTCTGAGCATGAGCGCCTTGAAATTCTGGAAGAATAAAACGATACCGTCACAGGCTCCGTGGAATGCTCCCAACTCTTCCTTATAGAATACCCAGCCGAGCACACACTCGTCAACTGAGCCAAATGCGACCTCGATAAACAGATTGACGAACTGCATAATCTGCTTGCCGCCCGGCAGCTTGGCAATCAAAAGACCAACTGTGTTTACCATTCTCTGGATCTGTCTGACAGCTCTGTCAACCAGTCTGTCAATTACAAAAAACACATTGGTAACAGCAAAACGCCTCTTAACTGTCTCAGTTGCATATGCAAACTGGTCAGCGGGAAGCTCTCCTGCAGTAAACGCCTTAACTACAACTGCGATATGTCCTGCCCTGATCAGATATCCGAAATATTTGTTAATAAGAAAATCTGTAACTCGGATAAGTGCCAACCATAAGATAATGCACAGAGCTAATCCGGTGCCGCCTACTCGTGTACCAATCAGCATGACCAGCAACAAAAACGTCAGAATAGAGATTACGAAATTCGCCGCCTTGCATGCAAGCTTGAGCCAGCAAAACTTCATAGTCTTGACAAAGACATCAAATGGTTTCATGTTTTCTCCCTTCTTTACGAACTGTTTGTATTTTCCCTAAGGTTTCAGTCCGCTGTGCCTCGTTCATGACACAGGAAGATTATATTATAAAATTTTAATATTTACAACATATATTTTTTACAATTTCCTAAACTAGTTTCTTACAAGAATCTTTATTTTTTGAATATTATATCTTTTATTTGGATATTATGTATTCCGTGATAGATAAAATACAGTCCGTGCACGCCATCTGCCTTAGGAATGCTTACAGATATCTCCTTCCATGTATCAGACAAGCTCTCATCGGGCTTAATGTATGCGATTGCATCCCCTGTCTCTGTGAGTCTGATCTCTATCACAGGCTCTTTAGTGGGCTCGCCGGGCTTTAAGATGGTTCTCTTAGATTTAAGACTCTCCTCGCTTCGCTCGTCCATCCTCACAGGACAGTCAAACTTAGGCAGGTTATCCTCTGTCTCCATTCTGGCAACCACGCCTATCTCACGAACTCCCGTAAGGTCGAAGTATTTGTAGCCTATTAAGGTACCCTCGCTAATCTCCGCGATAAACCTCTCCTCGCCTATGTTAGTCACATTCGGGAAGGACAGCTTGAAAATGCTGTTGCAGCCGTGGGGCATATTGCCGTTGGTAAGCATGCAGGCGATTGGCGCAGGGTAAGTGCCCTCTCCCCTTAACGGACCACCGTTAAGACCGCAGCTCGTGTACTCCACCTGGTCGATGCTTCCGTCAGGCTTAATGACAATCTTCTCAGCGCAGGCCTGACGGCTGTAGTCAGACTTGTGGGTGAGCCTGTGGAAGAACACATACCACTCCCCGCCAATGCACTCTATGCTTCCGTGGGTGGTTCCGGTCATGTTGGTTTTGTTCTCCTCGCTCCTGCCCATATAGCCCACATCGCCGTTTGAAACTATCGTTCCGCCAAATGTGAAACCGCCGTCCGGCCTGTCGCTTATGGCGTAGCACAGCTCGTGATTTTGCATGGAGGAGTAGACGAAGTAGTACTTATCCCCCACTTTTCTGAGGGATGACGCCTCGAAGAAGCGGTGATGCTCGAAGCTCGTGCCCTTCACTCTGTAAGGGATGATGTGGTGCGGCTCCTCCTTCACTGTAAGCATATCGTCCTCGAGAGTACATGTTATGGGACCCATGATGCTGTCAGGGTATGAGAGTATCTCCTCCTTAGTCCTTCCAAACATGTTCATCTCAATATTTACATAGACCTCGTTGGTGGCAAAATCATCTCTCTCCTCGAAGTCATACTGTGTTCCGTAGCACAGTCTTATAACGCCGCCATCGTTTAAGACTGAAGGGTCAAAACAGACATAGCGCATCATATCGCTGCCGTCCTTATTTCTCACATGTCCAAGATATTCATAGGGGCCTGCAGGATTGTCAGAGACCGCCACGCTTATGGGCTCCGTGTAGCCTCCCTCGCCGTAGTCGCCGCTCATGCAGTAGTAGAGATAATATCTGCCGTCATTGCCCTGAACAACGTCTGGCGCATACATATACTTTCTTCTCGGATATGCAGGGTCCTGGCTGGCCCTGTAGCTTATGCCCTCGCTTCTCCAGTCAGACAGATCGTCAACCGGCGCCGAGAACACCTCGTAGTCCAGCATACAGAAGGTGTGTCCACCCTCCTTGTCGTGTGAACCGTACAGATACACTCTGTCCCCGAAAACATGCGGTTCTCCGTCCGGGATGCACACTCCCAGCGGCAAAAATGGATTGTAAGCCTGTTTCTTCATGATATACCCCCAGTTGTTTTTCTTTTCTCGGGCGCCTTCTCGTGGGTCACCCTCTCGCCTAGCACATTGGCCCAGTTCTCGAAGTAGGGGTCATAGTAGGAAAACCTGCCCCTCCTTCTCATATTTTCAAACACAGGAAGCCCCGCCCATATAAATGAGGGAAGCCCTATAAAAAGCAAAAACAGCGGTCCAAGAATTATGGACTGCAGAGTGTGGCCGTACTCGTGGACCAGCACTCTCCTCATGTGCTCCTCGTCCCAGTCGCCAAGGAACACAAACATTCCTATCCCCAGGGAGGATTTAAGCTTCCAGGGCGTCACGAAAGCTGCGCGGTACAGGGTGGTTTTGCCCCTCGAGGCGCCAAGCTTTACCACCATCCATATACATGCGCCAACAATATTCTGGATTATCCCCCAGGTCCACTGAAGTATCCAGTAGACTATGCGGTTCAAAGTGTATCTATCCATATTCCTCCCTCACAGGTAGCAGTTTACGTCCCTTATTCCAAGCTTACCTGTCTGGGCATAGGTCACGCAAAGCGAACCGCCGCCGCACTTGTAGAAGTATTTGCATCCCACACATTCCTTAGGAAATCTGGGCTTTCTTAGCATCTTCATGGTCTCGTTTTCCTCAAGAAAACTGTCTAAATCGTCAACTCTGTAAATGTTTCCAATCACAAACGGAAGTCTTCTGCAGGCCATCATGTCGCCGTTTGCCAGAATTATCAGAAGGCGTTTGCCGGCGCTGCATTCGTAGCCGCAGTTATCCTCAGGTATCCACTGAAGAGCCCTTCCGTTGTTAATAAAATCATATTTCTTAGAGAGCCTGGAAGCCGTCTCGCTGGCCTTCCTAAACTCCTCTGTGGTCAGATACTGGCTCTCGTCATCCGTCACCACCCTGTCCCACCACAGCTTATCCACATGGTGTTTTGCGCAAACCCTCGCCACCTCGCGAAAAGTCTCACAGTTTTGCTTCATGATGGTAAATGATACGAGCACGCGAACTCCGGCACTTTTCAGGTGGTCAATTCCTGCTACCGCCCTCTGAAAATTCCCCTCGCCCCTGATTAAATCGTGCACCTTTTGTGGCCCGTCGAGGCTTATCTGCACAAACACGGGCTTAAGTGCGGCGAGCTTATTAGAAGCATTTTCATCTATAAGGGTTCCGTTGGTGAGAATTCCAAGCCTTAAACCACGGCGCCTGATCTCCTCACATATTCTGTAGAAGTCGGGGTGCAGCATGGGCTCTCCGCCGGTCAGATTGATCTGCCCCTCATAGCCCTTCGCCCTGACATAGGCCTCGTATTTGTCCAGGGTTGCCACCATCTGCTCATATGGCATTCTGCAGTTGTAATCCTCCTGATAGCAGTGCACACAGTGTAGGTTGCAGCTGTGTATTATGTGCCACTGCAGATAGTGTCTTAGCATATTTAGTCGGCTCCTCCACCGCCACAGCTCGAGCAGGATGAACAGCTTGAGCATGATGAACAGCTCGATCCTGATGATGATGATGAATGCTCATCATTATATGTGTCAAATGATCTTCTTGAGCATGTGTCAATATCGTAGAAATAGTAATAGAAACTGTCGTTGTCGTAGCTGTCATAGTTTTCGTATGCGGCAACTCCCGTTGTCATAACCATGAATACCTCGTAGTGCGAGAAGCTTCCGTTTAACAGATCGTCGACGCTTATCTGCACGTTCTTTTCGTATCCTGCAGCCTTGCATGCCAGGTCGTAATCCTTCCTGTACTGCTTATTCTCCTTGCCCCTGATCTTAGAATCGACTGCCTCCCTGAATCTGTTTCTCATGGACATACAGAAGCTTACGAAGTCGTTGTAGCGCGCCTCGATGTTCTCAGAGAGCACCAACTCACTAAGACTTCCGTCTGTGTCCACAGCCATATTTACGAGGAAATCCACCATGTCGCTGTCCACGCGGTTCTCACATCTGTCACTGTAGATATTAAATCTTCTGCCAGGAAGCACCTCGATCACTCCCCTCTGTATCATGTACACGAAGTAGGTGCTAAACAGCTTGGTGTAGCTGGCTCCCGCTCTTCCGTATGCGAATTCAAATGCTGAGAGCGTGCCTGCCCACGGATCAATAATCTGTCTTATATAGTTTGGATTCTCCCTAACATTTCTCTTGATACGACCGTTTTTGATGGATTTTCTGACAATCGTGATCACGATAATCACAGGGAAGAATAAAACAGACATAACGCCCACGAAACCTTCCCAGAAGGACTCCATGGCGCTGCTTTTTCTAGCGTTGTTAATCTGCTCAGAGGTTATGGAAACCGCTCCGCCGATATTGTCTCCGTCAAGTCTCACCTTAATCTTATACATTCCGTCTGAGCCATCGGCAGATACATTGGTATAGTTGCCGTTTGTAATCTCATAGTCATTTTCAGAGGCGTATAAGAGCTTATTGACTGTGCCGTCAGGCGAATAAACACTGACTTTCACATAGTCGATATATTTGTCAAAGTTAGCTCCAATCAGGCGGTAAGCGAAGAGATAGTATCCCTCGTCAGCCACATATTTGACTGCATCATAGATTCTGTAGCAGATCATATAATGTCTTGTGACGCCCTCGCTTGACTTGTAGCAGTCAACCTCATAGCCGTACGTGGAAGCAGTCACATTATATGTGTAATCAGGCCTTCCATCCCTGTCATCCGTGTAGGAACAAGCCACGTCGTCAATAGTCACATAGAAACTCTCTGTGTCGAGTGTTACGCTGTCCTCGATATCTCCATAGGTCACAATATCCTTATAGAATCTTGTAAATGAGCCCTCCTCGAATGAAAGCGTCCAATGCTCTGCGACATCTACGCTTCCGTCCTCATTGATATAGATGATAAATTCCGCTTCAGGAATGCTGTAGCTTGACGCATAAGCGCTAACAGGGCTTAAAACCGCCGTCAAAACCACAAAAACCACTGCCATAAATACCTGTAATCTCTTCATATTCTTCCCCTTCGAAGTAATATTCTAAACCTTTCTCAATATAGCATAAACCTTCACTACTAACAATATAACATTTTCCTTAAGTTTTTAAATGCCGTGCCAAAATACCACTTGCAAAAAGTTAAAGACAAATATATGATTTTAGGGTATTATAGGTAAGTCAAAACACTCAGAACAAGGAGACAGTTATGGAATATCGTATTGAACATGATTCTATGGGCGAGATTGAGGTCAGAGCTGACCGCTACTGGGGCGCCCAGACACAGAGAAGCTTCGGCAACTTCAAGATTGGAACCGAGAAGATTCCTATGGAGATTATAGTTGCATTTTCATATCTTAAGGAGGCTGCAGCGCTTGCAAACTTCCGCTTGGGTAAGCTTGACGAGAAGCGCATGAAGCTCATCAGCACAGTCTGCGAGGAGATCAGAGCTCACAAGCTCGACGACAACTTCCCCCTCGCCGTTTGGCAGACAGGAAGCGGCACACAGTCAAACATGAATGTGAACGAGGTGATTGCAAACCGTGGCAACGAGCTTGCCGGCGAGAAGCTTCTCCACCCCAACGACAGCTGCAACATGTCACAGAGCTCCAACGATACATTTCCAACTGCCATGCACATAGCGGCAGTGTGCGAGATAGAGGATAAGCTCATCCCGTCAATCGACCTGCTCGTGGGAACATTTAAGGAGTTGGAGGCTAAGTATAAGGGCATCGTCAAATCCGGCAGAACACATCTTCAGGATGCGGTTCCAATCTCCTTCTCACAGGAGATAAGTGGCTGGAGAAGCTCCCTTGAGAGAGACCGCGAGCTGATACTTAGAACCATCGAGCCACTCGCGGAGTTGGCACTCGGCGGAACAGCCGTGGGAACAGGGCTTAACGCTCCTGCAGGCTTCGACACAGAATCTGCGAAGGCAGTTTCCGAGCTCACAGGCAAAACATTTGTCACAGCAGCTAACAAGTACCACGCTCTCACCTCCAAGGACGAGCTGGTTTTTGCACACGGCGCGCTCAAGGCTCTCGCAGCCGACATGATGAAGATTGCCAACGATATCCGCTGGCTCGCATCAGGCCCAAGAGACGGTCTCGGCGAGATAACCATTCCGGCCAACGAGCCCGGAAGCTCCATCATGCCCGGTAAAGTCAACCCTACACAGTGCGAGTCTGTCACCATGGTAGCCGTTCAGGTCATCGCCAACGACACAGCTGTCGGCATGGCCGCAAGCCAGGGCAATTTTGAATTAAATGTTTTCATGCCCGTCATGATCTACAACTTCTTACAGTCAGTTCGTCTGCTTGGCGACTCGCTTCGCTCCTTCAACGACAACTGCTGCGTTGGCATAGTTCCAAACCGTGAGAAGATGCACGAAAACCTTCACAACTCTCTCATGCTTGTGACCGCCCTCAACCCTTACATCGGCTATGAAAATGCTGCCAAGACAGCTAAATACGCATACAACGAAAACATTTCCCTCAAGGAGGCCTGCGTAAAGCTCGGTTTCCTGACAGCGGAGCGCTTCGACGAGGTGTTCCACCCAGAGGAGATGGCTAAGGAAGATTAACTTAAAAAAGCAGGTTCATCACGAACCTGCTTTTTTAATTATATTTTTGATTACATCTGATATATCGCCGTCGATGACTATGGAGCGATCCTCTATCTCCCTGGGACACACTGCCTGACCGTGATTGACTACCGCGTAAACCGCATCAGGATTTTTGGCAGTCATCTGCCAGAAGGGGTATTTGATAATGCCTGGTGTGTTATATCCCACCCCAAGCTCCAGGAACAAAACATTACCGCTCAGATTATCTATAAATTCATTGTATCTGTCGGCGGCCTTATGCCAGCCTGCATCCTCCACAAACCTGTCGTCGGAGCGCAGATTCATGGTCATGGGCTTGCCGCAGTGCGGGCATTTAGGTATCAGCTCCGGGGGGATTCTCATATTCTTCTGTGAATAGACCATCTCCCTCACAATCTGCTCGTTGTCATAGGTCTCATCGTGGCAGGGCTCACTGCACTGAAAGAGTCCATAATCACCCTGTGTGTAGAACAGTCTGTTTTTGTCAAATCCAGCCTTCTGGAAACAGTGATCCACATTGGTTGTTATGACAAAATAGTTTTTGTCCTTCACCACCTCTAAGAGATCCGCATAGACTGTTCCCGGAGCATCCATGTATCTGTTCACAAATATGAATCTGCTCCAGAAACACCACATTTCCTCAGGACTCTTAAACGGAAAAAATCCGCCCGAATACATATCGCTAAAGCCGTATTTTTGCTGAAAGTCGCCAAAATACTTCTCAAACCTCTCACCGCTGTAGGTAAATCCCGCGCTTGTGGACAGCCCTGCTCCCGCTCCTATAACTATGGCGTCAGCATTCTCTATCGCTTCTCTTAGCATTTCAACACTCTCTGAGTAGTTTTTCGTAGATTTCGTAGTCAATATCCTTCCAAACATTAAAAATCACCTCTATCCTGCTTCCTGTCTGCTCCCTGAAACTTCTGACCGTCTCAACCGCAATCTCACCAGCCCTCTGGTTTGGGAAGCCAAAAACCCCTGTGGATACACAGCAAAACGCTACAGAGCCCACACTGTACTCCTCCGCCTTGTTAAGGCATGACATATAGCATGACCTGAGGGCCTCTTCATGTGCCTCTGTCAGTCTTCCATCCACAATCGGTCCCACAGTGTGAATAATGTAACTGCAGGGAAGGTTGAATGCGGGGGTAATCTTAGCCTGCCCTGTCGCCTCCTCGCATCCCTGCTCATCCATCATTTTCTGACAATAGCTTCTAAGCTCAATTCCCGCGTAGGTGTGAATACAGTTGTCAATGCAGTTGTGGCACGGGATGTAGCACCCCGTCATACCGCTGTTGGCGGCGTTGACTATTGCGCCGCATCTGAGCCTTGTGATATCGCCCTGCCAGAGATAAGTGAGCGGCTTTATCTCCCTAAGCTCGCGTATGTCAACCACACCCCGCTCTTCTCTTACCTCGCCAAGGTAGTCATCCTGCACCTTCACAAACTCCTCGCTTACAGGTGCCGCCCTCCTGATATTCATAAGAGATCTCAGCGCCCTTTTCTGTGTGTCAACGCTCCTAAACACATCCCTGTAATCAAATACAGGTTTTTCCTCCAACAGTTTTTCTATAAGATACTTTCTTCTCTCGTCCTGTCTCATCTGCTCACTCCACTATGACAACTCTTCCGGGTTTCCTGGGCTTGGTTGAAGGCTGTTCACCGTCCACATATCCAAGCGCCACGAAGCCCTGACATATGTAGTTTTCGGGCACGCCCCACTCTCTCATAAGCGCTCTGCCCTCCTCCCCTGCAAATGTCTCCTCGCCTCTTGAGACTATGCAGGAAGCAATTCCAAGCTCTGTCGCCTGCAATACCATATTTTCAATTATACAGAAAGCGTCCGCACATTTAAACAGGAAATTCCCCTGTGAGAACACACAAACAACCGTCGCAGCGCCGTAGAAGCCATCCTTCATTCCTGGGTCGTCGATAACGCTCGGCTGCTCCTTAGAGACATATGAACCAATCAGACCGCTTCTGTTAAAGCGCGCCAGATTCATAATCCCAAGCCTCTTCGTCTTCTCCCTATCGTGGATTGCAACCATCATGCTTCTCTGTCCGCCTCCGGCGCTTGGCGCAAAGTTTCCGGCCTCCAAAATAGTATTCAGATCCTCCACACTAATCTGCTCATCCCTGTATTTTCTTATGGAATGTCTGCTCTTAATTATGTCCATTAACATGCCAGCACCTCCCCTGTTATATCATTCTTCTCCTTCCAGCACTGCGGATCTGCGCTGTAGAAGTCCCCGTTAGTACCATTAGCCACCGCAGGACATCCCCTGCACCAGGCTCGAAGCTCACATTTACTGCATTTTGTGAACCTGTCATAGTCGCGGTATTTTTCCATCTGACAGACCCAGACATCCGCCAGCCTGTCCTCAAATACATTGCCAACCACGCTGTCCATCACTCTCCTGCAGGCCATGATATCGCCGTTAGAGGATATGGTTATGTGACAGTTTCCGCAGTTGCAGCCGCCGTATATCATGCCGGCTTTCGCTCCCTCAGGCAGCTTAAACTGTCCCGTCTCATATTCATATAGAGTCCACAAATGGTCCTTTTTGTTAAAATATGTCTCGCACCCCAGAGACTCATAGTGTTTAAACTTCTCGTCACATTTTGCCAAAAGCTCCCTGTACTCCTTAGGCGTCATAGAACTATCCACCTCGCCGCCCGTGGGCACATATCTTGAAAATGCAAATATTTTCACCCCAGCCTTCACCACCTCGTCGATGATGCCTGGGATTTCGTCCATATTAGTTTTTGAAACCGTGCTCATAATCACACTCTTGATGCCCGCCCTGTTAATACAGCCAACCTTCTCAAGTGTCAGGTCGAAGCTTCCTGGTTTTCTAAACCAGTCATGTGTTTCTCTGAGTCCGTCAAGTGACATCTGGTACTTCTCACATCCACATGCCTTAAGCATCCCGCACACCTCATCCGTCAGATGAAACGGATTGCCCATAATGGTAAATGGTATGTTTCTGCTCTTTAGAAGCGCCATCAGCTTCCAGAAGTGGGGGTGAAGGATAGGATCCCCGCCGGTAATATAGAAGTACGGCTCCCTGCCATAAACCCTGCAAAAATCCTCACAGTTGTACACTGTGTCCTGCATCTGCTCCCAGGTCATGCTCTTTAAAACCTGACATCCCTCTCCAGAGAAAATATAGCAGTGCTTGCAGCGCTGATCACATTCGTCCGTTATATGCCATTGGAAAGAAAAATATCTTCTCATCCTATCCTGCCTCCTCTCTCACTAATTACTTGTCTGAAGCGCCGCACGCTGCAGGTGTCTCTGCTGGCTTATCTGATGCGCCGCACGCTGCAGGTGTCTCTGCTGGCTTATCTGATGCGCCGCATGCTGTGCCGCAGGCTGAACCTGCATTTGCCTTCTCGTTCCATCCGTAAATGTTTGTAAGTGCCATTTTCTTACCTCCTTGTTAGGCTTTTTATGTTGCAAATACATCCTAACACGCACTCCACATTCAAAAAAGTACGCACTTTTTTATTACATAGTCACCTTTTTGTAACCTATATACGATTTGAAATATTTGTGCTATAATATAAGAAATATACATATGGAGGAGGTACGAAATGTTAACCAGAGAAGAATTGCCAGAGTGCCCCGTGGCTACATGTGTCCAGCTGATAGGAAGCAAATGGAAGCTGTTAATTCTGAGAAATCTGCTCTCACGCCCCTGGAGGTTTAACGAGCTTAAGAAGAGTTTGGATGGCATAAGCCAGAAGGTTCTGACAGATTCGCTTCGCTCCATGGAGGAGGACGGAATAATCATCAGAACAGTCTACCCCGAGGTTCCGCCAAGAGTAGAATACTCTCTAAGCGAGCTTGGCGAGTCCATGCGCCCCATACTCATGGCCATGCAGGACTGGGGAAGTAATTATAAGAATTCGCTTGAATAAGAAACAGGAAGCACGGCGTGCTTCCTGTTTTCTATTACATAACTATTCAACCACAAGCTCCACCACTGAACATGCCGGAAGTGAGACATTTACCATGCCGTCAGCTATGGTTGCGCTGTAGTCCTGTGCCTTGACATTTTCAGGGTTGTCAAATGTGTTGTAGGTGTGCACCTCGGCTGTGAGGATTCTCGCTGAAACCTTCTGAGCCTTAAAGCCGTGAAGGCTGATGCTTAGCTCGCAGTCCTCATCGATATCGACGTTGGCCAGAGTGATGGTCATTCTGCCGTCCTTGACAGAGGCTGAGGATGAAACCATAGGTGTGTTTTTGCCCTCCTTCACATTGACATTCTCGGTCTGGCAGTACACCGCGTCAGCTCCCTGATGCTCCTTATACATGTCGAAAATATGGAATGTAGGAGTCTTGATCATCTTATCACCCTCTGTGAGGACAACTGACTGGAGCACATTGACAGCCTGAGCTAAGTTTGCCATGGCCAGACGGTCGCTGTGTCTGTTGAATATATTTAGCTCAACTGCGGCCACAATCGCGTCCCTCATGGTATTCTGCTGATAGAGGAAGCCTGGGTTGGTTCCGGGCTCAACTGCATACCAGCAGCCCCACTCTCCAAGCACCAGCTTAATCTTGCCATCCGGGTCGTACTTATTCATGATCTCCGTGTGTCTGGTGAGGAGCGTGTCCATTCCGTATGCCAGATTGACGTAATCATAGTATTTGTCAGCGTCAAATTCTGTGGCTGAATCCGTGATTGGCCATACAGGAACCGTGTAGTTGTGAAGATCCACGCCTGAAGCCATGTCAGGGGTGAGATTCTGCATAAGAACCTCCATCCAGTTGTAATCGCTGCCGCTTGGACCGCAGGCGATCTTGTACAGATGGTTTCCTGAATGGTTCTTGCAGTAAGCCTGAAAATCTCTGTATTTGTCCACATAGTACTGCGGTCTCATCATTCCGCCGCAGCCCCAGTTTTCGTTGCCCACGCCGAAGTACTTAACCTTCCACGCCTTCTCGCGTCCGTTGGCGCGGCGAAGCTCCGCCATGGGAGAGCCGTCCTCCCTGGTCATGTACTCTATCCACTCTGACATCTCGCGAACAGTTCCGCTGCCCACATTGCCGTTGATGTAGGGCTCACAGCCAACCAGCTCGCACAGCTCCATGAACTCGTGTGTTCCGAAGGAGTTGTCCTCCGTCACGCCGCCCCAGTTTGTGTTTATGAGCTTCTTTCTGTTTTCCTTCGGTCCGATGCCGTCCATCCAGTGGTATTCATCGGCAAAACATCCGCCCGGCCAGCGAAGCACAGGCATGCGGATCTGCTTAAATGCGTCGATTATGTCCTTTCTCAGACCATGTATGTTGGGAATGTCCGAATCCTCACCAACATATATACCTTCATAGATACATCTGCCCAGATGCTCGGAAAAATGTCCGTATATTTCAGGATTGATGTGTCCCAGCTTATCATTAGCATTAACTAACATAGAAAACTTTTTCATGTTTCCCACCCCCGTGATTTATTTTCTTAAAATCATAAGTATTTGACAACGATATAACAATATCTTATCATATCATTAAACTGACAATTCGTACTATGGAGGCTAATATGAGACTCTCAACCATTGGCATACATGTAAAACACGGTGCAGACTTCGTAATCGACAGACCCGGAGGCACTTCAGACAACCTGTTTCTGATATTCAAAACCGACGCCTATGTAAATGTGGACGGGGAAAACACTTTAGTGCACCCCGGAAGCTGCATACTCTATAAGCGTTTTTCCAAACAGCTATACAGCGCCAGCGCCCAGACCTATGTGAACCACTACATCCACTTTGACTGCGGCGATGAGGAATATGCGCAGAGTCTGGGCATACGCTTTGACACTCCCTTCTATCTGAGAGATGTGTCGGAGGTTGAGAATGTTTTGGAGTTCATCTCCCATGAGCAGATAAACACATCGCCAAACCGCGATACCGCCATCGAGCACCTTCTGAACCTCCTGGTGATCAAGATTGCCGACAACGCTCTGTCGTCAGATGTTCCGCCCGAGACAAAAAAACATCTCGAGGAACTTAAGCGCCTGCGATCACACATTTACGCTAACCCCGAGATGTATAAAAATGTCTCCGATATGGCTGACGAGATTCACTTAAGCCTCTCATATTTCAAGTCAATCTACCGCGAGGAGTTCGATATAAGCTGCTACGACGACCTCTTAAACGCCAAGATTCTTATCGCCGAGCACCACCTGTCAAGCACAGGCCTCACTGTGGGCGAGATTGCCTCCCTCTGCGGCTACGAGACTGACACATGTTTTATGAGAAGTTTCAAAAAACGCACAGGTCTGACTCCCACGCAGTTTCGCCTAAAGCACAGCTCCTAGCTGGCTAAGTCCCTCCTGTCAAAACATACAAATGTGGACACATACGCCACCACTGTGATAACCAGGCCGACAGCCACACCGGCAACAGCTATATCAGCGCCTGAGAATATTTCCGAAGCATTTGCATAGGAGTACGGTCCCATAAACAGATAGTCCTTCATATCTGGAACCACCCTGCCAACAAGGTCGTACACATAGCAGATCAGGGCCACTCCAAGCCCCGCCCCGATGTTGATTTTGGGGGACACGCCGGATATGAAGAAGCATATGGCCGAGATTTCGATATTCATGAGCAGCTGCATAGCCATGAAAACAGCCAGCTTCGAGAATGGAATATCCTCACCCAGCATGACAAAACCCAGCGCGTAGAACAGCGCGCACACACAGCTAAACGCTGCAAGACATACGAGAACGCATCCGCCCTTGGCTGCGACAACTCTTCTTCTGCTTATAGGGAGCGACAGCAGGAATTCCCCTGTGTGGCCGTCCTCCTCCTTGGAGATAATCCCTATGGCAAGAATGGCGGCAAACATTGCTCCTCCAAGTCCATGAACAGTTCCAACCTCCGTGGCGAAAAAGCCCTCCACCGTGGCAATGCTCAGCGTGCTCATGCCAAATGCATCCGAGAAGGCTCCCATCTGTGAAAACATGTCCGCCATGCTCTTCATATCGCCCTGCATGCTGTCGTACATCAGAATGCACACAAGCCCCAGAATTCCCACAGTCAGACTCCATATTATCAGCTGCTTCATATTCAGTCTGATTTCCCTGACAAACACAGCCCTCATCACATCTCCTCCTCGTCCATGTAATATTTTAAAAATGCATCCTCGTCAATGTTGGTGTCCTCAAGCATCATAAGTCTTCCATCCCTCATAATCGCCGCATGCCTACAATATCTGTTCACCTCCGAGAGCACATGCGTGGAGAGCACGCAGGTCGCCCCATCCCTCACATATTCATCTATAAGATTGAAGAAGTTTCTCTGCATGAGAGGGTCCAGACCGCTAGTTGGCTCGTCAAATATGAAGAGCTTCGGTCTGTGCTGCATGGCACAAACAATGCTGACCTTCTTCCTGTTTCCAAGGGAGAGCTCCTTAATCTTTTTGTGCGTATCAACCTTGAGTCTCTCACACAGCTTCGCTGCCTCCTGTGCACAGTCCAGACCTCTCACATCCGCGGCGTATTTGATAACCTCCGAAACCCTCATGGTATCGTAAAACCATGCCTCGGAGGGCATATATCCCACATCCCTCAGAATTTTTTCGTGGTCTCTGACACTGTCCATTCCCAGAATGCTTATGCTTCCTTCGTCAAACCTCAGAAACCCCAGCATGGAGCGTATCGTTGTTGATTTGCCTGCGCCGTTTGGCCCTAAGAAGCCGAAAACATCCCCCTTAGCCACATCCAGGTTTACATCTATGACACCCCTGTTTTTGCCGTAATTCTTGGTTAGTCCCCTTATTTTTATAACATTTTCCATAGCACACCTCCGTTTCTCACCCTACATTTACCACACAAAAAAAGCGGGGACAATGTCTGTCCCCGCAACGTGCACTAATCTGCCCCCATCCTTCACTTTTTGTGTTCGGACTGGAATATTTTCAGCTCCTCATTCAGTTTCTTATCGTCCAAATGTCTCTTAGTCTTGTATATCAGAAACACGCATAGATATGTCACCAGAATGTACGCCGCAAATATAAGTGTCGGCGTCAGCTTCCTATCAAACCACCCAAAAACATATGACAGAGCGCAGTAGAGCGCCGTGCATATGACCATGCCTGAAATCTCCCTGGCACCGAGTGTGTCCGCCTCGTCAAAATCCCAAAACAGAATAAACTGCATGTAGCATATGACGTAGCATGCAAGTATCATCTGTGTCATGTGGAGAATGTCAGCGCTGTACACACCCCCTATAATCCTCACAACACAGTAAAAAAACAGCACTGCGAAGAAGTACAGGCAGGCCTTGAATTCTATTCCTATTTCATGTACGAGATATCTCTCCCAAAGCGACAACTTCTTATCACCCTTCATATCACCTGTCCCCTTTCAGCAGTTTTCGAAATTCCACGGCATATCTTCTGGATATCATAATGTGTTCCCCGTTCTCCATGGTAGCATCAATCCTGTTTGAAGACATGCTCCTAAGCGATGCCACACGGTTAATATTTATGACCATACTCTTGCTGCATCTGAAAAAAGTCTCATCGCAGGCCTCATCCATAAAAGAGGACAGCGAGCCGTCAATTCTCACAACCTGATCGCTCGTGTAGGCAAAAACCCTGTCGTCCACCGTCTCCAGATAGAGCACGCTGTCCAGCTCCACACACACATTTTCATCCGAAACTCTCCCCCAGAGTTTGGTTTTCTCACCGCGAAGAATTCCTATGATTTTTTGAATGGAGGGCGTCATCTGAGCATAGCGAATAGTGACACTCTCCTCGCCCTGCGATATTTTTTTGATATCAATCTTCATATATTCTTCAAACCCCAATATAACAGACCACCAATCCCTTTAAGGAGACTGATGGTCTGCGTAAGTTCTATTTAACTACAAAACTCTCACACAGTTTCGGCCATCCGTCTTAGCCTGGTACAGAGCCTTGTCCATTCTGTTAAATGTGTCGTCAGGACTGTCATTCTCGCCCAGCTCCGTCACTCCGATACTGCATGTAATCTGCCCAACAACAGGGAAATCCGTACTAAATACAATCTCGCGAACCTCCTCAGCCATCTCAGCCATACTGCTGATGCTCCTATCGTAGCCAACGATAACGAACTCTTCGCCGCCCCAGCGTCCCACGGCCGCATTCTTATCCTTCACATAATCCAGCAATTCCCTGGCAAAATATTTAAGCGTAACATCTCCTACTGAGTGTCCAAATGTGTCATTGACATTCTTAAAATAGTCGATATCGAGTATCATAACGGAAACAGCACCCTGCTTCTTTCTGTAATCCATGGCATTCTTAAGCTCAGTCTCCATGCGGCCATGGTTATACAGGTTCGTGAGCGAATCCTTAGACGCCATCTCCTCATACTTCTTAAGCTCATCCATAAGCTCCACTGTGTTTTCGTGGATATTCTGAACCATGAAGACAAAACGATAGTCGTCATCATATCTGGTCTCCGCACGGCTGAATATCAGCTTGACCCATATGTATTTGCCCTCTAAGTTCATCATCAGACAGTCAAATGAGGACGTCCTGCCCGGAACAAAATTAGCCTTCAGATACTCAGGATCACTTCTCTCCAGGAAAAGCTTCTGGTCATCCGGACCAATCATGTTTACGATCATCATTCTCCAGTCCGTGTAGGATATGGAAGAATTTACCGTTTCGTCAGATATCTCCGTGATGCTTATGCTGCTGGTGGTGTTCTGCACAAGATCTATATACATAGAGAACAGATATGTGTTCTGAATGGTAGAAACCTTTTTCCTGGTCATAAACTCCTGTATGTATTCGCTGTTGTCCAGCTCGTCCATGACAAACATATACTGCTCATAGCCCACAGGGTATACCGTCATTTGAACAATATGCAGTTGGGAATCGCCCTCAAAAAACAGCTTAAGCTTCTTGCTGTATTTGCCCTTGAATTTGCCAAATGTAGGAATAAAAACCTTGTAATCCTGAATAACCCTGTCCTGAGTGTTATTGAAATGGAACCACAGAGTCTCAACAAGCTCGTTGTAATCCCCGTCCTCATCTATAAACCTCTCAAAAAAACCATTTCTGATGATAGAGTGATATCTGTTGTTCGTAGCGTCAACCATTATTATGGCGTCAACATTCTGACCAAACAACATGGATGCATCCCTGTCCTGATACTTACTGATATCCTTCTTGTCCATAGTAGCCTCCGTTGCCTTATCCAAATTAGTCATAGTGTTTTCAAATATGCTCCCGTCAAACTACTCCTCAACCAGATGTCCTTCCTTCACGCGCTTCTCCACATTTCTGTCAAAATTAATGACGCGGTGAACATACTCTGTGTCCATGTAAGAGCTGTGAATCATGAAATCCGCCGTTGACAGATTGTTTGCGATTGGAATGTCGTAAACCTGAGCAATTCTTAGAAGTGCCTTCACATCAGGGTCGTGTGGCTGCGCCTCAAGAGGATCTGAGAAGAATATTATGAAGTTGATCTTGCCCTCAACAACCTTCGCGCCGACCTGCTGGTCACCTCCGAGAGGTCCTGAGTTATACGCCTTCACAGGAAGTCCCGTGTGCTCACACACCAGTCTCGCGCTGGTTCCTGTTCCACACAGGAAATGTCTGGACAGAATCTCCTTATTCTTAAGGCACCAGTCAACTAACTCCTGCTTCTTCTTATCGTGCGCTATAAGAGCAATCGTCTTCTGCTTAGGTATCGTAAATTCTACATATTCGTCATTCAATGCCATATTCCGTAATTCTCCTTCTGCAATATAAACTATCTCTATATTACCATCTAATAACCTTTTCGCCAACTAATTTTTTGTAAATTGCCGTATATTTTACATTTATTTATTACTTCTATCACGCTATCTGCATATTTAACTGATTGTTTTAATTGTATAATCATCTGACAAATGTTATAATGTATAGTAACCTGAAACTCAATTTTCAAGGAGGTATACATATGAGAAAACATAGATTGCTGCTCATCTTATTATCAGCATCGCTGGCACTGTTTAGCGGATGCTCGGATAATAATGGCGAGCCCCAAAACACAGAAAAACCCACAGAGAAAGCAGCTAATAATCAGACAGATGAAGCCCCTGTGGAAAACGCCGGTGCGCGCTCACAGATTACAATTCCAGACAGCAACGCCATAGATATGGACGCACTTTCCGGCAAGAACCTGATATACGCAGACATAAGCGTAAACCCTGAGCTGGGCCTGTTTTTAGATGTCGACAACGACTACACAGTCGTCCATGTTCTCTACCTGAACGATGACGCCAGAGAGGAGCTGTCCGACACGAATCTCTTAAACCTTAAGTTTGAGGATGCCTACAGGGAGGTTGTGAGCGAGCTTATCGATGGAGGATATGTCGCTACTGATGACGGAGACACAGTATTTACAAGCAGCGTGACATTTATGGAAGTGGACCTGACAGATACCGAAAACATTCTAAAACCTCTAAATGATGCGTCAACCGCCAAAACCGTTGCCGACACATTGACAGCGGTCACAGAGGAAGTGCAGTCAGATATCGCTAAGGAGTTAGAAGAAGAAAATATAACTCTGATCTTCGAGGAGAAATTCACAGACGAGGCTCATGAGGCCCCAGGCAATACTGAGAGCTACGACGGCTACATAGGTCTCCAGTTGTCCGACGACACACAGGATTACTTCCTGTTCATGTTTATAAACGGAACCACCGTGGCTGACGCTGGAATCATGAACATTTCAGAGAGTGTTGTTACGTATGATGCCTTTCTGTTAAAAGACTACGATACGGTCGCCACAGATTTCATAAGCCTTGTGAGAAGTGTTTCTGAAAACATTAGCGCCGCGACGCTTATCTCTCCGGAGGAGGCAGGCCCAGGCTACGATACCGTAAGAGGTAAGCTAGAAAACATAATCAAATCTCTTCTGCCTGACCTTAGCATAGATTACATAACGGAGAGCGACGCCACCTTCGCCACCCGCATTGAGGAGGCGCACACGCACGAGAATATCGACGAACCGGGCGGCCCTGGCGAACCACCTGTGGATTACAACACAGTCTATGTCTCCTCTGAGGAGGAACTATTAGAGGCGCTTGAGAACAATCCCGAGCATATATATTTGGACGGCGACATCACTCTCAATGTAAGCGACCACATTTATAATAATCTAAGCATCAACTGTGAGGGATATTCTGTCGCTGTCAAGGGAACGTGGAATAGCATCGGCACAGATATGCAGCATGTGAGCGGTATAGCTCTGTTTGACATAGGAGATCTGGATTTGTCAGAGCTGACTATCAACAGCCCATCCTATTACGATGAGTACCTTGCCGGTTCTTGTTATACATTTATCGAGGCGCGCGGCTCTCTGGACATCACGAATCCAGCCGGCCTGCCTGCCAGAAGCGAATTATCGCCCGGAGTTTTTGAAACAATCATCGCACATGACGGTTCGGGAGCTGAGGATAATCCATACTCCATCTACTATGAACCTGCACTCTACACTTACGATGAGCGACATGCTCTGGAGCTTGAAATGGTTACCGCAATACTTACAAACGGCGACTGGTCATCCTGTGCTCTGTTCGATAAATATGACAGCGAAGTGTGGACTGACATTGTCATAGACACAGGTAACGCAACTCTTGCAGATATGGATTACTCCGAGATCAGAATCCGTGACGGCGGAAGCCTGAAGGTATCCGGAACCATCGCCATCACAGGCGGCAGGCTGTGTTTCAGAATTGACAACGGAGGCTACCTGGACATCACAGGGCTGGCCCTCACCAAAAAACACCCAAGTCCCGACATGATAAAGATAACATTTGACGATGCCAGCTACGTGGATCTTAGCAAGTTATATCCAACCGCCACCAGCGGAGAGATTAAGTTTGACTCCAGCGCAGATAGTTTCAACATAACTATCTGGTAGCGTGATGGTAGCAATACATTCGCACATTAGAAATGCGTTTATAAGCATAAATATTAATTCAAAAAACTTCGGCCATGGAAAACCAAGGCCGAAGTTTTTTACTCTCAGTTCTTCCCACATGCTCTCGACCAGCTTCACTTCCGCCGGAACAGGCTTCACCAAAAGCCTGTCATTATATATCCCACCAAATACCCTTTCTCGGTAATAAAGGATATATTCTCCCATCATCGCCCGGTTGCTGATTTCATCCAATCCTGATAATTGTTCCAGAACAAAGTCCAGATACTCTTTTGTTGATGCCATCAGTTTTCTCCACTTCTTCTCTTCATAACATATTCCAGCTGTACGTCAAATGGTTCCTTCTCTGCCAGAATCTCATTAATCTCCTCTGCATGCTTACAACCAAGTGCAGAATAAGCTGCCTGTGATTCTTTCGAGGAATGCCCCGATATATACAGTTTATCCGCTCCAAGCCGTAGAGCCTCTTCACAGATCATTTCAAAAAGCTTCCTTCCAATGCCCCGGTGCCGATATTCCTCTGAAGTCTGAAAGTAGACCAGTTCTACGTAATTCGCAGTCTTTCCAAAAAAGTGGTGTGATACGGTGGCGAAGCCAACAATACGCTCACCATCAAATGCACCAAAACCTGTTTGATCATGGTTCATATGCTGCACTATATCTCCGGCTACCTCCCGGCACTGTTCTTTCGTCCAGTTTTCGACAAAAGGATTAGGCACAAGTACCCATTTATTATCCACTTCTCTCCAGCACTCAGTAACCGTCTGATGCCGGACAAATAAGTCCAGCGAATGTGCGTTAAAACAGTCAGCATCTAATCTCTTATATTGTATTTCCCTCATCTATATAATCTCCCAGTTTTTTTTACATCGCAGCCCTTACCCGCATAATACGCAAACATTTCATCCAGTTTTTTCAGATCATTTTTCTCTATAAACCCGGCAAACCCAGAAGTCTTACCGCTATACTATCAGCAAAAATGTGTGTTTTATTGTTCTCAAAGTGGTATGCCCTTTACCGGATCGACCTGGAAAAGACCATCGCGATTGCAGTAAAAGAAGATTCTCCTGACTCCCCTGAGCTTAAACCGTACCTCTGCATTTCCCTCCGGATATAGCTTCACCATCTGCATATCATCGGATGAGGCTGCCGCCACAAATGAAATATAATGCTCCTTCGTCATGCTATGGTCAATCCGAACATAATACTCATCTTCTACACGCTCAATAAATATCATGTGCCTTTCATCTGTTGATTCTGCTTCCAATGGTGTAAGGAGTATCCCATGACAGTGAATGGCCGCTTCGCCCATAGTATGTATCACGTTTCCGCAAACCGGACATACATAGAATTTAGACCTCATCATATTTGCTGATACATTCGCATTATGAATAGTACTCCCGGATATCAGCTCTGTTACCGAAATTCTGAACACCTTCGCAATAGGTTCCAAAAGTGTAATATCCGGATATCCTTTGCCCGTTTCCCATTTTGAGACGGTCTTATCACT
>JAILPS010000050.1 GCA_024699325.1 Lachnospiraceae bacterium | reverse complement strand
CGGTAACACTGGCGGGCTGGACCTATGGTGGAACAGCCAGCACACCGAGCGTGACCGGGAATACCGGAAACGGAGAGGTGACCTACGCCTACAAGGCAAAGAATGCAGACGACAGCACATATAGTTCAGATGTGCCGACAGCGGTCGGAGAGTATACTGTAAAGGCAACCGTTGCGGCTTCGACAAGTTACAACGAAGGAACAGCTACAGCTGACTTTACCATCAGCAAGGCTAATTCGACCGTTAGCGAGCATACAGCAAAGACGCTAACTTATAACGGAGAAGCTCAGGAACTTGTCAATGTAGGCTCTGCAACAGGTGGTACACTGTACTATGCTGTAACCACCGAGAATGAAGCTCCTGATGCATCAGCTTATACTACATCCATTCCTACAGCTACCAACGCTGGAACATACTATGTTTGGTACAGCGTAACCGGCAACACTAACTACAATGATATCGCTCCTGCAAGTGTGACAGTGACTATCGATAAGGCAGAGCCAACTTTACCTACAGGTCTTAGCACTACAGGTATTAGCACTACAGATTCTAGCACTACAGATCTTAGCACTACAGGTCTTAGCGCTACAGTTGGACAGACTCTTGCTGATATAGCACTTCCAGAGGGTTTTGCATGGGTGGATGCGACTAAGAGTGTCGGAAACGAGGGAACCAACTTATTTGAGGCTGTTTATACACCAGCTGATACAACTAATTATGTAACTAAGACAGTTACCCTAGGCGTTACAGTTACAGCTGAGACAACAACCGAGGAGGAGACAACGGACAATGATACGTCTTCTGCTGTTACAGGAGAGGGAAACATTCCTATAGTTGTAATATTTGCAATATTTGGATGTCTGGCGCTTGTGTTAGTTGGCAAAAAGTATTATGAATAATCAATAATTTACAGGCTTTCGGTACATTTTCCGGAAGCCTGTTACAATTTGGTAAGAAAAAAGTAAAGACAAAACGGAAAAAGTGTGGTAAAACATAGTCGTTCCGGAAGAACCGGAGAAGGGAGAATATTATGAAAAAGACAAAGTTACTTAGTGCAGCACTTGTATGTTCGCTTGCAATTTCAGCATTTGCTGGATGCTCTAAGGAGGACACCAAGGAAACTACAACAGCTTCTTCTGGTAAGGAGGAAACAACCACAGTTGCAGCTGAGATTGAGTCTGTAAACAAGGACGAGGTTAAGGAGGCGGTTGCTTCTAATCTTAAGGATAACGATAAGGCGAAGGATGCAGCTTCTTCAGTTAAGGAGATTGCTTCAGAGCTTGGCATCGTTGAGGGAGGCAAGTCTTCTGACAGCTCTGACCCTGACACACCTGCAACAGGTGAGACAGAGGAGGCTGAGGTTGACATCGCAGCAGCTAAGAAGGCTGCAGCAGAGTTCTTCGAGGAGTATCTCACAGAGGGCGTTTTAGCTAAGGCTGATGTAAATGTTGATCTTGACTTCGACATCATGAAGGATATGACAGATATCTACGGAGATGTTGATGTTGACGCTTCTGTTTCAGGCTTAGTTACACCATGGACAGACAAGGGTCTTGGTTTTGCAGGATTTGGATCTGTTAAGGGCGCAGTTAGCATGTCAGATGATAAGCTTGAGCTTGACTACGTAGGCGGTGCTTACTTCCAGTTATCCAAGGAGATGGATAAGATCGACGCATGGGCAAGCGGTCTGTTTGCAGATGAAGTCAGCGGTGAGGAGAACGACAAGAACATCTATCACACATCTCAGGAGATCTCTGAGGAGGACTTCAAGGAGATAGTTGCAGAGTTCAAGGAGGCTATTGCTTCTTACGAGGAGATGCTCACAATGTACACAGGCGAGGACGCTGAGGCAGTTGTTGAGGACGTTGACACACAGAAGGTTGAGGACTTCTATGAGGAGTTGTCTCAGAAGATCACTGACAGCTTAGTAATCAGCGACGATGTTGTCAAGTATGACGGTTATGACTGCTACGAGATGACTTCAAGCATCAACTTAGGCGAGCTTGGTCTTGTAGAGTTTGCTCAGGAATTAGCAGGCGATGAGGCAGAGCTTGACCAGGAGACAATTGACATGGCTAACATGATGTTATCATCTATCCAGATTGATACAACTGTTTACTTAAATTCAGCTTATGAGCCTAGATACTTCAAGGTTGACCTCTCTAAGTCAGATGTACAGAGCTTAGTGAGAGAGATCTTCAAGATGGAGCTTATTGGAGAGGGTATTTCAGAGGACGAGTTCAATTCTCAGTACAGAGACCTCATCACAGTTGACATCGATGATTTATCATTTGAATTAAGCATCTTAAAGTCTGATGTTAAGGATATGGCTGACTATGTTTCAGCTCTTGGAACAGTGGTTGAGTGGACTGAAGAGGACTAATCACAGAATAATAATTACGGGGCGTATCGCTTGATACGCCCCGTTTTTTATTGGTTTTGCTGTTCTTTGTATGAAAGTGGTGCGCCACAGGACGGGCACTTGATTACTGTTCCGACTATGTAGGCATTGCCACAGTAGGAGCACTTAAGCTCCCTGGCGTTGTTTGGAACATTTACACCGTTGCCTACGTGGTGGGAATCCATATAGTCAATTATGAAGCCTAAAATTGCAAATATGTAGAGGAAGAGGAAGATGAATCCAACCACAACAAGGATCCAGTTGACCTGAACGTCTAATACGGTGTCGCCAAACTTGTCAAATGCCTCCACGATGGCGCTGTCCACATGTTCGGGAGCGTATCTGAGAAGTGCATCGTTTAGCAGCTTGGTTATCCTATCCTCAGATTCGCTGCTTATGGTGTAGAAGAAGTCGTCGCCGATCATTCCCTCAAAACGCCAGTTGACAAATTCACAGGTCTCATAGTCTTCAGGAAATGACATGACGAAGAGCCAGTGCTTCTCATCGTCAAATGTGTTCACATATGATGAGTAGGCATAGTCCTCAAGGCTGTAGTACTTAGAGCTTCCGGCCCAGGTGCGGTCATAGACAGTCTCTATGCACACGGTGACTCCGGAGATATCCTGAAATTCTTCAAGAGCCTCATATACAGCGTTCTCATCATCTATGATGCCGGCACTGTCTGTTATGGTTATGGTGTCGTTCACTGGAAGAGTTGCCTTCGCCGGATGGTAGACTGCCATCAAAAACGCTATGAAGGATATGCCTCCGAAGGATATAGTAAGTGTTATGATTATGGCTAAGAGATCGCCAAATGGTATCGCCTTCGGCTTAGGTCCCTTGTAATATGTGTTGTGATAGCGGCCGCGCTTGTCGTAGTAGACATATCGCCTGTAGCCTGATTGGGGACGACTGCTGTATGAACCTGAGAAAAATGTGAACTCAGCAGGACCTGAACTAGAATGGTAATGGTGTGATCCCCCTGAAAAACTTCCGCCAGAGTGAAAACCTCCGCCGTGGGAACCTCCTCCTGATGAATGTGGCATAATTAACCCCCTTATATGTATGCGGCTTCCCGCAATCTGTGCATTATTATAGCAAACTATGGAAATAATTCAAACTATAATTGACCAATTATTTATATTAGTTATAGCCAGATATCTAAATAAGTGGTATAATAGTCACAGATTATTGTGCGTGAACAATCTAATATGCTGATAGGAGGAAACCATGGGGGATTTCTTTAACATTATATTTGGCAATTTCTGGGGCGTGGACGGCGTTATCTGTCTGCTCGCAGCATTTAACGTGTATCTGTTTCTGATGACCAGGGAGAGGGCGAACAAGGTCTACAGTTACTTCAACCGCACGGACCGCTCGAGAAACCTTGCAGAGAGCGCGAAGGCGATACTGAAGGTGACCACCTCTGACGATGCGGACATAAGCACGGACGATCTGCTGGACAGCCGCGATAAGATGAACCGCGTGTATTCACTGTACACAACCATAACCACCATGTTTCCGCTTCTCGGAATGTTTGGAACGGTTATCTCCCTGATACCTATGGTCAATACGCTAGGCACAGGAACGGTCAGCGGACAGTTTTTTGCGGCGCTCACATCAACATTTTGGGGAATACTGTTTGCCATTATTTTTAAATTCATGGACGCCTTCGTATCCTACAAGATAGAGGATAACGAAAAACACATGGAGTATCTGCTTAATCCAAACAGAAAATAGGAGGGAACATGAAGAAGAGAGAGCTGATCTTAGACTTCACATCACTCCTGGACGTAATCATGATCATTCTGTTTCTGGTGCTTGGCTCCGTGAATGCGAACTCCCTAGAGGCCGCCGACGAGGCGAAGGCGGCAAACCTTAAGACGCAGGAATTAGAGCGCATCAACTCAGACTTAGCAACCGAGCTTGAGAATGCGCAGAAGTCGGCGGACAAGCTTGAGGAGGAGATTGATAAGCTCAAGGAGGAGATTACGCTTCTCAAGGCGCAGCTTGACAGCTCTGTCTCAGACGCAGCCTACTCTGAGCTTCAGGTTAAGTATGACGCGCTGCTAGCCGACTACGAGTATCTCAAGATTATCTCAGATGCCAGCGAATACGACAGCAAGGTCTACGAGGAGGCCATAGAGAGGACGGGCAAGGTTATTCTGTACTGCACCTCGGTTATGAGCGAGGAGGGCACGGCTGTACAGTTTGATCTGTATTCTGACGCAGACGGCGACGGCGTCATGGAGTATCAGGATAAGTTCCTGATAACCCACGACCTGACCATGAACTCAGCGCAGAGAACGGCCTATAAGGCAGAGATGATCAATCAGGCCACGCAGTTCCTGATTGGAAGCGTCAGGGATGACGAGAGCGACCTGTTATGGTTTTCTATTTACTACGACTATGATGATGTGAATATTTCAAGCTTCGACATGGAGGTTATGGAGGGAGCAATCGATAATCTCGAGGTGAAGTTTGATAAGAGGTGTTACTATATCAAATTCAAGACTACAGGAGGAGAGAACAATGAGAAGAGAACCTGAACCACCAAGAGGTCCTGAGGGACACGACGGACACGAGAAGCACAGAAGACCGAGAAGAAGGGGCGGATGCCTGCCATGGATTCTGGTGTTCATACTGTTAGCTATTCTGATATTCGTGTTGCTTATGCATTTTGGCGTTCTGAATTTTGGCGGCTTTGGAGGCAACGAGGGGGATAAGGGAGGCAATACTTCAACTTCTTCCACAACAGCGGCCTCAGAAAACAACAGCACCACCACAGAAGCCGGCGATACAACTGTCGAGACAACGGTGTCCGGCACAGTGGTTACGATACTTGCGGTAGGCGATGAATACTATATCAAGGGTGTCCCGAAGACTATCGACGATATCAAGAAGGTGCTTGCAGACACTAAGGATGACACATCATACGTGATTCAGAAGAATTTCCCTTCAGAGAAGTCGTTAGACGCTCTCAAGGCAGCCTTCGTTGAGGCTAATATTTCTTTCACAGAGACAGATTAATCCATAAGGTGTCGGTTCGCCGGCACCTTATATTGTCAGAGCCTATATATGACAGGATTGGAGATAATATGGCAAACTATAAAATGTACAGTAAGATATTGGAGATATTATCCAAGCATTCCAGCTCTGAGCACAGGCTCACACAGGCCGACATCAGGCACTACATGGAGCTTGACGGAATGACTGAGAAGGAGATACCCTCCAAGAACACATTTACAGCACTGTTAAAGGAGCTTCGCGAGGCCGAGGAGATAGCGGGCGAGAGGGGTGTCTACAGGACGAATAAGTTCACGGACCAGGAGCTCAGACTCCTGATCGACGGCGTTATGTTCGGCCAGCACATTCCAAAGAATGACGCGAAACTTCTCATAAATAAACTTAAGTCGCAGTCTGAGATGGGGCTTGCGGACCATGTGAGAAGTATTCACTACCTAGAGGGCATAAACCGCACGCAGAATTCGAAAATGATATCCATAATCGACACGATTGACGAGGCGATACAGAAGAGACGCCAGGTCAGGGTGGAACTGTGCAGATATAATTCCAGCAAAAAACTGGAGAGCACGGGAAGGATACTTACCATCGACCCGTACTATCTGGTGAGCGAGAAGTCGAGATACTATGTCATCTGTTATGTGAATCCTGAGAAGGAGAACTCTGTCCACGGCAAGGGGCTTGAAAACCTGAGGGTGGACCGTTTTCTGAACTCCCAGATACTTGAGAGCGCGAGCCGCGGCATCGACAAGGTGCCGGGCTACGAAAACACCAGGGTGCTGCAGCTGGACAAATACATGAAGGAACACATATACATGTTTTCTGGCGACAGCGCGAAGGTAAAACTCAAGATCAGGAAATACAATATAGGCGATTTTATCGACTGGTTTGGCACGGATTTTAGAACCATGACCTGCGAAGAGGAGGGCTACATGTACGTTCTTATCAATGTCAACGAAAACGCCATCAAATACTGGGCGCTGCAGTACGGCGGCATGGCGACTGTCATGGCGCCTGAGAGACTCAGGCTGTCGATTAAAAGCATTTTAGACAATATGGAACAGAACTATTCCGACAGTTAACGTGAATTAGTGAACAATATATGAAATCCTTGACATAGCCGTACGACAAAGCTATAATTTAGTCGTACGGCTATAATTATTAAATTTTTCTTAAAATGAGCCGTACGGCTATATTTCGGAGAAAATTTGGGGGATTTGTTTAATGAAAATAAACAATTCAGACGATTTTGGGGCGGCTCTCAGGGCCAGAAGAAAACAGCTGAATTACACGCAGGGGGATGTGGCCGAGGTGAGCGGTTTTAGCACAAGCTTCATATCAGAGCTTGAGAACGGCAAAGTCACATGCGAGCTTGGCAAAGCTCTGTATCTGGCAAACCTGCTGGGGCTTGACATAATACTTAACGAGAGGGAATGATATGGCGCGAGAGGTGACTATTTCCATAGAGATAAGAGGAAAACAGCAGCCCGTGGGAGTTATAAGGGGCGATAGCTATCAGGACGCCAGGTTTAAATATTTCAGGGATTATTTAGACATTGACGGCATCAAGCCCATATCCATAAGCCTGCCTCTTCAGGAGGAGGAATTTGACGTGGGAAGGACCAAGAACTTCTTCGAGGGACTTCTGCCCGAGGGTTTCTCAAGGCGTGCTGTGGCGGACTGGGTTAAGGCGGACGAAAACGACTATCTGACCATATTAGAGAAGCTGGGGCAGGAGGTTCTAGGTGCCATACAGGTTATGGACGACGGAACATCCTTCAGGGAGAGGGCGTACGAGCCACTTTCTGAGGAGCAGGTTAAGAAGCTTGCGGCCGAGGGAGCGACCAGGTCCACGGAGTTACTTATGCAGACACATCTGTCTCTTACGGGAGCTTCCGGCAAGGCGGGTCTCTACTATGAGCCGGAGGAGAACAGATGGTATCTGCCCAAGGGCGACGCCGCCAGCACACACATAGTTAAACAGAGCCACATAAGGCTTAATCACATAGTTTTAAATGAGCAGCTGTGCATGCAGACTGCGAAGAAGTTGGGGATTGACGTGCCTGAGAGCTTCGTCATAAACCTGGGCTCAGGGGCGGATTCCGATGTGCTCTTTGCGACGAAACGCTACGACAGAAGTATGAATTCAGACGTGAAGGTGGACGGGCTTATATGCCCCTACAGACTCCATCAGGAGGACTTCTCGCAGGCGCTAAGCATTTCCCCTGCGTCTAAATATGAGCATGAGGATTCAGGCTACCTAAGGCGCATGTTCAAACTTGTGAACGAATACTCCGCGAAGCCCATAGAGGACCAGCTAAAGCTCTGGGACATGATAGTTTACAGCTATCTCATAGGCAACACGGACTGCCATGTGAAGAATTTCTCCCTGACTTACGGTGAGGATTTTAAGAGCATCAGGCTCTCGCCTGCTTACGACATCGTGTGCACGCAGGCCTACGGCTCGACCTCAGAGATGAGCTTCTTCATAGGCGGGGAACTGGACATAAACGCTATGAACAGGGATACATTTAAGGTGGCCGCAAGGGACGCAGGGCTTGGAGAGAAGTTAGCCATGAAGAGGTTTGACTATTTAGCGGACAACATAGAGGCTAAGCTTGACGAGGCCGCCCAGGAAATGTATGAGCAGGGGCTTACGGATGTGTATCTTATTGCAGACAGAATGAGAGAGGTAGTTAAGAGATGATTAGAAGAGCAGTTGAGACGGATGCGAAGGACATACTGAGCCTCCTCCTTCAGGTTCACAGGGTTCACTCTGCGGGGCGCCCTGACATATTTAAGGTGGGCGGCAGGAAGTACACGCCTGAGGAACTTAAGGGCATCATAGCTGACGATGAGAGGCCCATATTTGTGCATGAGAACGCCGAGGGAGTCGTTGACGGCTATGTGTTTTGCGTGTACGAATACACCGAGGAGAGCCCCTCGGTTTACGCCATGAAGACCATGTACATTGACGATCTGTGCGTGGATGAGAAGCTTCGCGGCAGCCACATAGGAAGTGCGCTATACGATTACGCCAAATGTGTGGCGAAGGAGAACGGCTGCTACCGCGTGACGCTTCACGTCTGGGAACTAAACCCCGGGGCGAAGGCGTTCTATGAAAAACAGGGACTTAAACCGCTGTACACAGCGATGGAAGATATATTGTAATTATGGAGGCATGTTATGAAGGAACTGACACTTGGACAGATTGAGAAGTTTCATGAGGATTATAAGGAGGAGAAGGGCGCGCCTGTCTTAAACAGCGCCATGGCAAAGACTGCGCTTGCAGATCTCGCGTTCGTGCCCATGAATGCGGCGAAGCTTAACGGAGACTTTGAGATAGAGCTTAAGACCAGAGGAATAACCGCACAGCAGAAGTCCGGCAGATGCTGGATGTTTGCGGCACTAAATATTATGAGGGAGATAGTGGCAGAAAAATGTAATCTCAAGAATTTCGAACTGTCGCAGAACTATATAACATTTTACGACAAGCTGGAGAAGGCGAACAACTTCTTCGAGTCTGTTATCGCAAACCCTGACGAGGACTTAAGCAGCCAGAAGATGCAGTACATCTATCAGGCTGTGCAGGACGGCGGCTTCTGGGGCATGGCCGTGGACTTAATAGAAAAGTACGGCATAGTTCCCAAGAGCGCAAACCCTGAGAGCTATCAGTCAGAGCACACGGCGGACTTCCTAAAGCAGATTAATGTTTTAGTCAAGAAGGACGCGGTGGAGCTTAGGGAGCTTGTGAAGGCGGGCGTAGACCCACAGCCAAGAAAACAGGAGATGCTCTACGAGGTATACAGGGCGCAGTGCATAGCATTTGGCGAGCCTGTGAGGGAGTTTAACTTCGAGTACCGCGATAAGGACGATAACTACCACGCTTACAAGAACCTCACACCTAAGAAGTTCTACGAGGAGTTCGTAGGAATGTCTCTTAAGGACTATGTGGCGGTTATAAACGAGCCGACCTCAAACAAGAAGATGAACACGCCTGTAGTGTTCCACTCCTCTGCTAACATGGCAGATAAGGATCTGTTTGCGCTAAATATTTCCATGGATGACTTGGAAGAGCTGTGCGTGAAGCAGCTTAGGGACGGCGAGCCGATATGGTTTGCCTGCGATGTACTGTCATCAAGCGCCAGAAAAGAGGGAATCCTAGACACGGACAGCTTCAGGTTTGGCGAGCTTCTAGGGGGCGTTGACCTTAGCATGAGCAAGAAGGACAGGCTCGAGAGCAGAGTAAGCATGGCCAACCACGCCATGCTTTTGACAGGCGTCAACTTCGATGAAAATGGTGTGCCTGAGAGGTGGAGAGTTGAAAACAGCTGGGGCAAGGAGGTTGGCCGCGACGGTTACTTCGTCGCCTCAGAGAAGTATTTCAGAGAGTTTGTTTACGAGGCAGTTATAAACAAAAAACACATGACGGATGAGCAGCTTTCATGGCTTTTACGTGAGCCTGTTGTGTTAAATGGCTGGGAGGAAGAATAATGGACTATTACGGCGAATATGCCGAGAGGATTGAGGCTCTTAAGGAGAGGCTCGAGGAGAAGATAGATGCGCTGGCGTTAGGGCTTGACGAGCCGGGCGGCGAGAGGGGCGTGGAGCACATATTGGGCCGCGTCAAATCAGCCGAGAGCGCAGCGGAGAAGCTTAAGAGAAAGGGCTATCCCGAGGGTGTCACATCGGCGCTCACAAACCTAAGCGACATCATAGGCATCAGGTGTGTGACACATTTCGTCGGAGATGTATATAAGCTGGTGAAGCTCATAGAGGACGATGAGGAGCTTAAAGTGTGCGAGGTTAAAGATTATATCGCCTCGCCCAAGAAAAACGGCTACAGGAGTCTCCACATGATCGTGGAGGTGCCATTTGACGATGAGCAGATTAGCTCAGTCAGGGTGGAGCTTCAGTTTAGAACCATCGCCATGGACTGCTGGGCCGCGCTCGAGCATGAGATGCGATACAAGAAGGATGTCTCCAGCACGGAGCTTATCGGCAACGAGCTTAAGAGATGCGCCGACGAGATGGCCAGCATTGACCTGTCTATGCAGACTATCAGGGATATGATCAGAGGGGAGTTTTAATGAAATTATTGTACGCGGAGGACGAGCTGGCGCTATCCATGGCGGTGGCTGAGATCCTGAAAATGGAGGGCTTCCAGGTGGACGCGGTCTACGACGGAAGGAGCGCCCTTGAGCACCTTAGAAGTAACTCCTACGACGGCGTGGTCATGGACATCATGATGCCCGAGATGAGCGGCATGGAGGTTTTGAAGGCCATAAGAGAGGACGGCAACTTCACGCCTGTGCTTCTCTTAACCGCCAAGACGCAGGTCGAGGACAGAATCAACGGGCTGGAGCTGGGAGCGGACGACTATCTGGCGAAGCCTTTTGACATGGGAGAGTTAGTTGCCAGAATTAAGTCCATGCTCAGGCGCACGCAGAAGTATGGCAAGCCGACGCTAAGTGTGGGAAACCTGACCCTTGACATGGACAAGAACATGATAAGCACGCAGTACGGAGCGCTCGGAGTGAGCAGCAAGGAATCAGACCTTCTGTCCCTCCTGATAAGAGCGGACGGCGAGGGCGCAGACATCGCGGAGATCATGGAGAGAGTGTGGCCTGACGAGGATGACAGCGCCACGGCGGTTTTGTATCTCACATATCTTAAGAATAAGCTCAGACAGCTTCGCGCATATCTCACCATCAAAAAAGAAGGCAACAGATTCTTTTTGGTCACCGAGGATTCACAGCAGAAATAGGAGGCGCCTATGAAAAAACTAAGAAGGAAGCTCATATCCATAGCATTTTTTTCGTCGCTGTGCGCGTTCCTTGCGGTTTCGTGGATTATACACATGTCGATAAGCATTTACCAGAACTACGAGACGGACACGAAGACTGAGCTCATCTCTTTAAATGACGGAACCTACCCCATGAAGAGCGAGTTTGAGGAGTTAGACGACGCCGACGACATCAAGAAGAGGATTAAGTATTCAGAGGAATCTTTCTTCACCGCCAGGTATTTTGTGGTAAACCGGGACGAGTCGGATGTCTACAGTATAGTCACGCTAAATGTTGCATCGCTTAGCGAGAGCGACGCCATAGAGCTGGCGCAGAGTCTGTCTAAGTCCCACCAGAGCGTTGGATTTAAGAATTCCTACAGATACAGGATTGTGAAAACAGAGGATGAGGGTATATATTATATATTCTTAGACTGCACGGATATGATACATTTCAGGCACTCCGTGCTCTATATTTCCATAACTGTGGCCCTTCTGTTCACGCTTCTGATAACGCTTATATTTACGGTGCTTGCCAAGCAGGTTCTGCATCCCTTCGAGGAGAATAACAAGCTTCAGAAGCAGTTCATCACGGACGCAAGCCACGAGCTCAAAACGCCTCTCGCCATCATTCAGGCAAACGCGCAGGTGCTGCAGTATAAGAACGGCGCCAACGAATGGACTGACAACATCGTGACGCAGACCAAGCGCATGAACGAGATGGTGGCGGACCTTCTGACTCTCTCGAGGATGGAGGAGGTGGGCGAGACAGCCCTTGATAGCGGCGTGAACATAAGCGATATTGCTAGACAGACTGTGGATTCTCTGATGGAGAATTTTAACAATAAGAACGTCACAAGCGCTGTAAATATCTCGCCAAACATTGTGGCCAATGTGAACCTCTCACAGATCAAGCAGATGTTTAGTCTTCTCACAGAAAATGCTGCAAAATACGTGACTGAGGGCGGCGAGCTCAGAATCTCGCTGGCTAAGAGCGGCAGAAACATAAGCTACAGGATATACAACAGTGCAAACATCGCGGAGGACGCAAACCTAAACCGCTTCTTCGACAGATTCTACAGGTCGGACGACTCGAGAAATTCTTCGACGGGCGGTCACGGCATAGGCCTAAGCGTGGCACAGAGGATTGCCAAAAACCACGGCGGAAACATCGTGGCCAAGCGTGAGCCGGGAGGCATATGTTTTACGGCCACGGTATCGGCAAACCTTAAAATCACTGCGGACAATAAAAAAGTATCAAAATAACCCGACATTTTAGCAACTTCAATCGTTATATGGATAGAGAAAGGACTGCATATGTCTCACAAAGTGCAATCAGACGCGCAGTTTGAGGAATTCTACAATCGCCATTACAAATATGTCTACCGCCTGTGCTACACGTACATGAAGAGCGAGGCAGAGGCCGAGGACTGCACGGAGGACGTGTTCGTGAAGGTCCTGACAGGCGACTATGAATTCGAGGATGAAGCGCACGAAAGAAAATGGTTGACCGTGACCTCCATTAACCTGTGTAAGGACAGGCTTAAGAGCTGGAAGGTTAAAGAGGTCGACACCTTGGACGAGGAACACGACGTGGCAGCCCCCGAGGGGGAGGATTTCAGCGATGTCAGGGAGGCCGTCATGAGGCTTCCGGATAAACATAAGGAGGTCATATGGCTGTTTTACTACGACGGCTATCAGACCGACGAGATAGCCCAAATGCTTGACAGACCGCCGTCAACTGTGAGAAATCAGCTGCGGGATGCAAGAAACACTCTCAAAAAACTATTGGAAGGAGGACGACTATGAGCGACAGAATAAACGAAGAGTTTGACGAACTGGACGAATTAAATATTAAGCAGGCGCTTGAAGAGATCGAGCCTTCCGAGGGTGCAAGAGAGAGGATGCTTGCAAACATTAAGCGAAAGGCCAAGGAGGCGGAGGCTTTAGAAGAAGCTAAGAGCGACGAGACTTTTAAGGCGGAGACTGAGGCAAATGCGGAGGCTGAGGCAAATGTAGAGGACAGCGCGGTTACAGAGCCTGAGAATATAGATAACTCTGACAAAAACCATGGCAGAGTGATTAAGATTAACAGAGTTATAGGCTGGGCGGGAAGCCTCGCTGCAGTTGCAGTTGTAGCATTTCTGGCAGGAAGAATATGGCAGCAGAATAAGATAGATGTAAGTCCAACTGAGCCGGAGGAGAGCGTTAACACAAGCGAGCCCGTAGAGGATGAGACCATCCTGCAGGTGGACCCTGTGGACAGTGAAACGCCGCCTATGGTTATAGGAACCATGGGGGGACAGACAGGTTCTTCACAGGAGGATGACTTTGAAAGTTACTACGAGGATTTTGAGGACTATGACACGGCGGAGGAAGTGGCCGCGGTCACAGGATTTACGGTGGTAACACCTGAGAATGTGTCAGACATATACTACAGAGTCTGGGGCGAGAGTATAGTTGAGGTGTCATTTAACTCAGACGAAGAGTGGTACACGCTCTACGCCTCAACCCTTAAGGGCGACTTCTCACAGCGAACCGGGCAGGAGAGCGAGGTCGAGATAATCGACGAGGGCAACGGCGCGAAGCTGTGTAAGGTGACGGACGAATTCGACAACTGCTGCTATAAGATCAGCTGGTCTGAGGAAGATATTAACTACTATCTGATAATAGGAGTCGACATAGGCGCAGAATATGACAAACAGAAACTGACAAACATATACAAATCTCTTTAGTTACAGGAATCCCTGATCACAGATGTGGTCAGGGATTTTTGTTTTTAAAAATGTCAAAAAAATGTCAAAAAAAATGTCAAAACAACCCGACATTTTGTCCTTCCCAATCGTTATATGGGCAGAAGGGTTTTTTTGGAGGTTTTGCTATGAAGAAAATCAAGAAGTTTTTTATGAATATTATCGCGGCAATCCTGGGTTTTAGTCTGGTGGCCTGAGCAGGCTGCCCGCAGTTTTCGGACATATATACACACTGTTTGTTGTGACATACTACCAGCTGATCAGCAACCTCGGACTTCTCATAATCTGCGCTATAGCGTCCACACCGCTTGTAAGAAGATTATATGAGGGCGTTTCGAGGAAACTTGGAGATTCACATATGGCAGTCGTGGAAGGGCTTGGACTTCAGGTTTTAGGAGGTGGACACTCGCACAGTTTCCGAAGCCTGCGGTGAAGGATGTTTTGGGCGGAGAATACGCAGAGAGTCTGGAGAAATATCTGGCAGACCAGTTCCCCGCAAGAAACACATGGGTCACCGTAAAAACTCTGACCGATCTGGCGGTCGGGCGGAGGGAGGCTCTTGCCAAGTTTGCAAAGCAGATGGAGGAGAAGAGAATCCCCACATGGACAATGCTCGTCCCGACAACGGGCACGGTTCTGGCGGATAAGCTTCCCGCATTTGCACCATATGCAGACGAGCAGAAGGTCGTAGACCTGGCGAGGAGCCTCGGCCTAAATGTGGTTGATCTGGCCCAAGCGCTTGGCGACCACAGGGGGGAATACATATATTACAGGACTGACCACCACTGGACAAGTCTCGGCGCGTATTACGCCTACGTCGCCTGGATGAGAGCCAGAGGGAGCGCGCCCGAGGATATCGGCGCGTGGACTAAGGAGGAGTTGTGTGACAACTTCCGCGGAACAACATATGCTAAGGTAAACTATCCGTTCACCCCATACGATACAATGGATGCGTACTATAAGCATGTGACTCACACAGTCATATACAACGCGGGAGCCAGCACATCTGACTCAGTCTACGAAAAAAAATATCTGCAGGGCGCAGATCAGTATGCCGTGTTTTTCAACTCCAACCAGGCTGAGACCGTGGTAAAGGGGGAGGGGCAGGGAAAATTACCGACGAGAAAACCGTGGTAAGAATAGCAATGTAAAACTTAAAACAGGGTGCTATAAGGCTTGTGTCCGGCCTTAGGCACCCTGTTTTAACACGCCGTGAGCAAGAAATCCCCCACCTCTATAGGTGGCGGGATGAATTGCGATAAACACGGCGTTTTCTTGACTTTTGCATCTTATAGTATTATAATCAAATTATAAATCAGTCGTATTTATCAGGAAGGCTATA
>JAILPS010000026.1 GCA_024699325.1 Lachnospiraceae bacterium | reverse complement strand
CTCCCTAAGCGCCTCGGTCTTAAGCTCTCCAACCTGGCCCGCCTTATACTGCTGGCGGTGCAGGTTTGTCACATCCACGCGGTCATAATCGATTAGAAGAAGCCTTCCCACGCCTGCGCGAATTAGCGCTATGGCAATATTGGAGCCAAGCCCGCCAAGGCCACATACGGCAACTCTTGCGGCTCCAAAACGCTCATATAAGGCTTCACCGTGGCGAAGCTTAAGCGCCTCTGTCCACTCTTTTCTAGATGGTACCATTCAGCCACCTCCCACGAAGCTTACGATTTCCAAACTGTCGCCGTCCTTAAGAAGCGTAGCGTCATACTGCGACTTAAAAACTATGTCGCCGTTAAGCTCCGCGGCGATGCGTTTTGGGTCGTATGATGTAGTTTCCAGATACTGCGAGATAGTCTTCCCTGCGATATCGCACTCTGTTCCGTTAACTCTTACCACTGCCATCCCTCCTGACATAAAAAAATACGGGAAACCTCCGATTCAGATTCAGAAGTTTCCCGTGCTACTCATAAAAGTCCCTACGTTGGCATTATCCAAATCAGGTTCTGGGTCGAAGGTCACACCTTCCTCTCAGCCTGTTTACAAGCTCCCCTCTGTTTTCAGACTACTATACAACCATTTCCCCTAAAACACAATGTTTTTGCGAGAATCCAGCGAAATTAGTCGTTTATAACCGACATCTGTAGGTTTCGTGAATTATTTTTAGGCAGAGTGATGACACATGTCGTTCCCCGCTTGCGATGGGCTTAGCTGTGTCAAAATCCACATTTCGACATATCCTATGACAAAGAACCTGACATGTAAAACTCTCTGTTATTTTATCACAGGAGTTTCACATATTAAACTATTTTTGGCAGAAACCATTGGTAAATTACCCCCAAACTCCACATAAAAAATATATTAAATATTAACTTTGGAGGTAAAACCCTCTTTACGTATTTCAGATTTCATAATATAATAAATGGTATCTAATTGAACGTATTTACACAGTCTTACAAAGGAAGGTACACTATATGAACCACACTTTTCAAAAATACCTTATAAGATTAGATGCTAACTTAAACATCGTCAAAGCCGAAGATGATTTTCTTCGTTATATTGGAATGCCTTCTCTGACAAGTCTTGACGAGGTCATTCCTCCTCAGGATATGATGCTGCTTAAGAATGCGGTGTTTGCCATCAACACAGGCGGAAACACATTGAGCTGTTTCAGAATACGCACATCTTCAGGTAATCTCAACTGGATAGCCGCTAATGTCGAGAAGCTTGACGATAAGGACCACCCTATACAGATGGAGCTGTCTGACATTCAGAGTCTCAAAACTGCCGGCACTTCAGGCGTTTTAGATCCGATGACAGGCTTACTTAACAAGAAGTCCATAACAGATATGGCGATAGAGCTCACTAAGGACGGCCACAGTAATTTCTATTTTGCGCTTCTGGATATAGATCATTTTAAGCGTGTCAACGACACATACGGTCACAAGAGAGGTGACGCGGTCATTATCGAGGTTGCCCATCTCATTCGCGACATCGTGGGACCTGACGGCACGGTTGGACGTATCGGCGGCGACGAATTCATGATTATTCTCGAGAACGTCAACAAGAGGCCGCGTCTTCGAGAGATTATGAACGAGCTGAAGGACACTATCGAGAACCACTACAACCGCTCTGAGGATGATCTGCATCTCACGATTTCGG
Source organism: Lachnospiraceae bacterium (assembly GCA_024699325.1). Classification (GTDB taxonomy): domain Bacteria; phylum Bacillota; class Clostridia; order Lachnospirales; family Lachnospiraceae; genus UBA4292. The sequence continues at coordinate 7,788 of JAILPS010000026.1, read as the reverse complement.
TCGGCGTTACGCTGTATCCCGACTATTCAGTGGACTACAACGAACTCTTCACTCTCACGGATAAGCTCTTATACAGAGCTAAGGAGAAGGGTCGAAACAGATATGTCATCTACACCCCTGAGGTGCACGCGCACATTCGAGGCGGCGAGGATGAAGCCAAATATTCTACAGACAAGAAGGTATACACCGAGAAGGAGAAGCATCGTCTCATCATGGATCTTATGGAGCGTTTCCTGCTGACCGATAAGACGAACATAGACGTAGCCCTCTCCAATGTCATTCTGGCATACAACCTGGACGAGATTCACATTTGTCTTGACGGAAGCACCCGCTCTCATTACGGAGTGCGCAGAGCTGTCACTGCAGAGAATCCTCACAATACGGAGCTGTATTTTGCAGAATTTCCACAGCTTGAGGACCAGGATGCCATACAGGATGTGCTCAACGAAAACAACTGCATGCACATCGCATCAGACACCTGTGAGGAGCTTAAGGACTCTCCTATTAAGTCCATGCTCATGCAGCAGAACAGCCGCTATATCTTCATCTATAGGATGGCTGAGGCGAGGACCCCAGGTTATGTTCTGTTCTTTGCTCACCGCAATAACAACAACAGAATGTCCGAGGCCGATATGGCAGACTTCTTATATTTCTCACGTATGATAGAATTGATCACTAAGACAAGATAAACTAACTAAGCGCATCTGACCGCGGTCAGATGCGCTTTTTCCAGCTATTTATTCAGTTCTTCAAATGCTGTCTTTGCCCACTCATCTGCAAAGTTTCCCTCTACTCCCCTCTCCCGCAGGTTATTAACCAGCACGGTCAGGAAGGCATCCTTATCGCTGTATTTCTCGCTCCAGCTGTCAGTTGTAGAAAATGTACTGCCCATGAGCTTTACAGTTTTTCCATCTCCAAACGTAGCTTTTATGTTAAGCTCGCCGTCCTCCTCGAAAATCACATAATCCTTCACATCGTCAAAACTGTATGCGGTTTCAACGCCAAAACATTTAACGACAACTCCCTCCTCGTCAATCGTGTTATTGCAGTATATATCTGCAATAACGACAAACATAAGGCTCAAAACTCCGAGGACAATCATAAGTGGTCTGAAGGGTATGCGTCCCAGTTTCTTCGGTCTGTTTAACAGCAGTGCCAGAAGAATACATATCACTCCACACATTAACCACACATTGTTAAACCATGTGTAGACAATCATCTGCGCATTTGCCAGATTGCCATATCCCGCAATACGCTCAACCACAACTGAATAGCCAATAATAACAACAAACACTGTAAATACGAACAGTATAAACAGCGCCGCGAAGTTCATTAAGGCGCTCAGAAGTATGCCGGATAAATTCTTGCCGATGCCATTTTCATGTGTGATATTTCTTACAAACAACGCCTTACCCAGGCCAAAAACCACAATCGGAAGGATGGCTGAAGCCGCAAGAGAAGCTATGCTGTATATATCGCTGTCACGAAACAGCCCAAAAACATTTACGGCCACTCCAAACAGATACAGAGAAAGGTAGTTTTTTAGCATAAGCCAGAAATACGTATCCACATCAAATGAATTAAACCTGGCAATCTGGTAAAGCGGAATATATCTGTTTTTGTCAAACACTCCTGCCTCAGAGTCCGCGTCATCCCTCAGATACTTAACCAGGTACCTGTAAGGGACCAGCACTCCTATGCACAGCCCGCATGTGACTAGTATCCAGCCCCTGCTTTCGGTAGGTTCACTTATAATCTCCACCACAGACATGAGAAGCGCCACCACCAGCAAGACACCTGCAAATATATCCCTTCTGTTATTCTTCTTCTCTTCTATCCAAAATCTTTTAGTCTCTGCATTCATATAAACTACTCCGTTTCTCTCGACTCCCTAAGCACTGTGCGAAGGTCAGTATTTGACATAATCTCTTCCCTGTCGCCGTATTTGACGAGACGCCCCTTCTCCATAACTGCGACGTAGTCAGCCATATCAGACACCTCGTCGAGCAAATGTGTGGATATCAAAACCCCCATGCCATCCTTCGCGACTCTGGTGTGAATCATTCTGGCAAGCTCAGACTTAACCAGCGGGTCCAGGTTTGCAAACGGCTCATCAAGTATCATGTATTCAGGATGTGTGGCCAGGCCAAATGCTGTGATAACCTTCATCCTCTCGCCGTAGGACAGTTCTGAAAAAGTCTTGTCAAGATTCTTAGTCCCCGCATCCTTCCCGCTTATAAAATCCAACTTTCTCAGGTTTTCTAAAAACTCCTCCTCAGAGTACTTCGGATACAGCTTTGCCAGGGTTTTTGAGTATGACATAAGCGGCCTGTCAGGATGCCACACAGCCTCCTTAGTGACAAAAAACAATCCACTCCTGTGCTCACACAGGCTGTCAATACTTAACACGCTGCCATCTTTTTCCACAGTTCCACTATCAGGCAGCAGACTTCCGTATAATAGCTTCATAAGAGTAGTCTTGCCGGCTCCGTTATGTCCTATAAGGCACGTGAAATAACCCTCCTCAAGCTTTAAACTTATGTCATATATCTGTCTGTTTTTCTTCTTGTATGAAAATGATACATTCCTGCATTCAATCATTTTATGTTCTCTCCTATGCCTCAGAATCCCACAGTATCTCCAACATATCCACTGCCTCTGCCTTCGTCACCCCGGCTTTTCTTGCTATGTCAACCCACTCTGTGAGTTTCTCCTCCAAACCAACCGTCTTTTTTTCGCTCAGGTACACCAGATCAGGATTGTCCACAAAAAAACCCTTGCCGGGCGTGGATTTAATCATTCCCTCCGCCTCCAAATCCGCGTAGGCTCTCTTGGTCGTGATTACGCTGATCTTCAAATCCCCCGCCAGACTTCTTATGGAGGGAAGCATTTCCCCTGCCTTAAGACTTCCTGCAACTATCTCATCCTTAATCTGCTCCTCAATCTGTTCATAGATTGGCTTGCTGCTCTTAGTATTAATCGTTATATTCATGATCTTCACCGTATTCCTCTCTGCCAGATTAAAATATGCTATTGACTCCTATGTAATCCTTGATTGTTTTTCTCCTCAGCACGCCGACTATTCCTGTGATAAGCAAAACTCCGCTCGCAAGCATAATAATCATGTCTATATTGTATGTCTCATAAGTTCCGTGAATCACTCTGTCAAGATGCAAATAATACCTTCCGATACTTAAGAAACATAAAAACATACCGATATTACCTACAAAATTGACCTTATCCTCCTTAAACCTGCTGACAAGCCCTGACCCGTTTTTATAAAACAAATTATCGCCCATGGTGCTGATATTTGTGAAAAATGCAAAAAAAACCAACATTCCCGTGAGCATCATCATGTATTCAGGATACGTGCGCCATACATTTCCAAACCCTTCTCTGTCTATAATGCATCCAACAACTATGGCAACCGCCATGTAAACCATAATCTTAATCTGCTTACATGTGACCATATTAATGTACTTCTTTCTAAGCTCCTCCTCGCTTAATGGAAGCATGTACTCTATCGGAGCTGACGGCACAATAAGGATGATGGACATGCCTGAATAAGCAATTATGGCTATTGGATAATAATACCATGACACCGAAATCACAAAAAAGCTCAAAACTGTAAACACCAGAAATATCCTGTTATATTTCCTCTTCAAAACATATTCGCGGATTGCCTCTTTAAAACCTGTCATGCCATTTCCTCCTTCTCACTAAAACAGAAAATCTCTTTGAGATCAGCAAAACGGCTGTGTTTTGCCACCGCCTCAGGTAACGGCCTGTCTGTAACTCTTACAAGCGCCTTCGCATAGTTTTCGCCAACCTCGCGCCAGACTATCATGCTGCCATCCACCATATCTATAATCGACTGCTCCGCCTCCACCATTCTGTACTGCATCTTGAGCTCGTCCTGGGTCCCATAAAACCTCACATATCCCTCTCGTTCGTCTGCGCTGTCTCTTCTTCCAATCCACAGTATCTTGTCAGCAATCATCTCAAGTTCCTCTATAATGTGGCTTGATATGAGCACACTGTGCTGCTCATCCTCAACATATCTTCTTATCTCTTCGTAAAAATCCTCTCTGAAATCGACATCCAGATTGCCTGTAGGCTCATCCATAACCATCAGTCTGTTGTCATATGACAGCGCAAATGCCAGCTGAACCTTCAGTTTTTCTCCCTCTGACAACTCCTCCATATCATTGGACTTGGATTTCCTGCCAGAATACAGCTTCCTGCCGCTGTATATGCCATATTCATCCAGCCGTTTGGTGTAGCCATCCATCGAAAAACCATCGTAAAAACAGCCGTATGTTTCGCCAATCTGAACAGGGATGACATAATTGTTGAAGGGATTGTCAATCATGACATATCCGAGGTTCTTGCGGTATTCCTTCTGGTCTGATCTGCTCTTATATCCTGCAAGCTCCAATCTTCCCTTGTCCCTCTCACCATTTAGCCCATACAGTCCCAGAATAGTTCTGATAAGGGTGGTTTTGCCGCAACCATTTCGGCCTATAAGACCTATAATCTCTCCAGCCTCTATGTCAAAACTCACATCCTTAAGCGTAAATGTCTGTCCCTTATCCTCTGCCCTGCTGTCCCTCTTCTCCAACCTCTTGGTCAGGTTAGAGCAGGAAAATAATGCGCTCATACTCTTCCTCCTTAAAAACTACTAAAACTACCAATCTGCTAATGCTGTGCATAACTGTGCATATCTGTTTATATCCACAATATACACAGCTATGTACAGTTTGTCAATAGTTTTTTTAAAAATTTTCATAATGCCAAATGTTTGCACAAAAACAGCGCGCGACCACATATGTAGCCGCGCGCTGTAATCTTCCTGTAAATATTTGATTTATTAATTCTTATGTATCTCTTCTATGTTATCCATAAACATTGAAAACACCTCGCTAGCTTTTACATGGTGTTCCCTCTTAGTTCCTGCAAACGCTCCAATATGGATGGATATAGGTATCCTGACACCGTCAACCTCTATGGTCTCGCCGTTCCTGCGAAGAGCCTTATCGCAAATAGTCTTAGCATATTCTATATCATCTGAAGCGGTAAACACCACGAACTCGTCACCGCCTATTCTAAGTAAGAGGTCATCCTCACCGCATGCCTCCTCCACACGCCTCATAAGCTCTAAGAGCGCCGCGTCGCCTGCCCTTCTTCCGTATGTATCGTTGATATGCATCAGCCCTGACAGATCTGCACATACATATGCATTGTTTTTTCTCTCCTGCAACACATCATACAACTGGTCGATTGAATATCTGATTCCGCTCATAAACATTTCCTCACTTTCGTTAATCTCAGGAGGGGCAAGCTTCGGCGTGTGACCTGTAAAATGTCTGTGTTTTCTGAATTCTGCGGGCGTTATTCCCCACACCTTCTTAAAGCCTCTCGTGAAGCTCTCCGGCGAAGCATAACCATACTTAAGCGCGATTTCTAAAATATTATCCTGCGAGCGCACCAAATCCTGCGCGGCGCACGAAAACCGTCTTCTGATGATATATTCCTTCACATAGATGTGAAAAACATATTTAAATGTCTTCTGAAGCCCCGACACAGAGACATAGAGATGCTCAGCAACATCGTCAACCGTGATATTGCCCGCAATATTTTTCTCGATATAATCAAGCGCTGCGAGAAGCATTTCCCTATTGTCAGCCAAAATCGTCCCCTCCTTTCCACATGTTTTATTAGTCGATCAATCGAACAGTCACAAGAATTCTTACATACATCCTAGCATATGTCCACTGCGTTGTCTTGACTTTTTATGTACAAACGCTCCCTTCAAACCACTCTATAGCCCTCTTAGGCCAGCCCTCCATGCACATGCCTGTGCCGTCGGCAAAACCATGTCCGCCCTCAGGCCCCATCTCAAGCCTGCAGGGGATGCCCGCATTTTTAAGAGCCGCCTCTAAGTGCAGCGAATGCCTTGGGTCAACCAGCGTGTCCTCCCTCGCCAGAAAAATAGCTGTTGGCGGAAAACCGCTCACATGAAGAGGTATCTCAAAACAGCTGTTTCTCGCCTCCTCCATATCACATCCGACTCCCGCATGGGCAAACACATCCCTGTTTGCCCACACGCCAAATTCCCTGCCCTCCATAAGACGATATGAAGTCACAGGGTATATAAGAATACATGCCTGTGGCTTTGGCAGATTAAACGCCTCGTAGCCCTTCTCAGTGTTCCACAGACACACCACATATCCGCCCGCAGAGAACCCGCATATCAAATACTTTGCAGGGTCCACACGAAAAACATCTCTGTTTTTGTCAATGATTGCCATCGCCCTGGCGATATCCTCCATGGCCTTCACAGCGCAGGCCTCCACGCTCACGCGGTACGTGAGCACGAACACATGATATCCCAGCTTATTGTAATGGTCCGCAATGGGCCAGCCCTCGGTCAGATTCCAAACATTTTCAAATCCGCCGCCTGGAACCACCAGAATATACGGTCTTCCATTCGCCCCCGGGTCATCGGACGCAAAGTAAGTGATATTTCTTCCAATCTTCTCCGGGTCACTTGCGCACTCCTCGTCTGAGTAGAGACTGTAATAATACTTCCCGGCAGCCGCCGCCTTAAACAGGGCTTTAAAACCTCTCTCAATGCTGTGCCATCCGCCCTCGTCCTCCATCTGCGCTATAGTCTGCTCATAGTACGGCTCGCGCGTCAGGTCCATTTTGCTAATCGTGTCCGGCGTTATCTCAGCAATCGCCGGATCCTCCATTAACGACCTGAATGTTCTGTTTCTCAACATATTTCACCTCGCAAATATATTACAAATAGCTGTTAATAATAGCCTGCAACTCTTCATCTGTCAGTTGGATTACATTTATGTAATCCTCACAGACATGAGAGAATTTTGGTACATCCCCTGTAATATGGTATAATAGCAAGCAAAAATAATCAAGAATTTGCAGGAATTATTATAATTATATGGAGGTTCTATGAAAGTATTTGTTTATTCAAGAGAAGCTATCGAGCTCATTATATCTCAGGGCGAATTTCCCAAAAACACGGCAGTTATAAGCTTTAGCGACCCGGAGCTTAGGCTCATTGACAAAAACTATGCCCCTGTCGATTACAGCCGTGTCGGTTGTGAAGTATTCTACTGTGATGTGGACGATTACGACCTCGACTCTCTCGAGGAGGAGGGATTTACCTATGACAGTTTCTTCCCTGAAGCGGCTTCGCTGGCTAAATATATCAACAGATGTTTCCTTGAAGGCAAGGATATCATCTGTCAATGCGAATACGGCCAAAGCCGCAGTGCCGGCTGTGCAGCAGCAATCCTAGAGCATTATTACCGCAGGGGCATAGACATATTCACAAGCTACGATTATTTTCCAAATCTTGTGATATACCATAAGGTATTTAACGCTCTGATGTCCTCAGAATCCCAGCCTGTACAATAATCAAAAAGGGATGCCCTTACGAGCATCCCTGAAATCATTATTATTATTAATCATCGGCCCGTGATTCTTCCTGTTCCTGCCTGTCATATGCCGGCTTATTATAGAAAAAGAGCAGATAGACGGCTAACACTGTGCATATAAATGCAAATGTCAAACAGACTACTGCTCTGAGGCTTGTGTTGTCATTGTTCTTGTAAGATTAAATTCCGAGTTATCGTTCTATTATTTACAAAATTAATGATATTATCCCAGCCAGTATAGCCGCAATCACAGGATAACCAACAAGTGTAGTAGCCCATTTAATAATAAGAGATTTTCCGTATATATACGGTCTCAGGTCATCTG
>JAILPS010000032.1 GCA_024699325.1 Lachnospiraceae bacterium | reverse complement strand
CACCCGATATGAAAATATTGTACCTTGACTGCACTAAGGTCTTTAGAAACTCGCAAACCTCAGCGCTTAATGTGTTATTTTCCACCAGGGAAGCCATGCTCAGCCTGTGTTTTGAAAACTTTCTTATGGTCATGACCGGGCCGTCAAGGGCTATGGGCTTTAAGACGATATTGACTCTTGAGCCGTCCGAAAGCCTCGCGTCCACCACCGGAGATGCCTCGTTTACGCGCCTGTTAACCCCCGCAACTATCTGCTGGATAAGGTCCGAGAGCACTCTCTCCCCGGCAAACACCTTGTCGGTTCTTATCACCTGACCGTCCCTCTCTATGAAAATGTCCTTCGGCCCATTTACCATAATCTCCGTGACGCGGTCATCGTCTAGGTATTCGCTTAAGATATCCAGACGCCTGATGCTGTCAAACAGCTGGGTTTTTAACTTCACCCTGTCCCGCACAGAAAGCGAAGTTCTTGCCTCGCTCTCAAAAATGACCCTGTCGATGACCCTTCTGACCTGCTCATCGTCCGGCTGCTCGGCGTTACTTAACCGCCTCGTAATCTCCGCTCTAAGCTCGTCAACATACTCCATAGGCTATAACAATCCTCTCACATAGTCGACCATCTCGCCTCGAAACAGCCTGTCATAGTAACCGGCGGCGCTCTCATCCCTGCCAAGATGCTGATAGGGGGGATGAACCTCGCGGATGTTTTCAAGTAGCGCCGCATCCTCACCCCGAACCCTCTCCATAAACCTCGCGGTCCTGCCCTTCGACATAAAATCATCCCTCTCCGGCATATATATTCTGTAGGCCATTCCCAGCACGCGGTATATATCCTGGGGGGTGTTTGCCACATCGATCACAATATTTCTGTATCTTTTACAGTCCGCGAGCGCCCTTATAAATCCCATGAGGTCACTTCCGGACAGATTCCTTATGTCCGCGGGATCCCTGACACCTGACAAGAAGTCTATCCCGTGAAATGTCTGCACCAGCTCCCGCTCCATTCCAGACAGATTCCCCTGAATGTAGTAATATATGGCGTCAGACAGTGATGCCTCTTGCCCGTTGGAGTGCAACACCTCGTCTATCACGCTGTACTCCTCAAATGTTATAAAAAGCGTTGAGCCGCTCTGGGAGAGGACCCCCGCCATCACCAGGGAGAGCGTGCTCTTAAGGCATCTGCCAACAGGGGAGTAGACCATATAAATGCGGGCCGTTGTGCCCTCTAGGACCTCGTCCCTTCGCACGCGCGAAGCAGCGTGCATAACCAGGCTGGAAATATTGTCCACAGACTGGTATTTGAAGATCTTCTCCTCGTCGCCGTCCCTCTCCTCGCGCATCCCTATTATGACCTGAATATTCTCCTTAACCGCCTCCGGGACCTCATAGCCCTCCGCCACCAGCAAAATGCAGAGATTCTTCTTAAGAGCAAAAAACTCTATGCTCTCCGGTCTTGTAAACTCCACAATCTCCATGGTCACATTGGAACATTTGCCAAGCGCCGTACAAAGCGCGTGGGCATATGAGGAATCCGGATCGTAGATGCCGATATACTCCTCCATCTCTCCTCCCCTAAAAAACTTCTGTCAAGTAAGTGTTCCTCCATTTTATATAATTTTACAGATTGTGCAATGTACCAACAGGTCAAGTTTTTCCAGATTTTTAATCAATCTGTGTAGAATTTCACCGCTAGTGGCAAAATATTTTCACTTTCACACAAAAAGCCCCGTGAAGCGTTCACTTTGTGTGAAGCTTCACAGGGCTTTCGTCATTATTCACAAAATTAAATTTTTATCACGATTTTGAACATATTACCGCCTGTATCTATCACGAGCTTGTAGCCGTGGGTATCACAGACTGTTTTTACAATCGCAAGACCTAAGCCGGTTCCCATGTCCTCGCCTCTGGCCTCGTTATCCCTGACAAACGCCTGTGTCAGCTTCTTTGGATCTGTGCTTACAGGTTTATCCACGCTGTTCACAAAACATATCTCAGTCCTTCTAAGCGTAATATCAATGCTGCTTCCTGACTTGCCGTATTTGACAGCGTTCTCAAAAAGGTTTCTAAGCGCAGTCTTTACAGACTGCTCATCGCACTTAAGCGTCAGACTTCCGGTGACATACACCGCCAGTTTTTTCTCCTTAAGTCTCTCAGCGAACACGCCCTTAAGCTCCTCGATGTATGGCGAAACCTCAAGCTCAGCGCGTTTTTTAACAGCACCCGCCTCCGCCTTTGCCAGATCCAGGGTGTTCTCAATCAGGGTGTTCTCAATCAGGGTGTTCATATATGTTACCTTGCCGGCAATCCCCTGCAGATAGTGGTCTCTCTTGTCGGGATGTGTATCCTCCGCCAGATTGTCCACATAGCCTGATATCGCCATCAGCGGACTCTTAAGGTCATGGGCTAAAGTGTTGGTAACCATGGTGCGGTATCCATATATTTCGTACAGCGCCTTGCGCCTGTTGTAGGAGGCAATCGCCCAGAATACTGCGATTAGGTGGGCTAGGATTAGCACCGCACATATTATTCCTAACAAAGCAGGCACTATAAAAAGACTGTAATTCTCATCATATGTAAATACGAATCCGTAGTGTGTATCTCCAAGTGTCGCATAGCCAAATGCATAGCTTCTCTTGCCTGTAAACCTCTCATCATCATATGTTTCATAATGATTTTCGTATTTACCTACTTTTTCGGACATAAACTGCCTGAGTTTTTCTATAGCCTCAGTCTTAACCAAAGGGTCTATTTCTGTCACCCCATTATCCTCAGAATATATCTTGTAACCAGAGCGCCAGAAGCCCGATTTAGAGGCAATCTCATATGTTCCATCGCTGCCATATATAAGGGACGACTGGTTATCTGCTCCTGCCCAGGCATCCTCCTTGTCCTCGCCGTTTTGGGTAAACTCAAAATGTGCATAGGAGCTCATGTCGCCAAGGTCCAGCTTAACAACCTCCCCGTCCATGCCGTACTTATAACTCTCCACATAGCAGGTGCTGCCCTTGACATACAAACTCACCGGATAAATATATGTTCCAAAATATCCACTATTGTAAGAATAGCTGTCGTTTCCGGTTCCTTCATATAACTGTGCGAGCTTACGCTGTGACTCATTAGTAATAAATATGTCCTCCAAAACCTCAACCTGCTCAGGGGCAATCTCGTATGTCACGATGGTTACATCGTCATCGTCAACCTTGTAATACACAGGCAGTAAGAATGTCCTCTCAGGCATCTCCCTGAGTATCTGCCCGGTCTCATAGTTATAGATGCCCCAGTATCCATTTTCTGCGCCTATCTGAGTGAGCAAAATATCTGCGGCGTGAAAACAATGCGTATATCTGTCCTCAAAAGTGTTGTAATCCAGATCCAGATAGTATCTGCCTCCCTCAGCATAGTTCTCCACGTCCACCAGCTGCTCAAACGTCTTCTCCGGATATTTCATATATTCAGGCGCCAGAACTCCCTGAAGCGCGGATCTGATATAGTCAAACGCCACCACCCCAATATATCCAAAAACCACCAGACAGATGATGAGCCTTATGGCAAACATTTTGCCGTAGGACGGCTTTTTTCGTATCTTCTTCTTAAGACGGTTCTGATAGGCAGTCTGCCATTTCGCAATTCTTTCCTTAATTTTCATATTCCCCCGTTCTAGAGCTCAACCAGCTTGTATCCCTTGGTGATCACGGTCTTAATCTGTTTGCCCGCGTCCCCGAGCGCCTTTCTGAGCTTCTTCATGTGATTGTCCAGAATTCTCTCGTCCCCCTCGTATTCGTAACCCCACAGCGCAACTAGTATCGCCTCCCTCGTGCACACATTTTGCCTGTGTCTTAGGAGAAAGTGCAGGATTTCATACTCCTTGGGCGCCAGTTCCACCTCGCGTCCGCCTGAGAACACCTGAAATGTTCTGGTGTTTAGGGAGATTTCGCCACAGGTCATAACCTGTCCGGAGATATTGCCGGCGGCTCTTGAGAGAAGCGCCTTCACCTTCGCAAACAGCTGTGGCAGGGAAAATGGTTTGACTATATAATCGTCACACCCCAGCTCGTAACCATATAAAATATCGTCCTCCCTGCCTCTGGCTGTCAGAAATATGATGGGCACGTCGCTTTTTCGTCTGGCCGTGCGGCACAGCGAGAAGCCGTCAACTCCTGGAAGCATGATGTCAAGCATCAGAAGATCGAACTCCTCGCTCTCTATAAGGAATCTTCCCTCGTCGCCGTTTGCGGCGACTGTGAGGTTGTAGTCCTCTCCCCCCTTGGCGCGAAGATAGTCCTCTATGGTCTCCCTTATGCTATTGTCATCCTCAACCAGCAGTAACCTGTAGCTCATATCTCTCCCCCTTACAGTCACATATTAGAACAGCAATCTATCTTTTATCTATCCTATAAATATTTATCGCCTAATTTTTACAATATTTTCCAAATACAAATATAGCCGGATCGCGTGACCCGGCTACATAACTATTTATCATCCTTGTTGGACATGCGAAGTCTGAGAAGTGATCTCTGAAGCGCAAGCTCGGCTCTCATGAGATTCATGCTCGAACCGTAGCGGGCAATCTGGCGCTCGGCGCGCTGCTTAGCCCTCTCGGCCCTCTGTATGTCGATCTCCTCCGGCCACTCTATAACCTCGGCCAGAACGCTGACCTCGCCAGGCTGTATCTCCAGAAATCCGGAGTGCAGCGCCGCAACCTTCTCCTCGCCGTTAATATGAATCTTAAACTCCCCCGGAGCCACGATGCAGGTCTCGGCGACATGGCCGGGATATACACCTCTGAAACCCTCGGTGGTTCGAAACTCTATCATGTCCACGTCACCCTCGAAGAATATTCTCTCGGGCGCGATGACCTTCAAGTGCATCTTGTTTTCATCAGCCATAATAGCCTCCAAATGTTTAAACCTTCAATCAGCTGTTCTGATTAACTCTGGCAAGCACATCCTCAATGCCGCCCGCATTTAAGAAGTAGCTCTCAGGGATGTCGTCGTATTTGCCCTCTAAGATCTCCTTAAAGCCCTGGATTGTGTCGCTTACAGGCACATATCTTCCCTCGAGACCTGTGAACTGTCCGGCCACGAAGAACGGCTGGGACAAAAATCTCTGCACCTTACGGGCTCTGGCAACGATGAGCTTATCCTCCTCGGAGAGCTCGTCCATACCCAGAATAGCGATGATATCCTGAAGCTCCTTATATCTCTGTAATATCTCCTGAACACCTCTGGCAACCTTGTAGTGCTCCTCGCCCACGATTCTCGGGTCGAGAATTCTCGAGGTTGACTCAAGAGGATCAACTGCCGGATAGATACCCTGCTCAACGATTGCTCTCGACAAAACTGTTGTGGCATCGAGATGTGCAAATGTTGTGGCGGGAGCCGGGTCAGTTAAGTCATCCGCAGGCACGTAAACCGCCTGAACAGATGTGATGGAACCGTTCTTGGTTGAGGTGATACGCTCCTGAAGGGCGCCCATCTCTGTCTGCAGAGTTGGCTGGTAACCAACGGCTGATGGCATACGGCCAAGCAGCGCTGAAACCTCCGAACCTGCCTGTGTGAAACGGAAAATGTTGTCGATGAAGAGAAGCACATCCTTGCCGCCGTGGTCACGGAAGTACTCTGCCATGGTAAGTCCCGTAAGGCCAACTCGCATTCTCGCTCCCGGGGGCTCGTTCATCTGGCCGAAGACCATGGTGGTCTTGCTCAAAACGCCGCTCTCCTTCATCTCATAGTAGAGATCGTTACCCTCACGGGTTCTCTCTCCAACGCCTGTGAACACGGAGAAACCGCCGTGCTCTGTGGCGATATTTCTGATTAACTCCTGAATAAGGACGGTTTTGCCTACTCCGGCACCGCCAAACAGACCGACCTTACCACCCTTAAGATATGGACAGAGAAGGTCAACAACCTTAATTCCTGTCTCCAAAATCTCTGTGGATGTGGACTGCTCCTCAAACGCAGGCGCCTTTCTGTGGATAGGAAACTTCTCTGTCTCAGGAAGCTCTCCCGCGCCGTCGATGGTGTCGCCAAGCACGTTAAATATTCTTCCAAGTGTTGCCTCGCCTACGGGAACGCTTATCGGGGCTCCGGTCGCGATAACCTCTGCACCTCTTCTGATACCGTCCGTCGGACCCATGGCGATACATCTGACGATGTCATCTCCTAAGTGCTGCGCAACCTCTATGGTGAGCTTGCCATCCTTCGTGGGAATCTGAAGCGCCTCGTTGATATCCGGAAGGTCCCCTGTGGGGAACTTCGCGTCGACTACGGCGCCGACGATTTGTGTTATAGTTCCAATTTTGCTCATGTGTTTACACCTCTTAACTGCGAAGCGGCTAATTAGCTGATAGCATTCGCTCCTGCGATAATCTCGGTAAGCTCCTGGGTGATGGATCCCTGTCTGGCTCTGTTGTATTCAAGCGCCAGATCCTCAATCATCTCCTCAGCATTGCTCGTAGCATTGTCCATGGCCTGCATTCTGGCGCCGTTTTCTGAGGCAACCGCCTCGTTGAACGCTCCGTATAACAGGCTGGAAATATATTTCGGAACCAGAAGGCTTATGGCCTCCTGCTCGTCCATCTCGTAGTTCATGGGGGACTCATACTTCTTGCCCTTGCCGATGTGATCTTCGGCGGTAAGTGGCAACAGCTTAATCAGTCTTGGCTCCTGAACCACGGTATTAACAAATCTTGTGTACGCCAGATATATCTCTCCGATATTGCCGGCGTCATACTCCCTTAGGAGCATTTCCGTGATGATGTAGGCGTCCGCGTACATGGGGGCGTTGATGACATCTGAGAAGTCAGTCGCCTGCGCGTAGCCACGCCTTGTGAGAAGTTCCTTGCCCTTGCGCCCTATGGGATAGATGACCGTGTGCTCCTTGGGAAGCTCTTCGCTGTTCTGAATCATGCGGACAACATTTGCATTGTAACCGCCCGCCAAACCTCGGTTGGAGGTGATGGCGATTACAGCCTTCTTGTCAGCGCCGTTTCCGTCGATATAGGGATGCATGATGCCCTCTGATTCGGTCAGGATGGAGGCCATTGTCTGGTACATGAAATCAAAATACGGTTTTGAATTCTCTGCCCTCTGGCGCGCCTTCTGCAGCTTGACCGTGGAAACCAGCTTCATGGCCTTGGTGATCTGCCCCGTGCTCTGGATGCTCTCTCTTCTCTTTTTTAAATCCGTCATGGAAGCCATAAATCTACCTCTTTATCTCTGGGCCTTATATTCCTCGATCGCCTTCTTAAGCTCAGCCTCGATATCCTCGGTGAGCTCCTTAACCTCCCTGATGTTAGCGGGAAGCTCAGGGTACTTCGTGTCGATGTAGTTAAAGAGACCGGTCTCAAACTCCGCGATATCCTTAACCTCTATGTCCAGAAGATACTTCCTGGTTGCAGCGTAGATAATGATTACCTGATACTCTACAGGCATCGGCTTATACTGTGGCTGCTTGAGAATCTCCTTGATGCGCTCACCCTGTGCCAGCTTCTGCTTGGTGTCGTCGTCAAGCTCTGAACCAAACTGTGCAAATGCTTCGAGCTCTCGATACTGCGCAAGCTCAACTCTTATAGGAGCGGCAATCTTCTTGATGGCCTTAATCTGTGCGGCACCGCCGACACGGCTTACTGACAGGCCCGCATTTACTGCAGGTCTGAAGCCCGAATTAAACATCTCTGTCTCGAGATATATCTGACCATCGGTTATGGAGATAACGTTGGTTGGAATGTATGCTGATACATCGCCGGCCTGCGTCTCGATGATTGGCAGGGCGGTAAGTGAACCGCCGCCGTACTCAGGGGCAAGTCTGGCCGCGCGCTCAAGAAGTCTTGAGTGCAGATAGAATACATCTCCAGGGTATGCCTCACGTCCCGGAGGGCGCTTGAGAAGCAGGGAGAGTGTACGGTATGCAGCGGCGTGCTTACTCAAATCGTCATATACGATCAGGACGTCCTTACCGTTCTCCATCCACTCCTCGCCGATTGCGCAGCCTGCATATGGCGCAATGTACTGAAGAGGCGCTAACTCGCTGGCGGTTGATGCCACTATGGTCGTGTAATCCATAGCGCCGTATTCCTCTAAGGTCTTCACAATGTTTGCAACTGTCGACGCCTTCTGACCGATGGCGACATAGATGCACAAAACATTCTGACCCTTCTGGTTGATGATGGTATCTATAGCGATGGCTGTCTTACCTGTCTGACGGTCACCGATGATGAGCTCTCTCTGTCCTCTTCCGATTGGAACCATGGCGTCGATAGCCTTAATTCCTGTCTGAAGCGGAACGGAAACGCTCTTTCTGGTGATAACGCCAGGGGCAACTCGCTCTATTCTTCTAAAGCTTGTGGTGTGTACAGGTCCCTTGCCATCGATAGGCTGGCCGAGAGCATTGACAACTCTTCCGATCATGGCGTCGCCTACGGGAACCTCTACAACTCGGCCCGTGGTCTTGACGATATCGCCCTCCCTGATGCTTCTTCCGTCGCCCATGAGGATTACACCAACATTGTCCTCCTCCAGGTTCTGAACCATTCCGTAAACCTCGCCGGGGAACTCAAGGAGCTCACCCTGCATGGCTGCCTCGAGTCCGTGAACTCTGGCAATACCGTCGGCCACCTGAATGACACATCCTGTGTCAGAAACATCCAGCTTCTTCGAATACCTGTCAATCTCTTTCTTGATAACAGAACTGATCTCTTCCGGTTTCAAATTCATGTGGGAAACCCACCTTTCTACTTAATCTGTATTGTTTTAAGCGTCCTGACCATCTGGTTCATGCGCGTCCTGACAGAAGTGTCCATGACGCGGTCCCCGATTTTGATAATCATGCCGCCCATAAGCTCTCCATCCACCTTATAGTGCATCTCGAGAGTCTTATACTGTGTGGTTGCCAGTATCCTGTTTGCCGTGGCGCTCTTTTGCGCATCGCTAAGAGGCGCCGCCGTGGTCACATAAACCACACCTATGCGCTTATATTCCTTATATTTAACGACGATGTAGTCAAACAGCGGCTTCACAGAGCCTATCCTGTCCTTGGAAACCATAAGCTTAAGAGTGCCCAACAGCTGAGGTATGGCCCATGGGCCGCACACCTCGTCTAGAACCTTCTCCTTGTCCTCCACCCCTATGTCAGGGTGTGTGAGAAGCTTATAGAAGTCGGGATTCTCCTTCAAAAGCGCGCCAAATGTTTTGACCTGCTCATGAAGCTCGTCCACATTTCCGGCCTCCTTACAGGCTTCAAAAAGCGCGTCGCCGTATGCTTTTTCTACCTGCTTTGCCATGTGTCCACTCCCATCTCCTTAAGGGTCTCGTCAACTAAAGCGTCGCTAACCTTCACATTCATCTGCTCATTGACAGCCTTGGTGGCCAGCTGTGATGCGATCTGGATGATCTCAAGCTTCATATTCTCTATGGCTCTCTTTCTCTCCAGCTCGATGTCCGCCTCAGCTCGTCTTCTGATGATATTAGCCTCTTCCTTCGCAGCGTCAATGATCTGAGTCTCATTAAGCTTGGCCTTCCTTCTGGCCTCAGCCATGATAAGCTCTGCCTCAGAATTGATGTTTGCAATCCTTGCCTCATACTCTGTGATGAGAGCGGCTGCCTTCTCTTTGTCAGCTGCCGCGCTGTCAAGATCTGACTGTATCTTGTCCTGGCGCTTTTTGAGGAGCGCTCTTGCAGGATTAAACAGCAGATAAGAAGCGGCTATGAAGATTATGAATAT
The DNA here is from genome assembly GCA_024699325.1 of Lachnospiraceae bacterium. Taxonomy (GTDB): domain Bacteria; phylum Bacillota; class Clostridia; order Lachnospirales; family Lachnospiraceae; genus UBA4292. The sequence goes on along the minus strand of JAILPS010000032.1, from coordinate 11,055 downwards.
ATTGACGCCCAGTATCAGCGCATCGTTAATCAGCTGTGCATCCAGGCCGAAGAGTCGACCCTCTGCCAAAACCAGCTGTATCTGCATATATCCGTTCAACATAAAACCTCCTGAAATGATTCTTATCCCTCGCGGGTCTTCATTACCAGAGTAATGGCTTTACGAACAGAAGGATGATGGCAACAGCCAGACCATAGAGACCTGTTGTCTCGGCAACAGCCTGTCCAAGAAGCATGGTAGATGTGATTGTACCCTTAGCTCCCGGGTTTCTTCCCACTGCCGCTGCAGCCTGTCCTGCCGCATAACCCTGACCTACACCAGGTCCGATACCTGCGATACAGGCTAAGCCCGCACCAATTGCTGAACATGCTAAAATTAAATCTTCTCCTGTCATAAAATGACCTCCGTTTCCTGCTTTATGCAAATGTATTTGTTGTTTTATTAATCAGCGATCTTATCCTCTATGTAAACCATGGTGAGCATACAGAATACGTACGCCTGGATGGCTCCTGAGAACAGATCGAAATAACAATGTAGCGCCGCCGGAATTCCGAACCTGAAAACCACAGGCATCAGACCGTACCACAGTCCCAGCATGACTGTACCACTCATGACATTACCAAAAAGACGCAGTGATAATGAGAGCGGTGTGGCGACCTCACTGATGACATTGATGGGGAACAGGAAGGGCAGGGGCTTGAAAAGCGCCGTGAAATGTCCCGCCTTATTCTTCTTAATGCCGTTATAGTGGATCAGGAAGAATGTGATAAGTCCCAGACACAGAGTCACGCCGTAGTCGGCTGTGGGGGCTCTGAGCCCGAAAATACCACAAATATTGTTAAACAGTATGAAGATGAACAGTGTTCCGATGTAATTCCTGAACTTGTTCGCATGGCTTCCCATGCCCTCAGATGATATTCCATCTAACTTCTCCACGATTAACTCGACCACATTCAAGAAACCTCCGGGTTTTGTAACCGTGTCCTGTTTAAGTGCTCTCTTGATGGCAATATTGGCCGCGATGAAAAACCCTAAAAGCACCACTGTGGTGATGATCATGGCCACATGGGTTGTGGTCAGATAGACATCGCTTCCAAACAGCTTATAGCCCAGCTTATATAGGAGTTTGATCATGTAGCTTGTATCGCCCTCTGCAAATATAAACATTTACTCACCTTCCTCCTCGGCCGAATTCACAGGGCTAACCCCTTCTTCCTCCGGCCCGAATAAATTTCTGTGTATGAGCGGCTGCATATAGGCCGCACTCTTAAGTCCAAACAGTCCAAACAGTATGCACAGTATGTTCACAAGCCCTGTGGCGTAGAGTAAAACCACGGCTGTAAGAACGATGATCGTCCTTATCACATACATTTTCCGCGTGTGGTTAAGCGCCCCGCGCTCGTCCATATCCATGGCCTTATCAAGCGAGCGGGCCATGTGGACAGCCATAAACTCCGCAAGCGCTGCGCCGCATATCACTCCCAGAATAATGCTTAAAACCATGCGAAATCCCCAGGAGTAGGAGTAACTCCTACATATAAACCATCCCACAACCAGCGCTATGACAAGCGCCAAAACGGCGTGGACAACAATTCCGATGGTCAGCTCTGTAACTGTCTGTCTAACTTCCTTAGTCATGTTTGATACTAAAACCCTCTGCCTGTTTTAACTCCTCCTCGCGCCTGATGTTGAGAAGCTTGTAATCCTCCATCACAGGATCCTCCTCGTCAGGTGAGTCTAAGTTCTCAGACTTATCATATATCCCTGAAACCGCGCTGTTTTCCTCGTCGTCCGTCCCCGCATAGTAAAGCGCGGTTCTGTACACTCCGTAGGAGGCGCTAAGTATTCCGAGAATGCAACATAACAGCATGTAATCGGCGTGGTAATAGTGCTTGATTAAAAGCCCTGCGACCACAAAAATCGCAATCGTGACAACCCCTGTTAAACCTAACTGCAACACTAATAGAAATGTTTTGACCACAGGTTTGTTTTCTGCCTTCATAATCCACTCCAAAATCTGCCACGTCCAATAAACACACCCAACCATTATACGTGGTTTTTGCACAATTGTCTATAAAAGTTTTGGGAAATCATTTGTCTAAAAGTAACTGATATACGTCTCTTTTGCCTATTCCGCGGTCCTTGGCCACCAGCTTCATGGCCTCCTTGTGGTCAATCCCCTGATTCTCGTAAAAAGCCATGTGATCATGGATGTCCATGGCCATAAAATCCATCTGTTCCTTCTCCTTAAGCGCCCTCTCATCCACGCCGTCGATCACCAGAACGCACTCCCCCTTGGGGTCATTATTTTCATAGAAGGCGATGAGCTCTGCCATCGTGCTAAGCCTTCCCTCCTCGTGCTTTTTGGTGAGCTCCCTGCACAGGCATATTCTTCTGTCGCCAAGGGCGTCGTAGAGTATCCCCAGAGTTTTCTTAAGTCTGTGGGGAGCCTCGTACATGATGATGGTTCTAGTCTCGCCCTTAAGCCTGTCAAGAACCTGGGCCATCTCCTTCTTCTCTGTGGGGAGGAAGCCCTCGAAGACGAATCTCCTGGTCGGAAGACCTGAGATGGTGAGCGCCGTGGTTGCCGCAACGCATCCAGGCACCGCCGTCACGCCAATTCCTGCCTCCCTGGCCTTAACCACCAGCTCGTAGCCCGGGTCCGAGATGCCGGGGGTTCCCGCGTCCGTAATCACCGCCACGTTTTTGCCGGCAAGCATTTCCCCCACAAGATAGTCAGCCTTGTCATACTTATTGAACTCGTGATAGCTTGTCATGGGGGTGTGTATATCAAAATGTGTGAGGAGCTTGATGCTGTTTCTCGTGTCCTCGGCGGCGATTAGATCCACCTCTTTAAGCACCCTCACTGCCCTGTATGTCATATCCTCAAGATTACCTATTGGCGTCGCCACCAGATAAAGCATTCCTGCCATGTCATCTCCCTGTGCCCATAAGACCTCAGCCTCTGCCGTGCTCCATGAGCCTCTCCTTAAAATATATTTCGCTGGCCTCTAAAGTGTATTTGCCCACACTCTCATAAACTGTCATGGGGGCAAGCACCGTGATGTTATTCTTCGCGCCCCTGATACCCTCTATGAGCACCAGGTTAGCGTTCGCGTCCCTAAAGGGGTGCACATATCTCACATATCTGACCCCGAGACTATATTTTGCAAATGTCTCGTATATATCCGCCATTCTCTCGGGCCTGTGAACCATGTAGAAGCGCCCGCCGGGCTTAAGCGCGTAGGTCGCTCCCCCAACAAAGTCGTCAAGCGTGCACTTAACCTCCGTTCTGGAGATGGCCTTCTTTTCGTTGGGGCTTATAAGCCCGCTGCTCACGGTTTTATATGGCGGATTGCCGGTCACAACGTCAAATGTGGACCCCCGGAAAATATTTCTTATATCCCTTATGTCGCCGTTTACGATGTCGACCTTCTCCTCTATGTGGTTTAGCTTCACGCTCCTTGCGGCCATATCCGCCACCTCGCTCTGAAGCTCGAGCCCCGTAAAATGTCCGCCCCTGGTTTTTGCCTCAAGCAAAATAGGGATCACGCCGGTCCCTGTTCCCAGATCCAGCACCTGATCCCCATTGCTCACAATACAAAAGGCAGATAACAGCACTGCATCCAAGCCAAAACAGAAACCCTTCGTATCCTGAATGATGCGATATCCTCTGCCGTTAAGCTCGTCTATTCTCTCTGTGCTACCTGTTGCCTCTATTTTTTCCATTGAATTCTCTTTTACCGCCGCCCTTGTCGGCAGCCTTCGTGTCGGGTTTGCTACCCTTTTTGTCAAAATCGCGCTTCTGGTTTGTGTAACCGCCAAACTTCTCAGGCTTCTTATGGCCGTCCTGACGTCTGTCGTTTGACCTTCTGTTGTCTGTCTCGACACCCTCAGGTCTGTCCTGATGTCTGTTGTTATTCTGGCGCTTGTCACGGCGATTGCCGCGCTTCTCCTCCACGCCCTCCTCGCGGTCCTCCTGCTCAAGAGCCCTAAGCGCTGCCTCCTCGCTCTTGTCGATCACAGGCTGCTCCCTGCGGCGGGTCTTCTCTATAACCTTAACGTCCGCAGCCGCATAGTCCTTAATCTCCCTGTCGTCCGCGTCGATGTCTATCTTGACCTTGACCTTCTGGCGAAGAACATTGATATCGCTTATCTCGCCCCTGTAGCCGTCGCTTGTCTCGACATAGTCGCCGACCTTCGGAAGCTGCTTGTTAAGCCACTCATAGGTCTCCTGCTCATACTTAAGACAGCACAACAGTCTTCCGCACACGCCGGAAATCTTGGTTGGATTGAGCGGTAAATTCTGCTCCTTGGCCATCTTGATGGACACGGGCACGAAGTCCGGAAGATATCCGTGACAGCACAAAACTCTGCCGCAGATTCCGATGCCGCCAAGCGCCTTGGTCTCGTCCCTCACGCCAATCTGGCGAAGCTCGATACGTGTCTTAAACACGCTTGCAAGATCCTTAACCAGCTCTCTGAAGTCCACGCGGTCCTCTGCTGAGAAGTAGAACAGTATCTTACTTCTGTCAAATGTGTACTCAACCTCTATGAGCTTCATCTCCAGGCCGTGCTTCTTAATCTTCTCATTACATATTACAAATGCTTCTTTTTCCTTGATGCGGTTGTTAGCATCATTTAAAATATCCTCGTCCGTCGCGATGCGGTTGATCTTCTTGAGCGGCAAAACGACTGAATCCTCGCTCACCTCTCTGTCGCCAATCACCACGCGGCCAAGCTCCAATCCTCTCGCGGTCTCAACCACAACCCTGTCCCCGACAGTTATGTTATAGCCCGACGGATCGAAGTAATATATCTTGCCAACGCTCTTAAAGCGCACTCCTATAATTGTTACCATCTATTCTCCTTTGCGTTCTTACGCAGTTATTCACATAAAATGACAACTTGCATCATAACACAAACAGAGGCTCTGTGTCAATTCAGGCTTTTGGTCTCATGGCGTCAAGTAACAGCTCCAGGGACAGATCCGCGTTGACATTGACCTTCATCCTCACGCGAAAATGCTCAATCTCCCCGAAAATCCTCGGAAAATCTTCATATGAATACTGTCTGGCTATGTCGCCCCTGGCGGTCTGGCTGTCCGTGGCCTTAAGCTTTAGGAGGTTGCCAAAATAAACCTGCATGCGGCTAAGGACCATGTCCATATCCTCCCTGCCGCCAAGAAGAGGAAGCGCCTCTCTTATGTCATTAATCCCCATGCGGGGCAGCTCCTGTAGAACCTTATCCACATTTGTGACCTTCTCCCTGTAGACTTCGTCCGTGAGAAGGCGGATGGCCCGGCCGATATTGCCCCCTGCAAACTCCGTGATGTAGCTCTCCATGACCTCCTCGTAGAGGTTTCTCTCCTTGAGCGCCGCGATAAGCTCCCTGTCCTTTACGCTCATCATGTTAAATTCCACACATCGCGATAAAACCGTGGGAAGAAAACTCTCCTTGTTGTCGCTAAGCAGCATGATGACGGCGTACTCCGGCGGCTCCTCTATGGTTTTAAGCATGGCATTTTGCGCCTGAACATTTAGAAGCTCCGCGTCGTCAATTATGTAAATCTTTCGCTTTGCCTCGTTAGGTCTTATGACGATGTCGCGGTTTAAGCCGTCCCTTATGTCCTCGACGCCGAAGGTGTTTGGCTTCTCGTGCCCCACGAAGATAAGGTCGTGGTGCTCCTCCTTGTCGACCTTCACGCAGGCCCTGCACTTGTTGCAGGGGCGCATGCCTTCCTCGCCCTCGCACAAAAGTGCCTTCGCAAAAGCCTTCGCGATGGTTCTCTTTCCCAGGCCCTTCTCGCCGCTAAACAGATAGCAGTGGCTCACTCTGTCGCTTTCTATGCTGTTTTTCAGATTCTCAACGGTTTTGCGATTACCGTAAATGTTTTCAAACATTTTAACACCTCTGATTACTCCCGTGATCATTCATAAGCGGTTACAGCTGAAGCTTAAGCACGCGAAGCGCGCACTCCTGCAGACCGCGAAGGGTTGCAACGCCCGCGGTTCGCGGATCCGTCAGCTGATAAGAGCCCAAAAGCTCCCTGTACTCCTGCTCACCGCCTGGCATTATAAGGTCGTTGCCCGCAGCGATGCACCTCGCGGCGCTCGACTTGCCGTAGCGCTTGTCCCTGGGGCTAAAATCCTCGCTCCTTGAGCTGCAGGTCAGCCAGTCGGTCATAACCAAGCCCTCAAACCCCCATTCATTTCTAAGAATATCCGTTATCAGGTCGTGGTTGTTGGCGCTGTGAACGCCGTTTATAAGATTGTAGGAGGTCATGAGCGCCAGCGGTTTTGATATCCTGACCGCCAGCTCAAAGCCCTTCAGATATATCTCTCTAAGCGCCTGCTCGGAGATATGGGCGCTCACAAACATTCTGTTTTCCTCGCGGTTGTTTGCCGCAAAATGCTTGATTGTGGTTCCCCTGCCCTCAACGCTCTGTACGCCTAGCGTCATGGCTGCCGCGCAGTAGCCTGTAAGATAAGGGTCCTCTGAGTAGTATTCAAAATTCCTTCCGCACAGAGGATTTCTGTGTATATTCATGCCTGGCGCCAGCCACAGCTTCACGCCAAATTCCTGCATTTCCTGCCCCACCATCTGGCCGATTGCCATGATGAGCTCCAGATTCCAGGACTGGGCAAGCGCCGTGGCGATAGGAATAGATGTGGCATACTGATAATATGTCACGCCATCCCTCTCAAAGCTTGGAGTGAGCCTAAGTCCCGCGGGTCCATCCGCAAGTATCTGTGGCACAAGCCCCCTGTCTGACGGGATGTGGCTGGTCTCCCCCGCCGCTCCCGGAACGCTCACCGAAGCGTCGCCCACAACCTGTGTGGCGCCGTCAGAAAACTGTCCGATGCACAGCCTCATAAGCTCCTCGGGGCTAAGCTGTGACACCATGTCCTCCAATGTATATTTGCCGCTCTTAACATCCTCCAGCGTGACTTTATCCGCCGCCTCGGTCGTAAGAGGTCTGTTAGGTATCTCAAAATATCTGTTGATTTTTGTGGCAATCGCCTCGGTAGAGAGCTCGTGCACAGTGTAGGTGGACGTATCCTCGCTTATTCCAAAGCCGCCGCAGATCTCCTGCACATCCCCGCCGTAGCCCATGAGCTCGCGGCACTGCTCCACGATGATCTCTCTTCTAACCCTCACGGCGCACACAACCGACGTGTTTCTTGAGCTTGTTCCAGCCCTTAAAATGTAATCGCCGCTCTCAAGTATCCAGCAGGACAGCGCCGTGTCATAGGATGCAAATGATGACACGTCAAACTCCACCTGCAGCATCTCGCTCTCGTTAGGTATGAGATGCTTCGTCTTTATGAAGCCCTTGAGCGACTGGTATGCCTTCATGACATTGCCGGACGGCGGAGTCACATAAAACTGCACGACCTCCTTGCCTGGAAGCTTGCCCGTATTTTTAACCCTGACCCAGACTCTCAGCACATGCTCCTCAAGCTTGCTCTGCACTATCTCCACACTGAAATCCGTGTAGCTTAAGCCATATCCGAAGGGATATAATACATCCCTGCCAAATGTGTCAAAATACCTGTAGCCCACATATATTCCGTCTGTGTAGTAGTCGTCATCCCTGCTCTTAGGATCCCTGAAGGTGGCAGAAGAGGGGTAATCCTCGTAACATTTTGCCCAGGTGTCTGTAAGCTTACCCGAAGGGTTTACGCGGCCAAGAAGCACATCGCACAGAACCCTTGCGCCCTGTGCGCCAAGCTGGCTCATCAAAACCACAGCGCCCAACTCCTCTATCTCAAGCACGGGGGACAGGTCAACTATTCCGCCGGTGTTTAAAACCAGCACGCTGTGCTTAAAATTCTGCGCCATGTCGCGAATCGCGCTAATCTCAGCATTTCTAAGCTGATAATCGCCCTTCTTGTTGTCGCGATCGCCGCCCTCGCCACTGTTTCGGCTGAGAACATACACCGCCGTGTCCGCATCCTGGCAGTCCTCCTCCAAAATATTTGGAACCGCGGGCGATACCATGGGGTGGGCAAATTCATAGAAGAAGGGGTAGGAATTATTCTCCATCGCCCACTTCTGCGCCTGGGCGTGGTAGCTTGAGAGCGTCTGGTTGTAGAGATCATCCATCTCCCCCAGCCACCCCTCGGTGGTAATCCTGAAGCCATTCTCAAAAAAAGCCTGCTCCACGGTCACATTGTCCCTGGTGTTCACATCGCCGGAGCCCGTTCCGCCCTTCACTGTGTGTCTCACACCGTTGCCAAACAGGGCAATCCTGCCCACCGTCTTAAGAGGCAGCGTGTTGAACCTGTTCTCAAGCAAAACCACACACTCTGACGCGAGAGCCCTCACCCTCGCGCCATTTTCCATCTCACGTTCACTTCTGTTAGGATCTGTAGTCGCCATATTATTCCCTCTATATTCACAGTCTCTCTGCTATAAATGCTTTGATATTCTCAGCACATATCTCTATGTCGTCATCATTTCTAAATTCTGTATTTACGTCCAGTCTTTTTAGATTCTCCGGGGCAAAATCCGCCTCATCCGCCAGATATCTTCGACACATCTCTGCGTATTTAGGATTCTTCTGCTTCTTCTCCCTCTTAAGCGCCCTCTCAAGCCTTATGCCGTCGTCCACCGCCACATAGATGGGAAGCAGATTCTCGCTTCCATAATACTGTCTGGTCTTCTCATATGACTCAAGCGTTCCAATCATAAGGTAGCTGTTTTTTGACAGATCGATCTGTCCGTCATCCACGGTCATATATCGCCAGATGCCGTGAACCGTGTTGTATTCGCGGTACTCTATAAGCTTGTCAGTGCTTCTTAGCTCTTCAAATCTCTGCTCATCGATGAAGTGGTACTCTCTTCCCTCCTCCTCGCCGTCGCGCATCGGTCTGGTGGTGTAGAGAATAACCTCCCGAAGGTCCAAACCACTTCCAAGTATCATAGAATACAGCGTGTCCTTGCCGGAGGCGCTCTTGCCCATTAGATAAAATATTTTGCCCATATATAATCCTCTTATAATAATCAGCCAAAAACACAGACGTTAATGTTTTCTTAAAATATAATATAAAAAAACGTCGAAAATAGCAACCAGATATGTGTTAAATTAGTGCCGTATGGTGAACTTAAGTTCACGAAGGAGGTTTTTATGTTTGATAGAATTTATTACAAGGGGATAGGCAAGAATTTAGCGAACTCACTTATGACGGTCATCGCCCCCATGTCTTTTTTAATACTGTTGCTAAGCGGGGCGTTCATAGATACATCCCATTACACAGAAGAATTAGACATGCTTTTCTATGTTCAGAAGATAAATCACCATTATCTGAACATATTATGGCTTAGGTTAGAGATTCCAGTAGGCATTGCCTTATTTCTATCTCTTATATTCCTTATAATTAAGATTGCTTCTCTGCCACTTCATATTGGAGAGAAGACATTTTACATCTACGCGCTGACATATAGAGAGGGCATAGACAGATCACCGTCAAGAAGCCTTTGCTATGATTACGCAGCAGCTCACTATGGCAAATTCATGGCGGTAGAACTTCTCGTGGGTATCAAGATTTTTCTGTGGTCGCTTTTGTTTATCATTCCAGGTATCTACAAAGCTTACGAGTACAGACTGATTCCTTACATTGTAGCAACGAATCCTGATATTTCGCTGACTGATGCGACATCCTTAAGCGCGAGATACATGGAGGGCAGAAAGTTCGATCTCTTCGTTATGGACTTATCATTTTTGGGATGGCTAATCTTAGATGCCATAACCGCAGGCTTATTAAGAGGCTTCTGGCTCAGAGGTTATATGGAGGGTTCATACGCAGCCTTCTACGTAAGCTTAAACATTGATACCGTCAATATCTAACCTGCAACTGGTCAGGCTCGCAAATTTTCTTGAAATTTGCTCGTTATAAACCTGATTGCTTTGCAACCTTAAGTTTAACCCACCACCTGATGGTGGTGAGTTGACTTTTTGCCTTATATATTCCACATACTTATGATAAAAGCCCATCCGCGAGGATGGGCTTAAGTTTTCCACATTTGTCTGAATACAAATGTAAACTATCCACAATATTATTTGTAAACAGTCCCGCTTTTGTGGATGTAAATGTAAAAAAGGGAGATCCTCAAAGATCTCCCTCTGTTTTATAGTGAGTCACGCGGGAATCGAACCCGCGACAACTTGATTAAAAGTCAAGTGCTCTACCGACTGAGCTAGTGACCCGCGTCAAAATAAAAAAAAGATGCCTAGAGCTGGAATCGAACCAGCGACACACGGATTTTCAGTCCGTTGCTCTACCGACTGAGCTATCTAGGCATAATAATTGCGGGGGCAGGATTTGAACCTGCGACCTTCGGGTTATGAGCCCGACGAGCTTCCGAACTGCTCCACCCCGCGCTATTAAATTATTAGATTAATGGGTGGAGGTGGATTCGAACCACCGAAGCAAACGCAGCAGATTTACAGTCTGTCCCCTTTGGCCACTCGGGAATCCACCCATACTTGCTATTACATAGCAAAAAGCCGATGATCGGACTCGAACCGATAACCTGCTGATTACAAATCAGCTGCTCTGCCAATTGAGCCACATCGGCATGATGTGCTTGTAACGCATCAAGCGTTATATATTGTATCACAAAACTTGGAGATGTCAAGTGATAACTTTTGTAATTTATAGAAGTATGGGACCTATAGGGCTCGAACCTATGACCCTCTGCTTGTAAGGCAGATGCTCTCCCAGCTGAGCTAAGATCCCATATAAATTACTAGCGACCCGAATGGGACTTGAACCCATGACCTCCGCCGTGACAGGGCGGCGCTCTAACCAACTGAGCCACCGGGCCTTATTGAACCTCAAAAACTGCATATAAACACATCCGTGGTTGTTCCAAAAACCAGCGTTTGAACTCCTACCGTTCTGGTGCTTCCACCAGAAAGATCAGACTTTCGACCTATTAGTAACAGTCAGCTCCGTACATTACTGTACTTCCACCTCTGCCCTATCAACCTCGTCGTCTTCAAGGGGTCTTATTCTTGCGATCAGATATCTTATCTTGAGGGGGGCT
>JAILPS010000001.1 GCA_024699325.1 Lachnospiraceae bacterium | reverse complement strand
ACAATCAACGAGGTACATATCAATCAATGTTTGATACGGCACTCCTGTTCGCTCAGCTTCCTCTCTAAAGAAATCCAAAGCGAATGGTGTCACCTTTATCGTTATCTGCCTTTTAAGCATTTTAGCATATGGATTTTTTTGTGGATTCAATTTGTCAATATCATATTCCTCGCGCATACCTTTCACTCTCCTTTCTTGTTGCCTTCCTTGCGGAAATAGAGTGATCCGGATCATCAAACAAAATGGCATTCTCATCCCAAAACACTGTGGATAACTCGTCAAAATCCACCTCGTGCTTGATTATGTTAGCCCGGTTCTTTTCATCATCCCATTCAAATCTTAGCATTTGTTCTCATTTCGTAATTATATCATAATTATAGCATAATTTCAATACGAATTAATCCCGGACATATTTCATCCGGAACCAATCACTATCACTCAGCAAACATTGCAATCTGCCTGAGCATTATAGCATGTTGAGATTCATCCCTCTGAATGAACTCTTAGCAAGTGAAAAGACGTGACAAAAAGCCACGCCTTCACATTCTTTTAATTCTAACAGCATTTACTGTCTTATGACGCCCCGCCTAAACCGACGGTTTTACGTAGTCAAATTAATTATCAAACATTTGTGGCGACGCTGTAATGTGATCAGTTATTATCAGCTCATCATCAGTCACATAGCATGGCATAAACCATACCTCAACACCTGCGTCCACCGCCTCCTTAAGCGCCCTCGAAAACTCCGGGTCGGTCGATACATTGGCGCGCACTGTTTGAACATTTTCCATGGCAATCACGAAGGCAATCGCGCATCTGTAGCCCTTCGACACGGCATCCCTAAGCTCATGCAAATGTTTCACGCCCCTTTTAGTTGGCGCGTCCGGAAAATAACCTGTCCCATCAACCTCCAGCGTGCAGCCCTTCACCTCGCACAGTATTCTCTCTTCGCCCTTCTCCAGATAAAAATCAATTCTTGATTTGCCAAATGTGTACTCAGGCTTTACAACATCATAATCCTGCGACTTAAGCCACTCTTCCATCACCTTGTTTGGCGCCTGACTGTCGATATTCACATAGCCAAGCCCCTCCTTATATACACCTATCAGGTCGTAGGCAGTTTTCCTTAGAGGATTGGAACTTCTCTCCAAAAACACCCTGACTCCGGGAAGCAGTAGTTCCCTGCATCTGCCCGTATTTTTGACGTGAACAACCTCCGTGACACCGCCGATATCCACATGAGCTATAAACCTGTTAGGTCTAAGGATAAATCTTCCCTCAACTATATTTTCATACTTCATAATTCCCTCTAAAACAGATCCAGACTACTGTCCAAATATATCTCCTCACGGACCTTAAGCTGGCACTCAGGCTTCGTCATGTAGTACAGCAAAAACTCCAAAACAACAGCGCTTCCTAGACTTCGTCCCTCTATTTTGAAGTTGTTAAATCCCATGGGAAGATATGTTTTAAGGATATCATCTATCCCTATGAAGCCTGGATTATTCATGGCGTCAGAAAAGCGGTATCCCCTACCTGCGCCGGGAGCTGCGCACACATGGTCCTCGCAGTCCTCTCCCAAGCATTTGCGGCTGACATTTTCATAGCAGTTTTTTCTGTCATTACAGCCATAGTAACAGCATTCATTGCACAAAAACTCAACCTTGCTCTTCAGCTCATCTGGCATGTTTCCAAGTGCCTCAAACCTCTTATTTAGCCTGAAGTCAGGCACCACATACCTGAACTCCTCCCGCTCACATTCGCGCACGAATGCCTCAAAATCCGTGATAACCTTCGTGGTCGATGACACAAAATAAAACCCGGGATAATTCTTCCTGATATAATCAAGCAGCAGGTCAGAGTGTATAATCACGCCGTTTTGTGTGCCACCAGCCTCAAACATTGCGCAGAGCCTGTTACACTGCCTGTCCGACAAATGTTTTTCTGTGAGCAGTGAATTGCTAAATGTGAGTCTTGAAGAAATACCATACTCCCCGCAGAGACTTAAAACTTTCTCAGGACTCTCATCTCCAAAGCCCACACGGCCGCCGCCCCAGATGCAGTCCCCCGGCGCGCCGTAGATGGAGCCAATCTCACACCAGTCATAGAAATACTCCCTGTGCTCATAAAACAGCGGCAGAAAAACCTTGTATAATTCATAGAATTCAAACAATCCGGGAAGGTGATAATATACCTTCCCGTTCGCATTGACATCAGTCATTATATCTCCTAACTCTTAAATGTTCCAAACTCAAAGCGTGATTTTCCTGTAACAGGCCACTCTATAATCCACAGCGTCCTCTCCTTGCCTGAGCCGTCGCGGTATGTCTGTTTACCTATCTTCGGGCAATCCGAATAATTCAAAACCTTCAGATAACCCCTATCGCCTATTCTCACAACGCCCTCGCAAACCTTAACAGGCAGAAAACTAACAAGCCTCTCCCTTATGTCTAAGCCAGCAGCGCTTTTAAAACTGTCCTCAACTCTTAGGATACTCTCTTTAGAATCGAAATGCATTCTCCTGACCAGACTTTTAAGTGAAGGATTGCCGTATGCAGCTGCAAATGATATCTCCACATTGCCATTTTCATCCGCCCGAAAAATATCAGCACACATCTCTCTGCCTGGCTTCTGACCTCTCCCATCAACCACGGGCACACAGTGACCAAGTGAGGATGTGGGCAGGAATTCATATCTCTTCTCGCCAAAATAATCCGCGCAGTATTCCCCTCTTGCCGGGTCCGTGCACAGCTCCTCGCCGCCAAGAATACATGCAAATGCCCCCACGTCGTTGTGATTGTGCGGCTCTGCATTATCGCCGCCCTTCACAGCCATGGCGCAATCCTTTCCTCTGTAGATTGCCCACTGTGATTCTGGAAACACTGATGCCCCTTCGAGATCATCACAAAACACTCCCGCGCCAAGCGCCTCCTTCTGCCACAAAACAGAGCGAAGTATCATGGCATAGCGGTAACAATCCGTCTCCATAACAGTCAGAGCACACTCCACAGGCGGCCTCCATATTTTTCCGGGAAACAGCACGCCAAGCTTAGCCACAAGAGCAGGAAGATATTTTTCATGTCTCTCGCAGTCTGAAAAAGCCACAAAACGGGAGCCGTGCATATAGCATTTCTGTTGAAACTGGGCGGCTTTAAACAGCTTAGCATCACTAAAAAGCTGCCCTGCCCTCTCACCAAACTCCGCCGTATCGCGCATTCTCTCGAGGAACAGGATGTAGTAAAACATCCCATACGTCCAGTAGTGAAGTCCCTCCTGACATGCCCCGTCTGAGCTAATACCATCCATATAATGTCTTATATCGTCAAAAACTCTGTCAATAATCTCCAAATGTCCCGTATCAGCGGCCGCACATCCCAAGCATCCACAGCATACTGCATTCCAGTTATCCAGGTTTTGCTCCCAGCCAAATCTGTTTTCAGAAAATGGTGTGATAACCCTGTCACAGACCTCATCCACAATTCTGATTCTTAACTTCTCATCTATCTTACCCTTAAGAATCCTGGCAAGCTCTGCTAAAGTCTGGGCAGTCTCAGCCGCAAACAGATCTATCTCATGCCTGTAATCGCCATTCTCCCTGTTTACATGCGCCGGAAGCGCCCAGCACCTCTCATCACATACAGACTCAAGCACCTTCTCAAGCCTGCATATGTCCCTCTGCCTGCCATACAAAACGGAGAGACTTCCCAGAATACTTAAGTATCTTCTGCGCTCAAAGTAAACATTTTCATAGGGGAGTCTCTGTCCGGTCCTGAAATAATCCTCAAACAGGCTGACGGCCTCCTCTGGAAGCTCATCCACGTCAAGCGCATCCCCCAAAGCGCACAGTTCCTCTTCGTATACCATACTCGCTCCACCGATAATAATCTTAATCCTTCATTTTCTTATATGTTGCCCCTATTTTGGAAATATATTTCGAAATCTCCGAAAAAGCCTCCATACCGTTCTTTGCCATGCTGTCAGAGCTAAATCGAAGGATTTCCTGCCCATATGCTATGCGCACCACATATCTTCCACCCTCCAGAGATGTCTCATCCTTCCAGTGTCTCATATCATACTTCTCAACCAGCCCCAAACATGTGCGATATAAAAGATTCGGCACCCAGCTCAGCTCATATTTTTCATCGCCTTCATCGGTCTTATAAAACCAGGCAAATATATGTGTGCTGTAGTCGCCGTAGTCATATATAGCGTATTCCGTGCTCTCACCACCGCTCTCTGTTGCGAGCGTAGTCTCATAATAATTAAATATTAACTTCGCTTTTTTATAGCAATCCTCGATATCCGGCTTCTCCACTTTACTATCACAAACCATTGAATTTCTCTTCGAAACCAACAGCTTAACATCATGCTCAGGCATGGTAAATGAAACCACATAACCCTTCCTATCTTCGTACGATGTCTTCACCAAAACATCTGGTGAATCCGCATAAAAATAGTGGTCTGTGTCAGTCGGAACCAAACCGTAAACAACCTCAACATTCTCTCCCGGCGCATACATTTTCTTATTAAAATTATAACCACAATCAGCCGTTACAGCATATTTTTTCTTATCAGAGTCAAATATCCCAAACATAATATTCCCCCTCTCATCGTTACATGTCATATTGACATGCACTTTCTGCCAAATAAAGCAGCCTGAACACAGGCTGCTTTATAATTAATTATAACTGGCTGTCAAGAACTTTTGATGCCTCAGCGATTGCCTTGTCTATGCCCGCAGGATTCTTACCACCTGCCTGAGCCATATTAGGACGACCACCGCCGCCTCCTCCTACAAGAGAAGCGATTCCCTTGATGAGATTGCCGGCATGAGCGCCCTTCGAAACAGCGCCGTCAGTTGCCATGGCAACCATATTGACCTTGCCATCGGCATTGGATAAGAGCACTATAACACCCTCCCCAATCTTTGCCTTAAGCTGGTCGCCGAGTTCTCTGAGTCCGTTCATATCCACTCCGGAAACAGAAGTTGCAAGAAGCTTAACTCCCTTAACTTCAACCACCTTATCGAGAACATCTCCCAAAGCATCCTTTGCAGCCTTGGACTTAAGTGATTCATTCTCACTCTTGAGTTCCTTAAGCTCAGCATTTAACTTCTCAAGCTTCTCAAGTAATGTTGCAGGTGTTGCCTTGACAAGCTTGGCAGCTTCCGCAAGCTCAGCCTCAGTCTTTTTATAATAATTGATTGCATTGTCACCTGTTATGGCCTCGATTCTTCTGACGCCTGCGGCAACTCCGCTCTCTGACACAATCTTAAATGTCTTGATATCTCCTGTGTTTTCAACATGTGTACCGCCACAGAATTCCTTGGAGAATTCGCTCATCGTGACAACTCTTACGGTATCACCGTACTTCTCTCCGAAGAGTGCTGTCGCGCCGGTCTTTTTGGCTTCCTCGATGCTAAGCACAAGCGTAACTACAGGGATCTTCTCGTTAATCTTGGCATTAACTATCTCTTCAACTCTGCGAATCTCATCGGCGGTCATTGCCTGTCCATGAGAGAAGTCAAATCTTGTTCTGTCAGGATCCTGATAAGAACCTGCCTGCTCAACATGATCTCCGAGCACCTCGCGAAGAGCACTCTGAAGAAGATGTGTTGCTGAATGGTTCTTGCATGTAGAGCTTCTTGTCACCGGGTCAACCTTCAGACATACCTTGTCGCCCTTCTTAATCTCGCCGCTTAGCATGGTTCCGATGTGACCAATCCTGCCGTTTCCAAGCTTGATTGTATCCTTTACTTCAAAGACACCGTTGTCTGAGCTGATAACACCTACATCTCCAACCTGACCGCCCATTGTGGCATAGAAAGGAGTCTTAGAAACGATAATCGTTCCGCTCTCTCCGCTCTTAAGACTGTCAACAATAGTCTTCTGGTCAGACATTGCAAGCACTGTATCTTCAGATGCGATCGTGTCATAGCCGATGAATTCGCTCACAACAGAGCTGTCAAGCTTCTCAAAAGCGGCCGCCTCGACATTAACCTTCTGTGAGAAATTCTGGTTAGCTCTGGCGGTCTCCTTCTGAGCCTCCATAGCCTTGTCAAAGCCTTCCTTATCAACCTTAAGGCCCTCATCAAAAGCCATCTCCTCTGTGAGCTCATAAGGGAATCCAAATGTATCGTAGAGGTAGAATGCAGACTTGCCGTCTATTGTATTTGCACCCTCAGCCTTCTTGCCATCAAGAATCTTTTTGAATTCCTTCATACCGTTTTCAAGAGTTGACTCAAAACGATCGATCTCCTTCTTGAGCTCGTCAAGCACAAACTGGCTGTTCTGGACAAGGTTAGGATAGCTCTCTGCATATACTTTGATATAAATCTTTGCAAGTTCAAGCAGATTGTCAGAATTAAGTCCAAGCGTTCTTGCATGTCTTACAGCACGTCTGATAAGTCTTCTTAAGATATATCCGGCACCTGTGTTGTCCGGACGAAGCTTAGCCGGATCTCCAATCAGATGAACCGATGTACGCATATGGTCTGCAAGAATTCTGATAGAGCGGGTCGTTTTTTCGTCCTTATCGTACTCAATGCCCGAAGTCTTCTCGATATATGCGATAGCGTCGGCAAAAAGATCTGTCTTATATACATCCTTTGAGCCGTTGAGGAATGCAAGATTTCTCTCAAGTCCCCAGCCTGTATCGATATTTTTGTTTACAAGTGGAGTCAGGTGACCGTCGCGATGCTTCTCATACTGCATGAAAACGTCATTGCCCAGCTCAGTGTATTTGCCGCAGTGACATCCAGGTCCGCAATTAGGTCCGCAATCAGGAACATCGGCAATATAAAACATCTCAGAATCAGGTCCGCAAGGTCCAAATTCAAGTCCCCACCAGTTATCCTCAGCAGGAAGATAATGAATGTTCTCCTTCTTAAATCCGGCCTTTATACGATAAAAAGCGCCCTCCTCATCTCTTGGGGCATTGTCGTCACCTGCAAATACTGTGGCGGCAAGATGATCTGCGTCGAAACCGAACACTTCGGTAAGCAGCTCATAGCTCCATTTGCATCTCTCTTCCTTAAAATAATCTCCAAGGCTCCAGCTACCCATCATCTCAAAGAAGGTGACATGGCTTCTATCGCCTACAGACTCAATGTCGTTGGTACGAACACATCCCTGAACATTGCAGAGTCTGGTGCCGAGAGGATGCTTTTCGCCAAGAAGATAAGGCATAAGCGCCTGCATTCCTGCAACATTGAAAAGAACACCCGTTGAACCGTCAGATACAAGCGATACAGCGCCGCAGTTGACATGACCGCGATCCTCGTAAAACTTGATCCACGCATTTCTAAGTTCCTGTGAAGTAAATTGTCTCATTGTTTTAGTCTCCAATAATAAAGAATTTAAGTCAATTCCTCACCGTTCAGATATCAAAATTGAAATGATTATTTGAGCGATGTATATCTGCGGTTTTCCGCATTTTAACCTATAATATAGCATTCCAATTTCTCTAAGTCAATGTGCTGAATTAAAATTTACTTATCATCATCCATCCTGTATATAAGCATCTTATCAAACAACCCCGCAACGCTCCTATGGAACATTAAATTTTGATATAACTCATCACTCTTCCTTCATCGCACTTCTAATTCTGCTAAGAGATTCTGGAGTTATCCCCAAATAAGTCGCAATATGTTTTTGAGGAACGCGGTTACATACATCCGGATACATCTTCTTGAAATGTATATATCTC
>JAILPS010000025.1 GCA_024699325.1 Lachnospiraceae bacterium | reverse complement strand
CCCAATAGGCGGCGCAGGCAGTCAAGGTAGCTGAAAGTTATTTTTTTGCTCTTGAAAAAATTACTTTCAGCGTCGACCGAGAAGTACACAACGTGCCAAATAGTAATAGTCCCACCACCTACCGGGAGGTCAGCGTAGCGGGCCCGCACGTAGTGGGAGGCCCGTGTAACGGGTCCGGCCCCCTACCGGGAGGCCCGTGTAGCGGGCCCAGTCTTGTAGCGCCCTCGCAAAAAACCCCCGGCTGGCAAAGCCAACCGGGGGTGGTGGTGATGTTATTTGGCAACGGAGGCAGCCCAAGCGTCGTAGTCCGCAAGGTAGCTCTCAGTGTTTTCAGGAGCGACGAAGTCGAATGTGACCTCGATTGTCTCGTAGGTGAGCTTCTCGTCGATGACTGTAGGTGACGCGCTTGATAAGTCGCCGTCGATGGTCATTGAGCCAGAAGGAATCTTGTTAACCCAGCCGTTGTAGAGGTTAACTCTTGTGGTGATGTCGTTGTCGGAAGTGGTGTAGAAGTTGACAACAGAGCCGTCAGCTCTGGTAACCTGATATTCGCCGTCAACCATTTCGCCAATCTCAGCGCCGTTAACCTTCACAGAAGTGATGTTGGCAATGTAGCCAGGGAATAACACAGACGCGTTGTTGATACCTAGAGCAGAGAACGCAGTACCGCTTGACTTGCCCGCATTTACGAAGTCCAGAGCCACAGTGTAGGTGCCCTCGCCATCGACTAAAACGTCAGTGTTTACAAGGCCCGTCGCCGTAGAGTCAGGATTGTACTGGTCGCCGACAGAGTAGGCAATGCTCCAGTCACTTGAAGTCCACATAATCCATGCAACCGCAATGCTGGTGTCTGTAGGGTCAAAGCCAGTTCCAAATGTTTTAGGCGCAGCCGCCAGGAACTCGTCAAGAGCCGTTCTGGCTGCGGTGGCCTCCTCGGCCATAGTCTTGCCAGAAGAATGGTTTGCAAAACTTCTCGCGTCAAACATTTCCTTCACATCCTCAAAACGGAAGTCGCATGCGCTTCTGTCAAACATGTTGTTTCTGTCCCAGAGAACAGGAACCATGCCGTAGAGCTCACAGTTGTTTAAGAGGTTGGTCATGTAGTCGACAGTGTTGTTTCTCTCCCATGTGCCGTCCGTAAGAACACCGTACTCGCCAATGATGACAGGGATGCCAGCATCCGTGAATTTAGACATTTTCGCGAATTGCTCGTTCATAGCCTTCACATCGTTCTGGGTGCCCCAGGCGTTGCCTGTAGAGTTGTCCAGAGTGTATGTGGCAGGGTTGTAGTAGTGAACAGAAAGCATAAGCTTGTCGTTTGCAGAGTCTGTAGGCATCTGGAAACGATTGTCGCAGGTTTTGTCAATGTCTGTATTAAAGCCCGCGATAAGCAGATATCTGTTGGCATTGTTGCCGCCGGTTGAGCGGACAACATCCACGAACTTCTGGTTGATAGCGTTAGCCATCTCGTAACACTGTGTTTCCGTAAGTGTGCCGGAGTCCCTGGCAACATCCTTGTCGTTAAGTCTTGAGCCAAGCTCCTCGTTGGCTGATTCGAATATAAGATGCTCGTCGTAGTCGGCATAGTAGTTGCTGATCTGTGTCCACATTGACTCGTAGAGAGCCCATGCCTTGTCCACAGTCTCAGGGGTAGCTGAGCCAAACATGCCCCACCAGCTGCCGTCCCAGTGGTCGTTGATGATGACATACATGTCCTCATTGTAAGCGTAGTCAATGATTTCCTTGACACGCGCAAGATATGCCTCGTCGATAGTGTAGTCGCCGCTCTCGTAGGCCATCATGTTTGTCCATGCCACAGGAATGCGAAGAGTGTCGAAACCGGCATCCTTCATGCCCGTGATCATAGCCTGTGTGGTGACAGGCATGCCCCAGCATACCTCGTAGGATGTAGGCGCAGCCTTCGTGCCAAGGCTTATGTGGCCATAGGCCTCCATAGTGTTTCCAAGGTTGATGCCATTGCCCATCAGGAACGAAAATTCCATCGCGGAAATAGAATTGTCAGCAACCGTGGTGGTCTCATCTGCAGCAGTGGTCTGGGTCTCGGCATTAGCTGTCGTAGTAACAGATGCCTCAGTGGTTGAGCCGCCGTCGTCCTTAGCGCAGCCAGCCATCGCTGTTGTAGCCATCATGATAGCCGCAGCAGCATAAATTGTTCTTTTTTTCATAGATCTCCTTCCTATTTACAGGTTTACCAAATTCCCGTACATACAGGTTTAATATAAGACAGCCTGCTCTGCCTCATTATATACGACACCCCCTACAGGTGTAACGTCCATTCTCTTAAATAGCTCAGGGATTGTGACGAATTCATAACCTAAAGCCTTCGCCACAGGAATGATTGTGTCAAGAGCCTCGACTGTGCGGTAGTTACCCTTCTCGTCGTGCAGAAGAATGATAATGCCATTCTTAAATGCGGCCAGTATCCTCTTGGCGCGCTCTGTGGCGCTTACGCTGTCCTCCCAGTCCTCGGCGCCGTAGCCCGCAATCATGGTGTATGGAACATGCGCTCTCATAGCATCGCTCACGGCAATGTATGGCGGTCTGAAAAACTCAGGCCTGCGCCCGGTTATGGCCTCTATGCGGTCGCTGTCCTCCTCAAGCTCCTTAAGCACATCCTCTATCTTCATGTCGCTCATGACATAGTGGTGAATGCTGTGATTTTCAATATCGTTGCCCGCGGCAATGCACTCTCTGACTACAGCAGAGGATGCCTCATTAATGTTATCTCCCACTAAGAAAAATGTAGCGACAACACCGTATTTCTTAAGTTTTTCAAGCACCTGTGGAGTTGTGACCGTGTTAGGACCATCGTCAAAACTCAGGGCCAAAACCCTCTGTCCAAGCACTCTTCCAAGCTTCTTAGCGGCAACCTCCTTAAGTTTGTCGACTAAAACGGCCGAACATCTCGCGTGTGTCACAGCCCTTGGGTGGTAGTCAGCGACATAGCCCTCGCTGTCAGGCCTGATGGCCTCAAAGTAAACTGTGTCAATGTTTGTGTCCCCGGTCTGCGCCGTGTAAGCGGCCGCAGCCTCACACATGGACTTATACAGGACATCGCCCATGATGCCTAAACCGCACATAAGGTACGCTTTAGGGTTGTTCTTCCTAATCTTTTTTAGAAGCTCAACATATCTCTCGATGTAGAGCTTCTGCTTGTCCGGGTCCTCCCCGCAGTAGCTCGCATCGTTGGTTCCAAGGTTCACAAAAACCATGTCCGGCTGGCGCTCAAAATTCCAGCGGATGTCCTCCACCTTAAATGTGTCGCCAGGGGTGCCGCTTGTGGCGTAGGAGAAGCCCACCTTCTCGTAGTGAGGAGGAAGAAGCTCCTTGGAGTTTATGACACCGTCGCCCGTGTAGCCTGAGATCACGCCGTAGCCTGAGAATGAAACCAGACTGTAGTCGACGCCAAGCGCCTCGGCAGTTCTGTAGGCAAACGCCTTCGTGCAGTCCTCAGAGTAGGTGTGAAATGTGTGATTTTCATCCTCGTCGTCCACGCCGTAGCCGCAGGTGATGGAATCCCCCACAAACTCTATCATGAAATTCTTCTTAA
The DNA here is from genome assembly GCA_024699325.1 of Lachnospiraceae bacterium. Classification (GTDB taxonomy): domain Bacteria; phylum Bacillota; class Clostridia; order Lachnospirales; family Lachnospiraceae; genus UBA4292. The sequence goes on along the minus strand of JAILPS010000025.1, from coordinate 13,690 downwards.
ATGTCGGAATTATGTCGCCGTTTCCAGCGTCAATCTCCCCAATGCCAAATGTGCTCATGGCGCTCTCAGTAAGCTTGATGATGCGAACAATCATCGCCCTCTCGCTTCCCTCGTAGATAACAAGCTTCTCCCGCCTGTTTTCAATCATCCTGTCCACAACGCGCTCGCCGTTTACGAAAATGCCTATTCTCGGCGCATTTTCAGGGTCTCCCGCCCTGTCATCGCCAAATATTTCAACGCTCAGGGAGTCTGTTTTAGCCGCAAACTCCACGCCTGAGGCGCTGAAAGCACACCATCTGATGTTGTCTCTGTAATATGTTCTTCCGAGCACCTTAACATGCTCTGTATCTGTGCTAAATATCATGATACACCCCTGATAAATATTTTATTCGTCCCACTTTGTCTCGCTCAAATCGTCAAGAAGCATCTTAAACGACTCTCTTGTCTCCCTTATGGTGTCGTCCTTTCTCGAATCGAGCGCCTTCTCAAACTCCATAAGTGCCAAATCTATCTTTCTTCTGACATCCCCCACGGTCTCCTCGTAGAGCCTCTCGCCCCTGTAGATTAAGAGCTTGTTCTCCTCCTGATCCCTGGGGTGAATCTTGATGGCGGCAAGCTCTGCAAATCTCTTGTCAATCTCCTCGTCCGTCATGGTGTTGTCGTCGTTTTTGATGACCATTCGCTTGGTGACGCCCGTGGAAACCACCTTCACCACAACCTCAAGAATAGAGTTGATGTCGTAGGTGTATGTAACGTCCACCGCCTCCTCGCCAGCCTTGCCCACAGGCACCGGCACCAGGATTTCTCCCAGAAGCAGATTGTTCTTCGTAAACCTGCTCTCGCCCTGAAGGATGCACACCTTGATCGCCCTCTGGAAATCGTTGGCCGTGTACAACCTCTCGGTTCTGCTTACGGGAATGACTGAATTTCTCTCGATTATAGGGCAGAAATGTCCGGGCTCATAGCCGCTTCCCACATTGCCGACAACCACGTCCGTGCCCAGAGTAAACGGGCAGACATCCGTCATGACAATCTCCTTAAGCTGCTCATTTCGCATCTTCATGGCAGCCTGCGTGGCCGCGCCTAAGGCAACCACCTCGTCAGGGTTCACGCTCACGTTCGGGAAGCGCCCGAAAAGCTTGCTGACAAACCTTCTGACTATGGGCATCTTCGTGGAGCCGCCCACCAAAACGATCTCGTCTATGTCCTTGAGCTTGATGTTGGCATCCTTAAGACTTCTCTCGATAGGTTTTCTAAGTCTGGCCAGGAGCGGCGCGCACGCCTTCTCATACTCCTCGCTGGTTATCTCACAGCTGCTAAGCTTCCCATCAAGCATGCACTTCATGGTGACTTCATTTTCCTCTGAGAGCGCCTTCTTGGCAATCTCCGCCTGCTTGTTCAGGTGAGTCTTCTTCTTTTCAGAGAGGGTGAGCTTATCTATCTCACACTTCCTGCAGAAGATATCCTCCAAAACCTCGTCGAAATCCTCGCCGCCCAGATAGTTGTCTCCGCCGACACTTCTGACCTCCATGGTGCCCTTGTAAAGCTCCAGTATGGATACGTCAAATGTTCCGCCGCCCAGGTCAAACACCAAAAACCTCGTGTTGTCCGACTGGTTGTGAAGACCGTATGACATGGCCGCCGCGGTGGGCTCGCTTATCATTCTGTCGCATTTAAGCCCCGCCAGTTCCCCGGCTCTCTTGGTTGCGCGCCTCTGCGCATCGTTAAAATACGCCGGAACGCTTATGACCGCCTCCGTAACCTCCTCGCCTAAGAAGTTCTCGGCGTCCTCCTTAAGAGAACGAAGAACTAAGCTTGAGAGTTCCTCCGGGCGAAATGTTTTCTCCCCTAATGTGAAGATCTTGCCGGTTCCCATGCTTCTCTTAAACACAGACGCCGTGTCCTCGGGCTTAACTGACTCTCTCTCCAGAGCAGCCTCCCCCACAACACAGGTCTGTCCGTCCTCGAGCACGCTCACAACAGAGGGCGTAAGGTTTTTGCCCAGCCTGTTTGGTATAATCTGCGCTCCATCAGGTCCGTAGCAGGCCACCAGACTGTTGGTGGTACCAAGATCTATTCCAATAATCACTTTTGTTACTTCCTTTTCCCAAATAATCTTTTACGAGGTCTGCCCCCAAGCGGCATCTTCTTGATATCCGCCTCGAGATGCTTAAGATACGAAGATCCCTTATCCTCAAGATATGTGATGCATTTTGCAGCCGCAGCATATTCCTTAAGTCTTATAAGGCACTTTGCCTTAAGCATAATGCTCAGCTCATCGTCGCTGTTCATAGCAATGGCCTTGTTAAACATAATCACTGCCTTCACGTGGTTTCCAAGGTCCATCTCCACGCAGCCCATGCCCCTGTAAGCCCTGGGGTCCGGCTCAGCTTCAAGCATCTTCTCAAACTTAGCCCTGGCTTCCTCGTATTTTTGCTGCCTTATATAGAGTTCCCCGAGAGCCGCGAGCGCATCCATGTGCGCAGGATTTGCCTCAAGCGCCTTATTAAGATAACCCTCCTGCACCTCTGTATTTCCAGCGTCAGCGGCCACACAGGACATGCGGTAGTAGACATATTCAGGCCTGCCGCCCGCGTCCACACATCTCTGCAGGAATTCGTATGCCCTGCTCTCCTCATAGGCTTCAGCGTAAATGTTTCCCCTGAAAAACAGACAGTCGCAGTCGTCAGGCTTAGCCTGCAACCCCTTGTCAAGCCATTCTGCAGCGGCCTCAAGCCTGTTTTCAGCCTGGCTATCATATTCAAGCACCGCCAGGTCATAGAACAGTTCCCAGATGTTCTCCACATCGCTGTAGTGGGGCTCATCCTTCATGCTGTCCCTGATGGCCATGAGAATCTTATTCGCCTCCTCAGGCTTCTCCTGCGCCTTAAGAAGCTCGCTCTCCATATACAGAGCCCAGTCGCTGTCGCGACATCTCGACTTAAACAGCTTAAGGACCTCCCCGGCCTCATCGTATGCCTGAAATCTTATAAGTATCTCTATCTGTTTGGCGTATGGCTTCGCGTAGTAGCCGTTAAGAAAAACAGCTCTGTCGTAGCATTTGAGAGCCTCCATATACTCCTCTAAGCCACAGTGGGCATCACCCTTGGCGGCCTCCGCCTCGAAGTTATTCTCCTCATATCTGACGCTCTCGTCAAGGGCATCAAGAGCCTGCTCATACTCCTTCATTCTGTTGAATATGACACCCCTCTGGTAGTAGAGCATGCCCAGATCTATGGTGGCGCACTCTATACCTTCCTGATTGTACATAAGAGCGGCCTTGTGGTCAAGTTTCTCCTCACAGCATTCTGCCAGGAAAAATAATGTAAGCCCCTCGCGGTCACGGTTTTTATCGCCCTTCTCGCCCGGATAATCCTTAAACTTCTCGCCATAATCCCTTCGCCACTTGAGAAGCGCCTCGATGGCCTCGTCGTTCTTACCTAACTGCAGAAGAGTTCTTCCATACAGGTAGGTTCTCTCAAGCCCTGAGATATCCTCCCGCTCCCCTGCGTCCACAAGAGTCTTTTCAGCCTCTTCAAATCTGCCGCACTGGTAGTAGCACCACGCCAGCTCTATGGCATCGTCATAGCTTATATCACCGCCATCCCTCTTCTCCTCGTACATAGGTATGAGATAACTGTTGCAGTCAATCATCTGTGAATGCAAGAAATCGCTGAAGCGGTTGGCGTTGAGCAGTTTTTTAAACTCCTCCTTAGCCAGAACATAGTCCCCCATATCCTTATGGCAGACTGCTATGCCAATCTTAGCGTTTTCGCTGCCGGGCCTCATTTCCAGCTGCTTGTGAAGAACCTCAAGCGCCTCCTCGTATCTGCTCTGCCTCTCATATATTCCCGCCAAAAGCTCATATGCAGGGAAGTAGTCAGGGTACTCCTCTAAGATATCGTCAACTATCTGCTCGGCATATGCATTGTCGTTTTCCTCAAGTGTCAGTCTGGCGCGAAGAAGCTCCTTGTCAGGGTGTTCAACCTCTATCTCCTCCAGCTCCTCAAACACCTCCCTCGCCTTGTCAACTCCCTCGTGCAAGGTGTTTAGTGTCTCTACAAACAGGCTTATGAACTTGTCATACACCTCCGACTCCAGGGAATTGTCCGAAAACATCCTGTAGTCGATGGAGTCCGGATATCTTACATTATTATAAATGTACATGAGAAAATCCACAGGAACCCTCTCCTCCAGCTCTTCCCTTCTCTCCTCCATCTCAAATACGTCGACAATCCTCTTCCATATGTACTGTGGAAGATAATGTTTTTCGGACAGCATTTTAAGAAGCGCGTACATGGCATCATCCCTGGTGTCCAGTCCGAAAACCACGCCGTCTGAGAGAAGCTCGTCCCAGACAGCGCCGTCAATGCGCTTCGCATAATCATTATATATGTCGTAGGCGCGCTTTACAAAACGGCCCACATCGTCATTGCCAAATACCATTTCAGTCTTTGGCGCCTCGTCGACCAGCCCGTCCGCCTCGCGAAGCGCCTGCTCATATGCGCTTCTCAGCTCCATAAACCCCTTCTGGTCATCCTCCGGGTTACAGTTCTTAAGCTTGTCTGTGTAGGCATCCTTGATTGCCAGCTTGTCGCAGGTCTTGTCAATTCCAAGCGTTTTCCAAATATTCATAGCTCCAAACTCCACAATAATAGTCTTATGCAATTCTATCACGTATCTTAAAAAAACTCTACCTTAAGTTTATCTTTACTTTTGAACCTAATTATATTAAAATGTAACGGATTGTGTGAGTACGATATAAGGTAATCAGCAAGGAGAGTATCATATGAACAAAACAGTTGATCTGGTGGTGCCCTGTTACAACGAGCAGGAAGTGATTGCCACCTTTTACAACGAAACCAACGCTGTTGTCAGCAAGATCCCGGGATATGACTTCAGATACATATTTATAAACGACGGAAGCCGCGATAATTCCATAGGGGAAATGAAGGCTCTGGCCGCGCTCCATGACGAGGTGGGCTACATAAGCTTCTCCAGGAATTTCGGCAAGGAGGCGGGCATCTACGCAGGTCTTAAGGCATCCACGGCTGATTTAGTGGTCGTCATGGACGCAGACCTTCAGCATCCGCCTGCCATGATACCTGACATGATTGCAGGTATCGAGGAGGGGCACGACTGTGTCGCTGCCAAAAGAACCTCCAGAACAGGCGAAGGCGCAGTCAAGAGCTGGTTTTCTTCCATGTTCTACAAGCTCAGCAACCGCCTAAGCGATGTAAAGATGGAGGAGGGCGCGGTCGACTACAGAATGATGACGCGCCAGATGATCAACGCCATCCTGAGCCTGTGCGAGCGCCAGCGCTTCTCCAAGGGAATATTTATGTGGGTCGGTTTCGACACGAAGTGGATACCCTACGAGAATGTGGAGCGAACCATCGGCACCACGAAGTGGAATTTCAAGAGTCTGTTTAAATATGCCCTTGACGGCATCATGTGCTTCTCAACCGCACCACTGAGAATGGTCAGCTGGATGGGCGGAGTGATAAGCCTTCTGTCATTCATTTACATAATTGCGACAATCATACAGACCTGCATCTTCGGAATAGATGTTCCGGGATATGTCACCACGCTAAGTGCGGTGCTCTTCTTGGGAGGCATCATCGAGTTCTCTGTGGGAATTCTCGGAGAGTACATCGGAAGAATTTATTTAGAGGTCAAGGACCGTCCAATCTATATTGTAAAGGAAACAAACATTCATGAAACAAAAACTGACGACCCTGTGGAATAAATATGTCAACTACGAGACAGTCTCATATTTTATCTGCGGTGTCCTGACAACTATTCTGAACCTGGCGGTCTACGCCGTGTGCTACAATATTTTTGTGGCAAGCGAGCAGTTCGCCCCTTTAGCCGGAACCATCGCCAACATAATCGCCTGGGTTGTGGCTGTAATATTTGCATTCTTCGTGAACAAGATTTTCGTGTTCAAGAGCAAGGTATGGCGCGGCCGTGCCCTCTTCGACGAATTCTGGAAGTTCATGGTGGCCAGACTCCTCTCATTTGCGTTTGAGGAGGTATTCATCCTGGTGGTAGTCGACCTGCTTCACTTCGACTACATGATTTTTGGCAAGATTTCAGTTGCCAAGCTGTTTGCAAGTGTATTTGTAATGATAATGAACTACTTCGCAAGTAAGTTCCTTATCTTTGTTAAAAAGGAGGAGAAACCTGATGTCTGATGCAAACGAAAAGCCAAATATTTTTAAGCGCATTCTTCATAAGGTCGGCAACAATGTGCCGTTACTTCTGTCATTCTTCATACCGTTCTTCGTAATGATCGCGGTATTCATACAGCGAGGCATCTTCCCGTTTGGTGACAGATCATTTTTGAGAACCGACCTCTATCACCAGTACGCACCGTTTTATAAGGAACTTCTCAGGAAGCTTCATGACGGCGAGAGTTTACTCTACACATGGAAGATTGGCAACGGCTCCAACTTCATCGCGCTGTTCGCATATTATCTGTGCAGCCCGTTGAACATTCTGCTTCTGTTGTGTCCCGTCTCATATGTCATCGAGTTCATAACATACGCGATTGTTTTAAAGATAAGCCTCGCAGGCTTCACCATGGGATATTATCTCAAGAAGCACACAGGCAAAAACAGCTTCGCCATCCCGATGTTCGCATCATTCTATGCCTTAAGCGGATACGTTGCGGCATACAGCTGGAACATCATGTGGCTTGACTGTATCCTTCTCTTCCCTCTCATAATTCTGGGACTCGAGAGGATGGTCAAGGAAAACAAGTGCCTTCTCTACTGCATCACCCTGGCGCTTGCCATCACAACCAACTACTACATCGCAATCATGATCTGCATTTCCCTCGTCATCTACTTCATTATGCAGATAGTCATCGTTCCGTCTAAGAGAAGCGTAATGATGACAGACGAGAACGGCGTGCAGTTTGAGAGGATATATTACACCAACTATCCCCGCAAAATATTACAGTTTACAGTTTATTCGCTCCTCGCAGGCGGCATCGCAGCCATCATGCTTCTGCCAACATACTTCGCCATCGAGATGAGCGCATCGGCCAACAGCACATTTCCCAAGACATTCACATCCTACTTCTCTATTATGGAAATGCTTGCCCGTCACCTGGACAATGTGGACATCCACTTGGGTCTCGAGCACTGGCCGAACATCTTCTGTAGTGTGGCAATATTTATCTTCATACCGCTCTACATCATGAACAGACGCGTAAGCGGCAGAGAGAAGATCACATACTTCTTGGTAATCCTCTTCTTCCTCGCCAGCTTCTCCATGAACTTCTTAAACTTCATATGGCACGGCTTCCATTATCCGAACTCCCTGCCATGCAGACAGTCCTTCGTCTACATCTTCCTGCTGCTCACCATGGGCTATAAGGGATTCTTAGGCGTCAAGGAGAGAAGTCTTAAGCAGATTGCTCTAAGCATCAGCGTTGCCGTGGTATTCGTCCTCCTGTTTGAGGCGCTGTACGGCGAGGCAGAGAGCTGGAACTTCGCTATCTACTATGTAAGCTTACTGTTCATCGCCCTCTACGGCATCATGGTTTATCTGTACAGGAAGTACAAAAACGGCGTAATGTTTTTGGCTATAATCGCCATGGTCACAGTATTTGGCGAGAGCTTCATGAACACAGCCATGACTTCTGTCACAACCATCTCACGTCCTGACTATGTGGAGTTTGACAACGACTACGTAGCGCTTGAGAACGTTGCGGCGCAGTATTCAGACCTGACATTCTACAGAATGGAGAAGCTTCGCTTAAGAACGAAGAACGACGGTTCATGGTATGGCTACCAGACCATGTCAGTCTTCTCCTCAACAGCCAACGCAAACCTGTCCAAGTTCTATAAGACCATGGGTATGGAATCGGCGACCAACGCCTACTCCAAGACAGGTGCCACAGCCGTTATCGACATGCTCTTCGCAGTGAAATACGAGCTGTCAAACATAACCTACGCCGACAACGAGGTTCGCTTCTTAAGAGGCACCAGCGGCAAGGTTAATCTCTACGAGAACAGATACACACTTCCACTTGGTTTCATGGTTCCATCCAATATGGAGGAGGAATGGTACACAGGCGGAAGCAACCCTATAGATACACAGAACAACTTCATCTATGCATCCACAGGACTGCAGAACATATTTAAGTTCGTAACAGTTCCAACGGATTCATCAGTTGGCCAGAAGGTCACAGTTGAGGCCAAGGAGTCAGGCTACTACTACGCTTACACATTAAACAGCTCCATCGACAGCGCGAAGACATACCTGACAAGAGGTGGCAAAGACATCCAGTCCGTCACACACTCCAGCTTAAAGCGCCGCTTCATCATGGACATCGGCTATGTTGAGGAGGGCGACCTCATCAATATTTCGACAACCGACTCTGACCAGAATATGTACGTAAGCCTCTACGTCTTAGACGACGAGGTTATGGCACAGGCTTACGAGATCTTAGCCTCACAGGGACTTAACGTCACAGACTACAGTTCAACAGAGGTCAACGGTACCATCACAGCCACACAGGACGGACTTATGTTCACCTCCATCGGCTATGAGGCCGGCTGGACAGCCTATGTGGACGGCGTCGAGGTTGAGACACAGATCTTTAAAAACGCCATGCTCGCCATCCCTGTAACAGCAGGAACGCACACAATCCGCCTGGTTTACTCTCCTAACGGATTTGACTTAGGTCTCAAGCTTACACTTCTGTCCATCGCACTTTTAGTGCTCATAACATTTGTCAAGTTCATACTCGGCAAATATGTGAAGTTTAGCAGCCCGTTCGTGGACGATATCTATGAGACAGACGATGAGGCTGAAGACACAGTTGAGGCAGAGGATGCAGAGGAACCCGCAGAGGAGCCTGCAGAAGAACCTACAGAGGAACCTGCAGAGGAATCTACTGAGGAGCCTGCAGAAGTGCCTGCAGAGGAGCCTGCAGAAGAGCCTGTAGACGGCACAGAAACACCTGAAGAAACACCATCTTCCACACAGGAAGAGCCACAAAACGAGCCTGACAGTGCTACAGACACTGATAAGACTGACAGCGAGACAACAGAGGCTGTCGATGATAAAACTAACAACATAGAAGGAGAACAAAACAATGAACATTAACCAGCTGATTGAATATTCACGTAGCCAGAACTGCTCCGATATTCACATCACCCAGGAGGGTGAGATTGCCATCAGAAGATTCGGCAAACTGGCTAAGATGGACCAGCGCTTTAGCATGGAGGAACTTGAGGATCTTATTTACCAGATGTTTGACGAGAAGCAGGCGAAGGCTTTCACAGACGGACAGGACTTAGACTTCTCTTACGAGACACCAGGCAAGATCAGATGCCGTGTAAATGCATACCACCAGAGAGGCTCACATGCAGCCTGCCTTCGTATCATGGGCGACAGGGTTCCAACATTTGAGAGCTTGAGACTCCCAATGGTTATCAAGAAGTTCGCAGATCTTCCAAGAGGTCTCGTGCTGGTAACAGGTCCTACAGGTTCAGGTAAATCAACAACACTTGCTTCCCTTATCGACTATATCAATGCTTCACGTGCGGAGCACATCATCACTATCGAGGATCCTATCGAGTATATGTACACACCAGGAGTTTCAACAATCCATCAGAGAGAGATTGGCCGTGACGTTGACTCCTTCGCAGGAGCTCTTCGTTCAGCACTCCGTGAGGACCCTGATGTAATCCTCGTAGGAGAGATGAGAGACTTCGAGACCATCTCAGCAGCCATCACAGCAGCCGAGACCGGACACCTCGTATTCTCAACACTCCACACCACAGGCGCTGCAGATACAGTAAACCGTATCATCGACGTATTCCCTCCTCACAGCCAGAACCAGATCAGAACGCAGCTGGCTTCAGTTCTCGAGGGCGTTGTAACACAGAACCTCATCCCTCTCGCAGACGGAACAGGTCGTATTGCAGCAACAGAGATCATGGTATGTAACGATGCCGTTTCAAACCTTATCCGTTCAGATAAGACATACCAGATTGATTCACACATGCAGACCGGACAGAAGGAAGGTATGCACACTCTCAACATGGATCTCAAGACTCTCGTAAGAGGCGGCAAGATCACAAGAGAGATGGCCATCAAGCGTTCAAATAATCCTGATGAGCTTATGAAGGAGATTTAATATGAAACTTTGGGGTGGACGATTCACCAAGGAGACAGACGCGTTAGTCAACCAGTTTAACGCCTCTCTCCCATTCGACCGCAGATTTTACAAGCAGGATATTCGCGGAAGCATTGCCCATGTGACAATGCTCGCCAAGCAGGGTATCGTTTCAGAGGACGACAGCGCCCAGATTATCGCCGGCTTAAACAGCATTTTAGAGGACTTAAACAGCGGCAGGCTGCAGTTTGACGATGTCTCAGAGGACATCCACAGCTTCGTTGAGGCGAACCTTATAGAGCGCATCGGCGAGCCGGGCAAGCGCCTCCACACAGGGCGCAGCCGAAACGATCAGGTGGCTCTGGACATGCGACTCTACGCAAGAGACGAAATCGACGAGATGAAGGAGTTAATCCGTGATCTTTTGACCGTCATAATAAACATTTCTGAGGAAAACACAGAGACCTTCATGCCGGGCTTTACACACCTTCAGAAGGCACAGCCTGTGACTTTAGCGCACCATTTGGGAGCATATTTCGAAATGTTTAAGCGCGACTACGAGCGTCTCACAAGCATCAGAGAGCGCATGAATGTGTGCCCTCTCGGCTCAGGCGCCCTGGCTGGAACCACATATCCTCTAGACCGCGAGTACACTGCCAAACTCTTAGGCTTTGACGGTCCATCCTTAAACAGCATGGACGGTGTAAGCGACAGGGACTATCTCATAGAGTTTCTCTCTGCCATGAGCACCATCATGATGCATTTATCGCGCTTCTCTGAGGAAATGATTATCTGGAACACCAACGAATACCGCTTCGTTGATTTGGACGACGCATATTCCACAGGCTCCTCCATCATGCCACAGAAGAAGAACCCTGACATAGCAGAGCTTGTAAGGGGCAAGACAGGCCGCGTTTACGGCGCTCTCATGGGCTTCTTGACCACCATGAAGGGACTGCCTCTGGCATACAACAAGGATATGCAGGAGGACAAGGAAATGTTCTTCGACGCCCTGGACACAACCAAGGGCTGCATAACACTGTTTACGGGCATGCTTAAGACCACAAGGTTTAATAAGCCGCGCATGGCCGCAAGCGCCAAGAACGGCTTTACCAACGCCACAGACGCCGCAGACTATCTCGTGGGCAAGGGAGTTCCATTCAGGGACGCTCACGGCATTGTAGGACAGCTCGTGCTCTTCTGCGAGGAGAAGAAGATTTCCCTCGACGAGATGAGCCTCGAGGAATATAAGGCTATAAGCCCTGTATTTGAAGCCGATATCTACGACGCCATCAGCTTAGAGACCTGCGTTGACAAGCGCTTAACCATAGGCGCTCCCGGTCCTTCAGTCATGAAGGAAGTTATCGATAAGAATAAGCAGTGGCTTGCCAGTCTTTAATTAATAATCAAAAACGATTATCACCCCCGGTGGTAATCGTTTTTTTTGCACAATTTTTGCCGTTTTTTAACAGATTATAAAACAATTATTGCCAAACTTTGCTTTGCCATCTTGAAGATACCCTGTATTTTTGCTATACTCCGTAATCAATAAGTTGAAGGGAGAACAACATGTCAGAAACCACACAGGCCGAGAAGAACCCCGGCAAAGTACAAGCATTTTTACAGAAGAAAAATGTAGAACTTAGTTGGAGAAGATACTGCATAGACGCCATGGGAGCTATGGCCCACGGACTCTTCGCATCACTTCTCATAGGAACCATCATCGCCACCATAGGAACACAGTTTAAGATTCAGGTGTTGGTAGATATCGGAGGCTACGCCAAGAGCGTTGCAGGTCCCGCCATGGCAGTTGCCATCGCATATGCCCTGAAGGCTCCAAACCTGGTGCTCTTCTCCATGCTCGCAGTCGGAAGCGCCTCTAACGCGCTCGGCGGCGCAGGCGGTCCTCTGGCAGTTCTTATAATAGCCATCGTTGCAACAGAGATTGGCAAGCTTGTTTCCAAGGAAACCAAGATTGACATTTTGGTGACACCACTTGTGAGCATAGGCGTGGGCGTCGGCCTGGCCATGCTGATTGCCAAGCCTATAGGCGACGCAGCCAGCTATATCGGCGAGGTCATCATGTGGGCTACAGAGCTTCAGCCTCTGCTCATGGGCGTTTTAGTTTCAGTACTTGTAGGTATCGCTCTCACACTTCCTATAAGCTCAGCAGCCATCTGCGCTGCCCTGAGTCTCACAGGACTTGCAGGCGGTGCAGCGGTTGCAGGATGTTCTGCACAGATGATCGGCTTCGCAGTCATGAGTTTCTCAGAGAACGGCGTCGGCGGTCTCATCTCACAGGGTATCGGAACCAGCATGCTCCAGATGGGCAATATCATCAAAAACCCTAAGATCTGGCTTCCGCCAATCATCGCCTCAGCCATCACAGGTCCTCTCGCAACATGCGTATTCAAGATGACCATGAACGGCGCAGCCATCTCCTCAGGCATGGGTACCTGCGGTCTGGTTGGCCAGATAGGCGTTTACAGCGGCTGGGTTAACGACATCGCGGCAGGAACCAAGACAGCCATCACAGGCTTCGACTGGGCTGGCCTCATCCTTATAAGCTTCGTGCTTCCCGCAGTCCTCACATGGGCATTCGGACTTCTGTTTAAGAAGATGGGCTGGATTAAGCCAGGCGATCTCAAGCTTCCGGAATAATTTTAGACTCTATATACATCAGAAAAGCGAGGCCAACAGGCCTCGCTTTTCTCTCCCCTATTTACTGACCACGTTGTTGAGCGGTGAGAGGACTACACGCCCTTCTCGCCTGGTGGCCTTCATATCTATTATCCTCTGGTTTTCTGAACCCCTGAATTTGAGAAGCAGGTTCTTCTTAGCCAGCACAAATGGACCGTCGACCATGGTGTCCACATTGTCCAGTATCTCGTCTGTGTACGGCGTATATCTTCTGCCTCCCGGCACCAGATCCCTGTCGTAGACATATCCCGAATACATCCATATGGTCTTCTCGGGAAGCTCCTTCTTAATTCTTCTGATAAGCGTCACAATAACCTCCTGGTTAGAGGGCTCGAAGGGCTCTCCTCCAAGAATTGTGATGCCCGTATAATACGAATGGGCCAATTCGTCCATAATCATCTGCTCAGTCTCTTCTGTGTAGGGCTTGCCATAACAGAAATCCCAGGTCATGGCGTTAAAACAGCCCGGACAGTGGATGGTGCAGCCTGACACAAAGACGCTGACTCTGATGCCCACGCCGTTGGCAGTGTCTGCCTTAAGTATCTGTCCTACGTACATATATCCCCCTTTAAAAACAGGGGCGACCCACGGCCGCCCCACAACTTACATTATACTGCACTGTCGACCATTGAGTTGGAAACGTGGAGAACTCTCTCCTTAATCTCCTGTGTACGTCCCTGGTTCCAGAACTGTGTTCCGATGTATCCACAGGTACGTCTTGCAACATTTAACTTATCCTGGTCTGTATTGCCACAGTTAGGGCATCTCCAGATAAGCTTGCCGTTGTCATCCTCGACAACCTCTATCTCTCCGTCATATCCACAGCACTGGCAGTAGTCGCTCTTAGTGTTG
>JAILPS010000011.1 GCA_024699325.1 Lachnospiraceae bacterium | reverse complement strand
GTAATGTACGGAGCTGACTGTTACTAATAGGTCGAAAGTCTGATCTTTCTGGTGGAAACACCAGAACGGTAGGAGTTCAAACGCTGGTTTTTGGAACAACCACGGATGTGTTTATATGCAGTTTTTAAGGTTTGATGATAAACCTCAGAGCGAATGCTCTGAGGTTTTTTTGCGTGTAAAAAACATTTAATGACAAATAATCCTGCAAATTATGCCTGATTCGGCTGTACTGAGAAAGCAGAAGATGGTGCAGGGGTAAGCATTACATTTAAACAGCGACAAAAAGGGTGCAGTCATAAAGACTGCACCCTTGCTAGTCAAATTGAGTTGATAATTAGAGCTCTACTGCACCGTTAACAGAACCGTTAACTACATAGTAAGCCTTCTTCTCCTCAGGCTTAACATAGATATCTAATGTGTCGATCTCCTTAACCTTATGTCCCTCAGCAACCCAAGCTGCCTTAACAGCCTCCTTTACAGAAGCCTCTGTAACCTCTACGCCTGCTGACTGTACTGTTAAACTAACCTTTGCCATGACTTTCTCCTCCTATGAATAAAATAGTTGTTTAAGAGTTTCCTCTTTCAAGTCGGTACTATAATATATAAAATTCTATTTTGCAAACAAATTCGTACAAAATGTTTGATTGTATCTAAATAAATACAATTTTTGGCTATTTTTGCTTATTTTTTATTGTAGAATACAACATATTTCACAATTAAACGTTTAAGAATGCATTGGAGACCAGAATGATTGCGATAATTGATTATGATGCAGGTAATTTGAGAAGTGTTGAGAAGGCTCTTAATTATATCGGGGAGAGCGCCGTGGTTACAAGGGATGCCTCTGAGATACTTAGGGCCGATAAGGTTATCCTTCCGGGAGTTGGAGCATTTGGCGATGCCATGGGCAAAATCAGAGGCTTTAATCTGGAGGATGTGATTAAGCAGGTTGTGGCTAATGAGACGCCTTTCCTCGGAATATGTCTGGGACTGCAGCTCATGTTTGCCTCCAGCGAGGAGGGACCAGGCGTTAAGGGGCTGGATATTCTTCCTGGCAAGATCGTCAGAATTCCTGCCGGGGAGGGACTTAAGATTCCCCACATCGGATGGAATGATATAGAGATTAACCCTAAGAGCAGACTGTTTAAGGGACTTGACAACAACTCCTATGTATATTTTGTACATTCATACTATCTGCAGGCTGAGCGCGCTGAGGATGTGGCTGCAACTACACAGTATGGCGTGAAGATCCACGCGGCTGCCGAGAGGGGCAATGTTTTTGCAACACAGTTCCACCCTGAGAAGAGCGGCGAGGTCGGACTTCAGATACTTAGAAATTTTGCAAACATTTAAGGAGACTATATGTATACTAAGAGAATCATTCCATGTCTGGATATCAACAACGGACGCGTGGTGAAGGGTGTGAACTTCGTCAATCTTCGAGATGCGGGAGACCCTGTGGAGATAGCGGCGGCTTACGACAAGGCGGGCGCTGACGAGCTGGTTTTCCTCGACATCACGGCGTCAAGCGATGCCAGAAATATTGTCATAGATATGGTTAAGCGCGTGGCCGAGACGGTGTTCATTCCCTTCACGGTTGGCGGCGGCATAAGAACAACGGACGATTTTAAGGAAATCCTTCGCGCGGGTGCGGACAAGATTTCCATCAATTCTTCTGCAATCAACAATCCTTCGCTTATAAGCGAGGCGGCTGACAAGTTCGGAAGCCAGTGTGTGGTTGTAGCAATCGATGCCAGGAGAAGAGCTGACGGCGGCTGGAACGTGTTCAAAAACGGTGGACGTGTGGACACAGGGCTTGATGCTGTGGAGTGGGCTGCGAAGGCGTGCAGCCTCGGAGCAGGAGAGATACTTCTTACCAGCATGGACTGCGACGGAACGAAGGCCGGATATGACAACGAGCTCAACAGAAGCATTGCCGAGGTGGTCTCAATTCCTGTAATCGCCTCAGGCGGTGCGGGCAAGATGGAACATTTCTACGATGCGCTGACAGAGGGACGCGCAGACGCGGCGCTTGCGGCCAGTCTCTTCCACTACAAGGAGATGGAGATTGTTGATCTCAAGAGATATTTAAGAGACAGAGGAGTCTCTGTCAGACTATAACAAGAATTAATGCGGGATAACCACGGTTATTCCGCTTTTTTGACCTATTGGTTCATTTTCAAACTGTGGTTAATGCATTATAATGGCAGTGTCGCCCACCCGACAAACCCTATCCGGGAAAGGATGTAAATGTTAGGAAAAGTACTAAGCGGAACCGTCACGGGCATTGAAGGCGTGCAGGTGATGGTTGAAGCGGACATAAGCGACGGACTGCCACAGTTTGACATGGTGGGGTTTTTAGCTTCGGAGGTCAAGGAGGCCAGGGAGAGAGTAAGGACTGCCATCAAAAACACGGGGTATATATTGGAGCCCAAGCGCTACACCATAAACCTGTCGCCGGCAAACCTTAGAAAAGAGGGAAATATGTTTGATCTGCCGATTGCCGTTGCGGTTCTAATCGGCTCAGGCGCCGTGCCGCAGAGAGTGGTTGAGGATTGTATGCTGTTTGGGGAGCTGGGTCTTGACGGGACTCTTCGGCCAATAAACGGAACACTTCCGCTGGTCACAGAGGCGGGAAGGCTTGGAATTAAGAGATGTGTGGTTCCCTACGAAAACGGCATGGAGGGCTCAGTTGTGGACGGGGTGGATGTGTTTGCCCTGAAGGATCTCAAGGAGGTTATCGACTATCTTCTTAATCCTGAAAAATACTGCCCTGTAATAACTGACGCGGCCGAGATGCTTCTTAAGGAAATGCGAAGCGTCAAGGAGGATTTCTCAGACATAAACGGACAGCTAGCCGCCAAGAGAGCGACCACAATCGCGGCGGCAGGATTTCACAATATTCTCTACATAGGGCCCCCTGGCTCCGGCAAATCCATGATGGCCAGACGCCTTCCGACAATTCTGCCACAGCTGACTCTTGACGAGGCCATAGAGCTCACCAAGATTTACAGCATTTGCGGGCTGCTGCCAAGGAATAAGGCTTTAGTCGGCGCCAGACCATTTAGAAGTCCGCACCACACAACGTCCATGCAGGCTATGACAGGTGGCGGTCGCGTGCCAAAACCGGGGGAGATATCCCTCGCTGACAGGGGAGTTTTGTTCCTTGACGAGCTGCCGGAGTTTAACAACTCAACTCTCGAGGTTCTAAGGCAGCCCTTAGAGGACAGAGAGATAGTTCTAGCCCGCGTTCACGGCTCTTACAGGTATCCGGCCAACTTCCAGATGGTTGCGGCCATGAACCCCTGTAAATGCGGCTATTACCCCGACAGGACAAGGTGCAAATGCACCACGGCGGACGTAAACAGATACCTGCAAAAAATCAGCCAGCCGCTTTTAGACCGTATTGACCTGTGCATAGAGATGCCCAAGCTTGAATACGATGACTTGGCGCTTCAGAGCGACAAAAACGAGACCTCGGCGCAGATCAGGGAGAAGGTCGAGCGGGCTGTGAATATGCAGAAGGAGAGGTATAAGAACGAGAGCATCCTGTTTAATTCACAGCTTAACGCCAAGCTTATAGAGAAGTACTGCCCACTTGGAGAGGCGGAAAACAAGCTTCTTGGCGAAGCATTTGAGGCGATGAACTTAAGCGCCAGAGCATATCACAGAATAATTAAGGTCGCAAGAACCATAGCGGACCTCGAGGGAAGCGAGAGCATCACCACCAGCCATTTAAGCGAGGCGATTGGCTACAGAACATTTGACAAGGAGGTGTGGGGATGAGCGAGCACAGAGAGAAGCTGTGGTACATATTGAATTACATCGCGGAGATTGGGCCTGTGACCACACAGAAGCTTATAGAGTACACGGGTGACATAGAGGAACTTATGGAGCTTAGCACCGACGAGCTTCGGGAGAGCAATATTTTAAACGACAAGATGCTTAGGGCGTGGAATGACAAGCGACCCATGGATGACGCTCTCATCAGGCAGTATGAAGAAAACGAAGCCATGGGGATGCATTTTGCGTCCATTGAGAGCGAAAACTATCCCGAGAGACTTAAGAATATTCCGGGGCATCCCTACGGAATACATTATATAGGAAGAAACGCAAATGATTACGCCAGAACTGCATCCATCATAGGCTCGAGGGGTTGCACGGGCTACGGAAGGGAGCTGGCAACAGAGATAGGAAAGCGACTATCCAGAATAGGAGTGTGTGTAATCAGCGGCATGGCGCTAGGGATTGATGCTGCCGGGCAGTGGGGCGCGTTAAATGCGGGCGGCGCAAGCGTTGGAGTGCTAGGTGGCGGAGTGGACGTGTGCTACCCAAGAGAGAATATGCCACTTTACGAGAGACTTATGAGCGATGGAAGCATAATTAGCGAGCAGCCCTGCGGCTGTCCGGCACTTCCCACAAACTTTCGCCTAAGAAACCGCATAATAAGCGGACTAAGCGACTGCGTGATCGTTGTGGAGGCCAGAAAAAAGAGCGGCACGCAGATAACTGTCAGCTATGCCCTTGACCAGGGGAGGGATATTTTCTGTGTGCCGGGGAGACTGACTGACCCCTTAAGTGCGGGCTGCAACGAGATGATCAGCCAGGGCGCGAGAATTCTTCACGATTTTAGCGAGCTGGCGCAGTATTTTGAGAGCGATGACCTTAATGTAAATGTCGCGAGAAACATAGAGCTTAGCCCCGCGGAGATGCTGGTCTACGAAAAACTCACGGACGATTTGCAGCATATTGAGGACCTTCTCATGGCCACAGGACTGCCCGTCGCAGACCTTATGAGCGTGCTCCTGAATCTGGAAATCAAGGGCGTTGTCCACCAGCAAATCAAGAATTATTTCAGGCGCTGTGTGAGGCTGTAATTCTAAAAATTTAAATTTGGGTATTGCATTTACCAAAAAAGTGTTGTATATTTTGCCGCATGCGTAAGTTTTCGGGTGGTTAACAGCGCAGAACATCGTTTTAGAGGTGAGAATTGTGGCAAAATATCTAGTAATTGTAGAGTCTCCATCAAAGATTAATACCATTAAGAAGTTCTTAGGAAGCTCATATGAGGTGGCTGCTTCTAACGGTCACGTGAGAGATCTTCCCAAGTCCCAGTTAGGTTTTAATCCAGAGAATGACTATGAACCAAAGTACATTACAATCCGTGGCAAGGGGGACGTTCTTGCCAAGCTTCGCAAGGAAGTGAAGAAGGCCGACAAGGTTTTTCTGGCAACTGACCCTGACCGTGAGGGAGAGGCCATCGCATGGCATCTCGCGGCAGCTTTAAAGCTTCCTGAGAAGGAGATACACAGAATACAGTTTAACGAGATTACCAAGACAGCCGTTAAGGCCGCTCTTGCGCATCCCGGCAAGATAGACATCGATAAGGTAAATGCTCAGCAGACCCGAAGAATGCTCGACAGAATGGTTGGTTACCGCATAAGCCCGCTTCTGTGGGCCAAGGTTAAGCGTGGCCTGTCAGCAGGACGTGTTCAGTCAGCAGTTCTGAGAATGATCTGCGACAGGGAGAACGAGATTGCGGAATTTGTTCCCAAGGAATATTGGACTTTAGAGGCACAGATTGACTGCGAGGGCGAGAAGAAGCCTGTAACGTTCAAGCTTAACACCAAGAAGACGCTCGATTCCAGAGAGGAGCTTGACAAAATCATAGCTGAGATTACAGGCGCTGAATTTACAGTGGCTGATATCAAGACCTCACAGAGAGAGAAGAAGGCGCCGCTTCCATTCACAACCAGCACCATGCAGCAGGCTGCCACACAGAAGTTAAACTTCCCGACAGCCAAGACCATGCGTATCGCACAGCAGCTCTACGAGGGCATCGAGCTCAAGGGCAAGGGTGCCACAGGTATGATCACATATCTGCGTACAGATTCCACAAGAATCGCTGACGAGGCCGCTACAAATGCTGCACAGTTTATCAGAGACAACTACGGCGAGAAGTATGTTGCACAGACACATGCATCAGCTGCCAAAAAGCAGGCTATTCAGGACGCGCACGAGGCCATCAGACCGACTGATTTATCGCTAAGCCCTACAGTAGTCAAGGATTCCATGTCCCGTGACCAGTTTAAGCTCTATCAGCTTATCTACAGCCGTTTCCTGGCAAGCCAGATGGCCGCGGCACAGTACACTTCAAGAAGAGTGGAGCTTAACGCAGCCGGCTACAGGTTTGACGCCACATCCACAGCCATCGCCTTCGAGGGCTTCCTCGCAGCGTACATGGACGAGGAGGATAAGGCAACCAGGAACGCTGTTTTAAACCATATCAATGAGGCTTCCAAGCTCAGCCTGAATGAATTCGTTCCTGAGCAGCATTTCACACAGCCACAGCCACATTTTAACGAGGCAAGTCTCGTTAAGGCTATGGAGGAGTTAGGTATCGGAAGACCTTCAACCTATGCGCCAACCATATCTACACTTCTTGCAAGACGCTATGTGAGCAAGGAGAACAAAAACCTCTACGTGACCGAGCTTGGCGAGATAGTCAACCAGATCATGGTTCAGTCTTTTGGAAGTATCGTGGATGTGACATTTACAGCTAATCTGGAGTCGCTTCTCGACGCTGTGAGCGAGGGACAGATGGAGTGGAAGGATGTTGTAAGAAACTTCTACCCAGACCTCGACGAGGCAGTTAAGCAGGCCGAGGAGGAGCTTGAGAAGGTGGAGATTAAGGACGAGGTGAGTGATGTTGTCTGCGAGAAATGTGGCAGATTAATGGTCATTAAATACGGTCCTCACGGCAAGTTCTTAGCGTGCCCAGGCTATCCGGAGTGCAAGAATACCAAGACATATCTGGAAAAGATTGGCGTCAAGTGCCCTAAGTGCGGCAAGGATATCGTTATCAGGAAGACCCGCAAGGACAGAAGATACTATGGCTGTATCGACTATCCTAACTGCGATTACATGACCTGGCAGAGACCGAAGCCGGAGGATGAGAGCACTAATAACTGATATTCCACCAGTTTTTAAAACATTTTGCCCTAAATAGGAAAATATCAACAAATTAACTGAAAATTCGTGAAAATACTTGATGAAATTCTCACAATGTGCTAATATAAAAACAATTATAAGAGGACGTGCACATTTACGCGAAACATTAGTGTAAACGATGTTATAGCGAAAGAGAGGTATACATATGAGTGTTCAGTTACTTGACAAGACCAGGAAAATCAACAAGTTATTGCACAATAACAACTCAAGTAAGGTTGTGTTTAACGATATATGTGAGGTTTTGTGCGATATTCTGAAGTCCAACATTTTGGTTATCAGCAAGAAGGGTAAGGTTTTAGGTGTTGGAGTGAGACCCGATATTGCAGAACTTGACGAGCTTATTGTGGATAAGGTCGGCGGATTTGTCGACCAGATGTTAAACGAGAGACTTCTTAGCGTGCTGTCGACCAAGGAAAACGTGAACCTGGCGACGCTCGGCTTCGCAGAGGAGCTGGTTAAGAAGTATCAGGCAATCATCACACCTATCGATATCGCAGGCGAGAGACTGGGAACACTGTTCATCTACAAGTCAGGCGAGCCGTACGAGATTGACGATATAATCCTTAGCGAATACGGAACCACAGTTGTCGGCCTGGAGATGATGCGCTCCGTTAACGAGGAGAATGCAGAGGAATCCAGAAAGATAGCGATTGTGAAGTCAGCTATCAGCACACTCAGCTATTCAGAGCTTGAGGCCATAATCCACATTTTCGAGGAGTTAGACGGCAGCGAGGGAATTCTCGTGGCATCTAAGATCGCCGACAGGGTTGGCATCACCAGAAGCGTTATAGTCAACGCGCTTCGCAAGTTCGAGAGTGCAGGCGTAATAGAATCCAGATCCTCAGGCATGAAGGGTACCTACATCAAGGTAACCAACGATGTGGTATTTAGCGAGATACAGAAGGCTGCAGCACAGCTCAAGCAGTGATATAATTAAACAACAATGAGCCGGACCACGAAGGTCCGGCTCATTTTCTAGGAAGATATAAGGGCAACCCTGGTTACTTGGTCTGCTGTTTAATCGCAATCTCAGCATAATCGCCCAATGAATGTGGAAGTTTGATGATAATCACAACTGAACCACTTGATGTGTAGCTGAAAGCCTCAGGAAGCTCATCGCCTCCAAAATCCGCATTGTCGCGAAGGTTTGAGTAGAAGGTCTCGCCCCTGTCGGCTAAGTATTTTCTCAAGGTGTCCGCGCCAACCTGGGAGTAGAGCACCTCGTAGTCGTCGTTGTTTATGACAGAGTCTATAATCTTGGTCTCTGAGAGACGGTCAGACAGTCTCATGTGGATCTTTTTGTTGAGGTTTAAATCCTCGGTGAGCTTGATATATATCTTCTCGCCAGTGGCTTCCTGTGTGAGTGTTCCTGTGTAGATAAACGAAAACTCGCTCTTATAGATAACCTTGGTCTCATAGTCGAGAGTTAAAGTGTCATTTTTGACATCGACATCGTAGATATCCAAGATCTTAAGCATGTCGTTATATATCTCATCATTTGCCCAGGACTGAACCTCCTCGTCAGTCATGCCCACGATAACAGGATAGTTTATTGTGATATTGTGGTCGGAGTATGTCATGTTAAATGCTTCCATACGACCTGAAGTGCTCACAGGAACAACCTGCGTTTCTGCGGGAATATCTATAATCACAACATTTGGATCAGAGGTGGTTTCTGTAGAAACCGTTGTTGGCTCCTCAGTTGGCTGCTGCGTGGTTGTCTCAGGGATAACTATTGCCACAGTCGTCTGTGCCGGCGTCGTGCTCTCCTCCACAACAGGAGGCACTGTCTCAACCGTAGGACTTAGGGCTGAGCATCCACACAGCATAAGTGCAGAAACTGCAAGAATGCCATATGTTTTTCTCTTCATAATGTTCTCTCCTTTGGGTTTTTAATACATTTCCCTTACGAGGCTCATAATAACACAAATAAATGTTAAATCCAACGTAATTCCTGTTACAATTTGTTACGAAATTTATTCAAAAACAATGCAATTTGTGCTTGAAATAATTAACAAGTTGTGATATGATGCTTACTCGGATGCGTGTAAAACGCTACTCGCACCAAATATTCACTCGCGTGTGTACCAGAGGGTCGGTGCCTAATGGTCCCCGATGGCGACGTGGGGAAGAAAATATAACCAAAAAGGAGAAACAAAATGAGCGTTATTTCAATGAAGCAGTTACTCGAGGCAGGTGTTCATTTCGGACATCAGACAAGAAGATGGAACCCTAAGATGGCTCCATACATCTACACAGAGCGTAATGGTATTTACATCATCGACCTTCAGAAATCAGTTGGCAAGGTTGACGAGGCTTACAACGCAATCGCAGACATCGCTAAGAACGATGGCATCATCCTCTTCGTAGGTACTAAGAAGCAGGCACAGGATGCAATCCAGTCAGAGGCTGAGAGATGCGGTATGTATTTCGTAAACCAGAGATGGCTTGGTGGTATGCTCACAAACTTCAAGACAATCCAGAGCCGTATCGCACGTCTCAAGAAGATTGAGCAGATGAGCGAG
Source organism: Lachnospiraceae bacterium (assembly GCA_024699325.1). Classification (GTDB taxonomy): domain Bacteria; phylum Bacillota; class Clostridia; order Lachnospirales; family Lachnospiraceae; genus UBA4292. The sequence goes on along the minus strand of JAILPS010000011.1, from coordinate 1,568 downwards.
GATGGAACATTTGATCTTCTTCCTAAGAAGGAAGTTGTCAACCTCAAGAAGGAGTGGGACAAGCTTGAGAAGAACATCGGTGGAATTAAGGATATGCCTAGAATTCCAGACGCTATCTTCGTAGTAGACCCTAAGAAGGAGCACATCTGCATCCAGGAGGCTCACACACTTGGCATTCCGCTTATCGGTATCGCTGATACAAACTGTGATCCAGAGGAACTTGATTATGTAATCCCTGGTAACGACGACGCAATCCGTGCAGTTAAGCTTATCGTTTCTAAGATGGCTGACGCTGTTATCGAGGCTAAGCAGGGTACAGTTTACTCAGATGTTGAGGAAGCATTAGCTGAGGGCGAGGTTGCAACAGATATCGAGCAGGTAGCAACTGAGGAGTAATATTTGTAAGTTTGCTCTCAGGGGTTCATTCGGATCCCTGAGAGTTTTAGATTAAAGACAATATCAGGAGGAACTTAAAATGGCAGCTATTACAGCAGGATTGGTTAAGGAATTAAGAGAGATGACAGGCGCCGGCATGATGGATTGTAAGAAGGCTCTTACAGCTACAGACGGCGATATGGATAAGGCAGTTGAGTTCTTAAGAGAGAAGGGACTTGCAGCTTCAGCTAAGAAGGCAGGCCGTATTGCAGCAGAGGGTGTTGCTTCAATGCTTATCTCTGAGGATGGCAAGAAGGGTGTTATCGTTGAGGTTAACTCAGAGACAGACTTCGTTGCAAAGAACCAGGTATTCCAGGATTATGTAGCACAGGTTGCAGCTCAGGCTATCAACTCAGCTAACCAGGACAATATCGACGCATTCCTTGAGGAGACATGGACAGCAGAGCCACAGTACACAGTAGCTCAGGCGCTTTCTCAGAAGGTTGCAGTTATCGGCGAGAACCTTAAGATCAGAAGATTTAAGATCGTTGAGGCTAACGACGGTGTTGTTGTTTCATACAGCCACGGCGGCGGCAAGATCGGCGTTTTAGTATCTGCTAAGACAACAGTAGTTAACGACGCTGTTAAGGAAGCTCTCAAGAACGTAGCAATGCAGATCGCAGCTCTTTCACCAAAGTATGTTGACAGAAGCGAAGTAGACGCTGACTTCATCAACCACGAGAAGGAGATCCTGAAGGCTCAGATCGCTAACGATCCTAAGGAGGCTTCTAAGCCAGAGAAGGTTATTGAGGGCATCATCATGGGTCGTATCAACAAGGAGATGAAGGAGATCTGCCTTGTAGATCAGACATATGTTAAGGCTGAGGATGGCAAGCAGTCAGTAGGCGCATACCTTAAGGAGGTATCTAAGGCAGTAGGCGCTGACGTTGCAGTTAAGTCTTTCGTACGTTTCGAGACAGGAGAAGGTCTTGAGAAGAAGAACGAGGACTTCGCAGCTGAGGTTGCTGCTCAGATGAACAAGTAATCAATTATTCGAAAAGCAGATGCGTAATTTGTTTTGCCGTATCTTCGGCGACTTTTACGCAGATTTTAAGAAAAGCGGAGAATAGCCAACTACTATTACGAGTTTTGCATATAAATCATATCTTAATGGTATTACTCACCTTTTACAG
>JAILPS010000010.1 GCA_024699325.1 Lachnospiraceae bacterium | reverse complement strand
GCATTGTCAAATGCTGACTGGTCAGGCAGCTGTCCGCCCCACGTGGCGAGGACACTTCCCTCAGGCACCAGCATATATTCAAGCCTTCCGCCGCTTGACAGGCTGAGAGTTCTCGAATCCCCCACAAACACCACATCCTCGTATGTCAGAGGCGCCTCTGTCTCCGGCTCCGTCGTGACCTCCTCTGTGGTCTCCTCCTCGGTTACTTCCCCGGTTGTCTCCTCTGTGAGTTCCTCGGTAGTCTCCTGTGTTGTCTCCTCTGCAGGTTTCTCTGTTGTCTCCTCTGTGAGTTCCTCGGTGGTCTCCTCGCTCGTAACTACTGTTGTCCCAGCCGTTTCCTTCTCCTGCGTGTTGACAACCACCGCCCCGGTTCCCGCTGCGGCTCCCTTCCTGTCGGCCCCTGTTGTAATCACGGTGTTAGAAGATATGGTGCTCTGTTTGTCGCCATCCCCGGCCCTGTTGCCGTCGATAATCAGGGTTATAACCAAAACCGCCAGAAGCGCCAGCGCTATGCTTAGCAGCGTGATGCCTATCCTCAGAAGCCTCTTGTATTTGAGAAGCTTGTTTTTCTTAACTGACATAATCTACCTACATTGCCTTAAAATCCATATTGAAGCTGAACGGAAGAAGCTCTCCCAGGGTAAACTTCCTGTAGTTGTTGGCGTCTGTTCCCACGTACACTATAGTGTCGTTTGGCTCGCCAAATTCCCTGAGCACCTGTCTGCAGACACCGCATGGATAGGCGTATCCCGTAATGTCACGCCCCTGCTCGCCGCCCACGACAGCCATGGCCTTAATCTTTCTCTCTCCCTCGCTGACAGCCTTAAAAATAGCCGTCCTCTCAGCACAGTTTGTGGCGCCATAGGAAGCATTTTCAATATTACAGCCACTGTAATAGTTGCCCCTCTCCGTGTAGACACATGCGCCCACGGCATATCCGGAGTACGGCATATACGCCTGCTCCCTGGCCTTAACCGCACGATTGATAAGTTCCTCCACACTATAACTCATAATCCTTCCCCCTTCGTAAATGCATCGCTTAGCGATGCCAAAAACAAGTGTCGAGTCTACTTTGCCGGATAATCTAGTCACGAACACAGTCGTCCGGCACGACATATCACTTTCATTATGCACTCTAATGCCCAATCTGTCCACAGGAAATTTGATTTTTCTAAAAAATCGGAGGTCATGCGACCTCCGATTCCAAATATTCCTACAACTTCCAGCTTACAGCCAGCTCTCTGGAATTCACGAATCTCCTGTAAATTCCGTTCATGCTCATAAGTTTATCGTGGTTGCCCTGCTCAGCTATTTTGCCGTCTGCGATAACTATTATGTTGTCGGCGTTTCTGACGGTCTTTAATCTGTGGGCAATCATTATGATTGTCTTATTCTTCGTCAGGCTCTCGATGGCCTCGGTCAGATCCTTCTCGTTCTCAGGGTCCACATTGGCTGTGGCCTCGTCGAGAATTATGACTGGAGAGTCCTTCATGATGGCTCTGGCGATGGAGATGCGCTGCTTCTCACCGCCTGAGAGTGTGGCTCCACCCTCGCCAATCACCGTGTTGTAGCCGTCCGGGAGTGCCTCGATAAAGTCGTGACAGCACGCCTTCCTGGCAGCGGCCACAACCTCCTCATGGCTGGCATTCGGGTTGCTGAATTTGATGTTGTTCTCTATCGTATCCCTGAACAGATAGACGTTTTGGAACACGAAGGAGAAGTTTCTCATGAGACTGTCGATGCTGTAGTCCTTAATGTTTTTGCCGCCGAGGGTAATCTCGCCGCCGTCCACATCCCAGAACCTGGCGATAAGTCTGGTGAGCGTTGTTTTGCCACCGCCGCTTGGGCCAACGATTGCCAATGTCTGACCTGCCGGTATCTTAAGCGACACACCGTTGATGATAGGTCTCTTTTCGTATGAGAACTCAACATTTTTAAGCTCTATGTCACAGTTTTGGGGCTTAATATCCTCGCCGTCCACATCCATGCCCGGAAGATTCAGGATTTCATTTGCCCTGTCGACACATGTGCCGACTGCGCGAAGAAGCGCGGTGAATGATCCTGCGGTCTCAAGCGCTGCAAATGCTGTGAAGGCCATGATGGTCATGCCAATCGCATAGAGAAGGCTCATCTTATCGTTTATAAACAGATATGCATTTGCAAGAACAATCAGAGCGCTCACTATTCTAAGCGTCAAATTCTGCGCAAACATGTATGGAACATGCTTAAACTCCATATGCGTATTTGAATAACACACTGCCTCGTTGGCCTGATTTAACTTCTTACTCTCCTCGCCGAAGAGGTTGTAGCTCTTGACCTCTGAGATGCCCTGCAGGTATTCGAGGGTCTCCTCCACGAGTTTCGCGTCGTTCTTAAGCTTCAGGTCTGATATGTCACGGCCGGCCTTTCTCATGAGAGAATTGATGCACATGAAGACGGCAAAGCCTATGGCACATATGATTCCAATTCTATAATCGAACAGTGTTATGACGATTATGATGACTATGGTGTCGATAAATCCCTTGGTCGCCATCATGACCACTCTGGTGCCCACATTTGCAAGATTGGCCATGGTGGATGTGGTGACTGCCGCAATCTGTCCGATTGAGTTGTCGTTAAAATATCCCATTGGCAGATATCTTAGCTTCTGGGCAATGTCTATACGCCTGAATGAGGCCGCATTGTAGCCGGCCCTCGTCTGGAGCATGGTGCTCTTCATCTTTACAAGAACAGAGCCCACAAGTGATACCATGAGCATGGCAAATGAGCCCCAGATGTATTTCTTAAGGTCCTCTCCGCTTGTGATTCCCATGATCATGTACATGATGGCCGGAACCTTCATAGCGTTAAACACAGCGTCCACGACGCTTAATATGATGGAGGCGACGAACTTCTTCTTGTTCTCCTCCCCTGAAAAGTCAAAAAATTTCTTAAGTGTAGCTATCATGCGAGCACCTCCTTCGTATCTCTGGCCTGAATATGTGCCTCCCACATATCCTTATACAAAGGACAGTTTTCAAGAAGCTCGCCGTGCGTTCCCTGCGCGTTAAGCTTGCCGTCGTTTATCACAAATATCTGATCTGCGTCCTTGATGGTGGACAGACGGTGTGCGATGACGATGAGAGTCTTGCCTGCTATAAGCTTGGCGATGGAGCTCTGGATAATCGCCTCGTTCTCAGGGTCCGTGTAGGCCGTGGCCTCGTCAAGTATTATTATCGGAGCATCCTTAAGCATGGCTCTTGCGATGGAGATGCGCTGCCTCTCACCGCCTGAGAGATGACCGCCGGCTCCTCCGGCTATCGTGTCAAATCCCTTCTCAAGGCTCATGATGAATTCGTAGCAGCCGCTCTTCTTGGCGATCTCCTCGACCTCCTCGTCTGTGGCATCCGGCTTACCCTGTCTTATATTTTCGCGAACGCTTGTATTAAACAGGAAGTTGTCCTGAGCCACATAGGCAATCTTCTGGTTGTAATCCCTGAGGGCAATATCCTTAATATTTACTCCGCCAATCTCTATGCTTCCACTGCTCACATCCCAGAATGATGCGATGAGCTTAGCGACGGTGGATTTACCTGTGCCGCTAGGTCCAACCAGGGCGTTCACTGTGCCGGGCTTGATATCCATGGTTATGCCGTGCAAAACCTCCTGCTCATCATAGCCAAACCTTACGTCCTTAAGGCTTACGCTGTTATCACGGGGGCTAGACTTGCTAACCTCAGGTCTGTCAAGCTCAGGCTGCGTAAGTATCTGTGTCACGTCGGCGATGATTCTGGAAGCCTGATCGATATCGTCAATGTAGGATGCTACCGTAACTAACGGTCCGGCAACGCTAAGAGAACATATGACGCAGGTGACAAAATCCGCAGTGCCAAGCGTTCCATTTGCCACAAACATGCCGCCAAACGGAAGCACAGCCACCAGCATGAACGGCATGATGACCATGGCGCTGGTCTGGTAGAATATGCAGTGCTTCATCCAGTCGATGCAGGAATTTGCAGCCTCTGCCGCCGCCACCTTAAACTTCTCATATGAAGCCTTAGTCTTGCTAAACGCCTTGATGACCTCTATTCCGTCAATGTATTCCACGCTTACGGCGTCCAGGTTTTTATCCGCCGTGAGCACGCGATTGTAATATTTGCCGTAGCCAATACTCATGCCCATGGCAAAAAACAGTCCCACGCCAAATGGTATGAGAGATGCCAGCGCCATTCTGTAATCGATGGTGAAGAAATACACCATGATGATGACAGGCGCCAGTATATTGGAGGTAAACTCCGGAACCACATGCGCCATGAGGGTCTCCATGCTGTCCACTCTCTCCACAAGGATGGTTTTGATGGCACCTGAGGATCTGCTCTTCACATATCCAAGCGGAAGCTTGGCCAGTTTCTCATATGCCTGTCTTCTTATGCCTGCAAGCGTTGCAAATGTTGCCCTGTGTGACATTCTCGTTGACAGAGAGTGCATAAGCTCTGACAAAAAATACGCCACAACTATGAGTCCGACGTACTTAAGATAAGCTTCCATCTGCCTGTTTCCGTCCAAAAACAGGTTGACGATACCACCTATCATAAAAAACGGCATAACTCTGAAAACTACATGTATGACCGCGAGAATAAGGCTGATCACAAAGTATTTTTTTCTGTCTCCGGCCCATTCTAAAACCCATGAGACCATTGACCTCTTTTTCTCCTTGGTAGAAGTTGTGTTTGTACTACTCAAAGTTTTTCCCCCTTAAATAATATTTTACAACTTCCAAACCCTACCTGAACAGGCTTGCAATATATCACACAAGGTAAACCATTTCAACATTTATTGATGAAATGATAATCTTTATCACTAAGTCTGTTTCATATTGACAAAACAACATATTTGTCTGTATTTTATAGGCGAAATGCTTCACGGCATTATCGCATCTTAAGGAGGCACTATGAAAATAGAAGTTTTCTGGGGACTTTTTATCCCCTTCATGGGAACGGTGCTTGGCTCGGGCTGTGTGCTGTTCATGAAAAATAAAGTAAACACACTGTTACAGAAGGGACTCACGGGCTTTGCCGCAGGCGTCATGGTTGCCGCATCTATCTGGAGCCTTATAATCCCCGCCATCGACCAGTCAGCCAAGCTCGGGAAGTTTGCATTCTTCCCGACGGTGCTCGGCTTCTGGATTGGCGTCGGCTTCCTGTTCATGGTCGACAATCTGACACCCCACTTGCACCTTACGGGCGCCAAGGCCGAGGGTCCCAAATCCCACTTAAGCCGTGCCACGATGTTAACCATCGCGGTTGCCATCCACAACATCCCCGAGGGCATGGCCGTGGGAGTTGTGTTTGCGGGGTGGCTCTCAGGGCAGGAAAACATTTCCCTTGCAGGGGCCTTAGCTCTCGCCATAGGTATCGCCATTCAGAACTTCCCCGACGGAGCGATCATCGCCATGCCCCTTCGCGCAGAGGGCAACTCCAGAAAGAAGTCCTTCCTCGCTGGCGTTCTCTCGGGCATAGACGAGCCCATCGCGGCCATCATAACCATCATTCTTGCGAGCACGCTCACGCCGTTTATGCCCTATCTACTGGCATTTGCGGCAGGCGCCATGTTCTACGTAGTTGTGGAGGAACTAATCCCTGACGCATCTACAGGCGAACACTCCGACATCGCAAGTATCACATTTTCCCTGGGCTTTACCATCATGCTCGTGCTTGAGGTAATGCTCGGATGACATGATTAAAGCCGGCTCTTAGAGCCGGCTTTACTGTTAACTATTTAAATGTAACTATATATCCCCCGGTGTTGTCGGGCGATATAACTGCGCTTTCAAACTCTCCCGGAAGCAAAACCTTATCCACACATCTCTCGATGTAATAATCCCCGTAGGTGTAGATCTTGCCGATGGCCAGACCTTCCACATATTTTTCCAGAGTGATCTTCTGTTCCGCAATAATCTTCGCGTGCGGCAGTCCCACATATCTTATATGCCACGGCTCAAATGTCACTCCCGTGCTCTTCTCGCCGTATGCAGGATAGCGGATTATGAAGCCGTAGTCCTGACAGTTTTTGTTGACCCACACGCCTGCGTCGCTGTCTAAGAAGCCCATGCCCGCAAAGTAGGGAACATATACATCAAGCGCCAGTCCCGCCTGGTGCTCGCTGGCCCCAACCGCCGTGGCTACCTCGCTGTTTTCCTCCACCTGCTCCTGCTGTTCCTGCGCACTTCTGTAAGCGCTTCTCACATAGAGCTTCGTGTCAAATTCCGTGCTGACCGCCGCGGCCAGCTCCCTGTAGGCATCCTGTATGCACAGGTTCATGTACACGCCGCTCTCACCGTACTCTGCCACGTCCGCCGTGAAGTCTTCGCTAAGCATATACTGCGTGTTTATAAGCATGAGGGACTGGTCAGCGCTCACTCTCTCATCCTCCATAAACTTCTCCACGTCCACGCTTTCTAAGCCATCCTGTTCCACACTCTTAAGCTTGAGCTTGTTGCCAGAATTAAAACTGTTTATCACAGTGGAGGCCATTCTGCGAAGCTTATTTGGATATTTTATAATCACAAATACCACAGCGGCTATCAGGCATACCAAAACCGCCAAAACCACCGCCAGCACTATTTTCTTCTTCTTACTCATGCATCTGTCTCTCGCATGCAAACCGCACTTCCTCAAGCGCCTCATTTGCCGCTGTCCTCTTGATAATCATTTCGAGAAGTCTCTCCAGCTCGCCGCCCTCGTTATAGTCTGCGGGCGCGAAATATTTGATTCTGTTCTCGCCGAGCATCTTTATAACCTTCGACTTGTCGCCGCTTTCAGGGTCATAGACGCCAATGGAGTGGCCACCGTAGGAGTTGACCAGCTTCATACACGGAATGTCCGTCTGGCTGTCTCCTATGTAGACCATGTTTCTAAATGGAACGCGGAGCTCTTCAGGCTGGAAATAGTCGTTCACCCTGGGGTCGTTGACGTCCAAAACCCCCTTCTCAATCCTGAACAGAAACTGCGTCTTGTTGGTGTAGTTTACCACCTGGGCAGGCCATATGGCAACCCCTGTGCCATCGTAAAAGAAGGAGCTGGCGTATATCTTCTTAAACGCCCCCGCCCTCGCAGGCGCGGTGCCCTCAATCATTTCTAAAAGCCCCGAGGAGATTATGTAGTGCTCGACGATAACGCCGTTTGCCTCTCCAATCTTCTTCACTCTGTCAAACCAAGTGTCCACGCCGTCGTAGAGTTTGACTCTCGAGCCGTAGTCCTCCAAAACCTTCCTGGTAAACAGGTTCTTACCCCTGGCCTTCTCCATCATCATGTACATGTATGCCAGGTTCTGGTCCATGTTGTTCTGCGTTCCTAAGTTGTTAGTCTCGTTCCAGAACGCCCCGATATCATCGCCGTAGGTATCCTGTATATACCCCTGCGCCTGCATGTCGTTTGGCGACAGCGTCTTGTCAAAATCATAGCAGATGGCAAGGACGGGCCTCTCCTCCTTATGCTCCCTAACGTATGTTGTTGTCTCTGACATAAAACCTCCCCATAAACAAGGATACCCCGGTCAGTGACCGGGGCAGTCTCAAACAATTATAATTCCTTCTTCCACATTCCGTGAAGATTGCAGTTCTCATAAACTGCCACAGGCTTCTCGCCGTCGTTTAAGTTAAATACTGCAACCGGCTCCATATTTGGCTTAAGATTCTTCTGATAATAGCCCTCGCTTGTCTCCAAGCCGATGAAACCGATGTAGTGAGCGTCAAGCATAGGATGGATCACTGAGCCAACCTGAACCTTGACTGTGTTGCCCTCAACACATACCTCCGGAACATGCTTCTCTCTGGCGGCGTCCGTTGTGTTTGGATTGATCTCCACCATTGTCTCGCCACAGCACTTCGGCACACACTCGCACTTTCTCTCGATGAAAGTCACGATGTTGCCACACTTCTCACACTTGTAAAATACCATATTGGTCTCCCTTCTTTTGAACACCGACCCGTCAAGAATTTGCCTGCGGCAAATGTGTCGGTGTCACGCATAACATCAAACCCTGTACACTGTAATTATTCAAGTACATTTACTGATGGATAAATTATAGCAGAAGTTTCGAAATTTACATAGTGGTTTTTGCAAATTTACACATTATTCATAATTCTCTCAAAACATCAAAAAAGCCAGATCTTAAGTCTCCTTAAAATCTGGCTTAATGTGCCCGAAGGGATTCGAACCCCCGACCCACGGCTTAGAAGGCCGTTGCTCTATCCAGCTGAGCTACGGACACATATGGATGATGAAGCGCTTCGCGCATTCGTCGGGGCGACAGGATTCGAACCTGCGACCTCTCGGTCCCTAACCGAACGCTCTACCAAGCTGAGCCACGCTCCGTTTTAGAATATAATGCCCTAAAAGATCTCTCTTTTAGGGTAAGCTCCCCGAGTAGGACTCGAACCTACGACAGCGCGGTTAACAGCCGCGTGCTCTACCGACTGAGCTATCGAGGAATGTATCAGAACACTTGTGTTATTATATGCACATCATGTCCGTTTGTCAACAACTTTTTTAAATTTCATCCGAGGTTTAAAACCCCGGATGAATAACGCTTACGCGAACTGATTAAGCTAACTTAGCCTTAGCAGCGTCAACAAGCTTAGCAAAGCCTGCTGCGTCATTAACTGCCATATCAGCTAATACCTTGCGGTTGAGCTCGATATCTGCAAGCTTAAGACCATACATGAACTTGCTGTAAGAGATCTGGTTCATACGGCATGCTGCGTTGATACGAGCGATCCAGAGCTGTCTGAACTGTCTCTTCTTCTGTCTTCTGCCAGCATATGCACTTGCAAGCGCACGCATAACTGACTGCTTAGCTACTCTGTACTGCTTAGATCTGGCACCTCTGTAACCCTTTGCCAGCTTTAATACTCTATTATGCTTCTTCTTTGCGTTAACTCCGCCTTTGATTCTTGCCATCGTCTTATTCCTCCTACACCAAAATTATAAATAAGGTAAAATCTTCTTCATGCTCTTTACGTTAGCACTGTCAACGATAGCAGACTGACGAAGATTTCTCTTTCTCTTTGTTGACTTCTTGGTCAGGATGTGGCTCTTGTATGCCTTCATTCTACTTAACTTACCAGAACCGGTCTTCTTGAAACGCTTTGCAGCGGCGCGACTTGTCTTTAACTTAGCCATTGTTATGTCCTCCTAAAAACTCTTATATATTTTACTGAAAAGCTTATGCCCCCAGCTAAAATCAAAACTACTTGCCTGACTTGACACCTAAGACGAGGCTCATGTTTCTTCCCTCGACCTTGGCAGGCTTCTCTACAACGGAGATATCCGACAACTTCTCGGCAATCTCATCTAAGATATGCTTGCTTGCGTTCATGTGAGCCATCTCACGGCCACGGAAACGCAGTGTAACCTTAACCTTGTTGCCCTTCTCCAAAAACTTCCTGGCAGCAGAAACCTTCGTGTTTAAATCGTTCTCCTCGATGTTAGGAGTCATTCTGATCTCCTTGAGTTCGATTGTCTTCTGCTTCTTCTTAGCTTCCTTCTCACGGCGAAGCTGCTCATACTTATACTTGCCGTAATCGATAATCTTGCAAACAGGTGGCTTAGCATTGGGCGCGATCTTTACAAGATCAAGCTCTGCTTCCTTAGCCATGTTCAGGGCTTCCTTCGCTGACATGATGCCTAACTGCTCTCCGTCAGCACCTACAACTCTTACTTCCTTGTCTCTGATCTGTTCGTTGATAAATAACTCGCTAATAGCCTTGTACCCCCATCTCGTGGTTAAAATTAATTAAAAAAGCAGGTTGCAAAACGCAATCTGCCCCTCTCTAAACAAGCCGTAAAGCTCTATGTTTATTAACCATATGCACCAGCGTGATATGGTGAGAGAGAACTCTGCTTTCCTGCAAACATAGAGACTTTACCACATTTAAATTGTTATGTCAACATATTTCTTTAAAAATTATAACTTGCAATACAGCGATGAAACCCAGAAAACGTGGAGCGCTCCGGTCTCGTCCATGGTCACCGTCACGCCAAATCCCACATCCGTGAATGGATCGTGGAGCATGTTCTGCTTATGCGTGTTGCTGTTACACCAGTTGTCAAATGTCGTGTCGGCAATCGCTATAATCTCCTCGTCGGTACCTGTGTAGTTGGAGTATGAATATGTGTACGCCAGGTTCTCGCCTATGGAGTATGAGCAGGCCTTGTTGTTGCTTATGCAGTCGACCATGTCGGCATATATTCCGCCAAGGTCAGCGAGCACGTACATACCCCTGGTTCCGTCAGGTCTTGTGTGGCTCCAGCAGCTGACTATCTCCTGGCTTCTCACAATCGCTGCGCTCTCAAGATAAATGTTGTAAGTAAGCTGTGAGTGTCCCTCTGACGCCCTGAGCTCGTTGATGCGCTGTAAGAGTCTCGCCTTAAACAGTGCGATCTGCTCAGCGCTCACATATGTCAGATCCTCTGTGGCACCTGTGAGATGCGGATCCTCAAAAGTCTGCACAGGCGTTATAACAACTGTGATTGCAGCCGCCGTTGTCGTCTCCTCCACAACCACCGGCGCTGTTGTCGCAGGCTCCGTAACGGGCTCTGTCGCCGGCTGCGTCGCAGGCTCTGTCACAGGCTCAGTCGCAGGCTGCGTTGCAGCTTCTGTTACGGGCTCTGTTACGGGCTCTGTCTCGGCCTCAACTGTGGCCTCTGCCGCAACCTCTGTTACATTCTCCTTCTGCTCACCCCTGCTTATCGTATCCCTTAAATCAACTGCCATTTCAAATCCTGACCCCAGGATTCTAAAAAACATAAGGATAGCTATAAGCACAGACATTATAGATATCGTTGGACGTTCCATATTCTCCTCCATTATTTACCTCGCTAATTCTAGGCCTTCGCTCCTAAGAGCGCTACTACCAGCTCAGCTATACCGTCCACACCAATACATTTGATGGAACTTTTCGGAATGTCCACCCCCTCAAGTGACACCCTTGGCATAATCACGCGGTTAAATCCAAGCTTAGCCGCCTCGTTGATCCTCTGCGCTGTCTGGGACACTCCCCTGACCTCGCCGGTCAGACCAACCTCTCCAAAAACTACTGTTTTTTCGTCTATAACTAACTTCTGGGCGCTGGATATAACAGCCGCAACCAGTCCCAGATCCATGGCAGGCTCTGCCACCTTAATTCCGCCGGTGATGTTGACATAGACATCGCACTCCGACATGGCCGTCGGAAGGCTCACATTCCTGTCTAGCACCGCAAGAAGCATGTTCATTCGGTTGTAATCCACACCGTTCGTGCTTCTTCTGGCGTTGCCGAAGCTGCTTCTGCTGGCCAGCGCCTGCAGCTCTAAAAGCATGGGTCTCGTGCCCTCCATGCAGCATGAAACCACCGAACCGCTCACGCCGTGCGGCCTGCCTGAGAGCATGTACTGCGAAGGGTTTTCAACGCTTCTAAGTCCCTTCTGCGTCATCTCAAACACGCCTATCTCGTCAGTTGAGCCAAACCTGTTTTTCACCGCGCGAAGCACTCTGTAGCTGGCGCTTCTCTCTCCCTCGAAGTAGAGAACCGTGTCAACCATATGCTCCATGACCTTCGGTCCCGCGATGTTACCCTCCTTATCCACATGGCCAACCAGGAAAATGCTTATGGAGAGCCCCTTGGCAAGCGCCATTAAGAAGTTCGTGCACTCCCTCACCTGTGCGATATTGCCGGGCGAGGATGCTATGTCCTCGCGGTACACAGTCTGTATGGAATCCACCACCGCTACATCGGGCTTAAACTCCCTAATCACCTCGCCGATGCGGTCTAGGTTGGTCTCGCACAGCAGACAAACAGAGCCGCAGTCTGTTCCCAGTCTGTCGGCTCTCATCTTGATCTGTCTCAGTGATTCCTCACCTGAAATATATAATATTTTCCTTCCGCTTTGCGCAAGCCCCGCGCATGTCTGCATGAGAAGTGTGGACTTGCCGATGCCGGGGTCTCCACCTATGAGCACCAGGCTTCCGGGAACTATCCCTCCGCCAAGAACCCTGTTGAGCTCTTTGCTGTCGACCTCTATCCTGTACTCCTCCTCAGAGCTCACATCCCTTATGGGGACGGGGCCGTTCTGGCCTGCCAAAACGTCATATCGGTCCGTGTGGACCTTCCTATCTCTCTTCGGCTCCTCCACCAGGGAATTCCATGCATGACAAGCAGGGCACTGACCTGCCCACTTGCTCGTCTCACATCCACATTCCTTGCAGTAGAAGGCCGTGATTCTAGTTTTAGCCATTAGCCTTCCTTCACAATCTTAACCTTCACAGGCTTGCTTCCCAGCTCAACATTGACAGCCAGCTTGCCGCCTAGGTTGGTGGTGAGCTTGTCAACCTGCACTCCGTCAATATATACGTCGTAGTCTGTGCTCTCCTCAAGTCCCACGATAACCTGTGCAGTCTCAGGACCCTCAACCACAAACTCAACGCCGTCTGCCTTCATAACGAAATCAGAAACTGCAGTGCCTGGCTCAGACTCGTAAACGAACAGCTCGTTCTTCTCGAGTCTTGTGATATCCCTGAAAGTCTTAACCTTATAGATATCACCCTTAAATTCAAAATCAGACTTCTTAGTCTTCTGCTCAAGCTCGAAGTTGCCGAAGCTTAAGCCACCGTTATCAGCAACCTTAATAAGTTCCTTAACAACGCTCATGTCGTACCTCCATCACACGGTCTTAATTGCAAGCCCATCTGAGTCCCTGTAAACTTCAATACATGTTCCATCATGAATTCTTCCGTCAAGCACTGCGTCCGAAAGCATGTCTATAACATAGGTCTGAATGGCCCTTCTGATAGGTCTCGCTCCATATTTTACATCATAACCTTTTTCAGTTAGAAATTCAATTACTTCTTGGTCAAATTTAAGCGTCACTTTCCTGCTCTCCATAGTCTGTGCGGACAGGTTTTTGAGCATCAGAGCCGCAATCTGCTTAAGCTCCTCCTTCGACAGCGACGTAAACACTATCGTCTCGTCGATACGGTTTAAAAACTCCGGCTTAAATGTTTTTTTGACCTCCTCCATAACCTTCTTCTTCATCTGCTCGTGTTTAACAGCCGCCTCGCTAACCGCCCCGAAGCCCAAATGCTTCTCAGATGCGATACTGCTGGCACCACAGTTTGATGTCATGATGATTATGGTGTTTTTAAAATCTATTTTCCGCCCCTGGGAGTCAGTCACCTGGCCCTCGTCTAGCACCTGTAAGAGGATGTTAAACACGTCGGGGTGCGCCTTCTCTATCTCGTCAAACAGCACCACGCTGTAGGGGTTCTTGCGCACTCTGTCGGTCAGCTGACCGCCCTCGTTGTAGCCCACATACCCTGGCGGCGAGCCAATCATTTTGCTGACGCTTGCCTTCTCCATATATTCGCTCATGTCCACGCGGATGATGGATTTCTCAGAGCCGTAAACCGCCTCTGCCAGAGCCTTCGATATCTCGGTTTTTCCGACACCTGTGGGACCCAGAAACAGAAATGAGCCTATCGGGCGCCTGGCGCTGTTAAATCCTGCTCTTCCTCGCCTTACAGCCTTACTTACCGCCTCTATGGCCTCGTTCTGGCCAATAACTCTCTCGTGGAGAATGCTCTCAAGCTTTCTAAGCCTCTCCATCTCCTCGGTGGCTAAGGTCTTCACGGGAATTCTCGTCCAGTCGCTCACAGTCTCTGCGACCGTCTCAGCATTTACTATAAGAGAGGACTTCTTCCTTCTCGTGGTCTTCTTACTCTGCTTCTCCTTAAGCGACCTTATCTCTTCGCTCTTACTCTGCGCCTCCGGGATGTCGCCCGCAAGGATTGCCTCCTCCTTAAGTTTCTCCAGCTCATTGATGCGAATCTCTAACTCCAGCGCCTTGCTGCTTCCCGTCACCATGCGAACCTTAGAGGATGCCTCGTCGATAACGTCAATCGCTTTGTCAGGCAGAAAACGGTCTGAGATATATCTCGCGGAGAGCTTAACAGCCGCATCTAACGCGTCGTCCGTGATGGTCACGCCGTGGTGCTTCTCATAGGCCGGGCGAAGTCCCTGCAGAATCTTGACACAGTCCTCCATGGAAGGCTCCTCAACCATGACAGGCTGAAACCTTCTCTCAAGCGCCGCATCCTTCTCGATATGCTTCCTGTATTCGCTGACGGTGGTGGCTCCGATAATCTGAAGCTCGCCCCTCGCAAGCGCCGGCTTTAATATGTTGGCGGCGTCCATTCCGCCCTCGCTGTCGCCTGCCCCTATAAGTGTGTGGACCTCGTCCACAAACAGTAAGACATTGCCGTTACCTCTGACCTCGTCGATAAGCCCCTTGATGCGCTCCTCGAATTCGCCCCTGTACTTGCTTCCCGCAACCATGGCGGTTATGTCAGCCGTCAGAAGGCGCTTGTTTTCAAGGGTGTCAGGCACCTGGTTTCTGACAATCCTCTGGGCGATAGCCTCCACTATGGCAGTCTTGCCAACGCCAGGCTCTCCGATAAGGCAGGGATTATTCTTCGTGCGCCTGCTAAGTATCTGCATAACGCGCGCTATCTCTGCATCCCTTCCCACAACCACGTCTAACCTGCCGGCTCTTGCAGCCGCCGTGAGGTCCCTGGTGTACTTATCCAGCATGCTCTTCTTATTCTGCTTGGCTGCACCCTTGTTAAGCGCCTGTGTGAGCTGTGGATTGCCGATAATCTCTAAAGTCGACGCGTAGAGCTTCCTTATGTCAACTCCCAGGCTCGCAAAAGCCCTGTTTCCTAAACACTCCGTATTTCTAAGGAGAGCCAACAGCAGATGCTCTGTTCCAACCTGAGTATCCCCCGCCGCCTTGCAGATATACTCCGCATCGTCTAGAATCTCGTTCATTCTAGGTGTGTACTGCGCGCCGCTTCCCATGGCTGCAACCACGCCGTTGTCCGTCAGGCTTATAAGCAGCTCGCTCGTGTTTTCCATGGTAAGACCGTATTGGCCAAGTAGTTGTCCAGCAACACTGCCCTCGTCTTCCACAAGTCCCAAAAGCAAATGTTCCGAGCCCACGTAGGCCTGTCCCATCTCCCTGGCATGCTTAGCGGCATTTTTAAGCACCGCTCTTGCTTTTTTGGTGTAATCGTTGTTCATTTACATACTTCCTTTTTTAAATAAGAGCCGCTGTCTAAACAGCGGCTCCCGGAAAAATTACTTCTCTTCTTCCTCTTCAATGCTTGAAAGATCAACTCTGAAATCCTCGTCCTCAGGCTTCTCGTCTTCGGGCTCCTCATCGACTTCCTCGTCCTCTTCCTCTACATCTTCCTCGTCGTCCTCTTCCACTTCTTCGTCATCATCTTCGTATTCTTCGTCGTCTTCCTCTTCTTCTTCCTCTTCTTCGTCGTCTTCGTCGTCGACAAAATCATACTCGCTGTAGAGCTTCTTGAGCTTAAGCGCGAGAACCATCACGAAGATGAACAGGATAACTGAAAGTGCGATAAGGATCATAATAACAATGAATCTCAGACGGATATCGTTATTGTATTTTGTGGCGAGCGCCTTATAAGCCTCATCGTTAGAATTTGAAGCAGGTGTGTTAACCGCCTGGCTTGAAGGCTCTGTCTCCTCAGGCTGTGTCGGCACATCAACCGGCTCCACAGGAGTCACATTTTCCGGCTCCTTATCCTTGTAATATCTTACGAAGCTTAATGTGTTTGTGTCGAAACGGTAGTAACCCTTGTTGCCGTCCTCGTCAACCGCATATACGAGGCAGACTGTACCGCTCTCCTCTCTCTCCTGTGAAATGTGGTAAGCAGTAACTGCCTTGCCGCTCTCAGCGTCGAGAGTGATGGTCATCTTGGTCATTCCTGTTGTGTCGAAGTCGTCAGGGAACGCTAAGATGTAATAGCCAACTGAGTTGCCCGGAATTGTGATGTAATATCCGAACTTGTCAGTGTCCTTATCATAGATATAGAAGTCGCCGTTCTCACCCTTATCATCTGTGAGATAGAATAATGTGATTCCAGCCTCGTTGGTGAGCGCCTTGACCTGATAGCCTGCATACTCTGCAGTGTTGTATTCAAAGCCATCTACAGGCTTAACGCTCTCGTCGTCCCAGTCTGTGGCAACATAGAGATCGTCGCCGCCAAATGGACTTGTAACCTTGATAAATGCTGTTCCCTCAGGAGCTGTAGTCTCCTCCTCAGAAACTGTGGTCTCCTCTTCAGAAACGGTTGTCTCCTCCTCGGCTACTGTGGTCTCCTCAGGAGTCTCCACAGGAGTGGTGGCTGCCGCTACAACATTTACTGTGAAGTAAGCGCTGTATCCGCCGTAGTCAACCTTGATATTGGCAGTTCCCACTGTGAGCGGAACGCCAACCATCGCGCAGCCCCATCCCTCTGATGCTCTTGTTTTGGAGCCGTCGCTGTAAACCTGATATACCTCAATCTCAAAACCTGTGATGGCATCGCCCTCAGTTCTTGTTGTGGCACCGGTGTATTTAACCTCGATGCCTGTGACTGTAGGTGCCACATAGTTTGGATCCTTCGCTCCGCAGACTGTACATACACCGTCTACGAAATTGTGGTTTCCTGTGGCAGGAATAACCTCGCCTGCGGCGATTGTCTCGCCACACAGATCACAAACTGTGTCTCCTGTATATCCGTCAGTTCCACATGTGGCCTCGACAGTGTTCACAAGATGTGTGGCGCCGTCGTGAGCGCATCCTGTAGGTGCCTCTGTAACTGTGATTGTCACAGGTGTGAATTCGATAACTGATGGAGTGTCAAGCGCCTCAGCAGTGATAATCTCAGCATAGCCTGTCGCTGAATCGCTTATCGGGCCAAGTGAGACAACATACTCTCCGGCTGCCTGTGGTGTATATGCCACTGTGAGCATGTAATCTGAGGCATCCGTAAAATCAACCATGCCTATCTGTTCGTTGTTGATAAGCAGCGCATAACCGCCCGCCACAATATCACTGGCAGGATCCTCAAGGGCAACGCCAATGACGAGTTCCTCGCCAAGTGTGAGTGTTGTTGAGCTTACGGCGATTGCCGCCTTAGAGCTTACTGCCAGAGCAGGTACAATATTTAACACCATCATGCTAATAACCATGAGAATAGATGTAAATATCAGTCTGATCTTTTTCATTTTGTTCTCCATTCCGTCCCAGGGGACATTATGTTTTTTAAGCATTATGCTTAATATCATACATTAGTTTGGGCTAAGCTATGCCCCGCTTGTCGTCTTGTTATCTGCTCCGGTGGTCTCCAGCGCTGTGCTCTCCTCCGCCTGTGCCGTCTCTTCCTGTGTAGAATTCTGTGAAGCTGTGGTCTCCTCTTCGGTCGTCTCCCCGGTGGTTTTCTCCTCAGTGGTGGTCTCCACGACCTCCCAGGTGATGTTAATCACATATTCGCTTGTTGTTCCGTTTTCGGCCGTGGTCCTGATGGTAATGCTTGTGATGCTGTCGTCAACCTTAAGCGTTCCATCACCTGTCACCTTCGTAGCAGATGCTATAGGTGTGGCCGTAATATTTAGCTCGTCCACATCCGTCGTGACTACTATGTCATAGGCGTGTGTGTCCATGTTGAAATCTATCTCATAACCCTCTATCTCGAGAGCTGCGAGCTTGTAGTTAGGGTTGCCACCCGCTGTAGGTATCGCGCATACCTCCTCAGGCATGGCCAGATATACAGGTATCCTGAAAACATATGACACATCAAGTGCCCCGATAGCTGCATAGGATCTGTAAACCTTCGCGCCCTCATTGCGGGGTGCCAAGAGGTTTTGCATGTACTGATGCCAGTAGGTGCTGTAGTAGGTGCTCTCCACGTCAAACTTCTGAAGATAGAGAGTGTCCTGCCCCTTCCAGATATAGCTGTTGCAAATGCTTGTCACACCGCCGACGATTGACTTATACGGTGAGTCCCAGCCGTTTTGTATAGCATATGTAAGGCCGTTTACCACGATATCGTTGATAGTCGCACCTGCCGCCGCAATATTGAAATAGTTGTAATAACCCTCAAAGCCCGGGAAATCGCCTCTGATTAAATAGCTGTTTCCCTCCGTGCCCTGCTCCTGATAAACCCTCGCGGCAATCATATACGGGCTTACATTAAGTTCCTGACCTATCTGGTAGAATACCTCAGCATATGTAAGTCCTATGGAGCTGTACACAGGATTGATGGAAATCTTGCCGTAAACAAACTGTTTGATATACGCTCTGTCGATACTGTTAATCTTGCCGTCGTGGTTTATGTCTGAAGCCTTCTGCTGGTTCTCATCCAGCTCAATCTTGCCGTAGACATACTGTTTCATGTAGGCTCTGTCGATACTGTTGATCATTCCATCGCCGTTTAAATCGCCCATAACCACGACAGGCGCCACATCCAGCGTGTGATATATAATCTGTGTCTGTTCCTCGGTGCTCTCCTCAGTTTCAGATGTCTCTGAGGTTTCAGAAGTGCTCTCCCCACTGTCGGAAGCGCTCTCACCAGTCTCACCTTCCCCAGAAGCCGCGGTGGTCTCATCAGCTGACGTCTGATCCTCAGACGTCTCCTCCAAAGCCTGCGTCTCCTCGGCTGTAGGCTCTACGACTACCTCCTCCTCGTAGGCTAACTGCACCAAATCTCCGGTGGCGATATAGCTGTCGGAAGGCTTGACCTCCCCGTTCTTGTCGACAACCCTCACATAATCGTAGCCGTCCACCAACATGGTCACATCGCTTAGAAACTCTCCAACCGTCGTCTTCATGGCAAAACCGCTGATTTCTGTGGTCGTCGCGCTAAATTCCTCGCTGCTTATATATTCGCTCGGGTCGCCGTCACCGGTCCCGGGAACTATGGCATTTTCCATGAAGCTTCCCTTAAGAACCGCCTCAGTTCCCTCAAGCGTCTGCGCATGCGCGTTAAATGTGAGCTGTTCAAACTGGAATATGTATGTGTCATTTAAGAAATTCCTGGGATCCATGGCATATTTGACAGCCTGCTCGCTGGCCTGAACCCAGTAGGGCGCGCTGATTATATTCCAGCAGTCCCCCGCCCAGTTGTATGACCCCGACGCCAGCGTGTCCTTCCAGGAGGATACATATCCCGCCGTGTTGGGCACCAGATTTCTCGAAAATACCATCTCGTTTTTGATGGTCATATTCCAGCCCAGGTTTGTATGCATGGCCTCAAACACCCAGCTTGGATGATCCGCATGAAGCTGCCTGAGATAGGGCTTGTAGCTCTCCGGAAAACCCTGAGCATCCAGATAAGCCTCAAATTCAGCATCATAGGTGTATGTAGCCGCATATGTGATATCACTCTCATCATATGTAAAAGCCCCCGAAAACGCAGAATTCCCCACAGCAAATGCTAAAAGAAATGCAGCGATTTTCCTACCCTTACTATTCTTCCTCATAGACTCTCCATTAGGTGTGGATGCCAAAAAAATGCACAATAAACACAATATCAATTTATTATATTTTATTCCCCCTGAAAAGTCAAGATAATAGGTCCTTACAGTCTAAAAACAGACACAAAAAAACCTCAGAGCATTCGCTCTGAGGCTTATCATCAAACCTTAAAAACTGCATATAAACACATCCGTGGTTGTTCCAAAAACCAGCGTTTGAACTCCTACCGTTCTGGTGTTTCCACCAGAAAGATCAGACTTTCGACCTATTAGTAACAGTCAGCTCCGTACATTAC
>JAILPS010000005.1 GCA_024699325.1 Lachnospiraceae bacterium | reverse complement strand
TAGTTCACATCCGAAATGTTGATACATTTCTGCGTAAGCTTTCATATCCGTATCAAACAGGAGCGGTATACCTTCCATATCAGCCTTTTCTTTTGCAAATCTTATCAGTTCTGATGCGATTCCTTTGCCTTGTTGGTTTTTATCAACGCATACCATCAGAGCTTCAAAATGCCGCTTCATTTAACAAATACTCCTATATCTGATTGCAGCCTTTTTTCAATACCTACTTTGATATATTTGGTCTCATGTGCCCGTTTTTGTCACTGTCTATGTTAGTAAGTTATCCTGGAAAATATTATCCAACACTCTTGCCGATGCAGTATTGCCTCGGACCACTCGTCCATAACTGACCGTCGCTCCAAATCTTTCAAACGAGAACTCCGTCATAGCACCGAGCACCTCGGTAGCAAGACCTCTGCCACTGTATTTATCACAGATCTGATAGCCGATCTCAAGTGCTTTAGCCTGTCCCGCAACTTCACTTACATCTCAATCCTCAGTATAAAAGAGGCATATCCAAAGATATGCCTCAGAAACTATTTAATTATCACATGTGTTGACGGATTGCCGTCCTCGTCAAGCACCGTGTAGTCTGCCGTTATTCCCTTCGTGTTATCGCCGTAATAATAGTAATCGATATCACTTCTGACACCTCCTGTAAGTGTCAGGTCACCGATGTAGTAGAGGCCCTTCAGGTCGCTTCCATCATTCCAGTTTTCGATGGTTTTGCCCGTAACCATGATTGCAGAATTCGTGCCATATATGTCGAGCGTCACGCCCTCGTTGACCATGATACAGCTTGGCGAATCCTCCGCCACAAGCATCAGTCCATCCTGCTCTCTGTATGTACTGTCCTCTCCTATGGTCAGGGTTCCATCGCCTGTAAATGTTACGCTTCCGCCGTAGTAGAAGCCCCACACAAGCAGCTGGCTCTCTATGACGTTGTCACCCTTAAGCTCTATGGTGAAGCTGTTGCCCATGAGATTTGCCACCACGCTAATGCCCGAGAAATTATCAAGCGTTAAGGTGTTTGTGCTCTCGTCATAGCTTATGCCGTCCACAGCTGTCACATCATAGACAAGGTTTGGATTCTTGTGAATCCAGTACCTTACGCCGTCATAGGCAACCGTGTTTATGAATTCCTCGTTCACGACACCCCAGCCCACAGCCTCGCCGTTAGGCTCGAGATTGTTAAGCACAGGAAATGCTGCGTCGGCCTTCTCGGTCACTCCATCCTCAGTCTCCTCAGGCTCATCCGTCTCTCCATCCTCAGTCTCCTCAGGCTCATCCGTCTCTTCATCCTCATCACCTTCATCGTCAACAATCACAGTGGAATGCTCATCCACATCTGTGGAGGCAATAGCGGTAACGCTCACGATAGTAAGCGCAGAAGCCATGAGATAGGCCTTCATTTTAGAGTTGGTCTTCCTTCTCTTACTTCCCACGCTCTCACCGCCGAAGTCTTCAGCCTTCTGGTTTGTTGAGTTGAATTCGTTTACATCAGCTGTTGGAAACTCCTCAGGGACATTGAATTCGTTCAGACCACTCTGATTAAATTCATCCTTCATAGGCCCCTCCGCTATTTCTGTTTCATATGCACATCAATCTGTGGAAATGCAATCTCGATGCCCTCTCTGTCAAACGCGCACTTAAGCTCCTTATTGAGAACACGTCTGCCCGCAAAGATATCCTTCTCGGCGACATCTGCCTTGAACTTAAGAACCACTGCGGAATCAGCCAGTGCCTCGACTCCTAAGTAGTTGATCTCGCCGATGAAGATATCACTTCTCTTCTCCCTAATCTTAGCTAAGATATCGCCAATCTTCTCCTCCAGCTCGTCGAGATCTGTGGAGTACGCAACACCCACCTCAGCAAGCGCAACAGAGCCCTGAGCCGAGCGGTTTATGATGTTCGCCAGGTCGGAATTGTTGATTATCTTAATGTTTCCGCCTGTATCTCTGAGGCTAATGGTTCTGATACCTATGGTGTCCACGGTTCCTCTGAAGCCGTCAACCTCAATGATATCACCCACATTGAAATTATTCTCAAACAGAAAGAATACACCTGTGACAACGTCTGCGACCATGCGCTCTGCGCCAAAACCAACTATCAAAGCCATAACTCCAATAGATGCGAAGATAGTGTTAACATTCACGCCAAATATGGTCAGAACCCAGCATATGCCAAATATTACAATGGCATATTTGATCAAGCTTGAGATAACGCTCGCCATTGTGAGAGCTCTTCCGTGTCCCTTCTTCAACAGATTCACAAACAACTGGAAGAAGTTGCTCACAATCACCAGAATGAATATGGCAACTGCGGCCTTAAGAAATGTTGTTCCGTCAGCTGTCATGCCTTCGGCCATATCCTCAAAACTGTCAAACATATCTGTTGAGAAGCCAATCCCCAGACAGATGCACAGCAAGATAACGCCCAGGCATAATCCAATAACATGTTTATATTTCTTCATAGTAACACCTCCGTGAATTTGAACATCGGCCCATTAGAAATTTCACAGAAAACCTGACTTGAGCAAATTAATTGTGAAAACATCCCGAGCCGGTCACAATGCCAATCGACTACTCGACTACAATAATTCTTAATACCATCACGCAACTCTAAAAATACACCTTTATTATCTCATACTCATAGTTCTATTGCAAGAAAAATAAATAACTTATAGCATCAGTCTTCCTTCCATCTGCTCGTAGTCAATATTTTTAACACTTCCATCCTTCATTATAAGTTTCACAGGGCCAAACACACCGCCTGCGCCGTCCGTAAACTCCACATACTCTATCGGGAAGAGCTCCTCGTCAGTAAAGTCCTTATCGTCGTTTCTGGTGATCACCTGGCTCACATATACATAGTTCTCCCCGCCGCCGTATGGCTTGTTCATAGCGGCCTGTCCAAATACAACGAGGCTCTTCTCGCTGTCTGGATTAGTTCCACAACTCTTAGTCACTAAGAGGTCTGAAAAACCTGCAAATATAGTCATAGCCATCTGTTTAGGATTGCCAAGAGAATCCTTGCCCTTAAGCACCACCGCAGTGTGCGCGCCGTCGCGCAAAACATTTACAGATGTGCCGTTGTCAGGGAAACCGTATGAGCCCAGAGTCAGCACCACAGGTCTCCTGAAAAGCTTCAGCTTATCCACGCGGATAGTGCCAAGAGGCACAGAGAAATCCGCCAGGAACATGCTCTGCATCCAGTGGTATTCCGCCTTCGTGCTGAAGTCAAAAAACTGCTTGCGGTAGAGTATGCCATCCCTCACCCCTGCGAGAAATGTCGCATTGCAGTATGAGGTGTAGCCGCCCACACCGTCCATAAGAACGTACTGCTGTGAGGCCACATCGCCCTTCTTGTATGCCATGAGAGGCTTTGCGTCAGGCTGCAGGTTGATATCAGGCTGCGCCTCCCACGGATACTTCGTGTTATATGACAGTTTCGAATAGTTGTCCATGCCGTGGATATCGTTCTGCGCCTTCAAAACCTTCGCTGTTCTGTAGGTGGTCTCGCCGTTTCCGCCGTGAGCTGTGAGCATTAAGCCGGGCCCCTCCAAAAACATTTCCGAGGTCTCGCTCTCAGAGAGTGTGTCCCACACTCCGCCCTCCTCCTTAGTAGTCCAGAAGGGGTGATCCTCAGGTAAATGCAGGCATAAGAATGCCTTGCCCATCCAGTAGACACTCTCCGTGCAGGAATAACCCTGAACTAGCGGAGCAAACTGACCGTAAAAGCCCATGGTCGGGATGCCGTTCCACATGAAGTCATCGCGCCCCAAAAACTGCATGAGGCTTCCTGAAGAAATCCTTCTCGCAAGTCCCGGATTTGCCTTCGAATCTCTCAGATAAAAATTTCCGTCAAACGCAGAGACCGCGGCGAAGCGGTAAATATTGCTCCTGCCCCACATATTTGTGAAGCCGTCCCTGTCAAACATCCTGTCGTAGGATTCCATGAGCTTGTTGGAATATTCCTCAATCTTAGCCGCCACATACGGCTCGTGCTCATAGCCGTATTTCTCGCACCACATAGGACCATAGAAGTTGAACGCCCAGCAGGAATAGTAGTCAAAACACTGTCCGTCCCTGTACCAGCCGTCGCCCGCATAGTAGTCAAGCACCGCGCAGGCATGGTCCCTCATGATGTCCGCATCTATCTCGTAGCCCTCGCCTGACAGGAAGGCCATGTCCAGCATGTTGAAGAGTCTCCAGTTCTGCGGCACCGTGGCAGCCTTCGCAAAGCTCTGCAAAAAAGTGGCCACGATATCCTTCTGCTCCTTGGAATACCTGTCCCAGAGTTTTTCCTTACAGGTCCAGAGGCATATGACTAAAGCAGAGGTCTCAACCGTCTGCTGAAATGGTCTGAAGGGGTCCATGCACTGCGTCATCTCAATTAGTGACTCATATGTTCCTACACATATCGGGTCGGTAGGATTGCATGATCTGAGCACCTGATGCGCGTAGTAATCCCTGAGCTTAATGCCAGCAATCTCTATGTTTTCGTCTAAAGCGATAAGAGGCGCCGCGATAAAAAATGTTCTGGTCAGTCCCTCAAACATCTCCGCTCTCTCCTCAGCTGCCCTCCACTTAGGGTCTGAATAGCTGTGGGGATAGGTGATTTCGGTCTCCCGCCTGGGCAGTACCACGGGCGTGTCGATATCCTTAATATTCTTAAAAACGCCCTCCAAAATATACTTAGCGGCGTCTATCCAGTCGCTTCTTGTAAGCCCTGTGTATGGGCTTAAATTGTAATCTTTACATCGTGGAATGAACTTCATACGCCCTCCTTACCACAGGAAAATATCCTTGCCCTTAAGTCTTAGGAGACCTTCGATAAAATAGTAGTCACCGTAAACCATGGGGAAGTTGTGCTCCTTATCATGATATGCCACTGAGCAGTTGTCGATTATGTAGTCAACGCTGTCGTCCCAGTTTGACAACTCATCATAGAGCGTTTTAAGCAACATTTCGCCTGTGTTTTTGTAATTCTTCTTCTCAGATTCGTAGTGCACACACTCTGAGAGCTTAAGAAGACCGCAGGCAGCTATAGCTGCGGCTGACGAATCCTCCCACGCACATTCGTATGGCTGATCAAAATCCACAGGGATGTGATAATTCTCAGGAATTCTCTCTATAAACCTGTCCGCAATCCTGCAGGCAACTCCTAAATACTTATTATTTCTCGTGTGCAAATATGACATGGTAAAACCATAGAGCGCCCACGCCTGGCCTCTCGTCCAGCTGCTGCCCTCTGCCATGCCCTGTCCGCCCTCGCTTCCGAGAAACTCTCCAGTGGTGCTGTCAAAACGTCCAATGTGGATAACAGAATAGTCAGGGCGTATGAAGTTGTTGATGGTGGTCTGCGCGTGCGCCTTCGCGATCTGTGAAAACCTCGGATCCCTGGTAACGCTGCTCGCCCAGTACAGAAGCGGCAGGTTCATCATGCAGTCAATTATGGCAGTTCCCGCATTGCTTCCGTCGCCGTTATCGTTCCACGCTCTTATATAACCGCCCGCCAGATTGAACCTTCCGGCCATGTTCTCAGCCGCGAGAAGGCCTCTCTTAAATGCCTTATCATCCTTCGTAATTTTATAGTCGGCAACGGCTGTGAGAAGCCACTTAAAGCCCGAATCGTGGTCCATCCCGAATGGGTCCATGAGATTCCTGTCAAGCTTCTCCTCTAGAATCTTCGCCTCTCTCAGATACAGCTCATCCCCCGTAAGGTTATGCATCTGCCACAGAACTCCGCCCCAGAAGCCGTTGGTCCACCAGCAGTAGCCTGCCTCGCTCATGTCCTCATACAGTCCGTCCTTCGTAAGATACGGAATGCGGCCTGAATTTCTCGTGGCTACCACGGGCATCTTCTTAATCAGCTTCTCCAGGGCTTCATCCGCCCAGTTATTAATCTCTTCCATCCTAATTCTCCTATTCTCCTTATGATGATTTAATGTTAAAATGTTTTAAAACGAATTGGGGGTTATTATGTATTCTATTACATCCGGCGGCTGTCAGGCTAATCACCCTGCGCCGTTTTTAATGAACCGCCCCGGCGGTATAAGCGAGCATCTCCTGCTCTTCACACACTGCAGCGCCGTATATAATATCGGCGATATCACTCTGAATGCACGCCCCGGGCAGATGATTGTCATCCCCGCGAACACGCCGTACAGCTATCACTCTATGGAGAGCCACTATGTGGATGACTGGTTTCACTTTACCTGCGACTCAGAGGAAACCTCCGCCATAGCGGAACTGTTTAACAAAAACATATCCTTCGCAAACCCCGAGCGCATCGGAGTATACTTCCCGCAGCTTCTGTGGGAATACAACGAAGGACACCGTGAAAACTGCCATAATATATTCAGGATACTGTTCTGCCACGCCGCTGATGCCCTCGAAAACATGAAGAGCGGCATCACCTACGGCCCATATCTGGCCAGCCTTCAGGAGCTCAGGCTGAAACTAATCTCCTCACCGGAGACAGATATCACCTCAACCTCCGCGAGCAGACAGCTCGGCATCAGCGTGTCACATTTTGAGCATCTGTACAGGGAGTATTTCGGAACCTCCTTCAGAAATGACCTGATAACCATGCGGATAAACTACGCCAAAACCCTGCTGGCGGGAACCGACGATACCGTGCTCACAATCGCCACACTCTGCGGCTACCAGAACGAGGTCCACTTCTACAGACAATTCAAAAAAATAATCGGTCTCACGCCCTCACAGTACAGGCGCATGGCCACCGAACCGGCCAGATCACGAAACTAACATCTTCAAGTATCATACTATAGAATTATGTCATAAAAAGCAATGAACTCTTCTGCTAATTACTGACATTTTCTGCAAAACAAAAAAACTCCAGCCGTAAAAATCGGCTGGAGTTTATTAATCTATTCCTGTGTCACAACTAAGTCCGTTCCGTCAGTTGTCACCGTGACTGTGCCCTCTCGCGTAAGATAAACAGTGACACCTGCCTGCTCAAGAAGAGCAACCAGCTCCTCGTCCTCAGGCTCATCCTCGCTGGATGTTATAATCGCGTATGTAGGTGTTGTGGTCTTGATAAGCTTGGCCGAATTGTCCTCTATGCCGCCGTGGTGAGGAACCTTCAAAACATCACAGTCCACATCGTAGTCCTTAATCTCCTTAATCCTTAACTTCTCTGCATCCCCTGCAAAGAAGAAGGATCTCTCGCCGTATGTGAGATAGATTACGAGAGACGAATTGTTGCTGGTGTCATTCTCGTACTCTGTCTGCTCAGGAGGATATATGGTGTAGGTTGCCCCGTCAAGTGTAAATGTGAGAACCTCCGACAAAACAGTGCTGCTAACCTGTGTGGTCTCAAGCGCCTCAAGATAGGCATCTATCTCGTCGCTGTCCTTGGACTGATAGGTTGTGTAGACCTGGCCCACCGTGAAGTTTGTGAGCACCGCTGCAGCGCCTCCCACATGGTCCTGATCAAAATGTGTGATGATAAGATAATCTATCGCGGTGACGCCTAGCTCCTTAAGAGCTAAAACCACCTGTGTAGATGTATCGGCGGTTCCCGTGTCTATCATCACCGTGCTCTCGTCGGTCTGTATGATTATGGCGTCAGCCTTGCCCACATTTAGATATGTGACCTTAAGTCCGTCTATCTGTGTCGTCGTCACCGTGGTCTCCTCCTCTGTAGTCTCTACCTGTGTAGTCTCTGCAGTCTCTGTAGTCTGATTATCCGTAGCAAAAGCGCACCCGGCCAGCACAAGCGCAGCCGACAATATAATTAATAATGACCTTCTCATTATAACACCTCCTTAAGTATATTAAGCCATCGGAATGTTCCGATGGCTTAAATCTACTACTGAAATGTGTTTATTTTGCGTTTAATTTTTGAACAAATCATTATGTTTCTGTCACAAAAATCAAACATTATTTCTCTGAGGTTATGTCCATGCCGAAATACTTCTCAGAAATCTTGCTAAGCGTACCGTCCGCTCTCAGCTCATCAAGCGCCTTATTGATGGCATCGCGAAGTGTTGCGCTGTCCTCGCCGTATGGCATGATCATGCCGACCTGCTCAACATCCTTGTGAAATGCTGCAATCTTGATATTGGCATCCGGCTTCTCTCTCATGTAATCATTGATAGAAACCTCTGCGTTAAGAGTTGCGTCAACTCTTCCCGCAAGCAGCTCGTCGATTGTTCCTGCGAGACTCTCAACATCCTTGACCGTTGCGCCGTACTCCTCGGCAATCAGCTGGTATGTGCTGTTTGCAGAGTTACATGTTGTCTTGCCCTTCAAATCCTCAAAAGAAGTGATATCTGTGTTGTCTCCCTTAACTACCAGTGCCGTTCTGTTAAATGCATAGAAATCACTGTAATAGTAAGCCTGTGCGCGCTCCTCTGTGTAGCCTACGCCATTGGCCATCACATCGTATCTGCCCGCCTTAACTCCTGCAAGTAGTCCGTCCCACTCTCCGGTCACGAACTCTGCCTCAACGCCTAGCTTCTCAGCAACAGCGCTTGCCACCTCAACTTCAAAACCAACCAGTTTACCGCTCTCATCCTCGTAGGTCCACGGTGCCCAGTTGCCCTCCATGGCAACAACCATCTTACCCTCAGCCTGAATCTTTCCCAGAAGATCTGTCTTAGAGGTATCAACCGCTGTTGTTGAGACAGTATCTGCTGATGAGCATCCTGCGAGTGCGTAGCCAAGCAGTGCGCCGGCTATAATAACTTTGATCATTTTCTTCATAGTTACGTCCTTTCTTCTCACGCCTCATGCTGTGCGCGAATATTTTTTAAAAATTCATTTATTCTCCTATTCTCATGCTCATGTGCGGGGGAGAAGAACTCGTCGCTGGCGCTGCTCTCGAGCACCTCACCGTCCTCCATAAACACGATCTTATTCGAAACATTTTCAGCGAAATTCATCTCGTGGGTGACCACAATCATGGTCATTCCCTCCTCCGCAAGTCCTCTCATTACGCCTAAAACCTCTCCGATCAGCTCGGGGTCAAGGGCGCTTGTTGGCTCGTCAAAATAGATGATTTCGGGATTCGTTGCCAGGGCACGCGCTATGGCAACACGCTGCTGCTGACCACCTGATAACTGTATTGGATAGTAGTTGGCGTGGTCAGCCAGTCCAACCTTCTCAAGCATCTGCATGCCAATCTTCTTCGCCTCCGCCTTATCCATGCCCCTGGCGCTCGTAAGCCCCAGCGTGACATTATCTATGGCAGTCTTGTTGGCAAACAGGTTGTAGTTTTGGAACACGAAGGCAGTCTTCTTGCGGATCTTCGCGATGTCCGCCCTCTTCATATGACCCAAATCATAGGTCTCGCCGTCAAAAACCATCTCGCCGCCGTTCGCCTTCTCCAGGAAGTTGATGCAACGAAGAAGCGTGGTTTT
This sequence comes from Lachnospiraceae bacterium, assembly GCA_024699325.1. Lineage (GTDB taxonomy): Bacteria > Bacillota > Clostridia > Lachnospirales > Lachnospiraceae > UBA4292. Next base: position 54,413 of record JAILPS010000005.1, on the reverse strand, counting down.
GCCGCTTCCGCTGGGGCCAAGAATAGCTATTACATCGCCCTTCTCAACGCTTAGCGACACATCCTTAAGCACTTCCCTCTTGCCAAATGACTTGTGGACATTCTTAATCTCTAACATGCTCATAGCGCACCTCCCTCGGCCTTAACCTCCGTCTGCCGGTCGTTATATCTGCTAAGCCTCTTCTCCCAAGCTCTCTGTATGAAGGTGAGAATAGTCGAATACATCAGATATACAAGCGCAACCTCGCAGTAGAGCCATAACGGCTCGTAGGTTCTTCCGACAATCTTCTGCGCTGCCATGAACATGTCCGCAACGGTAATCTCCGCCACCAGCGACGTGTCCTTAAGCATGGCGATGAGGGAGTTGGACAGCGGTGGAAATGCTGTTCTAAGAGCCTGGGGGATGACCACATGCCACATGATCTGTAAGTAGTTCATGCCCACGCAGTAGCCAGCCTCAACCTGTCCCTCAGGAACCGCCTCGAGCGCACTTCTCATGGTCTCCGCACAGTAAGCGCCCTCATTTAAAGAGAACACTAAAACCGCACATGTAAACGAATCGAGCACTATGCCCACCTTGGGCAGACCATAGTAAGCTAAAAACAGCTGTACAAGAAGTGGTGTTCCTCTAAAAATCCATATATAGATTCTGGAAATCTGCCTGAGCACCGGAATCTTTGCGTACTGAACCATAGCCATCACCATGGCGATGACCATCGCAAATGCAAAACCGATAACCGTCAGGGGAATAGTAACCTGGATGCTGGCGAGCATAATCTTGCCGAAGCCCTCCACCAGGATATTCCATATTCTCTCAGTCATATCACTCTTCTCCTTAAGTAGGTTCATTATAATATAAAGCCACAAAAAATCAACGACTTAATAATCTTTTTATCATTGCAATTGTTTGCAATTTGACTAAAACATAAAAAGAGGGCTTCCGTATTGGAAGCCCTCCGTGACCTAGGCCTGTGCATTGCCAGACTTCTGCATTTTCTGAAGCATAGAGACAGAAAGAGCCGAAACGCAGCTGGCTGCATCACGGCTCTCAGTGTAACTGCCTAGGGCTCTAAGCAGCTCGTCTCTGACATCGTGCACCAGAGATTCAGGAGACATGATTTTAACGCCGCTGCAGTGGGACATGGCCCAATGCTTCATTGCATCGTAGCTTACTGAAACTCTGGCGCAGGCGTCAGTTTCTGTCACATTGTAGATTGAAACACTGTCGCCGAAGGTGTCTACAACATCCCCGAGAAGTGCGTTCTGGAACTTAAATGTGACAAAGCCGCTCTCGCCTGAGCATGTATTGATGTGACGGTTTACGTAGCTGTCCAGGTCGAAACCGTTTCTGAAGTCTTTGAGTTTTCTGATATCTTCAGCGCTTTCATCTGTCACATCGAGATTCTTGATTCTGTTCATGTGGAAGTTTGTGAGGCCCGGCTCACCCTCCATATGGAAGATTAAGTAGTATGTTCCGTCGATTATAGCTGTTCTTACGGGTGTACCGATATAAGTTCTGGGGCTTTTGTCGCCGTTACATATTACGTGAAGCTTTTTGTTGAAATCGTAGGTGCAGTAGTTGAAGACTATCTTTTTGTTGTCTTCTATAGCCTTATCTATAAGGTCGAGGTTGCCTAAAACCTCCTGATTTTCAGCGTCATTGCCCTTCAGAACCTCTGTAAATGAAACTCTTGGGGCAAAATAAACGCTGCTTAAGTTCTTGAGCTTAGTTAAGATATCCTTCTTCTGATTGGGCGAGATGTGGTTCGATCCGACTACAAGGTCGATTATGTATCTGATCTCGCAGTCCTCGAACTCCCTGTTTAAACGGAAGTTGGTTCTTACTATGCTCTCGGTCTGTGTAGGGTCTAACACCCCTGTGGCGCGGCGGGTACTCTCGTCCCACTCTATGTCGTAGCCGGCGTCACAGAGGTTGTTGATGTTTGCCTTGATAGCCTTGCGGTCTATGGTCATGTTGTAGTTTTTGTTTAGCTTTTCTACAAGCTCGTTGGTGCTCAGACCATGCTCGCTGTCTGTGTGGTGCTGAAGAATGTCGAGCAAATATAGGATAAGCATTTTCTTGGGTTCTCTTGTCTGTACCATAGGCTACCTCCTTAAAGGGTAAAGGGATGACTGTCAGGCAAATCTTAAGCCTGACGCCACAGTTTATATCGTTACAAACATATGCCATGTTCCACCAGGAACTTGACATTCAGTATAAAACTAAAACCGATCAATAATTTGGGAATAACAAAAATGTTTTTTTAAAAAAATAGAAAGATTAAAAAGATACAATATGGGCGGGTAATCGCGTCCTTAGAAAATCATTATAAAAATAACCATGTACGAAAAATGTCACATCGGACTCAAAATACCCTCTTGACTTAAAAAAACTTCACCAATCATAGAAACAAGGTTATGAAACCCTTATCTGACGCAGGTTTGCATCGCCGTAGTGAAGCGGTAATTATATTAGTATAGCACACTCAAAATATTTTGCAACACTTTTTTGAAATATTTTTACAAAAAATGCTCCGGCACAAGCCGGAGCATAAAAAACAATAATTCAGACCCCAAAAACCTCCTCGCAGTTCTTCTTGTACTCCTGATAGAGTGCGGTATCGCTAAACTCCTCAAGCGCCCCTATCATGCTCTTGTAGTACCACGCCTGCTCAGCCGGGTCCTTCTGGTTGAAGGCCTGCCACATGGCATCCCCCTGCTCGCGGTAACACTTAACCGTGGAGCGCATGTTTGAAACCTTATCGCACAGAGTAATCATTCTGGCCTCGTAGGGCTCGTTGGGAAGATTCTTAAAAAAATTCTGTTTGCGTATCTTCCACGACTGCGCGGGCGGCAAATGCTTCATCTTATCCTCTGACTCATAGCCAACTAACCCTGCAACCCTGTCGCCAAATCTGCCCCTGATATCCTCAACCGTGTATTTCGTGTCCTCCACCACATCGTGGAGAAGCGCCGCGATTATGACATCCTCATCATCCGTAAGCGTGGCAACCAACTCGCACACCTCCGTGGGATGTGTGATAAAAGGAATGGTGCTTCCCTTGCGAAACTGTCCCTCGTGCGCTGTTGTTGCAAAATCATAAGCCTCTTTAAGTCTCTGTGTCATGGCATCCCCCAAATATAATAATTACTCCGTGAAAAACTCTAAAACATAGTAATAATAATCGTCGCCGATATTGATCTCGTAACCGCCTGTGTAATACTTATTTACGCCGCCAAGCGCACTATTCCACGCATCAAACAGATCTCTGTGGTTAACTGCGTCCGTGAAATACAGCTCCAAACTGTCATTAAGCTCTCTTCCGACGATGCCTAAATAAACCACACCTTCGCCCTTGCCGACTGAAATCATCGCGTTGTACACCGCGCGGTTATATTCTTCGTTGTCATACACAATATTTTCAAGGGGAACTCCCATGAACATAAGCGCGTCGACCTGCCACGGCCTTCCATAGAGCGATTCGTAGTCGATATCGTCGGATGTGCAAGCCGCCATCTTAAGCCCCGTGCCTGTTCTCTCATGGTCAGCAGATAACACGCTGTCGCTCACATTGTAATAGTTATATGACACGTAGTTAACATCGCTTGAAGCGCCGAAATAGTTGTCGTCCCAGGTTATGTCAACGTTACTGTAGACGCCGCCCATGTAAACCACATTCCACATGTGAAGTCCGCCCTCGACATCCTCCTCAGAACCATATCCAACTCCGTTACACAGATAGCATGGTATCTGCGCCGCCTGGCACAGGTACTGAAACGCCTTCGAGTAGCCTGAGCACACGCTCCTGCCCTCTATAAGAGCGCTGTAGATATTCTGGTCGTGTCTGTTCTCCTCGTAGTCCACATTGTAAGCAAGATAATCGTGAATATACTTCTCCCTGGCGTAGATGTCGAGCCCCTCTATATTGCTTAAAACACTGTCCCTTATCTGCTCTATTCCAGAGGTGTAAATGTCTGACCTTTCCAGCAGATCATTGTAGGTCAGTTCCACTCCTGACACCTTATATGAGCCCTGCTCGAAGCTGTATTTCACATCGCCGTCATACCAGAATATCTCCGGATGATCACACATCAGAGCGTCCCTCACCTCCACCAGCTGATCCTTAACTATAATGATGGCAGGGGTAAACTGATGTTGTTTCTCCATAACCGTCTCCAGCATCTGGCAGTAGATAACCTTCTGGCTCTCGGACAGCAGATTGTAGTAGTAATAATACTCTCCCTCAAATGCAGTTAAGTCGTATCTGTCGGCCGGATTCTGCGTGGTTTCTTCTACCGTGGTCTGCGGCTCTGTGGGCGCAAGCGTGGTAGGCTCGCAGACGGTGGTCGGCTCTTCAGTAGGCGCCTGCGTCCACTCCCACGGCTCATCCATGATAATTGGAATGTCGGGCGTCTCTATGTTCTCCAGATAGGAGCATCCCGTGAGCAGCATCACGCCTGCTATAAGGAGATTTAGTTTAGATTTTTTCATGCGTCACCTATCAATTCTTAATAATCCTGAAGTCTGTAAACATCTCATAGAAGAATGTAAGCGGCTTATCCCCTGCCATGGCATTTGCAAAGAAATCATTCCTGTCGCTGAAGGTTTTGCCGTCAAATATTATCCTGCACTCCTCATCGCCAGGCACAGATTCGACTGTAAATTCAGTCTCAAACAGCTTGAATGCAATCTTGTTGGGGGTTTTCAGAAGATAATACAGGTCGTAGAATGTAAACTCCTCGTAGTCAAACTCCTCTATGCTGTAGATATCGTCCGCCAACCACTTCATTATGTTTAAGTTTCCAAAGAAGGGGTTATACCTGATCCTCTCGGCAAGCCACGCAGCCGCGTCGTAGTACAGGTCAAGCGCCGCCTCAGTATCGCCGTCAGCCTGTTTAATGCGCCCAAGCCTCAAAAAAACCTCCGGCACAGGAAGATAAATGTTGATTCTGTCATCCTCTATGACACTCCTGTCCTTAAGCTCATCGTAGAGCTTCTCGATAATCTCGCGGTACTTCGCCTCGTCCTTCTCCACATAATAGCCGTTCTTATACATGTCCGCAACCTTATACGCTGCGACCATATTGCCCTTCTTATACAGGTAAGCGAAGCATCTGTATGCTCTCTCGTAGTCGCGCCTGCCTGCTCTTCCGTAGTACCACACATACCCCAGGCATTCATAGGCCGGGTCGTAACCAAGCTTTGCCGCATCCTCGTAGTAATTAAGGGCCTTATCATATTCTTTCCTGTCGTAGTAGTAGCCACCAAGCTCTATCATCATCGCAGGGTCGTTGTCCTCTGCAATCAGAAGCTTTAGCGCCTCAATATACTTCTTCTCCTCCAGTTTTCCAAGCTTTGCGCCTCCGCCAAACCTGTCAACCAGTCTCCTGGCTTCATCCTTCGTCATATGTACGCCCTCCTGAATATATTTTGATTATACACGAGGAAAAACCTCTAGGCAATGCTTTTTGAAAACTTATGGTCTGACATCTATAGACGTGAAACAGGGCGGCATAAGCCGCCCCGTCCCATAGGTTTACTTCGCGAGAAGTTTCTTTTTATTTACCATCACAACTGACTGGATGACCAAGAACAGACACAGCATTCCCGCAATAGTGATGCCCGTCCACCAGGCCTGACCGAGACCTGCAGAGGAAACAATATTCTGTATAGTTGAAAGGGAAAGCACTCCGAATAATGTTCCTATGACGTTGCCAACACCGCCCGTCAGCAGCGTGCCGCCGATGATTGATGAGGCTATGGCGTTCATCTCCATACCGCTTGCGTGGGAGGCTGAGCCCGAGCCGACATGCAGGAAGTACACAAACCCTGCGATGCCCGCAAGTAATCCACATATCAGATGTGACATGAATTTCGTTCTTCTTACGTTAATTCCAAGCATCAGTGCGCTCTGGCTGTTGCCGCCAACCGCGTAGAAGCCTCTTCCAAGCCTGGTCCACCTAAGCACCACGAAGAACACTATAACCACTAGGATGGCCACCAAAACTCCAATCTCTACATAAGCATTTACATAGTTGCCAAGCCTGTTTACAGAGCCGAAGCCTGGCACCACAACTCTAGTGTCCTTAAGCTCCACGAAGGCCTCGTTCTTAACGTTAAACGGCGCCGTGTGAACAATCGTCGTCATACCTCTCGCAAAAAACATTCCGGCAAGAGTGACGATGAAGGGCTGGATGTCTAAGTATGCCACCAGCAAACCCTGTACCACGCCAAATGCGAGACCGATGCCCACAGCTATCATGATGGCGCCGAAGATATTGCCGTCATGGAAGTCCAGGTACACTGCGCAGCTCATGCTCACAAGCGCCACAACACCTCCTACAGAGATGTCGATGCCGCCGCAGATCATGACAATGCTTAAACCAACCGAGGTGATTATAAGCGCAGCATTTGCATTTAAAATGTTGAAAAAGGTCTGTGCTTTTAAAAAGCCCTTGCCCTGGAACACAATCGCCCCAATGTACATTAAGAAAAATACGGTGATCGTGATTGTCAGAAGCAGGTTCGTATCGCTGGTTTTGGCAAACCATCCGGCAAAGCCGGAGCCCGACTTATTCTTCTTATCCATCTACGCCACCTCCTTCTTCTTAAACTTCTCCATGAACTTCTTGAGCTTATCTCTCACAATCGGTGCGCTTAGCACTACAAGAATGATAACCACAACTGCCTTGTAGGCTGAGAGCGCCTCAGAGTTAACCTGCATCTTGTAAAGCGTCGTTGTGAGAAACTGTATTACATACGCGCCCAAAATAGATGCTGCCATGTTGAATTTGCCGCCGCTTAGAGCGTTTCCGCCAAGAGCGACCGCAAGAATTGCGTCCATCTCTATGTCCTTGGCGATAACCGAATAGTTGATGGTTGAGAGGCGGCTGACCTTGATAAGACCTGCAACCGCAACGCAAAGACCAAGTATCACGAAGGTCATGAACTTAATCATCTGAGGGTTGATACCGTTTAATCTTGAAGACTTCTCGTTGATGCCGACAGACTGTGTGTATAATCCAAGCGTGGTAAACTTAAGCACCAGCATTATCACGATGACACATATAATCGTTATGAACACAGGCGTCGGAATCGCAATGCCCGGAATATATCCGCCGAAGTAGCCAAATGAAGGCTCGTTGATTATGGGCAGCTCGTTGTTGTTAATCCATGCGGCGATTGAACGTCCCGCGGTGAACAGTATGAGCGTGGCAACCATGGGCTGGATATTAAAATAAGCAACAAGAATACCGTTAAATGCTCCGAACAGCATGGCAACAACACAAGCCACAAGAAAAGCCACGATTATGGGCGCCTGGAGTGTCTCAGGTCTGGAGTTCGTGCCGCACAGAACGCGAAGAATAACGCTTCCCACTATGGCAATGTTTGCTCCGACAGAGATATCCTGTCCACCTGAAGCCGCGGTGACCAGCGTCATTCCTATGGCCAGGATTGCAAGCTCTGAGCCGTAATCCAGAATAGTTATAAGATATCCTGACAGTACGGGATGTCCCGCGCTGTTGGTTCCAAGCGTGATTTTAAAAAACGAAGGATCCATGATCAGGTTGAAAATCGCAAGAGCCACAATGGCTGCCAAGGGTATGAGCAACTGCTTATTAAATACAAACTTACTCTTCATTGCCATCCTCCCTTCCGTCATCGCCGCCCGCGATGGTCCTCATAATTGAACTCTGTGTAAGTTCATCTCCTGTAAGTTCTCCGACAACCTTGCGGTCGCGCATAACTATAAGTCTCGAACATGTTCTAAGCATCTCGTCGGTCTCAGAGGATATGAACGTGATGCTCATGCCCTCGCCTGCAAGCTTAAGAGCCAGCTTCTGGATATCCACCTTCGTGCCCACATCGATACCTCTCGTCGGCTCGTCAAGTATCAGATACTCAGGGTGCATGAGAAGCCATCTGGCCACGATAACCTTCTGCTGATTGCCGCCTGAGAGCGACTTGATCGGCGTGTCCGCTGACGCAGTCTTGATGTCTAATAATTTAATATATTCGTCAGCGAGCTTATATGTGTCAGCCTTGGAGAATGGCTTAAACATACCCCTGAGCACCTGCGCTGCAAGAATTATATTCTCCCTCACGGACAGGTCTCCGATAATTCCGTCCACCTTTCTGTCCTCCGGAAGATAGGCTATGCCCTGCTTCATGGCGTCGATAGGTTTGCTTATTTTGATCACTTTGCCGTTCTTTTTAACAGTTCCGCCGATAACTCTGTCAGCGCCAAATAATGCTCTGACACATTCGCTTCGGCCCGAACCTAAAAGACCTGTAAAACCGTTCACCTCGCCCTTCCTGATGTAGAAATCAAACGGTTTGATTCCGGCATTTGACTGAAGATCCTTCGCCTCAAAAACAGGCGCACTTCCGTCACTTTTAACCTCCGTCTTGTCGCCCTTGATGTCTGAGAGATCGTCGAGCTCTTTGCCAAGCATTTTAGAGACTAATTCCACCCTCGGGAGCGCACTTATGTCGTACTCCCCGACAAGCCTGCCATCTCTTAGGACCGTGATTTTGTCGCACACCTCATAGACCTGATCCAGGAAATGTGTGACAAATATTATTCCAACACCCTTAGCCTTAAGGTCCCTCATAAGACCAAACAGCTTCTTAACCTCGCTGTCGTCAAGCGATGAAGTCGGCTCGTCCAAGATCAGCACCTTGCAGTCCATATCCACGGCTCTCGCTATGGCAACCATCTGCTGGATTGCAAGCGAACAGGTGGCCAACTGCTGGTTAGCTCTAACGTCTATGTCCAAGGACTTCAGAATCTTGTCGGCCTGCTCATTCATCTTCTTCCAGTTCGTGAGCGCGCCCTTCGTTCTGCCTATGAACATGTTCTCGGCGACCGTAAGATTCGGACACAGCGTTATCTCCTGATAAACCGTGGAAATGCCCAGATTCTGGGCATCCTGTGGAGAATGTATATTTACTTCAGAGTCGTGCCCCTTCAAAAATATGCTTCCACTCTCTTTCTCATACACCCCTGTAATTACTTTGATTAAAGTGGATTTACCAGCACCATTCTCCCCCATTAGTGCGTGTATCTCCCCCTCACGCAGAGTGAAATCCACATTTTGAAGGGCTTTGACTCCAGGAAAGACCTTATATATACCATGAAGCTCTAAAACTGCATTTTCTTTCACAAACTCACCTCGTTCTACATCTATAGCCTGTATTACTATCTTTTGTGCGAAGGGGCGCAACATAAATGCTGCACCCCTCCAAATAATATGCTAAGGTTTATGATTAGATTCCGTACTTTTCAACATCTTCCTTGGTGATGGTAGATGCGTCAAATCCCTTCTCCTCCATGATGATGACCTTCTGTGTGATGGTCTCACCCTTCTCTAACTTCTTGATGACTTCGTCAATGTAGCTAGCCTGGAAAGGATTGCACTGTCCGTCATAGTTCCAGTTCTTAGCGAGGAGCTCCTCAAGTGCCCACTTGTTGCAGTCAAAGCCCATAACAACAACGTCCTTGCCAACGCCGTGAGAGATGTTAGCCTTGTCAAGCGCCTCAACAGCACCCTTAGCCATATCGTCGTTCTCTGCGTAGATTACGTTAAATGATTCGCCTGAGTCGATAACAGACTGAACAATCTGCTGTGCCTTCTCAGCACTCCACTCTGCTGTCTGCTGTGTAACGATCTTCCAGCCGTTCTCCTTAGCTAACTTATCGAGAGCGCCTGAACGTCCCTGCTGAGCTGCTGAGCCCATAACACCCTGAAGGTGAATGATATTGTATTCGCTGAGGTTCTGATCCTTAAGCCAGTTGGCTGCTGTCTCGCCCTCCTTATCCATGTCGGAAACGATTGAAGCTACGTAGAGGCTCTCGTCAGCGTCGATTGTACGGTCAAACAGGATAACCTTAACGCCCGCATTCTGAGCATCCTTGAGAACGCTGTCCCAGCCTGATGTGTCAGCTGCTGAGAGAAGCAGATAGTCAACACCATCCTGAATGAACTTCTGAGCCGCTGTGATCTGCTCATCGTTCTTTAAGCTGTATGCAAATGATGCATCGTAGCCGTTGGCGTCGCAGAACATAGCCTTCAGATCCTTGTCGTTAGCTGTACGATAGCCTGACTCGTTAGGATCGTTGTTGATGATACCAACCTTAATCTTCTCCGCTGTCTTGTTGCCTCCAGCTGTGGTAGTACCTGTGTCCTTGCCGCCTGAACATGCAGCCAGACCAAGTGCCATTGTCGCAGCAACAACAGTTGCCATTAACTTCTTACCGAGTTTTCTCATAAAATAAACCCCCTCCATTTGATATTTCCGAAGCATCTGCTCCGGCACGTCGTTATCTTGTAACGAAAATATACCAAAATAGTGGGGGTTATTATACGGAATATCTTTTGAAAGTTTTTCAAATATTTATTTTTTGATAACTATATGTTTTTAACTTTTATTATTCCATGTAAGTTTTTTTATTCAAATGTTGGAATACTTATCCCAAAATATCAATATTCTCTCTGGCGCAGTATCTCCTCAGTCAAAACCGTAATCTGATACTCCTCATCGTCCAGCATCACGCTGGTCACTGTATCGTCAGCGCTGAATGCGCTCTCTGAGACATAGGTGTACTTATTAAATTCCGCGCCGGAGTTCACAGCCATGACAAGCCTCTCAATCTCCTCGCCCTGCAGAGGATTGCACTCCACGTCCAGGGCAATCTTGCCCTCAAGCACCAGCTTAAGTCCCGACTGCGCCGCGTCGAAGGAAATGATTAGTATCTCGCCGGCAGCGATATCAGAGCCCACAACCCTTCCGGCCTCCTCTATTGCCTCTATGGCTCCCATGGCCTCGTTGTCGTTCTCACAGTAGACCACGTTGATGTTATCGTACTGCTCAAGCAGGTTTTGCATGACCTCCTTGCTCTTGGTCTGCGCATAGTCCGCGGGCACAGCCGCCAGAAGATTCCAGCCGTTTTGCTCACAGGCAAGCTCCAGCCCCGTGGTTCTTCCAATCTGAGCCGTGGCGCCAAGCGTTCCCTGGATATCCACGATATATAAGTCCTCGGGGGCAATCCCCTTAACCTCTGTGAAGCTCTTCAGCCACTCGCAGGCGATCTTCGCCTCCCGGCTAAAGTCCGAGCCCACCCAGGCGGTTATAAGGGATGTGTCGCTCACATTTACCTGCCTGTCCACAACCACAACAGGGATGCCCGCGTCCTTCGCCTCCTCCAAAACCGTGTCCCAGCCGGTCTCCATAACAGGCGCCAAAACTATGCAGTCCACCTCCTGCTGGATGAAGTTCCTGATGGCGTGAAACTGCTTATCCTGCTTCTGCTGTGCATCGTCAAACATTAAGTCGAAGCCGCCGGCCCTGGTCAGACTGTTTTTGATGGATTCCGTGTTGGCCACACGCCAGTCAGATTCCGCGCCCAGCTGCGAAAAACCAACCGTGATAAGCTTCTCTTCGCTTAGCGTCGTCTCCTCCACATCAGGCTTCGCGCAACCTCCCAAAACCATGGAAACCGCGCAAAACAGTGCCATAGTATGTAGTTTTCCCGATAAAATTCTCCTCATAATACCACCCTGAACACTAGGTGATGGGGATCCTTACAGTCACGCAGGTTCCCTCACCGTAAGCGCTGTCAACGCTCATGCCGTAACCACTGCCATACATTTTCTCAATTCTCTTCTGTACATTGGCCATGCCGAAGCCCCTCTGGTCCTCCTGCACCACCTTGCCGGATATCATGTCCCGAAGAAGCCCAAGCTTCTCGTCGTCCATTCCTATGCCGTTATCCCTGATGGTAAACTCTATCGCGTCATCCTTCATGCGCCCGCAGACGCTAATCTTGCCGCCTCCGCGCTTGTTTTTGATGCCGTGGTACAGAGCATTCTCAACAATCGGCTGAAGCGTAAGCTTCTGTATGTGATGCTCTAGTATCTCCTCGTCAAAATCTATCTCGTAGTCCAAGATATCCTGATACCTGTATCGCTGTATCTCCAGATAATTCTTGACATGCTCACGCTCGCTCTTAATCGTAATCTCGCTCTCGCCCTTGCTAAGCGATATTCTGAAGAAGCTAGACAGCTCCTGAATAATCTGTATCGCCTTCTGCTTCTCGCCGGCCTCCGTCATCCATATGATGGCGTCCAGAGTATTGTAGAGGAAATGTGGATTAATCTGCTCCTGCAGAAGCCTAAGCTCCGCGTCCTTGGCAATCTCCTGCTCCTTATGGATGTCATCTACCAGATGCTCAATCTCCTTAACCATGCTGTTGAAGCTGTCCGCCAGAGTCCGCATCTCGTCGTCGCTGTCCGGATGGTAGGAAACCGTGAAGTCTCCGCCCGCAAACTTATCCGTCATGGCAACCAGCTCCGTGATGGGCTTCGTAAGCCTCTCAGACAGTCTCCTCGACAGTATGTATATGACTATAAGTATCACGATGAGCACCACAACCATGACCCTGATGGTCATGAGAAGACTCTTCTCAGCCTCCCTTCTGACTAACTCCATGTTCTGCGCCTCATCGTAAATGTAGATCTGGATATCCTCCTGTATGAGCGATGTCAGCGTCCGGATGTTCATGTCAAGCATTTCCATGTTTTCATCGTAGTGGCCGCCCTCCTCGACATTGACTAAGATATCGTCAACTCTCTCGTCGAGAATTCCCAGGAGTCTGATAAGCGCTGTCAGGTCGTCGCGCACATTATCCTTGACCGTGGCCTTCTTAAGCTCCTCGAAGTGCTCCGTCGCGTTCTTAACCAGAGCCTTCGGATCGTCCCCCGCCAGCTTCTCCTGCGCGTCCGTCCAGTTGGCGTTGCCTATGATGATGCGGTACATCATTTCGTCCATGGACTCCTTGAAAATCATGTTGTATTCGTTGGCGCTGGTGATGTTTCTGACCAGCTGATCATACTGCTGGTACAGCCCGTAGAGCCTCACGATGGCAATACTTGAGAGGATAATAAGCGGTATGACGCATATCCAGATATATTTCATCAGCTTGGATTGGATTTTGCTGCTTCTTTGTCTCTGTCCCTTCACGTCCGCCCTTCTCTCCGTAACATATTACTTCTTCGCTCTTCTGTATTCCTTCGGGGACATTCCCCAGACCTTCTTGAAAATATAGCTGAAATAGTGTGGATCCCTGTAGCCCACCTCGAAGCCGATCTCCGACGTCTTCATGGAGGTGCACGTTAGCAACTCACCAGCTCTGTCCATCCTGACTCTGGTCAGATAGTCTATAAATGTCTCGCCGGTCTCCTTGCGGAAAACAGCGCTGAAATGGTTCGAGCTCACATTTACATAGGACGATACCGTCTGAAGCGACATATCCTCAGTCTTATAGTTGTCCCGTATGAAATTCTTCGCCTTCTCGATAATCTCCGTGTACTTCTTGTCAGACATCTGATTCCTGTACTCTATGACAGTGTTCAGAAGAATTCTGATATAGCTTCTCGCATCCTCCACGGTGCCCACAAACCTGCCGGGGTCCTGAAGATCGCCTATAATCTCCTCAGCTCTCTCCCTGTCGACTCCCAAACTGTCGAGAAACGCAAGCGCGCTTAGAAGCGCCTCCATCAGAACATACTGCCTGAACATCATGGACGAGAGCGCCTCCTCGCCGATGCCAGAGCAGTACTCCTCCACCAGATCGTCCACCTCCATAAGCGTACCATTTCGCAAAAACTGCAAAATAGTCTTCTGCGAGAGCACCTTATAGTCAAGCCCGCCGATATTCAGACTCACATCCTCCCGCTCGTACAGAACACAGCTGTCGTCTAACATATATCTGTCGGCAAACTTCCTGCTGGCATCCCTGTAGGAGTTATTCACGTCCCTGATTCTCTCCACAGGCTTGCCCGCCGCTATGAAATATATCCACTCCCTAAAACCCTTCATGATATCGCCGATGCGGCCGATATCATGCCTGATACCGCTCTCAAGCTCCGAGGCCGTATCCGCCTTCTCGAGGAACACCAAAACATCCCCCACCTGCTCGTAGAGGTAGACATTCTCCCTGTCCTCAAACGCCTCCCTGATGCGGGAATATATCTCCTCGCAGGGTCCCGAGTACCCCGCCATATCGCCGCTCTCCATGGCCTTCGGAAATATCTGAAACAGAACAATAGAATAAAACTGCGCAGTGATATCAATGCCCAGCTCACGCCCCTGCACGAAGGAATCCGTCACGCTGATCCTGCCGTCGATCATGTCGTGCATGAACTTCTGGCGCTCTAACTCCCTGATCTCCTCCATGTCCCTCATATACCGCGCCCTGGATAAATCCTCCTGCCGCTTCGCCTCGATAGCTCCCGCTATCTTCTTAAGCTCCTGCATAAGCACCTCTCCCGACACAGGCTTCAGCATGTATTCCTCCACGCCTATACTTATGGCCTGCTTCGCATAGTTAAAATCATCATAACCGCTAAGCACCACAATCCTTATATCGGGCATCTCCTTCTTAACCAGACCCGCCAGCTCCAGCCCGTCCATAAACGGCATTCTGATATCCGTGATCAGAATGTCAGGCCTCGTCTTCAAGATCTTAGGAAATGCCATCTCTCCATCGCCGGCTTCTCCCACCAGCTCAAAATCATTATTCTTCCAATCCACGCTCCTCTTAATTCCCTCGCGGATTGCGTATTCATCTTCCACCAGAAAAACCTTAATCATATATGCCCACGCCCCCAGTTTAAGCATAATATCGCCACTCTATTTTATCATAGGGTTTCTTGGCAGAAAACCTAATATTTTATCAGTTTGGTTTGTTTTTTTACGATGGACTATGGCAATATAAGCCTATTTGCACATTGATTCTGTGTTTCTATTTTGCTTATACCTTCGATAACTCTGTACGCCTCTGTACATGGCGAAAAATCAACTGTGTGTCTATGCACTCCATTTTCAACCAAATAGTTTTCCTGTAGCTTAGCATTTTGAATAGCATTATCCAGCATAGGAAGTAATATATCATAAATATCACTTCTGTTTTTGCTGTAGTCTGGTATTCTTTTTTGAAGTTCACATATCAACTCAGCATTAGAATTAAACTGTCTTGTTGTGAAACAAAAATGACACAAAAACCAGTCCTCAAAACACGGCGATGAAACAATCAACTCTATATTTTTATTCTTAGCCCTGATATCTGCCTCTTTGATTTTAATGTTTTTAGAAGGTATAACATCAGCGTCTATCAAGCAAAACGCTCTGTCCCCAAGTTTACTATCAAAATCTGTTTCGTTCATTAGTCCGACTAATTCATTTACCATATTGACAGGGTCTGTTGATTGTCCAGACGCAAAATGTATGCGCACATTTCTGTTAGCAAATTTTTTAAGATAATTAGTCTCAGTTTTATTCTTTCCTTCGGCATTAATTAATACAAATGCTTTTCTTTTTTTGTTACCTTTACCACGTTCCTTAGGTGAATATCCAGGCTTTCTCATCGACATAATTCTCCTCCCTCGTTAATCATAGGCACTGCCCCATATCTGCCTAATAGATATGCCTTCTGAATATCCTCCCGCAATCGTGGAGAATATTCGTCAAGGGAATATAGTTCGCTGACGCCTGTTTCCTGTTCTTTTTCAACAAAATAAATCTGATCTCTGCGCATGGATTTCAAATCCAACAGCGCAACTGTGTGTGATGAAATTATAAGCTGAGCATTGTTTTTGTTCACTTCCGGGTTGTGGAACAAGCCAACAAGATAGACTACGAGCATAGGATGAAGGCTTGTGTCAAATTCATCAACACAAACCGTCTCGCCAGTCTCAAAAGCACGTTTAATTATAGGACTCAGGAAAAAAATATTTTTAGTTCCCAAAGATTCACTTTGCATATCCAGCAGATACTCTTCCACACCGCTATCATTCACGACTCTGTGCACAGTTGTAATCTTGTAGGATTTATCCTTGCTTTCAAAAAAATAGTCTGAAATGTTGATATCCGCCTCACGGAGTATTCCGTTGACAAACCTTCTAAGCGACATATCTGCGTCATTCTCAAACATAGGACCTGTGACAGGCATAAGAAGATCCATATACTCCTTAGGAGAATATGTGTTTATAGATTTCATAAACCACATCATAGGTATCTTAGTCTCTTCGCAGTTCCAGCTAGTTGCAGTTGCAATAAACAGTTTATTCTCTGTATTTCTCTCAACCAGCGGTTTTAGCTTCGTTCGAATAGACGGAACAGTAAACCTGTATTTTTCTTCTCCGCGAATTCCCTGCTCATCCTCCAGGCCATCCTCATCTCTCTCAAACACTGTCGTAGGCTTATTCGAATTATAGACATAGAGATATTCCGTAATAACCTTCAGTCTGGTTGCAGAAAAACCATAGACATATTTCTTATTATCAGCAACAAACACAAACTCAAACTCCGAAGGAGTGTCCACAGCGTTTTTGTCAAAGGCAAATGGAACTATAAGACTTAGCGGTTCGCCAAGCTGCCTGACATTCGAATTCCTGACCACTAGTATCGCAGCAGACAACGCTCCAAAAATATTACTCTTTCCAGAAGCATTTGCGCCAAATATAGCTACACTTTTAAGGATTCTATCCTTACCCTGTATGGTCAGGTTATCCAAATGTTCCTTGTCAGATGAAGCCTCTAACGATAAAACCGTCTTCTCTTTAAATGATTTATAATTCTTAACTGAGAATTGTAACAGCATACTATCTCCTTCCAAAGACTAATTACACAATTACTATATATTCCCATTATAAATCAAAATCATCAGATTTCAACATTATTTTTCGTATTTTTGCCATATTTCGCCATAATTTGCCATAATAATATCAATTTGCATTATTATTGCTCCAGATTCAAATATCTCTCCTCCTCATCGCTAAGCTTAACCGAGAGCGCCTCGATGTTCTCGCGGATGCGCTTAGGCGATGACATGGTTGCCACCGCAAATGTGTTGACCTTCTGACGGTAGAGCCACGCCATGGCAATCTGCGGCACGCTGCAACCGTGCTTGGCGGCAAGTTCCTCGCACCTCTTAAGGCGCAGGAAGTTCTCCTCGCAGACGAAACCCCTAACGGCGTATTCGTCAAGAACGCTGTCGGCTATGGCCATATCGCCGCTCCCCAGCCTTCCTGTGAGGAGGCCGCGGCCAAGAGATGAATAGGCGATAACAGGCATCTGGCTCTGCTCATACCACGCTCTGGCGGCAGCATTCTCAGGCCCCGTGATGGTCACGCAACCACCGCCAAACGGATCCTCCTTCTGGTGCGCTAAACTGAAGTTAGGGCTCGACACCGTAAACGGAATAAGCCCATGGCTGATCGCGTAATCGTTCGCCTCACATATCCTCTCATGAGTCCAGTTGGACGCGCCAAATGCCCCTATCCTGCCCTGCTCATGAAGCTCGTTAAACACCTCCACAGAGACCGCCACCGGCACCTCCGGATCATCCCTGTGAAGCATGTATATGTCTATATAGTCAGTCCCTAGGAGGTCTGTCGAAACCGCATAGTCCTCCAGAATATCCTTCCTGCTGACTCTCTTCCTAGCACCGTCGTGGTGCGCACATTTGGATATGATAACCACGCGGTCACGCACATCCCTGCGCCCAAGCCACATGCCGATGGACTTCTCGGACATGCCGTAAACCCTCGCCGTGTCTATGGTGTTGATGCCCGCCTCAAGAGCCGCATCCAACAGCTCACACATATCGCGCCCCTCGCTAAACGGCCCCGATGCACTACCAAAAACCAGCCTCGAAACAGGCTTGTCCACTCCGTCAATCAGTCTGTATTCCATAAGAACCTCCGCACGAATTAATTAGTTTCATCTTATCACATATCCCAGATTTTCTACACACTATTTTACAATTATTGCCAAACAAAAACGGGCCCGAAGGCCCGTTTAGTATTAAACTATATTATTCTCAGAAGGCTTCCAGACTAACCTTGTAAGTTGTCACAATATGATCCTTTACGATATAAACATATCCGTAAGACGCAAGAGCCTGATCAAATCCTTCAGCTAAGACATCACCTGTGACCAGGTTAACAAGTCTTCTTCCCATGCCATCGTAAAGAATATTAGCGCCAAAACTCGTGGTACTATTGGCTGTAATCGTAAAATCCTCATCCTTAAGACAGAAGAAATGCCCCATATCTTCTTCACTAGAATAATAATGCGCATACATATAATATGGCAGATAGTAAGTAAATGTCCACTCATCTATCATGAAATTGGTGTGCTGGTTAACGAGCTCAAAATCCTCATTGTATATGAACCTGTTATCATCAGCATCCCTTACGCAATAGTATCCAGGGAAATTAAAACATGTAATCCACTTATAGATATCATCTAACAGTTCCACGCCGTCCATATTGACAACACCATACGTATAGGTTTCTGAATTCTTGAAGCTAAATAAACCATTTTCAAGATAAATTATCTCATCGTATTTAGGCTCTATAATCACCGTTCCGCTTCGATGAATAACTCCATAAGGACCGCTGTAGCCATCCCTGATCAGGCAAAACTCCGACGTGTTTCCAAAACCTTCAACGTCATAGGACGTTGTAAACACCACATTCATATCATGGTCATAAACAGTTGTAACACCATCTCTGTTGCAGGCAATTAAATCATTCGTCACAAACCTATCATATCTATTTACTTCAAATGATGACCCATCCAGCCTGTAGCACACATAAGTATTGTCTGTATCATATTTTTCGAAGCTAATTATAATATCTCCAATAGGTTTATATCTGTACGAGCGATTAGTCTCTGTGAAGTCCAAAAACTTCCTCTCCTGCATATCATATATCTTCCTGGTGCCCACATATGCACCATCATACGAATCATATACAGCCTCAGTTTTATCCTCAGTCTTGTGATCATAGTAATAACACTCTATAAAACGACCATCATCGCACTCCTCTATATGGTTAATACCCTCATCGGTTGATAAAACCACATTCAGCTCAGGATCCAGAAGTCCAACATATCCAAATTCTCCATCAGCCACACTGTAAGTAAAATAATTGCTATACTCCATCTTTTTCATAAATGTGGTTTCACAGTCAAACAGGCGATTGCCATTATAATCAACATAATAGAGCCCATGATCAGTACGTGTCGTAATATACATCAAATCATCGTAGAAGGATAAATTTAAGTAATCGTAATCATCCTTCGGCAATTCAAATGTTCCAACTTCAGTCAGCACCGGAGAAATCTTATCATCAACCACAATCTGCGCCTTAATCTCCTCCAGGCTCAGCGCATTAACCGCCTCTACTGCAGCTGCCTCAGTCGGCGCCTCGGTAGTCTCAGCAATCTCCGTCTCATCGCCGCCGCTCTGCTTCGTCTCTGAAGAATCGTTATCCTTCGCCTCAGTAGTCACAGCAGAATCCTTCTTACCACTGTTGTCAGCTTCAGTGGCAGAACCGCCGTCATCGCCACCGCATCCGGCAAGCGCCAGACACATAACAGCTGATGTCAGCGTAAGTAACTTCTTGTATTTTTTCATTAGGTACACCCCTTTATATAAATATACTTGCCATAGATTTCTCTTGAAATCTGGCCACGGGAATTATACTTCTGTTCGAACATAATGTCAATGTATGGTAACCCTATCCCACTCCTATGAAACTCTCAAACTACATCCTCAACACAAAGTTCACATGGCTGATCTGCCACTTCTTAAGCTTAATACCAACCCACAGTCCGTAGATGCCAAATGTGATAATGGTCAGCAAAAACCACTTAATCCACTGCCCAAACAGCCCAATCGCACTGCCGTCGAAATACAGCCTGTTGTAGTCAATAGTAACATGCTTGTACTCCCAGTTGTATATCATCGTAAATGCCCAAGGCAGGCAGATTCCAAGCGTACACACAGTCACCAGAAAGCCCAAAATCTTGTATCCAACCAACTGCAGCAGCCCACCGTCAAAGTCTGACTTCAGATTACCGTAGGAAGTGTGCGTATGCTGGTATCTCCACTTCTTCAGCTTAATGCCAACCCACAGTCCATAAATACCAAACGTGATAATCGTCAACAACAGCCACTTAATCCACTGCCCAAACAGCCCGATCGCGCTGCCGTCAAACCTCAGCCGCTCCCCGTTGATAACCGTGTGCTTAGCCTCCCAGTTGTAAACCATCGTGCACGCCCACGGCAGGCAGATCCCCAGGGTACATACCGTAACCAGAAACCCAAGAATCTTATAGCCAACTAACTGTAACAAACCTCCATCAAAATATGACTTCTCCATTTTAGAACCTCCTCATGTGTTTAGATTAACAGGCGCCACCAGGCTGGTGGTGTACTGTTTAAATGTATCTTAGCATGTGGTAAGGTCAAAATGTTGGGAATAAAATACTTGTTTTCGAATTTATTTACAAAATTTCATATTTAGAAATACTTGAAACAGCCCAAAAAACGTAGCAGACAGAAGCTACTACGTTTTTTTTGTAAAACATGTGCAATTTAAATGTCTAAAATCTTATAGAATGTATAGCACCTAACATTATAAGCCAAAAACAGCACCTACTCTAGTATAGCATTAGAATCTCAAATACCCTAATAGTCACATAAACAACCTTTATAGGTTGAATTGCATTCAGTTTAGCATCACCGTCAAAGCGTAAAGGTCTCAATCAAATGAAGAACGTTGGATAGACGTTCTCGGGTATAGCACCCTTGCAAAAACGTAAAGGTCTCAAGCACGCCAGTAATCAAGATAATCGACTTCTCGGTTTAGCACCCTTGCAAAAACGTAAAGGTCTCAAGCAGACCTTAAAGTGCTTTTAAAATATGCTGAGTTTAGCACCCTTGCATAAACGTAAAGGTCTCAAGCTTATCACCTTCGCATAACATAAAGCCTATAGTTTAGCACCCTTGCATAAACGTAAAGGTCTCAAGCCCCAAATTCACGTTAACAAAGGTTTTTGTGAGTGCTAAAGCCTCACACTTCGGGAGCTAAATCGCCCGATAATTCACAGAACAATAACCAAATAATTTTATAATTATATTGATTTGTTTATTTCATCATCCTGATCGTCACAAAACTTTGTGCATGTTGCAATATTCTTGGCCGCGTTATAGTCAGCATTAACAACCTTAAGATACTTTTCGCAATCTGAATTCCTACAAATGAAATCAGACTGATTAACTCTCCAGGATGCTTCATTATCGGCAGCGCGCTGCCCACAACACGAGCAGGTTTGCGAGGTATAAGCGGGCTCTACGAAACGAACTTGGATACCTTTCTGTTTAGTTTTATAGACTATCTTCTGAGTCAGATCATAATACCCCCAATTACGAAGCAAAACAAAGTCCTCTCTTTCTCTAAAGCCTCTAGAATCTATTTTCTCGAGGTTGATGTACTTTGCTTTGTTGTCAACAGCAAAATCCACTATTTTTTTGCTTAATTTGTGATTCATAGTCCCCCTAAAGTTCTTTTCATGTTCTTTGAGCCGCTCCAGTTTTTGTAGTTTTTTTGTTCTTCCATGCCCCCCATTTGTAAACGCAAGACCTTTTTGAACCCTTCTTTTTTCTTCCTGGTACTTTTTGGAAAGGTTGAACATATCTTCCTTATCCCCCAAAAAAAGCGAATGTTCACTATTATTCATCACACAAACCGCAGGATTAGCAACTCCAAGATCAACTCCGACAACATTATCAGAATTAAGTTCATACTTTTCTCTTGGGATTTTGATTGTTAAATTTAGAAACACCTTGTTACTTTTATCTATTTCAATAGAGCTTCCACAAATCTTGTATACACCATTGAAAATCTTGATGAATTCTTTTCGGAGAGAGTTAGATTTCTTAAGCGACCCTAAAGATAATTTAAAGTTCATCCCAGCTGGAAGACTCAAGAATAATTTCGGGTTCTTCTCTTTGACCAAATGTTCAAAAAACTCCTCGTCACAAGAATCCATATGATATATTCCATTATTTGTTCTTGGGTTATTTCGCCGCAAGCCACATTTTTTGGAGGAATAATTTATTGGCGAACTAAATGAATAACTTGGCAGAGATACTTTACCATAGAGTAATCCATCTCTACAAGCTTTGCAGAAATCTAAATACACTTTATGATATATATCACAATATTCAACTCCCGTTACGTGCTCAACATAAAGAAACTCTTGTGGAATTTCACTATATGCGCTTTCCTTTTTGGACCCAGGCATACGGGAGTACAGTCGACGTAGTTCTTCTCTGTCTTCTTTTGGGGTTTTATATAATTCCTCCAAATATAGATTTGTCATAATTAAGTTCTGGACTGTGATCTGATTCTTTAATGTTTTCTTCAGGTGATTATAAACACTATACTTATAGTCAGCTATTTTCTTCTTCAGCTCTTCATCAGCACCATCTGGTTCAACCTCACTATTTTTATCCATTAAAACAGGCACCAGCCTTATTCTTCGTGTCAATGTGGTGGTTTCCTTGTTGTTCTCTATATCCTTTCCACTTACAAAGTCATCTGTATTTGTCATTTCAGCACCTCCCTGATTTTCTTTAACTGAATTATATGCCATATCATATTTTTATGCGTGCCATTTCAGCACATATTATAAATTTGCGATAAATAAAATATAATTTTTTTATAAAAGTCACAACACAAAAAAGGAGGGCTCCAATTGGAGTCCTCCTCAAAGTTCAAAAATATATTAGGTAGGAATGATATTTTTGATTAGTTTTTCTTTGACAAGTTTTCAATTATATCGAGAATCTGAAAATACTCGTCAACTCTGCAAGCCTGTTTTCCATTTTCGATTTTCGATACCTTGGAACGGTCAAAATCTAGCTCCGCCGCAATTTCATACTGCGTTAAATGAGCTTCGAGCCGCTTTTTGCGTAATTTTTCTCCGTATTGAATCATAGACAAACCCTCCTAGATTATTAATTCCGCTCCACACCTAGGAATCTTCCGTTTCTATGAAACGGAAGGTTCATCCTTATTCACGCATAAGCGTTCCAACATTTATTTTAAGATTTTAAATTATACATCTTAACTTTTTTCAGTTAAAATGTATCCGGTACTTATTAATCTTCTGCGGTACTATTAAACGCATCATACTGGTCTAAATGACCCAATAATTATTTTTTTAGTCTTAGTTCCTTATATAACGTCACCGAAAGAAAGGCAAAACCCCTTTTTCGATTGCAAAAACAGCCTCCTATAGCCATACTGGCCAATACTTTCATAAACTGCTACTCAAGGCAGCTCCAGAGCTATAATAGCTCGTATCCTTAATAGTTACATTTTTAAATGCAACCTATTTGAGCCCTTAAAAACTTAAGTTCTCAA
This sequence comes from Lachnospiraceae bacterium, assembly GCA_024699325.1. Taxonomy (GTDB): domain Bacteria; phylum Bacillota; class Clostridia; order Lachnospirales; family Lachnospiraceae; genus UBA4292. Next base: position 31,128 of record JAILPS010000005.1, on the reverse strand, counting down.
TTTTCCAAAACTTATCGTGCAGTTTAAAATCCTAAAAAACTACTGCTTAAATAAGCTATAATGTTTTTTTCTCGAAAAAACTTTTCATTGATATGAACAGCTAAACTCAATGATCGGTTGATTCCTTCCAATAGCCTACCTCCTATTTGATATTTGTGCTTGGAGCGGTTATTTTTAATTATACTTTATAAAAATATAGAATTCAACCTATTTTTTTAATCTAAAACAGGCTCCAGCCTTCGCTAGAGCCCCTCAACACACACAACCACATCACTTCTTGTAACACAACTTCTTATCCTGTAACTTCGTTGTTTTTCTAACCGCCTTAGTCTTAATTCTGGTTAATGGAAAACCGCAGTTGTTACATATTCCACCGTACATTACCTTACCACATCTTGGACATGTCATACTAAAACCTCCTTCTTCCCTTCCCTCAAACTTCTCCAACTCTGATATATACACGCCTTCGCAGTAGTTCCCGCTGACTCGTTATCTATCAGTTCTCTGACCTCCTGCTCGGAGAGTTTGGCGAAAGCCTTGTCAAATTCTTCCTTGTCGCTGAAGCTGTTTCTATACTCTGAATAAGTCATAGTCTTAACCTCCTGACTGCTATCAGTCTATCCACACAAACTTCTCGTATTCAATTTTGTTGTTATCCAGTTCCTCTGTAAGACTCTTCTTATCGAGGTGTATGCCTAACACTGTAATGATTTTGTTTCTAAGAGAGTCCTCTGGGTTAGCACCATTGGCTACCAGGTACTCAACAAACTTCTTGGTATTCTTTGCATCCAGAGTGTAGATTGCCTCAAGGTCATAGTCATCACCATAATCGTTATAGCCAATCTTGATACCGCCATCTTCCAGATTCTCTAAAAAGAACTCACCCTTGTAAATATCCATCGCATGTCCTCCTTATAATGATTGTCTCTTACCATCAACCATTGGTACTGCCGGGACCGGCCCCTTGCATAGATATAATAGCAAATGAAATGTGCAGGATTTTGGGAATACGAAATTATCTTCAGAATTATTCTTCCAAACCATACTCAACAATATCTTCTGCTGTGTTAACGAATGCCTCGTACAGTTCATCATAATTCAAATCAGCCTTAGTTGTCTCATAAAAAACCGCAACCTTTATTTTCTTAGAGCCAATATATTCATAACGCTTAGGCTGCATGTCTGCTAAACGTGAATATCTACCCTCCTCTACTCCCATGATAATTCTACCATCATCCGGAAGGTAATATATCGATAACACCCACCAATTCATATACGGAGTTCTACTAGCTGCACCCTGTCCAAAATGCTGCGATAGTCTCTTGCCATAATACTCAGGGCGCACTGAAAAACCAGCCGGAGTTCTAGATCCAGAACCCTTACCAGATATGTAATTCTTGTCAGCCTGTTCTATAAAACTAGCATATGCATTTTTAAATATCTGCTGTGTTAAAAGATTTCTAAATTCGCTTACCTGTCCATTAGTTGTCATAAATCAATTCCTCCTTAGTTGTTAATAATGCTCATAATATAATTAAACCATATACCATCCCATAAATCAAAGGGTAAACCTTATTATTCTAATTAAATTTATATAAACTCCCCTATCTCCTCATCCCCCTTCTCTTCGTCTGCTCCATAACTGCTATCTCGAACTCCTTCTCCACGTATTTGATATACAGTGGCAGCTTGCGCATCGTCTTCATGATAGCGTTATCACCGTGCGCTCTGTAGAAGTCCAGAGCTTCGTTTAGCGTAACTCCGCGGTTATAAAACCTGTGAACGCCCTGTCTGAAATCCTGGCTGAATAAATAATAGCTGCCTTCTGCCGTCTGCAGATAAAAGCTGTGAATACCATGTCTCTGGTCTGTACAATAGATTCTGTCCTTCATATATTCTACCTCCTGTATGTGTTTTTGAGGGCACTTGCCCATTACAAGTTTAGCTTAGCATATGTGTATCTCAAAATGTTGGGAATAGGATTGGAAGCATGAAATGTTTTAAAATATTTTGTTATTATAGACTGACCAAAACAGACTGACGTTACACACAAAAACAAAACAGGCTCCAGCCTTCGCTGGAGCCTAACTTCACTATCATAAAAAATTACAATTCAATTATCCATGTGAACAACTGCAAGAACTACTATTATTGTCCCATGAACTTACTTTACAATACTTGGTAACCGCTACTCCATCTCTTCCTTCGCTTTTTCCATCTCAGCCTCAGTGAATGCACACAGTCTTACGTCCACTTCATAGTCTGGATACGTCTTCACGAATTCCTCATACGCTCTAAAACATTGTCTGGTCGATACACCAACAGGGTTCTCAAGACTTCCCCCAAAGATGCCGGAGCTAATAAGAGGAAATGCTATACTATGATATCCGTTCTCTTTTAGAACCATAAGCGAATTATAATAGGCATTAAACAACTCATTAAATGCTGTTGGCTTTATGCCAAAATTAGGTCCAACCGCATGAATAATTGCCATAGTATTAGTCATGCTAAATGAAGGAGTAATCACCGCATCTCCATCATTCAGGGGAATATGATATTCACTACAAGCTTGTGTAAGCTCTCTCATGCCAGCCTTCTTGAAAATCACTCCACATATTCCGCCTCCAGCCAATAACCTATTGTTGGCTGCATTAACTACTACGTCAACTTTCTGATCTGCGCATGATGCATGTATAAGTTTAAGTTTGCTCATAATCCAACCTCATATTCACTAAATCTCTGCATTATACCATCAATCCCCTCACCATCTCAATCAGCGTTACATCCGCAGGTAGCCACGCTACGCTGTCCAGCTGGTTCTTATTCAGCCACTTCGCTGCCTCGTGCTCCTTGAGCTCTAGATGACCTTCTGTGACCTCACAGAGAAAGCAGTCCATGGACAGATGGAATGTAGGATAGTCATATTCTATTGTGTGAATCATTTCTCCAACTTCTATCTTCGTATCCAGTTCCTCCATGATTTCACGCTTGAGAGCCTGCTCGGGAGTTTCCCCAAGCTCTATCTTGCCTCCAGGAAACTCCCAACCACCCTTCAGATCACCGTATCCACGCTGTGTGGCGAAGATTCTAGTTGGCTTTTTCATATTGTCGCAGATAACTGCGGCTACGACTTTGATTGTTTTCATGTCACACCTTCTTTAAGAATTTACTATGTATTCGTAGATGTCTTCTCTGACTGGAACATCTAACTTCCATTCCATCTCTACTGCTGTTTTGGTTGTGTTAGCCATGGTGAATTCTCTTGTGTCACCTGTGGCTGTCATTCTTCCCAGATAGTAGAATTCCTTAGATATCCTGTCGTCCTTATTCTTTCTAACAAAGAGCTGAACATCTATTCCGCGTTCCTTCGCATGTATGAAGTTTTGAACATCATCTGACATCACAGACCTGCCGCTCTTAGAGATTGATATTAGCCTGTTATTGCTTAGGAATCGGTCCTCATATCGTGTAGTATCCGAAATATCATCATCCTTGTCATAGTTAATAAACACAGGAAATGTTTTTGTGGTTTTATCATACTTATAGCCGCCGATATTCAGAGACACTTCGCTGTGCTCCCAGTTTAGTAGTCGACATACATCCTCGTATGTATATTTCTGATACAACACTAGGTTAGTTTCAGCATAGCGATTACTGTAGTTTTTGTTATATCTTGCTATTCCAAATTCTAACAGTTCTAACAGAATATTATAGAATTCACTATTTCCCAACATACTTGCGAAATCATCTGACACGCGATATTCAAGATTAATTCCAAGTAGATTCTCCACATAGGCTTTAATTCTTTCATCGCGATCTGCTAACGCTGTTTCTTCCTGAAGGAACACACAATTTTTGTATGTATTCTTACCTGAACCTGTCGGGAATTCGTTAGTCAAAACATTGATAATATTGCGCATCTGAAGCTTAGAAACATCTCTGCCGTACACATCCTGCATCTTAGAAGCAAACAGCCCTATGATGCCATGCTGATAGCTTAGGCAGATCTTCAAAAGCTCTAATTCTTCCACTCTTTTGCCGTTAGCTAACTTCTTGGATATGAACTCTATAACCTGCTCTTCCTTCTCTGACAAACGTACAGTATATTCCTTCTCATACTTTTTCAGGAACTTATAGTATGAGCCCAGATTGTTGTTATCGAATATTCTAAGAACGTCCATCTCACCGTATTTATCAAAATCGGCTAGCGCCGGAATTCTTCCCAGCTTATTCTTAAGGTTCGTGTAATTCTCTTTGATGAGCTTCAGATCGCTGAAATTCGCATTATCTATAGCCTCAAATATTCTCGTACGGCTTACGTCATCAAAATGCAGCGTAGACTCTCCAGGAATGACTCTACCACCCTCTAAAACATAGCGTCTTACGTTGTCCTTATTATACGTTCTGTCTCCTGACAGAGCGATTGGAATCATGTAGTTGTTGGTGTAGTTGCCGATAAAGTCTAATACAACAACATACTCCTTATCTTCCCACTTTCTAAGGCCTCTGCCTAACTGCTGAACGAAAACTATGGGCGACTGTGTTGGTCTAAGCATTATGACCTGATTAACCTCCACAATATCTGTGCCCTCGCTAAATATATCAACTGTGATTATGTAATCTAGATAATCCTGACCTGGAATAACATGACCATCTTCATCAGTAACCATATCCTTCGTCAGAAGCTCTATAGCATTCTCACGTACTTCTTCACTATCTCTACCGCTAAGAGCAACTGTTCGTAATCCCTTAGCATTGAACTTCTTAGATAACTCGTAGGCCTCTTCAACTCTGCTACAGAACATTAACCCCTTCACACGACTACCACTATAACCATAGTAGTTAGCCTGTTCCATAACATAGTCCACTCTAGCGTCGCTGGTCAGATATTTGAAGTTCTCTAGCTTCTCCTCCTGACTCTTACCTTCATCGGTTATAGTTGCCAGATCTGTGATTCCAAAATAGTGGAATGGACACAGTAGATCATCTTCCATAGCCTGCTGAAGACGAATCTCGTAAGCGATCTTATGGTCAAATATATCGTAGATGTTGCGACCTTCTATATTGTCATCGCGCTTGTCTGGAGTAGCCGTCATGCCAAGTGTAAATCTAGGCTTGAAATACTCCATAATACGCTTGTAAGTATTAGCGCTTGTGTGATGCGCCTCGTCATATATAATAGCGTCAAACTGTCTAGTATCAAACCTTCTTAAGTTGTCAGGCCTGCTCACAGTCTGCACTGTTGCAAAAACATAATCTGCATCATAATCGTCATCGCTTCCCGCGATTCCTGATACCAATCCTGTTCTTATTGTGTTGCTAAATACGGTCTCGAAGGACTCTTTAGCCTGCTTGGCAATACGGTTGCGGTGAACCAAAAACAACACTCTCTCAAAACCCAACTCACGCATAGCAAATGCCGCAGCATATGTTTTACCTGTACCTGTGGCAGATATGAGAAGTGCCTTATCTGCGCCCTCTTCAACCATCTTCTTCAGGTTGTTTATGAAGCCCACCTGCATGGAATTGGGCTGTAATCGATACGCCCTAATTGAAGGCATCTTAGAAGCTTTTACAAGCTTCTTCTGGTCCTTAACAAGCTTCTTAAGAAGCTGTTCCTCCTCGTATCTTCTCCTGTATTCTTCGATTATATCAGCATACGCAAATGCCTCTGGAGCATTCCACATCCTGTCATATTCTGACAGAATATCTCTAACCATCTCTCCGTCAGATGTTGAGACATGTCTCGTGTTCCATTCCTTATTCTTCGTAAGCGCCGCATTCGTCAGGTTAGAACTGCCGACAATAAACCTGTATTCATCATCGCGCTTAAATATATATCCCTTCGTGTGAAAACCCTCATCAGCTCCATCCGTCTTATATATTTTAAGCTCAATATTTGTTAGTGTAGCCAGCTTCTCCAGCGCTCTAGGCTCAGTAAATGTAAGGTAGTCCGTTGTAATTATACGACCTCTAATGCCTCTTTTTTCAAGATCCTTAAACACCTGTAACAGTGGTGTGATTCCTCTAAGATTAATAAAAGCAACGCTGATTGCAAAAAAGTCGCAGTGTCTCAGCTCGTCCTCTAAAGATGCGATAACCTTCTTGCCATTCTTGCTGTCGTTATACACAAACTGGGGGACATAGTTCGGGTCTGCCCCAAGCTCAGCGTCTATGTATGCAGTTGTCAAACCACATCTCAAAGCATCAATATTTGCCATTGTGTCCTCCCTTCAAACAATTGATATAATTTTACCACATAATTACGGATTTGTAACTATTAACATGTAAGTTTTAACGTTCATTTATAACTTCTCTTGTCCGAATATTATCACATCCCCATGTCAGTTTTTTGGGAATAACATTTATAGCATATATATTTTCAAACATAAAAACCACTCCCCTCCTGCACCGCAGGAGGGGAGCCTCACAAACTAAATATTTTTTATATTTTCCTTTTCTTCCCCCCCTACCCCCATATCTCTGGCAACGCACTGTACAGATAAACCAGACAGTATTCATGTGTGTGGTCGCCTTCGGGGCAGACGTCGAAGGTGAAGTGGTGGTCGCCGTTATTCCAGCCGTTTTGAAGCATTTGCTCCATCAGGGGCTTCATGTTGGGGTAGGCGATGTCCTGCTCACCTGTCATGGCGTATACCCTGTAGGGCAGGTTTTCGAAGCCTTCCTCGCAGATGGTGGCGCGCATGAGTTGCTCAGTCCCTGCGGTTTTGGACAGGCCGCCGCGGATCTCGATGTTCCAGCAGTCGCCGCTCATGGGGATGTAGGTTGAGGTGATGTCGAGGGAGTGCAGGAACAATTGTTCCCTGCGTTTTGGCGGGCGTCTTATACGCCTGCGGTACGTGTTTGATTGTCATAATCCTTCCCTCCGATAATTGTTAGCTCTAGTTTACTATATAGTCTCTCATAAGTCAAAAAAACAAATTCCGTGCTCGCGGCACGGAATTTGTTTTGGGGGGAGAATTGTATGAAACAAAGATTAAACATGTGGTATGTTTTTCTCTTGCTATGGTTATATAATAACTGCCGATTGTGTCCTGAAATTGTTTTTCGTGTGAACTAATTGTGAATTCACAAAACATTTTTGAACATTTTTCTGGCTCGTCGCCTGCACAAAAAACGACCCCGGTTCACGTCTGCCGGGGTCCAAAAAAAGGGGAGAATTAATTTGAAAAACAATTTTAAAAATCCTGCTGCTAGGCTGTATATCTTATAGGCCACTCCTTTCGATCACTGTGTGATCTGTGTTTGTTTTCTTGGAATGGTTATAATCTACCAGCTAATTGTGTTTAGAATCTGTTTCTCGTGTGAACTATTCGTGAACTCCCCCTATCCTAAAACTCTAATGTCGTGTATTCATGAAATCTTGTGCCCTGATGTGTGAGCATGCCCATCTCGCCTTCCTTGATGCCGTTGTACATGTCGCGCCTTATCTTGAAGCGCATCTCTGAACCGTCGCGGAATCTGAATGTCGCGTAGTAGTCGACATCGCTCGTCATCATGCCGTTGGCGTTCATGGATGAATTGTCTACGCGCTTCTTCTCCACGAGGTAGACCTCTTCCTTAACCACAGGCATGCGGTTGTTTCTGCTCCACTCTGTGATGCCATTTACAACGATATACACAAAAACCACCAGAAACAGAACGATAAATACCCCGAAAAAACCTGGTCCCATAACTAAACTCTCCTCCTCTAATCAAAACGATATACAGCGCAATAATATAACAAGAGCGGGATATATTTTAAACATTTCCCGCTCTAATTTATTAAGATTTTCTTGCAATTACAGTTTTACCACTCTGGCTCTGAACATCTTGCAGTCGTGTGGCTCTATGTATGTGGCGTAGCGGTCCTCGTATACGCCGTCCTCGCTGTGGCTGTAGCAGTCGTAGAGCCTGAGGGCTCTGCCGGCGGTTGCAGGCAGGCCGATGTCGTAGAACTGCAGGCTCATCTCGCTTCTGTTGTCGCTTAGGTTGAACATGCCGATGGCGTAGTCGCCGTCGCTAAGCGGCTTAATTAATGCAAATACATTGTCAGGGTTATTCCACTGTTTGATGCAGTACGGTCCCCTGCACTCTGTGTCCTGGTTGATGGCGATTATGTCCTTATTCATGAGGACCTCCTTCGTGTTATCGCTCATCCTTCTGATGTCGCAGCCTATGATCAGCGGCGAATTCATGATGGCCCACAGCGCAAAGTGAGTCTTATATTCCACGTCGCTGCAGCCGCCCTTATCGCCGTCCACAACCTCGGCGTTGTCGGAGTTGCCGTGCATGCCCACCACCAACATATCCATGTCGTTGTGGCAGTACGGGCCGCCGTATGGCTGGTTGTTCAGCTGTGACAGGGCAATGTTTTTAATGCTGCTCCACTTGTCCTGTATGTCGCCTGTTGACCTAAACATTTGCGCGCCCGATGACCTGATCCAGCTAAGGACGTTGTCAGAGCCCCAGTTGCAGGCTGAGAAGAGAATGTCTCTGCCGCAGCTTCTTAAAGCCATGGACATTCTTCTGTAGAGGTTTGCTCCCTCTGCGGCTATGGACTTATAGCAGTAGTCGTACTTCAGATAGTCCACGCCCCACTCTGCAAATGTCTGCGCGTCAATATATTCGTGCTCGAAGCTTCCGGGGTATCCGGCGCATGTGTGTGTTCCTGCGCAGGAGTACATGCCAAACTTAAGCCCCTTGGAGTGCACATAGTCTGCCACGTCCTTCATGCCGTTTGGGAACTTCGTGTGGTCTGGCACGAGCCTGCCGTCTGCGTCTCTCTTCTTCTCGCTCCAGCAGTCGTCGATGACGATGTATTCGTATCCCGCGTCCTTAAGTCCGCTCTCCACGAACAGGTCTGCTGTTGTCTTGATAAGCTCCTCGCTGATATTCCAGCCAAATGAATTCCATGAGTTCCAGCCCATGGGTGGTACAGGTGCTAACACTTTCATAATTCTCTCTCCTTATTCATCTCCCCGCCTGCTCATGAGCCTGTATCTGGCGGGAGTTATATTCTCTTCTCGCTTAAATATGGTGCAGAAGTAGCCGCTGTCTGCAAAACCGCAGCTGTTTGCGATGTCCATGACCGTGCGGTCGGTCTCCATGAGAAGCCTCTTCGCCTCCCATATTCTGCGGCGTCTTATGTATCTGTCCATGGATATCTTCATGGACTGGCGAAACAGTCTGCCGAGATACTGATGGGACACGCCGCTTAGCTCCACCAGCTCCCCTATGGGCAGATCTCTCCTGAAGTTATCCTCGATATACGCTATCACAGGCACCAGTATCGCATTCTTGACCGTGCTTCCGTCAGGGGTTTGGTTTGCGAGCACGTCGTGAAGCGCTATGATCAGCTGATAGCACATGCCCGAGCACTTATAGACGCCTCCTGCAGGGTTTGTCTGAAGTGTATTTAACATGTTTTCAAACAGCTTATCCATGTCCTTCTGACAGCCGTTTTTGATGACCATGGGCTTATTAAGCCCCAGCGCCTCTAGCATCTCCTTACAGCCTCTTCCATCAAACACGACCCACCTGGTCTCCCACTTCTCGCTTAGGGGATAATATGTGTGGGCGGTCTGCCCCGGCGTAAACAGTATGTCGCCAGGCTCTAATTCTTCTGTCTTATCCAGCTCCACGCGCCCTGTTCCGCTCTTGCAGAACAGTATCTGGTTCCAGAAGTTATTCGTCCCGCTTCTGCTCGCAATCCCCTGATAGCCCGTTCCCCCTATGCCCCTCAGGCACACGGGAAGCTTATCTGTCTCGTCCACATATGGATAAATATTTTTCTCAATAACTGCCATATCGCCCTCCCATTCCATCCTATTAGGATAATGCATGTTTGTCAATGTGGATTGTGATATTTGAACTTACGACTTATTCTATTTGTCATTATATTTCGCGGTTTTTGATATGTAAATTCTGTATTTTGAAACTGTGTGTTTCTATATTTATAATTGCATTTTGTGCATTTTCAAACTTACAATTGAGCCATGAAGAAGTTTCGTGATCTAAGGAGGTTTGCTATGAACAGATTCAGGATGGGCGTGTCGCTTGTAGTGGCAGCTATGGTCGCTAATTCCGTATGTGTTTCAGCCACTGACAGTGATGCAGCTAGTGACACTGCTGGCGCTGACAACACAGTGACCATAGACATCGACACAGCCTCAGACAGGAAGGCTATCTCGCCGCTTATCTACGGCGTGAATTCCGAGCTTATGTATAAGCTTCGCTACTTCGGCTCCATTCGTGCGGGCGGAAACCGCTTTACGGCGTATAACTGGGAGAACAACGCCTCTAACGCGGGAAGCGACTGGAACCACTCCTCCGATGATCACCTTCAGGGCAATGTTGACTACACCCTTCTAGGCCTCCCTGGGAGTGTCGCCCTGAACCTCGATAAAGTCTGTGACACCGCTGGAGCCTACTCTCTGATGACTCTTCAGATGGCGGGCTACGCGTCGGCCGACAAAAACGGTCAGGTGTCCTCAGACGAGGTTGCCCCCTCCAACCGCTTCGTTCAGGTTATGGCGTCAAAGGGTTCTGAATTTTCGCTGACGCCTGACCTAAACGACGGTTTTGTATATATGGACGAATTCGTCAACTACTTAGTGGAGACGCTAGGCGATGCGGCTCACGGCGGCATTAACGCCTACTCTCTTGACAACGAGCCTGCCCTGTGGCAGCACACGCACCCCTTGGTTCACCCCGATAAGCCCACATGCGCTGAGCTGATTGAGAAGACCATCGCCACGGCCACGGCTGTGAAGGCGGTTGATCCATATGCTGAAATATTTGGCCCGGCGCTGTTTGGCTACGGAGCATTTACAACATTTTCAGGCGCCCCTGACTGGAACGATATCCGCAAGTCCAACCCCAACTACAAGTGGTTTATAGACTACTATCTTGACGAGATGGCGAAGGCCGAAGAGAGCTGCGGCACACGCCTGGTGGACGTGTTAGATGTCCACTTCTACACGGAGGCGAAGGGCGCATGCGGCACGCGCTACTGCACGCACTTCGACGATCCGGCCTGCGTCTACAATAAGCTAAATGCTACTAGGAGCCTCTGGGATGACTCATATACTGAGGACAGCTGGATTACGGACACGGGCGCAGAGTTTCTGCCCATCCTTCCTGCCCTTCAGAAATCAATCGACACATATTATCCGGGCACGAAGATTGCCATCACGGAGTATGATTTTGGCGGTCCAAGCGACGTCTGCGGTGCTATCTGTCAGGCGGACGCCCTGGGAATATTTGCACAGTACGGCGTGTACTGCGCGAACCTATTTGCAGGGTCTGACGCGAAGTATCAGGTGGCTGCGCTTTCCATGTTTACGAACTACGACGGCCAGGGCACAGGATTTGGCGACACGCTTGTGTCATGTAAATACAGCGACGTGGAGAAGTCCACGGCCTACGCCTCCATCTACGGAGATGACGAGGACGTTGTGACTGTTGTGGTCACGAATAAGTCCTTCACAGACCGTGTGACGGCTAACATTAACCTGGGCCGCGATTACCCCTACGTTCACGTTTACAGCATAGACGGAAGCGCCCCGATAGTTAATAATCTCGGAACCTCCTGCGATGCTGTCAGCATATCTGATGGCGTGATCAGCTACGAGATGGAGCCCATGACGGTTTCGCTCCTGGTTTTATCAGCTAACGACCCTGACGCCCCTGAGACGCAGGCGCAAACTGCCCCTGAGACCGAGGCGCCCACTGAGGCACCTTCCTCTGAGGCAGCAGAGAGCTCTGAGAGCTCCACAGGTAATAATATTACAGCATTTATCATATGCGCTGTAGCCATATTGGCAGTTGTTTTAGCCGCTGTCATTATCATCATTTCCCGCAATAAAAGAACCACACCCTAGGGTGTGGTTCTTGCCATATATTCTAATACATCTCAGGTCTTCTGTCTCTGAACACTCCCCAGCTTAAGCGGTAGTCGCGGTTGTCGTCCAGGTCGTATGTGTGAACGAGCACCTCTCCTGCGTCCGTCGGGGCTGACGATACTATGTCGCCGGTCACATCTGTCATAAATGATGAGCCGTAGAAGTTAAGCGACGATGTCTGGTAGTTGTTCTCCTGACAGGGCGCTACACTCTCCAGCCCGATCCTGTTGGCTGCGATCACGGGCACCAGGTTTGCCGCCGCGTGGCCCTGCATGCATCTTCTCCAGTGGGGCATGCTGAAGCTGTCGAGTATGGGCTCTGAGCCTATGGCTGTCGGGTAGAGTAAGAGCTCTGCGCCCATGACTGCCATGGCTCTTGCGCACTCCGGGAACCACTGATCCCAGCAGATGCCAACGCCGATTCTGCCGTATCTGGTGTCCCACACCTTAAATCCTGTGTTGCCGGGGGTGAAGTAGAACTTCTCCTGATAGAAGTGGTCGTCCGGGATATGTGTTTTTCTATAGACTCCAAGCACCTCTCCGTCCGCGTCTATCACGGCGACGCTGTTGTAGAGGGTGTTTACGTCCTGCTCATAGAAGCTTACGGGAATGACCACCTGAAGCTCTCTTGCAAGCTTCTGCATTCTGATGACCGCGTCGTTTTCCATGAGCGGCTTGGCGTAGTTATAGTAGTCGTATCTTCTCTCCTGACAGAAGTATTCTCTCTCAAACAGCTCCGGCAGAAGGATAACCTGGGCGCCCCTGGCGGCCGCCTCCCTAACTAGCTCCTCGGCATTTTTAAGATTAAGCTCTATGTCCTTCGCGCAGCGCATCTGTATCGCTGCAACTGTAACCTCTCTCATGATCTACCTCCATCTGGTATCTGCTGTGTTATGCAGTGGATGTTGCCGCCGCCAACTATTATGGCTCTGGCGTATATTCCCACAACTCTTCTCGTGGGGAAGCACTTCTTAAGTGTCTCAACTGCGGCAGTGTCGTTCACATCGCCAAACTGTGGCACGAGCACCACACTGTTGCCGATGTAGAAGTTTGCGTAGCTGGCTGCTAATCTCTCTCCTGCCTCTCTTACATCCTCGCCCTCTTCGAAGACGAAGCCGTCAAGATCCTCCTGTGCGATGCGTACAGGCCGTCCAGGGATGTTTAGCTTGTGAACGGTTATCTGCCTGCCCTTGGCGTCTAACGTGCCTTCTAGGGCCTCTAGCGCGGCCAGACTGGGTCTGTACTGCTCATCACCCTCGTCGTCCGTCCAGGCGAGCACCACCTCAGCCGGTCCCACGAACGCGCACATATTGTCCACGTGCTCGTTGGTCTCATCTCCCGCGATTCCTCTAGGAAGCCATATAACCTTCTTAGCTCCAAGCATTGCCTTCAGTCTCTCTTCTATCTGCGCCTTACTCATGTGCGGGTTTCGCCCTGCGCTTAAGAGACACGCCTCAGTGACGATAAGCGTTCCCTCGCCGTCAGAGTGTATGCTTCCGCCCTCTAACACGAAGTCCTGCGCGTCGTAGCAGTCGTATCCGAGCTTTTCGCAGAATTTAGATGCGCACGCGTTGTCCCTCTCCCAGTTTGCGTAGAGGCCGTCCACCTCGCCGCCCCAGGCGTTAAACTGCCAGTCGATACCTCTGATGCAGCCCTCATCATTTACCACAAATGTGGGCCCCACATCTCTCGCCCAGGCATCGTCCGTGGCTATGTCTATGACGCTTATATTTTCATCATTCCTAAATTCTTCTCTCGCCTCGTCTATGTGCTCTTCCCCCGCGAGAATATACACCTTCTCGCCTGTTGCAAGCTCTCTTGCAATCCGGGAAAACACAGGCTTTGCATCCCTGCCGCCGTAGGGCCAGGAGCCAGGCCTCACAGGCCATATGAGGATGGTCGCCGCGTGGCGCTCATACTCCGCGGGCATTCTGAAGCCGTCAGAAGCCGGCATGGTTTTATATATCATGACAATCTTTCCTTAAAATCCTTATAGCTAAATTCTCTGACCAGCTCGCACTCCCCGTCCTCGTCCATTCTGTAGATGGCGGGAAGCGGCATTCCGTTAAATGTGTTGTTCTTCACCATGGAATATATGGCCATGTCCTCGAACACGAGCCTGTCCCCCACATGCAGCTCTTCGTCAAACGAATAGTCGCCTATGACATCCCCTGCAAGGCATGTCATGCTTGAGAGCCTGTAGGTGTATCGCTTTACGCCTGCCTCACCTGAACCTCTAAGCGGCGGCCTGTAGGGCATCTCCAGAACATCCGGCATGTGACACGCCGCAGACGCGTCTAATATGAGCGTCTTAACGCCGTTGTCCACGATGTCCATGACCTCTGTCACGAGATAGCCTGCATTTAGCGCTACGGCTTCGCCGGGCTCTAGGTAAACCTCTAACCCCATGCTCTTCGCGTCCATTATAACCGCCTCAAGAGTCTCAATATCATAGTCGTCGCGGCTTATGTGGTGGCCTCCGCCCATATTTATCCACTTCATGTTCTGAAGGTAATCGTAGAACTTCTCCCTGACCACACGCCATGTCTTTAACAGGTCGTCGGAGTTCTGCTCGCAGAGCGTGTGGAAGTGTAATCCTTCCACCCCTCTTAGGCACTCCGGGTCCTCCTCCACCGCCTTCTGAAGGTTTGTAAGGGTAACTCCTAGGCGGCTTCCGGGCGCACAGGGGTCGTATATGGCGTGGCCTTCCTGTGTGGAACACTCAGGGTTTATGCGAAGTCCGACGCTCGTTCTCCCCTCCCATATGGGGCGGTGGATGGTGAGCTGGCGGACGCTATTAAACACCACGTGGTCGCAGATATCCACGATCTCTTCCAGGTCGTCGCTCTTATATGCGGGCGCAAAACAGTGGTTTTCCTTATCCATTTCCTCGCGCCCGAGCCTCGCCTCGTAGAGACCGCTTCCCGTGGTTCCGCTTATATATCTGCCTATTAAGGGGTAGCAGTAAAACGCCGAGAACGCCTTCTGCGCCAGAAGAATCTTACATCCTGTTCGCTCCTCCACACCCTGAAGTATCTGCAGGTTTTTAACTAACTTCCCCTCGTCGATCACGTACGCAGGGGTTGTGACATGTAATAAATCCATATTTTCCTCTATCAGTCTACAAGCACAGGGTTTTCGTCAACCTTCCATGGAAGTCCCCACTTGTTAAGTGCCTCCATGTATGGATCAGGGTCGAATTCGTCCGTTGTGAATACGCCCGGCTTCTTCCATGCGCCTGTGAGCACCATGGCTGCGCCGATCATGGCAGGAACGCCTGTGGTGTAGCTGATGGCCTGTGAGCCAACCTCTCTGTAGCACTCCTGGTGGTCGCACACGTTGTAGATATATAACTTCTTCTCCTTGCCGTCCTTAATTCCTGTGAAGATGCAGCCGATGTTTGTCTTTCCCACTGTTCTTGGGCCAAGGCTTGCAGGGTCAGGCAGAAGCGCCTTCAAAAACTGTATAGGAACGATCTTCTGACCGTTGAAATCTATAGGTGTTGTGGATAACATTCCCACATTTTCCAAACACTTCATGTGTGTCAGATAGCTCTGTCCAAATGTCATGAAGAAGCGGATTCTCTTGACCTCCGGCATGTTTTTAGCGAGAGCCTCGATCTCCTCGTGGTGGAGAAGATACATGTCCTTCTGTCCAACTCCCTCGAAGTCATACTCTCTCTTGATGCTCATGGCAGGTATCTCGACCCACTTGCCGTTCTCCACATATGAGCCCGGAGCTGACACCTCGCGCAGATTGATCTCAGGGTTGAAATTGGTGGCAAATGGATAGCCGTGGTCGCCGCCGTTGCAGTCTAAGATATCAATGGTGTGAATCTCGTCAAAATAGTGCTTCTTGGCGTAAGCTGCAAACACGCTTGTGACCCCTGGGTCAAATCC
This sequence comes from Lachnospiraceae bacterium, assembly GCA_024699325.1. Taxonomy (GTDB): domain Bacteria; phylum Bacillota; class Clostridia; order Lachnospirales; family Lachnospiraceae; genus UBA4292. Next base: position 15,324 of record JAILPS010000005.1, on the reverse strand, counting down.
TGTGCCGAGAAGTGCGGTGAGTCCTGCCTCCTCGAACTTCTTCGCGTATGCCCACTGGTAGCTGTAGTCGAAGTACGCGCTAAATCCAGCCTCCTTGCATCTCTTCTCGTATGCTGCTCTCCACTCCGGCTCGTCTGTATCCTCCGGCTCGTAGTTTGCGGTGTCGATATAGTCAACGCCTGCCGCGAGGCATGCGTCCATGATGGTGAGGTCCTGATATGGCAGAGCCACATTTAAAACTGCGTCGGGCGCGTAGGACTTAATCAGAGCTGTGAGCTCCTCAACATTGTCAGCGTCAACCTTCGCGGTTGTGATCTTGGTCTTGGTGATGCCCTGTAACTTCTCCTTCAGCGCGTCGCACTTGCTGACCGTGCGGCTGGCAATCATTATCTCCTCGAAAACATCGCTGTTCTGGCAGCATTTGTGGATTGCAACACTGGCTACGCCTCCGCAGCCGATGATCATTAACTTACCCATTCTTTCTGTCCTCCTCTTCCTCTAACAGCTCCTCGACGTATTTGGGGAGCATAAATGCACCTCTGTGCAGGTTTATGGTGTAATACCATGTCTTAATCCCTCTCGCCTTCCATCTCACAGGATCGAAGTCGTTTAGAGGGTGATACTTCTTAGATGCGAAGCCAAACATCCAGTATCCGGCGGGGCATGTGGGGATGCAGGCCTGATAAACCCGGCTTATCGGGAACACTCTGTAGACCTTCTTGTGCATGGCGCGAAATGCTTCCTCGTCCTCGTCGTAGAAGGGGCTGCCGTGCTGGTAGACCATGATTCCGTCGTCCTTCAGCGCCCTGTAGCAGGAGCCGTAGAACTCCTTCGTAAAGAGCCCCGCCGTGTGACCAAACGGATCTGTGGAATCGTTGATTATCAGGTCGTAGTGGTCCGTGAATCTTCTCAGATATCTCAGGCCGTCCATGTTGTGGATGGTGACTCTGGGGTCGTTGAAGCCCTCCGCCGCTGTGGGGAAGAACTTCGAACTCACCTCGACAAACATTTCGTCGGGCTCCACCACGTCGATGTGCTCGATCTCAGGATACTCTGTGCACAGGTGGGCAACGCCGCCGTCGCCACCGCCGATTATGAGCACGTTTTTCACGCAGGGGTGAACTGCCATGGGCACATGCACCACCATCTCGTTGTAGATGAATTCATCCGCCTCGGAGAAGATAATCTCCCCGTCAAGGACAATCATTTTGCCAAATTCCCTGGACTGGAACACGTCTATTCGCTGGTATTCGCTCTCACCGCTAAACAGCTGTTTGTCCACGCGCACGCTGGTCTTGACATTCTGCGTGTCCATCTGGGAAAACCATATATCTATCTTGGAATTGTCGTACATATCATTCCTCCACTATAACATTAAGGAGCTCGCACTTAGGATCCTTCGTGCCCTGCAGTGAGCATCCCTTCTCCCTCGAATACTGTATGTATTCGATGATCTCAGGCGTTATCCTCTCGCCCGGCGTGAGGATCGGGATGCCCGGCGGATAGCACATGACGATCTCTCCGCAGATTCTGCCGGCGGTCTCCTCGATCGGCAGCATCTCCTTCGTGCTGTAGAACGCCTTTCTGGGGCTTAGAACCATCTCCGGCTGTATGAATTCGCCGCAGTACAGCTCCGCGCCCTGCCTGCCGTAGAGCCTCTTGATGTCCTCGAGCGCTCCCACCAGTCTCTCTATCTCCTGAATTCTATCGCCTATGGAAATATATGCGAGAATATTTCCAATATCTCCGAATTCAATCTGTATATCATATTCATCTCTGAGTAAATCGTAGACCTCTATGCCCGTGAGGCCTATGCCCTGGGTGTATACGCTGAGCTTCGTCACGTCGAAGTCGCACACGCTGTCGCCGTCTATGAGCTCTCTTCCGTAGGCGTAGTAGCCGCCGATTTCGTTGATTTCATCCCTGGCGTAGCTGGCCATTTTGGCAACCTTGGCAAAACTCTCCTCGCCGCGAAGCGCCAGATTTCTTCTGCTTATGTCGAGGCTTGATAGCAGCAGATACGAAGCCGAGGTGGTCTGTGTGAGGTTGATGATCTGTCTTACATAGTCCGCGTCAACCCCTGCTCCGCACAGTAGTATGGAGCTCTGCGTAAGGCTTCCGCCCGACTTGTGCATGGACACCGCCGCCAGGTCCGCGCCTGCCTCCATGGCCGACATAGGCAGCTCTGCGTTGAAGTATAGATGTGTTCCGTGGGCCTCGTCCACCAGCACCTTCATGCCCCTCTCGTGGGCCAGCCTCGTGATGGTTTTTATGTCTGAGCAGATGCCGTAGTATGTGGGGTTATTGATAAACACCGCCTTCGCGTCAGGGTTTTCGTTCATGACGCGCTCTATCTCCTCCACGGAGACGCCAAGCGTCAGGCCAATCTTCGAATTCACCTTGACATTTACATACACGGGAACCGCGCCGTTAAGCACTAACGCGTTGATTACGCTCTTGTGGACGTTTCTTGGGAGAATAATCTTCTCTCCCTCCTTGCACACGCTCATGATCATGGCCTGCACGGCGCTTGTGGTGCCGTTTACCATGAGAAATGCATTCTCTGCCCCGAAACAGTCAGCGGTCAGCCTCTCAGCCTGTTTGATGACTGATATGGGGTGGCCTAAGTTATCAAGCGGCTTCATGGAGTTAACGTCAAGCCCTACACACTTCTCGCCCAGCAGTTCCACCAGCTCAGGGTTTCCTCTTCCTCTCTTATGTCCCGGCACGTCAAACGGCACGACTCTTTTTCTTCTAAATCTCTCCAGTGCCTCGTAGATAGGGGCATATCTCTGCTCAACCTTTTCCATGATTCCTCCACAAAAATAAGCTGACGGCATATGCCATCAGCTTAGAATACGTTAAGATATGATAACCCAAGAGATCTTAAGGCAAGACTCATATTGACCGTTTCACAAGATGATGTGCATAAGCACGATGATGTAATAATCAACTTATAAAATTTGAGCTTTTAACTCAATCAATACTCGTTTCGCAAAATCTCTATGGACTTTGTGTCGGGGCGAACCCCGTTTTCCCGAGAAATATTACATGTATATTAGCACACATGTCCTAAATAAGCAAATGTTATTTTAAGAAATTTATGCCTGAAACATGTTGAGGAATGCGAACAGCGCGGTGAGCAAAATCAGGAGGAGAATCTCCACTCCCAGCTTGTTTTTAAGAAGTCCCACGCACTCTCTTACGAAGGCGTTTGGCCAGAACCACCACTTAGTCCGGCTTCCTATTCCCTCGGCTCTAAGCCCTGCCAGGCTTGCCCACACGCCGCTTCTAAACACGTGATAGTTGGTGGTGGAAAACACGACCTTGCCCTCTGCGTCCTGCCCCCTGCCCTCTATTATCTCCTTAGAAAACTTCATGTTTTCGAAGGTGTTTTTGGAGTTTTCCTCCGCGATTATATACTCCTCCGGGATATTGCATTCCTTCAGAAGATAGTTCTTCATGGCAGCGGCCTCGGCCATGCTCTCGTCGCTTCCCTGTCCCCCTGAGGGTATCAGATAGGGGCTGTATCCTGACTCTCTCTGAGCGTTCCACAGCTTAACCGCCCTGTCCACTCTTCCCTTGAGAAGCGGTGTGAGGCTTCCGTCCTTCCTGAACTTACACCCCAGTATGAGGATGTAGTCCACCCGCCCCTCGGGCTCGTGTTTAGCAGCCTTAAGAGCACACATGGCTGCGCCAAAAAGCATGCATTCAAAATAAACATACACGCTTGTGTACAGGCTGAACAGCGTTTCGTGAATTCGAAGCTCTGTAAGCGAGCCCGTGAAGTATCTTCCGTTGATGACAAATGCCACGACCTGCCCTGCAATCAGCAAAACACTCAGGATTATTCCTAAAACATTGGCCAGTCTCCTCCTCTCGTGGCGAAGCAGTTCCACGTTGCTGACAAACAGCGTCACGGCAAACACGAGCACCACGGGAAATGTCACAAACATAAACAGACTTGCGGAACCTGCGATGTTCTTATAGATGCTGTACATATTAAACTGGCCGTCTGACAGCGTGAATTCCATAGTGTCTATCAGCATGTACACGCCCACCACCATAAGCATTATGCCAAAGCCGGCCGCGTAGATGGTGTTGTAGGAGTACAGCCTGTAGTCCCTCGCGCTCCTGTAGTAGTTTATAAGCATAAATGCTGCTATCAGGAAAAACGCGGTGATGCCCACGAGCACTGCGCTGCAGCCTGAGAAGTTTCCGTCCACCAGGCAATAGATGTTATTAAACGCGCCAACCCTGTAGACGAAGAGCCCCTGGCCTCCATCGCTCACATCTATAACGAGGTCCGCGCTGCCCCTTCCCACGGCCCTGACCTCAAACTTTAGGTATTCGCCGTCTATCGATGCGCTTATACACTCTATCACGTTCTCCCCTGTGACTGTGACTGTGTAGTCAGAGATATTATCACATCCCGGGCTTAACATGTAATGACCTGTGACCGTGCGCGGTGACGCAAACCACCATATGCTGCACGCTATCGCTATTATTATAAATGTTATTAGAATTCTTAAGTATAGTTTCTTCATAATCTTCTCCTGTCCATTAATCATAGCACATTTCAAAACATTTGCGAATAAAATATTGTCCTATTTACCCTCAGATGATAAAATTAAAAATGATTTGTAACCTTTTCTAAGAAACACAATCTATTAGGGTGAAGGCAGCAAGCCTAAAAACACAGGAGGAGAATACGATGGATGATGTGCAGCTAATAGATCTGTATTTTGCGCGCAATGAAGCTGCATTAAGTGAGACACAGACGCGTTACGGCAAATACTTGAAAACAATTGCCAGAAGAATTGTCCGCAGCGAGGAGGACACGGACGAGATTGCCAACGACGTGTACATGGCGCTTTGGAGAGCTATTCCTCCGAAGAGGCCGGACAATCTGAAGGCGTTCATCGCTAAGATTGCCAGAAACTTAGCCCTCGCCCGTGTGCAGAAGGATACCAGGCTTAAGCGGGGAAGCGGCGTCATATACGAGGCTATCGACGAGCTCGCTGAGACGCTTCCGTCAGGCTCAACTCCCGCCGAGGAGTTAGAGGCGAAGGAGCTGTCAGGGCTCATAAGCTCTTATCTTAGAAGCCAGCCGCTCGACAAGAGAAACCTCTTCATACAGAGATACTTCTATCTTCTGAGTATGGACGATTTAAGCACCCAGAGCGGTATGTCAGTCAGCAATGTGAAGGTCACACTTATGCGAATGCGCAATTCTCTGAGAGAATATTTGGAAAAGGAAGGTTACAGATTATGAATAAGGACGATAAGGAATTGAGGGGCAGAGAGATTTTATCTGCCATGGAAAAACTAGACGATGATCTGATAGTCGACGCAGCTCCTAAGGAGCCCACCCGCGTGACTCCTATCAGACGTCACACCTGGAGAAATGTGGGCATCGCCGCCGCAGCAGCCTGTGCGATAGGCGTTGGCGGAATAGGTATTTCGACCTACTTTAACTCCGACTCGACAATCGACATCAGCGGCACTGCTAAAAACGAAAGCACTGTCAGGACCGGTGGCGATCCGTACACTACTCCGGGCTTAAGTGGATCTGATGCTCCTGGCGTCAGCAGCACAGATGTTCCTGCATCTGCTACATCGAAGGCTTCTACAGAAGCAGCCATAGCACCATCTGATGCAAGCGAGCGCACTGACCACGAGATAAACACAGCCATCATACCTGAGTATGAGGGCTCTGATGTTATAAGCGAGGTTCCCCGCGATATTCACTCGGCAGAATTAGAGGCAGGCGGCACATCCGATATAGCGGTTTCCGGCGGCGAGACATCAGCAGCTAATTTTGACGACTATTACGGTCTCTTAACCGCAGGCCGCTGGAATGATAACGCCAACTGGGGTTTCTTCAAGAACCTGACTACCAATGGCACACTTAACTTCCCAGCATTTGGCTTAAACCCTGTAAACAGATGCGCAGTTACACTTACGGACGCTTCCGGCGCAGCTCTTAGCGGCCTTAGCGTAAGCGCAGTCAGCTCAACAGGCGAGACCATATATCAGGCCGTTACGAACGCGTCAGGCGTGGCTTATCTCTTCGTAGAGCCCGCAAGCGCAGGCACATGGACTGTGAACATAACAGATGCCAACGGCCAGTCCATACTGTCAGATGACAAGAACTACAACTTCCCTGCAGCCGCTGTGGTTCCTGGAAGCCAGTCATCTTTGTCAGATTTTCCTGAGACCCTTACCTACAGCGTGGACACAACCAGCAAGACCTACTCTTCTACACAGGTTATGTTCATCCTCGACACCACAGGCTCCATGGGCGACGAGATCAGCTATCTTCAGGGCGAGTTTGGAAACATTTATGATAAGGTTACAGCAGGTAACGTCAGCTACTCATGGAACTTCTACCGCGACGAGGGCGATGATTACGTGACCAGATGCAACGATTTCACCACAGACATCGAGGCTATCAAGAGCGTTCTCTATGCAGAGTACGCATCAGGCGGCGGTGACACCCCTGAGGCCGTAGCCGAAATCCTCACAGAGACCATGAACAGCACCGCATGGAAGGATGACAGTGTTAAGATTGCGTTCTTAATCTTAGACGCACCGCCTCACGCTGACAAAGAGGAAGCTCTCATCGCAGCCACCAAAACAGCTGCAGCGAAGGGCATTCACATCATTCCTGTTGTTGCCTCATCCTCTGACCGCGACACCGAGCTCTTCTGCCGTTCTCTCGCCATCATGACCGACGGAGACTATGTCTTCCTTACAGACGACTCAGGCATCGGCGACTCACACCTTGAGCCAATCATCGGCGACTACACAGTTGAGTCCCTAAGCAAGATCATAATTGACATAATTAACGAATATGCTGTTAAGTAATGTCATAAGCCAATAATGTACAATCGCCCCCCGAAGCTTTGATATGCTTCGGGGGGCGTTACATTACTTCCAGTAACCTATCTCATCATCCGACAGTCCGATATCCCTGCCCTTAAACACAGGGTTCCTGCCCTCAGACTTCTGTTTTGTGTACAGGGGTGTCTAACCTCTCCCACCATTTTAAAAATAAACACTCACAAAATTAACAATCCCTATTATTTTACAGTATAAAATTAATTATGCAAATTCTCATCACGCATCCAGATTCACGATATATTCCTTCGGGATTCGTTTTATCAAAAATGTAACTACCGTTCCCACTACCACCGCTGCAACTGTTGTTAACACAAGCCATACAGCATCTATTTTGATTTTACCCTCCATCTCCAGCATATTCAGATATATCAAGAGAAAAATCACGATATACGGAAGAAAACCCATGAGAAAAGTTCCATTTTTAATTATCATCTGCAGTAAAGAGAATAATTCAACCATTACAATTGTAATAAATGGATACAGCAAAAAATACTTAAAATAAAACATTCCACTAAGTGCTGCAACCTTCTCAAATGTCAAGAAATAATACCCCATGATACCAATGTAAGGTATTATAATCGCAACATACCCTACACAGACTGAGGCTATTATTCTGGCAAATAACACTTTTTCAACACCTATCCCGCTTGATATCAGCACCTGAATTATTCTGTTTTCTCTGTCAGCCAAAAGTGAAATCTCTGATATCATCATGCCACATATAAGCATAACTGCAGAAGACATAAAAGTAAATGTTGTCTCCACCATAAGCGTAAACAGTTCTTCGTTAACCCCCACACTTTTCTTCATAAAAATAATCAAGACAATACAGCATAACACTGGAGCCAGGGCTATAATCACTCCGGAAGTTCTAAAACTCACCCTTATATCATTTACACATATCTTAAACATATTATTTCTCCTCGTAATATCTCAAATATACTTTTTCCAGATCCATCATAGCAGCTCCTGCTCTGACTATTTTTCTGTCTCTCTTACATAGTTTTGATATTACATCCGGAGCATCATCTATCCCGATATCCAGAACATACTCCATATTATCTATAGCCGAGAAGTTAATCCCCAGTTCCCTGAGACTATTCTCGACCATATCACTGCTATCAGCCTCTGAGAACCCAACAGTGTAGCCTATATAAGTCTCGTTTTTAAATTCATCGATAGTTATATCCCGGATTTTAGCTCCAGACTTTAAAAGCATCAGCCTGCTGCACATTCTGTCAATATCGGCCACCGAATGTGAGGATATAATTATTGCTCGATCTCCCTCTCTAACCCAGTCTTTTAGATAATCACACAAAAAAGCGTGGCTTTCAACATCCAGTCCATCAAACGGCTCGTCGAGTATCAATAGTTTAGGATTGTTAAGCACCGCCCTCGCTATGGCAACCTTTCTAAGCATACCCTTAGAGAAGTATTTAACCTGCTTATCAATAACATCATTGAGCCCCAGTCTTCCAATCACAGCCCACACATCGTCTCCCAACTTCCTGTTATTGTTTAGGCTTTGAAAAAAAGCCAGGTTTTCGCGAAGTGTGAGGATTGGATACAATCCGTTAAATTCGAAAAGCACACTGCAATAGCTTCTACCACCCTCACCATCAGCTCTCGTAATCTCACCTGCATCAGGCTCATAGAGCCCAGCCATGGTTCTAAGTAGCGTTGTTTTTCCAACACCGTTAGGTCCCATAACAGCAAGCACATCACCCCTGTTGATACTAAACGACAAATCTTTATAAACATTCTTGGTTTTAAACGACTTGGCTATGTTTTCTGCCTTAAATATGGTCTGTTCCATCAGTTTTCTTCCCCTTTTATTCTTCAGGCATTTTACCAAGGGCAAATTTATGACTATTTAAGCCGTTGGAATACCTAAAATCAAATGTATGAGAAATATAACATATTTCTTATGCAATATTTAATCCGTTGCTTTATGTGTTAATTATTTATGCACATTGACCCAGTATTCCTTGTCGACCCTGTTAACGCCTACAGATATCAAATACAGCACCCCGACTGTGACTGCGATTACGCCTATCACACTTCCCCAGCCAATCTTTATGTTCATCTCAACCATCCTCTGGCAAAAGTACATGGAAAACATGTAAAGCGCCATAGGAAATATGCCGGATATCAGGGTGCCCACGGTTTTGGTGACCCACATTAACAGCCACAGGACCGCCGAGAACACAAGGCTGATAAATGGCAGTATTACAAACATAAGCAGAATCTGCTCAATCGAGAAGGACAGCATTATCCTCCACTGAAGGTATACAGCCGCCAAATATATGAAAAACGAGGCAACCATCGTAAGATAGCCGTACACAGCAGCCACTAAGAGCTTGCAAAGCCATATGTCCTGCTGTCTGAAGCCGTTGGCAAGCAGATATACTATCGTTTTGTCCTTAAGCTCAATGGCAAATGATGTTGTGAGCAAAAGCGTCACAATCACACACATAATCATCGGCGACAGAAAAACGAAAGAAGTGCCAAGCAACACGCTTACAATGCTTTCGTCAATGTCACGATACAGCATGCAGCACAGTACAGGTGTCAGACATGCCACAATCGAGCACAGCAGCAATCCGCCAACATTTATTATCAACAGCGAATCCTTTTTTAGCAGTTTCTTCATATTTCCCCCATCATTTCAAGATACATTTTTGTGAGACTGTCCTTATCGTAGGTAATCTCCTCTATCACGGCGCCGGCATCTAACAGTCCCCTGATTACTGTCTGAAGCTTTTGCAGACTGATGTTTTTAATTCTAAGCTCAGTGTCACTACAGATACTGTATTCATAACCGCCAAGAACGCTGTCAGGTCTCACTTCTGACATATTAGGAACCCTCACTGATACATAATCTGAATGCTCCTGTTTAAGCTCACTGATTCTTCGGTCAACTATTATTTTGCCCTCCTTAAGCACAATCAGCCTGTCGCACAGCTCCTCTATGTCGCTCATGATGTGGGATGTGATAATTAGCGAATTGCCTTCCTGCTTCCACTTCATGAGAAAGTCCATCCAGTATCTTCTGCTCTCTATATCCAGACCGTCAAATGGCTCATCCAGGATTAGGACATTGGGCTTTTTAAGGAGTGCTCTCGCGATAGTTAACTTGCGCTGCATTCCCTTAGAGTAGGTGTCAACCCTTCGAAATCTGTCATCCCACAGCTTCACCTTCTTTAACACTTCCTCTATAATCTCCTTGTCATCATCCTTAAGATAGATGGACAGATTATCAATCGCGTTAAATGAATTGTACAGTCCGTTAAAATCAAACATTACGGCGAGAGTGTCATCATCGTCCTTAGTGATTGTGCCCGCGGTGGGCTTATTGATATCACAGAGGAGTTTTATGAGCGTCGTTTTGCCCACCCCGTTAGGGCCGAGCAGACCAACTATCTCTCCCTTACCTATGGTAAATGATATGCCGTTTATAACATTTTTGTTTTTAAAACTCTTGTGAACATCCTTAGCTGTTATCATATTTAACTCCACAATAATAAGTATTCTATTTCATCATCTAACAAGTTTCCATTTGCAGTAAGAGAAAAAATATCAATAGATTATTTCAATACTCATTTACTAACATTTAACCATAAACATAACAAATATTCAACAATTTATTCACGAACGACACATTTTCTGCATAAACAACATGTTTTTACGCAAAAAGACCTGGAAACATAGTTCCAGGTCTGTACAAATCTGTATAATATTTGACTTCTAGCAGCCCTTCCTGCCGCTTCTGTGGTCTGCGATTGAGCAGGCGCCGGCGGTTCCATACTCCACCAACCCCACATCCTCGGGCTTAAGTGTTACAGTCCCATCAGGAAGCACGAAGGCTGGAATTCCCACATCGCCGATTTCCTTGCTGTGATCGAACGCGGGATTATTGTCCCTGAGATGCATGAAGGCGCTCATATTTCTGATGTTTTCGCCTATGTTAATGTACTGAAATTCGTCCTCGCGCCCCTCAATCTGCTCGTGAATGAAGTCGCAATATGGACATGTCGGCATTCCGTAAATCTTAATCATCCTCGACAATCCTCCTTATCTTCTCCCAGTCGCTCTGGCGGCTGAAGTTATCGCACGGAAACTGTGCTCCTCTGTTCCATGGCCTGTCGTAAACCAGCACCTTAAGATCCGGCAAATGTTTGAAGAACTTAAACGCCGCTGGCGAGTCCTCCACAGCATAGTCAAAATGCATCTTGTAATAGTCATCGATTTCCAGACTGAATGTGCTGTTCTTCATGAAATTCTCACGGCCATATTTGTTCAGGCAGAACAGCTTAACACGTTCCAGCCCATGCTCATCAAGCCACGCTCTAGAGGCCTCGTATGCGCTGTATGGACGCCCCGTTATAACGAACACATTGTGGCCTGCGTCAATCCAGCTGTTAAGCGCCGCAGAAGCCCCGGGAGTCTCCTCAAACGCCCTTAACACCTCGCTCTTATGCCCCTCCTCCATCAGTCTCTCATACTCCTCGTCATTTAACGAAAACGACTCCTGGAGGTTAAAAAACATAACCTTCTCGTAGGGCACATTTTTGCCAAACATTTCTCTGGCAATCTTGCAGAAATATCTCGCGGTCTCGCACAGGCAGTCATCAAAATCAACATAAATATTCAGGGCCATATTCTCTCCACTCCACTCAAACAGAGTTATTCTTCTATACAGCTATATAATAACTCTAAAATGGCTGATTTTTCAAACCCTTTTCCAATAAATACAACCTGATTGCCATTGACACATTCTATCATCTGCGCTTCCTGCTGAAGGTTTCTAAGCCCCTCCTTGACCTCAAGGAGCTGCTCATCGCTTAACAGATCCGTCTTATTCAGAATCATCAGGTTACAGAACTCTATCTGATCCATTAATTTGTAACCGTAAACATTATGATTCCCAAAAGTCCAGCTGTCGCAAAAGCAAGCCCCATTCCAAGATAAAACCTTGACATTGAAAGAGAACGCTTTTCACAGACAAAAACTCTGGTCGTCGTGTTCGGCGGCTGAGAAAGTGAGACCTTTTTATTCGGATCGGGATGTATGTAAACATCTACCTCATCTCCCTCATTCGGTACATAAAACGGGGCTCCGATGCTCGACTGCTCTACAAGGATCTCTTCTTTTCCATCTATCTCACATACATAACTTATAACAGGTGTCCCTAATCTTCCTCCGGTCATTTTCTTTACGGTTGCTTTCTTGTGGATTGTATATTTCCCGTAAAAGCCCTTGCGAAAAAAATTCCACTGCAAAAGAAACAGTATTCCTATCACAGCAAAAAGCGACAAGAAACCATATATGATAATCAACTCAGCGATACCAAACCCGCCCATAGATTGCTATCCTCCTGTTTTATCTCTCTACATAACAAATATGCCGATACACACCTTTCAATGTATATCGACACGATGCTTGTCTAAATAATATAGCAAAAATCCTTGAACATTATCCACTGTTTTACCTCATTTCCCTGTTCTGCTATCTCCCGAATAAATTGCGATTTGTAATACTCGTTAAAACTTAATTTTCATTTCTTTTTCTTCTTAGGCTCAGGAAGCTCATCATACATAGCCTCCAGTAAATCCCTCAAGAAATCTTTATCATCAATGTCATCAACCATAATCATTTCCCTGGCACCCTCATACGGCAGTTCTAACGATGCCTCCGGCATTCTTCTTACTGCTTCTTTTGTATTCTTTACAAGGAAACGATCATCGTAAATCCCACCCACGATTTTTCCTCTATAGTAAATAATGTATTCTCCCATCATTGCCTTATATGATATTTCTTCTAGTTCTGAAAGTTGTTCAAGCACAAACTCCAGATATTCCTTGCTCGATGCCATATATGTATTCCTTTCGAAAGAAAACTTAAATTTCACCACTACAACCGGCAAACCATAATATATTCTTCTTCATTTTCATCAACTATTTCAAATCCAACATTTATGCAAGTTGCATAACGATCAAAATGTGACATGTGCAAAACTGTGATATTTCTTGAAATGACCATTTTGATGTGTTAAGGTTCTTAATGGTTTTCAATCTGATTGGCAAAAAAGAGAAATACAAATTGTATACAGAATAGCAAAATAAAGGTGATTGAATGATTATAAGTATAAGTATATACAGAGGCGAAGAGAGCATTGCTTTAGTTCCGATTATTCATTGTCGTGAGTCTAGGTGGTATATAGAACTGTCTAAAAATGTAGAGCTTTATGAAATCGGAAATGCTATATTTGAAGCTAAAGAGTATTTATCTAATGAATCCGCAAAACCTGTTCCTGAAGATGATCACATAAGGATACCTACCTGGAAATTGATAAGTAAATTTAAAAGCCGGATTTCCTTTGTAAAAAACACTCAACATTGTTTTGTCGATTTTAAAAGTGAAAATATTGTGATTACTTCTGAGCTTGTTTCAGAAGAATTCAAGGGACAATATGGTGATGTATGCAAAAAAATATATTTACCCTTATCAGCAACTGCCCAAGAAATAGGTGAGGCGGTTATAGATGTATTAAATGCTGTAGATGAGTATTATTCTCGTAATAAGTTTGATCCGAATAAGAAGATCGTGGAAAAAGTAGAACTTCTTAACGGATCAATGCTAAATGTGACAAAGCCGTCGGATAAGCATTTTATCGATGGTTTCGATCATGGAGCTGCAGAGATTTACGTTAGCTATGATTATGTGGCAAGAGATGGTGATGATGCTTCTGCTGTTTTTTATATAGGATTAGGAGCGGAATTGGATTGCTGTCTTACAGAAAAAAATATCCTTGACAGATGGCAGGAAACGTATGGGACTGCGGATTCCTTATTAATCAATGAGACGGATAAGGGGGTCTACTCTCTTCGAGCTGAGTTCAGAAATAAAGAAGTTCATAAGATCTCGTATTACTTGAGACAGTCGGACGACCTGTTGCTGGAATGCGGTATGGAGGTATACAAACCGGGAAGACGCAAGAAGCTGGATGAAAAACTTCAAGAGCAGTTTGAAGAATTAACGCTAAGTTGTAACCTGGACTGACCATCCTTGACCGCTGATTTTTCTCCGCGGCTTCTCACTTAAGGTCTTCATTTAAGGATTTGAAAGCGGATAGCTGTTTTGAAGAACAATCGGCGGTCTTTTCTATTTTATGGATTTCATATTGTCCAATATGTCCTGACGCTTGGGATCCGTGTGGTTCCTTTTCATGATCTTTATATACTCAAACAGATCACTCCTTGCGGTGTCATTTAACACAAAGAAATCTGCTATAAGCTGATCAACGTGAGGCAGCTCTTTATAATCAAATCTCTCTAAAAGTTTTAAAGTCCGGTCTGAAAAATATGCTTTCTTTTGAAGGCTGATCATAAGTTTTTCTTTATCAGATGGTAATTGAGGAAGGGTATCTCCCGGTTCGTAAGGATTATCCTTGCATATCGAGTTGATCGGTATGTTGAAGATATGAGAAATCTTTAGTGCCGTGTCAAATCTTATCGCGGTATCCCTTTGAATAATAGAGTAAAGAGTAGTCGGCGCAATGCCGGCTTTTTTTGCGAGTTCTTTTACGGTCATACCTTTTTCGTCAAGTATGCATTATTGAATAAGAATCCTTTATTTTGGAAGCTCCTGATACTGACAACTGCAAGAATAGCCGCAATTATAAATACCAATGAAGCTGTGATCCATTCTGCTGTGGTCATAATGGTTTACCTCCAAATACCGATTGTCGGTCCAGAAGTCCTTTTATTGTTTGCTCATAATCAGAATATATCAGTACGACCTGTTCCCCTGCATGTTGAAAGCCATTGATGAAATCTCTGTTGTCTGCTTTCAGACTATCTTTCGTACAGTCTGCATCAATCATCCTGGCTTCGATTTCCGACTCATATCCAATAATCTCGCCAAAATGGTTCTCAATATAGTTCTCGCTCATAGCGAGGCAAATGAAGCGAATAGACAATAAAATTCTGTATTACCGCTGCGGATCAGACCCATTTTCAGGTGATCGATCGACAGATACAATCACGGAAGTACAGTTCATCATTGTCCCCGGCGTACCGCAGATGGATATGATACACCTTGTCCGCAAATCCGTTGTCAGTATATCCCTTATTCAGCGAGATCCGGTTTGCCCCGGAGGACATGGCGGTAAAGCCGTTCTTTTCCAATATCCGCGCCGTATCTTTCATGTCGATGCTTTCAGGTATTTCGATCATCACATCAACGATATTCTTGGCCCATATCCCCTGAATAGCGGTGCTTCCGATATGACTGATCCGGACGACGGACCGATCGGCTAAAAGTCCGGTCAGCGTTTTCCAGATCTCATTGAAGCTGTCTTTCCAGCGATCATTGCGTGCCACAAGAGAGATGGGGAATAATCCCCATAACCCTTCC
>JAILPS010000054.1 GCA_024699325.1 Lachnospiraceae bacterium | reverse complement strand
CCAAATGATATGGAAATTCCGATATAGCTGAAATTGAAAAGATAAAACACATTATCTTTTATCAGCCATAACGTCACCGCTACTATTTCAAAAATCACCAGCATCACCACTGACGGCCAGTATTTCTTCAAGTTATCATACCTCTACTTTCTTTTTGTCCAACTGCATTATTTTTCTTCCAAATCATTCATTGTTTGGACGAAAGTTATTTGATGTCAGCACGAACGTAAAATGTACTTCTTCCGGATCCTTCCCGAATGATAAGTCCTTCTTCAGTAAGTCTCTTAAGTGCTGCAAGGGCTGAGGATCTTCCTATACTTGGACAATGAGCTACAACCTCTGCCCCTGTAAATTTTCCGATTTTTT
Source organism: Lachnospiraceae bacterium (assembly GCA_024699325.1). Classification (GTDB taxonomy): domain Bacteria; phylum Bacillota; class Clostridia; order Lachnospirales; family Lachnospiraceae; genus UBA4292. The sequence goes on along the minus strand of JAILPS010000054.1, from coordinate 120,684 downwards.
CCTCGGTATACTTTTTGACAATGTCATATGCCGTACTTCCATTTCCGGTAACGGACATTAAGCCGACTCTTTCTTCAAACTCTGTATAACATGCCAGAATAGCCTGAAGCATATATCTAATAAATGGTGTCGAATCATTTTTCTCTTCATGCCAACCAGCATCTGACGCTTCGAGAGTATCGTAGTACCGATCCTTTGTTTTCTCTATCTGCTTTTCTATACTGATGTATTTTCCCACACTATATCCGTTTTTATACAGCAGTAGTAATGTAAGTAATCTGCTCATTCGTCCATTACCATCGTTAAATGGGTGAATACAGAGAAAATCGCAGATAAAAGTCGGAATAAGGATCAGTGAATCAATCTTCTCATTTGCGATGGCCTGTTCATAGGCATTGCAAATATTTTCTACTGCGTCCGGTGTATCATAAGGCGCAATCGGCGTGAATCTGGTAACTACAGTTCCATCTGGCTTTGTCTCATTGATATAGTTCTGCACATTCTTAAAATGCCCACCGTAAGAAAAGCCTGCCCTTTTTAAAAGATCACGATGCAGCTGAAGTATATAAGAAGGACGAATCGGAATATATTCATTACTCTCGTGAATCGTGTTCAGCACATCCCTGTAACCCATGATCTCATCCTCATCACGGTTTTTGGGAGTTGTCTTTTCTTCAAACAACTGTTTCATACGAGTACTTGTCGTGACAATCCCCTCTATTTTATTGGATGCTTCCGTACTCTGTATTTTGGCAATCTCAACAAGGCGATCCAGTTCAACAGGCTTCTGCCTAATGAATAAATCTTGTCTTCCTTTGCATTCGTGAATCTTTGCGACAAGATTTAGAATATCTGTATCCCAAGCTTTTTCATAAAGCCTGCTGTAATCAAAAGATCTCATAAGAACCCCTTTCATCCAGTGTCCCGCGTTTTCATCCAATTATACTTGATTTTGGACGAAAAATCAATCTGTTGGACAAAAAGAACCCGCAGTCCTCAAAAAGAGAACCACGGGTATCCCTGCAGTCCGCTTATTCCTCGACCTCGACCGTAAGCCAGAGCCATAGTCCGAAGCGGTGATTACGATACTATGCAGCTTCTTTATGATGACATCCCGGATGCACTCAGTCAGCTGATACGTACCGCCTTTATTGCAAGAGACGGATACAAGTTTTTCGTCTCCGACTTCTCTGCCATCGAAGCCCGCGTCCTTCCCGTTCGTTCTTCTTTGCCATGTGTTTGTCCTCCTTTTTCAATCGTTTGGCTTGAAACAAAACAAGCTGCAGATTTCGGATCACTTCCGCATCTGCAGCTTATCTATTCAAATTCCTATTCGATTGTGAGGCTGAACTTTAGGTGGTAGATTTCTTCCCTTCATTCTTGATGCGGTAGTAATCTTCCATCTCCACATCAAGCGTGATATAGGATTCCTTCTTAGGTCTTTGGGTGTTGCTCAAGAGGCACACAGTCTCCACATGCCCCGAATGTGGGAACATATCAACAGGCTGTGCCTTCACGGTCTGATAGCCGTGGGCGCCCATCCATTTTAGGTCTCTGGCAAGGGTGGCGCTGTCACAGCTTACGTACACGACTCTGTCGGGAGTCATTTTTACTATGGTCTCTAGAAGTTTTTCGTCGCAGCCTTTTCTCGGGGGATCGACGACGATTACGTCGGCGTGGCAGTGTTCCTTCTCGAAGACCTCAGGGACAACGTCCTCGGCGCTTCCGACGTAGAACTGTGTGTTCTCCAGGCCGTTCATTGCGGCGTTATCGCGGGCGTTATCTATCGCCTCGGGAATGATTTCCACTCCTCTTACGAAGCCCGCCTTCTGGGCGAGGAAGAGAGAGATGGTGCCAATGCCACAGTAGAGATCCCAGACGTTTTCTCCTCCTGTGAGCGCTGCGTATTCGAGCGCCTTGGCATAGAGTTTGGCTGTCTGAACAGGGTTAACCTGAAAGAAGGACAGCGGATTGATCTTAAATGTGAGCTCGCCTATCATATCTGTTATGTAGCCGGGACCATAGAGATTAATCAGCCTGCTGCCTAAGATCACGTTGGTTCTCTCGCGGTTCACATTTAGGGAAATGCTGCTCATGCCGTCAAATTCTCTAAGGCGACTGACCAGCTCGTCAGCACACGGAAGCGACTCGCCGTTTATGACCAGACAAACCATAATCTCTCCTGTGTAATAGCCTTTGCGCAGGAGAATGTGGCGGAGCAGTCCCTCATGCCTCGTCTCGTCGTAGGCGCTGATATGCTTCTGTGTGCAAAAGTCGAGCACACATTTTGTGATGGCCTCATTTTCCTCTGCACCTATGAGGCAGTCGTCCTGCGGTATTATGTTGTGGCTGTGGCCGGCATAAAAGCCTGCCACAAGACGGCCGTTTTTGTCATAGCCTATGGGGAGCTGCGCCTTGTTTCGGTAGCGCCACGGACTGTCCATGCCTATGGTTTCAAGCACGGGAATCTTGCCGTCCTCCGCATCTGCCCCGCCGCTTACCATCACGCAGTTTAATCCGCCAAGCCTCGTCAGGTTATTAAAAACCTTACTCTGTTTGAAGCGAAGCTGTGCCTCGTAGCTCATGGCCTGAAGTGTGCAGCCGCCGCAGCTTCTTGCTATCGGACATGCGCTCTCCACCCTGTCAGGTGATGGGGTGATAATCCTGACCATTCTGGCAAAGCCGTAATTCTTCTTAATCTTCATGACGGATGCCTCTATTACATCCCCGGGGATGGTGTCCTTAATAAACCATGTGAAGCCCTCGGTTTTGCCGATGCCCTCACCGTCCGAGCCTACATCTGTGATATCTACCGTAAATAATTCGTTCTTGTTCATAACCCTATCTTCAAAACACCCGGAGAGGGTTCTCCACTCCGGGTGATGTCCTAATTATTTGTCCTCTAGAGGAGTTGTTTTTCTAACATTTGAATCGATGAAGCGGTTGAAACCCAGCCATTCGCTGTTCTGTGCTCCCACAACCTGCTCTATGAAAGTCTCCATTCGAGCGTCCATTGTGTCCGCATAGTGAAGCGCTGCGGCCTCCATGAGAGCGGGCTTCTTCGGAGAGCCAAACTCGAATTCTCCGTGGTGAGCTAATATGCAGTGGCGAAGCTCGACTGCTGTTCTCTCAGGAAAACCAGGGATGTTCTTAATCCTCTCTCCAACCATCTCATAACCTATGACGATGTGACCGAGAAGCTGTCCCTCGTCCGTGTAATCGTTCGTTGGGAAGTCCGAAATCTCGCGAAGCTTACCTATGTCGTGGAGCATGGCAGCAGCCAGGAGCAGATCGCTGTTCAGCTGCGGATAGAGCTTAGCCAGACAGTAGCAGAGCGTTGTCACGCCGAGGGTGTGCTCTAAGAGTCCGCCGATAAAACCGTGGTGAACGGTTTTGGCTGCGGAGTGGGACTTAAACGCCTTCACGAACGCCTCATCCTTCACGAAGAAGCTCTCGAGAAGTTCCTTAACCTTCGGGTTCTTCACCTTGCCTATGAGCTTGAGAAGCTCCTGATACATGGCCTCTATGTCCTTATGGGAAACCGGGAAGTAGTCAGACTCAAAATACTCTCCCTCGTTCGCCCTTCTGAGCCTTCTGATATTTAGCTGGAGGTTTCCGTTAAATGATGTGACCTCGGAGTCGATGCTGACATAATCCATCGCCTCGAAGTCCTCTATTCCGCTGTTGTTGGTGTCCCATACCTTGCCGTCGACTGTGCCTGTCTTATCCTGCAGTGTCAGAGCATAATATGGTTTGCCTGTTTTGGATGTCATGGTAGCCTTACTCTTGACCAGATAGACCACCTGTGCAAGTCTGTCTCCCTCGCGGAGAGTCTCAATAAATCTCATAAAAATCCTTTCTAGCGGGCTCCAAGAGTGACGTTAATGTCCATCTCCTTATAGCCCTCGGCGCTGTCGCGCATAATTTTAACTATAACTGTCTCGTTGGGCAGGTGGGATGTGAGAAGCGCATCCGTCAGATCCTCGATGCAGCTCACCTTCTCCGTGCTCATGCCAACGATCACATCGCCTGCGCTGATGCCTGCGTTATATGCAGCGCTGTCAGGCAAAACATTTGAAACATACACGCCCTCGGGCATGTTGTTTATCTCTATCATGTCAACTGTGACGGTCTGACCGTAGACGCCTAAGAGGCTGGCTATGGCGCCACTTGCCATGCAGTTTAGAGCACCTGTAATCTCATCGGTTCCGACCGCCGTGGCAAATCCTGTTATATCGCCGGGCAACGCAGAACACATGATGCCGACCAGCTCGCCGGATGTGTTGACCATGAAGCCTGTAGCACCCTCAGGAAGCGCCATATCCGTGTAGAACATGGTGTATACAGAGTCGATTGCCACGTTCTGCTTGACAATCCTGGTTATCCTTCCAACCGCAACCGTGTCGCCTGCAACGTAGGGATTTCCCACAATCATGACAGTGTCACATTCGTTGACCTTATAGTTGTTGCCTAGGTTCATGACCGCTATTTTGTTCATGTCGGCTTCTGTCAGGCCGTCTGTGGAAACTGCCACGACACTCAGGCCATATACATGGTCATAGCCACACAGCGTCGCCTCAAACTCTCTGTTATCAAGCGCGCTAAATGTTACGGTGAGCCTATCAACATCCATGGTTGCCGAGGTGTTCGTGAGGATGAGCACATCCTCTGCATCCTTGACGTTATAGAATATGACTCCCGTAATGCTAAGCGTCAGGTTGTCGCCGTTATAACCCCTTATAGTGGTCAGGCACTTGCCGGCATTCTTATAGACCGTGCTCAAAACGCCGTCCATCTCGTCTATGTCCGTTGCCGTTAAGTTGTAGCGGGCAAGAGCGCTGCTTATCTGGCTTCTGATCCAGCTCTTCTGGTCATCGCTCAGCTCCACCACAGCCTCGTCCACCGTGGTGGTCTCCTCTGTGGTCACCACCGTCTGGGTTTCGGTCGTGGTATCCTCCGTGTAGACGGGAAGGTCAATCGCATACCTGGTGGTCTCCTCTGTCTCCTGTGTGACGCCTAGCTTCTCTGCCCATGGTCTGGCAACCACAAATGCCACGCCAGCCGCAACGCCAAACAGTATGGCCATGCAGGCCACGGCCAAAAAGCGCAGTATCCACCTGAAAAACCTGTCGGAATTGCTGCGCTTAATCTTCTCTTTGATATATGGTTTATCATCACGATTGTTATCTGCCATAATAGTTCCTATCCATAGATTGTCACGAACACATATACTCTGCTATTATACACTAATGACCACTAAAATAAAAGAGTGACTTTGCAAGAATGTGTTTCTCTATTTAAGTTTTTATGATATACTTACCATGTATTTTTGTACTTAGTATTGCAATTTTTCGAGGATTTTATGAACAAGAAGGCATTAAAAACATTAGAATATAATAAAATTGTGGATCTGCTGGTCACATACGCCCAGTCAGAGCCCGGCAAGGAGCTGTGCAGGAACCTTCTGCCAAGCGATAATTTAGAGGAGATTCGCACTCTGCAGACCCAGACAAGCGACGCGCTCTCCAGGCTTCTCAGGAAGGGAAGCGTCTCCTTCTCAGGGACGAAGGATATAAGGGCTTCGCTTAAGCGCCTGGACATGGGCGGAAGCCTTAATATCGTGGAGCTTCTCACCATCGCGGGGCTTCTTCGCACTGTGGCAAGAGTTAAAACATTTGGCGTGAGGGATATTCCCGAGGAGGAATATGACAGCTTAGACGCGCAGTTTAACGCTCTTGTGCCTCTCGCGGGACTCTGCCGCGAGATTGACAGATGCATCATAAGCGAGGAGGAGATTGCGGACGACGCAAGCAGCGGACTTCGCGAGGTGCGCCGTCAGATGGCCTCTGTCAAAAACCGCATACAGACCGAGATGAACTCCTGCCTGCAGTCCTACAAGTCATATCTGCAGGACGCAATCGTAACCATGCGAAACGGCAGATACTGTCTGCCTGTCAAGAGCGAGCACCGCTCACAGGTAAATGGCATGATACACGACCAGTCTGCCACGGGCTCCACTGTGTTTATCGAGCCCGCCGCTATTATTAAGCTCAACAACGACCTTCGCCAGTTAGAGATTAGCGAGCAGAAGGAGATAGAGAAGGTTCTGGCCACTCTTAGCAACTCCTGCGCCACAGAGGCTCAGTTTTTGGACACCGACTACAGAGTTTTGGTGGAACTGGACTTCATATTTGCCAGGGCAGCGCTCTCGAGACACTATAACGGCAGCGAGCCTGTGTTTAACACGGACGGCTACATAAACATCAAGAAGGGACGCCACCCCTTAATCAGCAAGGATAAGGTGGTTCCAATCGACATATATTTAGGTGACAAATTCGACCTGCTCATCATCACAGGTCCCAACACAGGCGGCAAGACCGTGTCTCTTAAGACCATCGGCCTGTTCACCCTTATGGGCCAGGCGGGCCTTCACATTCCGGCGTTTGACAACTCAAGCCTCGCCGTGTTTAAGGAGGTCTACGCGGACATCGGCGACGAGCAGTCCATCGAGCAGAGCCTGTCAACATTTTCATCGCATATGACCAACATAGCGCCTATACTTAAGACGGCGGATAAGGACAGCCTGGTTCTGTTTGACGAGCTTGGCGCGGGCACGGACCCCACGGAGGGCGCCGCTCTTGCCACATCCATCCTCGCATTTCTTCACAATATGAAGGTCAGGACGGTTGCGACAACCCACTACGCAGAGCTTAAACTCTACGCTCTAAGCACTCCCGGCGTTGAAAATGCCTGCTGCGAGTTCGACGTTGAGACTCTTCGCCCAACCTACAGGCTGTTAATCGGAATTCCCGGCAAGAGCAATGCATTTGCCATATCAGGTAAGCTAGGCATTCCGGACTACATAATCGACGATGCCAAGAAGCGCATCAACTCCGAGGACACACAGTTTGAGGACATCATCTCAGACCTCGAGAGCGGGCGCGTGCAGATGGAGAAGGAGAAGGCCGAGCTTGAGAAGCTTCGCAGGGAAGCCGAGTCACAGAAGGCCGCCTTCGAGCTTCGCGAACAGAAGTTTTTGGAGAAGCAGGACAAGATTATTAGCGACGCAAACGATAAGGCCAACGCTCTTCTTTCCGAGACGAAGGCCTTCGTCGACGAGACCATAAGGCTTGTGAACAAGCAGACCGCGGGTAGCGATCTTGCGAAGGCTCTCGAGAGGGAGAGGACGAAGCTTCGAGACAGGATGAAGGACACTGCGGACAAGAAGCCCGAGCCTGTGGCTCCTAAGAAGCCTGCCGCAGACCCTAAAAAGATTAAGGTGGGCTGCACTGTCATGGTCAACTCCATGAACCTGAAGGGCACAGTTTTGTCGCTTCCCAACGCCAAAAACATGGTTAGCGTGCAGATGGGCATTCTGACGACGCAGGCGCATGTGAGCGACCTGACCATTCTAAGCGAGGGCACGACCACGCTCGAGGGTCAGAGCGTCAACTCCTCAAACCGCGGTAAGCTTGGCATGAGCAAGACGCTGAGCATTTCCTCAGAGATCAACCTTATCGGCAAAACCGTGGACGAGGCTCTTCCGCTTCTGGACAAATATTTAGACGACGCCTACCTTGCGCATATGCCAAGCGTCAGAGTGGTTCACGGCAAGGGCAGCGGCATTCTTAAAAATGCTGTCCACAGGCATCTTAAGGGGCTAAAATACGTGGCATCCTATCGCCTCGGAGAATTTGGCGAGGGCGATGCCGGAGTCACCATAGTGACATTTAAATAGCGTTTCAGGGTATAACACAGGGGGAATTACAATGGATAAGCAAAAAATCATGATCGTCGACGACGACGAGAACATTGCAGAGCTCATAAGCCTCTACCTGATTAAGGAAATGTATGACACCTTGATCGTGGGCGACGGCGAGTCCGCTCTGGAAAACTTCAGGTTCTACAAGCCTGATCTGATACTTCTTGATCTAATGCTTCCCGGCATCGACGGCTACGGAGTGTGCAGGGAGCTCAGAAAAACCAGCCGCGTGCCCATCATAATGCTCAGCGCCAAGGGCGAAGTGTTTGATAAGGTTTTGGGACTCGAGCTTGGCGCAGACGACTATATGATGAAGCCGTTTGACTCCAAGGAGCTGGTGGCCAGAGTGAAGGCCGTTCTTAGAAGAACCGCTCCGGTGATTGCAGAGCCCGTCATCGCCACGACGCCGGGCGGCAAGCCTCAGGAGATGGTGGCGTATCCCGACCTCACGGTCAATCTGACCAACTACTCAGTCACATACATGGGCGAGACCGTGGACATGCCTCCGAAGGAGTTAGAGCTTCTCTACTTCCTCGCTAAGTCGCCAAACCAGGTGTTTACAAGAGAGCAGCTTCTCGATCACATCTGGGGCTACGAATATGTGGGCGACACCAGAACCGTCGACGTTCACATCAAGCGTCTGCGCGAGAAACTACACGATCACAGAAACTGGCGCCTCTCCACAGTCTGGGGAGTCGGCTATAAATTCGAGGTGCGCACGTAATGAAAAGATCTCTTCTTGTAAGATTTCTGGTGCTCTACATTTTAGTTGCAGGCCTGGGGCTGGCATTTATAGCCACATTTTCCTACAAAATAGTCTTCAACAACCGACTGTCAGCGCTGGAAAACAACCTGTACGCCACGGCCTACAGGCTTGCCGGAGAGTATTCATCCACATTTAACAGCAACAACCTAAGCGCCGCGGACAATTCGAGAATGTTTGTGGAGATTGAGCGCTCCCTAAACTGTAGGATTACGGCTCTCACGAAGGCGGGCTACATAATCTATCCCATGTCCAACGCCATGGTGCAGTTTTCGGACTTCGATCCGACCAAGAGCGATTCACACCACGGCTTCAGGGGATCTCTGTACTCCTTCTTCGATGACGATGCAATCTGCGTCTACGCGCCGGTTGTCAGCAACTACCAGACGCTTGGCTACTTCATCGTGAGCCAGGACGGCGAGGCGTTAAACATAGTTGTCAACCAGACGCTAAACACAGTCTATTTAACCGCCGGCGTCATATATGCGCTGTTTCTGCCCATCCTTCTGATGCTCTACATCTGGGTCATCCGCCCGGTGACAAAGCTTACGAAGGCCGCCAGAGAATACTCCAACGGAAACCTAAACTACAGCTACAAATACAAGAGTTCCAACGAGCTAGGCGAGCTGAGCGCCGCCATGAGCTTCATGTCAAGCGAGCTTGCGAGGACCGGGGAGGACCAGAAGAAGTTCATAACCAATGTGTCACACGACTTCCGCTCACCTCTTACCTCCATCAAGGGCTACATAGAGGCCATGCTCGACGGCACCATCCCGCCATCCATGCAGAACAAGTATCTAAATGTTGTCAAGGACGAGACGGAGCGCCTAAGCAAGCTCACCCAGAGCCTTCTAGACCTGAACACCATAAGCAGCGACGGAACGATGCTTGAGTACTCAGACTTTGACGTGCACCACATTGTCAAAAAAATCCTCGCAACCTTTGAGGGCCGCTGTATGGACAAGGGCATCAGCTTCGAGCTGACATTTGTGGATCACGAGCTCTTCGTCCACGCGGACATGAGCAAGATCCAGCAGGTTCTCTATAACCTTATAGATAACGCCATCAAATTCTCGCAGCCGGGCTCCCAGATATTCATAGAGACCAGCGAGAAGAAGGGCAAGGCATACATCTCAGTCAAGGACCAGGGCGTTGGCATAAGCGCCGACAACCTGAAGAAGATCTGGGACCGCTTCTACAAAACCGACACCTCGAGAGGCCGCGACAAGAAGGGCCTGGGACTGGGCCTGTCCATAGTCAAGGATATAATAAATGCCCACGGCGAGACGATAGACGTCATAAGCACCGAGGGCGTTGGAACAGAGTTCATATTCTCACTGCAGATATCGCAGAACGAGTAGCTTAAATAATCACACATATACAAGAAAAACCCTCGGTCATGCCGAGGGTTTTCTCTTAGAAGATTACTCTTCTATGGGGTGTAGCAAAAAACTATATAATGTATTGGGGGGTTTACGATACGTAGTATAGCAGACGTCTGTGCAAAAGTCTGCCCAAACATTTGTAAATATTAAACATTTTTTTGTGCTTTTTCACACTAATGCAAAGGTTTGCTCCGTCAAAATGCTTAACTTACCCCTGATTTTTGACCCCCATTTTGACTGCTGTGTAGTTCTGACTTAAACTGCGTTTTTTCAGCTAAAGAGCGCCTCGAACTCCTGCTGGTCAATCTTCTCCTTTTCTATGAGAAGAGCGGAGCATTTGTGCAATATGTCCATATGCTCGAGGATGATCTTCTTTGCGTTGTCATAGCATTCGCCCAAAATGCGCTTGACCTCCTCGTCGATAAGAGCCGCCGTCTCCTCGGAATAGCTCTTCTGTCTGGCCATATCTCTTCCGATGAACACTTCCTCCTCGTCAGATTCGTAGTTGATAAGTCCAACCTTGTCGCTCATGCCGTAGCGCGTAACCATGGCTCTGGCCTCCGCCGTCGCCTGCTTGATATCCTGGCTGGCTCCCGTGGTCACATCGCCAAATATTATCTCCTCGGCTATTCTTCCGCCAAGCGTAACCTGAATGTCCTGAAGCATTCTGTTCTTCGTCATGTACATTCTGTCCCTCTCAGGAAGCGGCATGGTGTAACCTGCAGCGCTCTGACCTGTGGGGATGATGGAGACTGTGTGCACAGGTCCCACCAGCGGCAGCACGTGGAACAGTATCGCATGTCCTGTCTCGTGGTAAGCTGTAATCTTCTTCTCCTCCTCGGAGATGACTCTCGAATGCTTCTCAGTTCCTATGCTGACCTTAACAAACGCCTTATCGATATCCGCCTGTGTGATGAAGCTTCTGTTGTCCTTCGCAACCGCAATAGCTGACTCGTTTAAGAGGTTCTCAAGATCCGCTCCTGTGTAGCCGGCTGTGGTTCTGGCAACCCTCTCAAGGTCCACATCCTCGCCAAGCTTCTTGTTTTTGGCGTGAATCTTAAGTATCTCCTCGCGCCCTGCTACGTCCGGTCTTCCGACAACAACCTTTCTGTCAAATCTTCCCGGTCTCATGATGGCAGGGTCTAATATATCCACGCGGTTTGTGGCTGACATGACGATAATTCCCTCGTTCTGTGAGAAGCCGTCCATCTCCACAAGCAGCTGGTTAAGGGTCTGCTCCCTCTCATCGTGGCCGCCGCCCATACCTGTTCCGCGTCGTCTCGCAACCGCATCTATCTCGTCGATAAACACGATGCAGGGCGCGTCCTGCTTAGCGCTCTCGAACATGTCGCGCACACGGCTGGCTCCGACTCCGACAAACATTTCCACGAAGTCCGAACCTGATATAGAGTAAAATGGAACGCCCGCCTCACCGGCAACCGCCTTCGCGAGAAGTGTCTTACCTGTTCCTGGAGGGCCCTCAAGCAGAATTCCCTTCGGTATTCTGGCGCCCATCTTAGTGTACTTCTCAGGATCCTTAAGGAAGTCAACAACCTCCTCTAAATCCTCCTTCTCCTCCTTCAGGCCCGCAACGCTTGAGAAGTTGATGCCGTCCTTCTTCGGGTCCGCCTTCCTGGCCCTGCTCTTGCCGAAGTTTAAGAGCTTGCTGTTCTGCGAATCGCCTCCTGCGACCATTCCCATGTTGGCGCTCGTGGCCATGAACATGATAAATATCGCAACTATGATTAAGAACACAGGGAGAAGTGTTGTCAGGAAGTAGCTCTGCCTCTTGACAGGCGTAAGCGTGTACTGTGTGTCATGGGCATTAAGAAACTCCTGCGCCTCGTTGACATCGGACACATATAAAATGTAGTTCTGCCCGCCCACCATATACACTACGTATCCTGTGGGGACTTCTCTCTCCTGAACCACCTTGACCGTGGTTGTTTTTCCCTCGCCAACATAATCCTCAAAATCCGCCCTGGTTCCAGGCACGGAGAAGATGATGTCGCTGTTTGTGTAAATGTAGATTGCGTAGAATGCCACTGCCATCATTATGATGAAAAACAGCGTCACCCCACTGGTTTTTCTGGTCTTCAAATATTACTCCTCCTTAAAATCCAAAACTCCGATATACGGGAGATTTCTGTACTTCTGGTCATAGTCAAGTCCCATGCCCACAACAAACTTGTCAGGCACGGAAAAACCTACATAGTCGGCCGTGATCTTCTTGAGAATTCTTCTGCCCGGCTTGTCAAGAAGCGTGCAGATCTTGATGTCCTTCGCACCGCGGTTTTTTAAGATATCCTTCACCGCAGCAAGCGTCACGCCTGTGTCTATGATGTCCTCGGCGATCAAAACATACTTATCCTTGATGGACATGTCCAGATCCTTCAAAAACTTCACGTCACCGCTGGTCTCTGTGCCGGCGCCGTAGCTGGCAACCTGCATGTAGTCCATGATGACCGGGACCGTGATGCGCTTGGCAAGCTCACACGCAAACGGCGCGCCGCCCTTTAGAATTCCGATAACCTGAACCGTCTTGCCCTCGTAGTAGCGGCTAAGCTCCTCGCCGAGCTGTCTTATGCGCTTATCAACCTCCTCCTCGGTGATAAGAACGCTAATCTCTTCCTTCATAACTTCCTCCTAACAGTCACACTCTATTTTAAGTAAATGTTTTGTCTTATCCGTAACCCTGAAGCCCTCGCTTCCCCGAAGCCCGGCCACATATAATATCAGACTGCCACATGCCACAACACTTACATCTCTTCTGGCATCCGCGCTGACTCTCGCCTGTTTTAAATATGTCTTCAGAAGCTTCCTGCGGCCCTGCTCATCTATCAGAAGGTAATCCCCCTCCTGCATGGTTCTGACGACAGGCTCCTCGCCGCACGCCTCCCTAAGCGCGTCAGCGTCGTACCATTTGACCAATTCATCGGTTTTGTATTTCTTCTCGTCAAACTCCCCCGCATCCGCGTAGGATATGGTTATATCAGCCTGGGGCAAATCCCTGGCCTCCCCGACTCTGATAACGAGGCGGTCAAAATCCCTGCATGCCACAATTTCTCTCGGAAGCATTATCCTTCTGCCGCTCTGGGCGCCAAGGAGGCCAAGCACATCCTCCACATGCTCCGCGCTTATGTCTGTTAGCACGTCCAGTCTGGCGATCATCCCCCTGATCACATATTTACACAGGGCCGGATGCAGTTTTCCAAGCATAACCACCTGCGCGCTCACCTCGCCTCCTGCCATATTCACATGGGCATCTATAAAAGCCTCAGCCTGTGCGCACATGTAGTCATCAAGCTGTGCAAATGTATCGCCGGCCCTCTTCATCGTCTTAAAAAGCCCGGGATTAATCTCCCTCATCATAGGGATAATCTCTAGTCTAAGCTTATTCCTCGTGCAGTCCGCCTCCATATTGGTGGCATCCTCGCACCATAAAACGCCGTTATTCCTAAGCTCCTCGCAGATTTCGCTGTGGCTAATCCCCAGGAGAGGTCTTAGAACGTGTATGCTCTTATCGCCCTTCCTGATGACGCTCTCAGGTCTGATACCTGACAAGCCCTTCGCCCCGCTTCCCCTGAGGAAGTTCATGAGCATGGTCTCCTCGTGGTCGTTGCCGTGGTGAGCCAAAAACAGAGTGTTGTCATCTCCCTCTGATGCGTGTGCGAAGAATTCCTCGTATCTCACGGACCTCCCCGCCTGCTCCACAGTCTGATGGTTTAATCTGGCAAGCTCTGCCACATCTGCATGTCTCACATAGAGTTCAACTCCAAACCTCTCACAGAGCTCTCTCACAAACATCTCGTCAGTATCCGCCGCCTCGCCTCTTAGCATATGGTTTATGTGAACAGCAAAAAACTGTGGCCCGCCCATATCCCTAAGCTCCTTAAGCACATAGAACAGATACACGGAGTCCGCACCCCCGGAGAGCCCCAGCAGCACTCTCGAAGCACATATTCTGTTGTCCTGCAAAAGCTTCGCCGCAATCTCCCCTATCATACTTCCTCCAAAAAAACATAGGCGGCAAATGCCGCCTACTTAATATCATTCTCCATCACCTGACTTAAGAACGATCTCGTCGTCGGTCACCAGACCAAACTTCTCTCTGGCCGCCTTCTCTGCGAATTCATCTGAGAGCACATATCTGCCATACTCCTCAATCTCCTTAGTGCGCTCATTCTCCGCGTCTATCTGGCTCTGAAGCTCGTTCTCCTGCTGAATATAGTATTCATTCTGCGCGTCAATCTTCTTGCCGGCAAAATACGCTGCCGCGAAGATCACGAGGCATATGGCAGCGATTATAGCCACGCCAAATATATTAGACTTCTTATAGACCTGACGGTTTCTATCTGTTGCCATAATTCTCCTTCCATCATTTGCAAACAATAATACAAACTAATATTACTATTTGCCGCATCTTTTTTCAATACCTTTTTTGCCTAGATTTTGCACAAAACACATGTTAAGCTTATAATGATGTGAACATTTGCCGCAAAAGAACGTGTAATGGATGAAGAACATAACCGGTCAATGTTTTGGAGGTAATAATGGATAAGGGTTCAAACTACTATCAGACTTTTCTAAGCGGAGATGACTCCGGCATGGAAGCGCTAATCAGAGAGTACTCAGACGGACTGACGCTCTACATAAACACAATCGTGCACGACATTCACACAGCTGAGGATCTGATGCTTGAAACATTTATAAAACTAGGTGTAAGGCGCCCGGCTGACAGAGGCTACAGCTCGTTTAAAACCTGGCTCTACACCATAGGCAGAAACATCGCCCTCGACTATCTTAGAAAACACAAAACTGTTCAGGTGCCGTTAGATGAGGTTGGGGAACTGCCGGACGAAGCTCAGACCACGCTCAACTCCCTCATTACACGCGAGCGGGACGAGGTGGTTCACAGATGCATGAAGAAGCTTGGCCAGACCTACTATCAGGCGCTGTGGCTGTATTATTTCGAGGGGTTTTCGACCCGGGAGATTGCCGCTCTGACAGGCAAAACCGTCCATGCGACGCAGGTTAGAATAAGCCGCGCCAGACAAAGTCTTAAGGAAACTCTTATAAAGGAGGGATTTGATTATGAAGACCTATGAAGAGAGATATGAATATGTTATAAGCAGAATTGAGGAGGAAAAAGCCAAGAAGACAACAAACAAAACCCATGTAATCAAATATGTTTCTATTGCAGCAGCGCTCGTTCTTGTAGTCACAGCCGCAGGTTTGGCTATAACACACGTAGGCAGCGTAAATACCCCTGAAAACGACGGTGTGATAGTCAGACATCTCCCTATGGACACGGCCACAGCCACGTCAGACGAGATTGCCCGCGCTCACACCTGGGAAGAGCTTATCGACCCGGCCCGCTACAAGGAGATAACCATTAACGGCAGCCGCTATGTGACCAAGCTGATTGCCGTGCACGCCGAGCACGAGGGTGAATTTATAGGCACTGCACAGATTACAGGCCAGGACGAGGTGACTCTTGAAATGCACGAGCAGACGGTTAGCATTTACAGCATAACCGGCATGGCAAAGGAGGCCGCCGTTGCCATCCGCTTTAACGATGACGACGAATACTCCTACGCCTATGTGAATTTTGAATATGTTCCCGAAACGCTTGGAGAGTTCATAGACGCGCTTAATCTTCGCGAGGAGTTAGGCACATCGCTTTGCTACCGCGGACACGGCGACGACATGGTTTACTACGAGGATGTGACCACTGAGTACATCTGGGAGGCACTTCTAAGCGACGCCACTGCGGTTAATTACCCTGACGCCGACCCGTTCACGAATTATGCCAACAAAATTCTGGACATCTGCGTGCAGGTGAACGTGCTGGGCTATCACAACCACGCGATATGGCTCACAGACAACGGTTATCTGTGCACCAACATCTTAGAGACAGGCAAATACTTCTACATCGGAGAGGATAAGGTAAACGCCTTTGTAGACGAAGTAATCAACTATCATCAGGCATACAAATACGTCTACGACATTCCAACAGACGATGACACTATACTGGAATAACACAAAAGGGACGGCTCTCGCCGTCCCTTTGCCACGTTCCTGGCACATGTCAAGTTCCTAACGGAACTGGACAAATTAAACATACCTGTACATCTCCTCGGCCTGTTCCTTTTTGACAGTCTCGGCGATACTTAGCACCTCCACCTTCACGTTTTTGGTTCCGAAGCCTATGGAGATTATGTCGCCAACCTTCACGTCAGCGCCGGCCTTGGCCACGCGGTCGTTTATGAGAACTCTGCCCGCATCGCAGGCCTCATTTGCAACGGTGCGCCTCTTGATAAGGCGCGATACTTTAAGATACTTATCCAGTCTCATATGTCTCTCCTAAAAAAAGAGGACCCACATTCGTGAGTCCTCCGACTATACGTCCAATTATGCGTTAAGAGCGTCCTTAAGAGCCTTAGAAGCCTTGAACTTAGCTGCTACAGATGCAGCGATCTGAGTTGTCTCACCTGTTCTAGGGTTTCTACCTGTACGTGCAGGCTTCTTAACTGCCTCAAGGATACCAACACCGTTAAGTGTTACCTTGTTACCAGCCTTTAACTCGTCAACTACAACCTCAAGTAATGCATCAACAACCTTCTGAGCATCTGCCTTCTTGATCTCTACGCCAGCCTTCTCTACAACTGCTGCTGTTAATTCCTTCTTTGTCATGATTCCTCCATCTCGGGAATATCCCCCGTATTTAAATAATAATAAGATTGTGCAACGCACATATTAATTTATACTTGTTATACTATATTTTGTCAAGTAAATTCAAGCATTTTAGGCCTCTTTGACCAAATGTTCACAAAATCGGGAAGGCCTAAGCCTTCCCGAACAGTGTTATTATAAATATTTCTTAAGGATGTCAACCTTATCAAGCTTCTCCCATGGAAGATCCAAATCGCTTCTGCCAAAATGTCCGTAGGCAGCTGTCTGCTTGTAGATAGGTCTTCTGAGGTCTAACATCTTAATGATGCCGGCCGGTCTCAAATCGAAGTTCTCTCTTACGATCTCCACCAGTCTCTCATCTGAGAGTTTGCCTGTTCCCGCTGTGTCAACATTAATAGAGGTTGGCTTGGCAACACCGATGGCATATGAGAGCTGTATCTCGCAGCTGTCTGCCAAACCTGCGGCAACTATGTTCTTAGCCACGTATCTGGCAGCATATGCTGCTGAACGGTCAACCTTTGTCGGATCCTTGCCTGAAAATGCTCCGCCGCCGTGGCGCGCATATCCGCCGTAGGTGTCAACGATAATCTTGCGGCCCGTGAGACCTGAATCTCCGTGAGGACCTCCGATTACGAAACGTCCTGTAGGGTTTATGAAGAACTTCGTGTTCTCGTCAACCATGTCTGCAGGAAGGATCTCGTCAAACACATACTTCTTGATGTCTGCGTGTATCTGCTCCTGTGTGACCGCCTCGTCGTGCTGTGTAGATAAAACTACCGCATCGAGACGTGCAGGCTTGCCATTCTCGTCATATTCAACTGTTACCTGTGTCTTGCCGTCCGGGCGTAGGTAGGAAAGTGTTCCATTCTTCCTTACGTCTGTGAGGCGCTTAGCGAGCTTCTGGGCAAGGTAAATAGGATAAGGCATATATTCGTCTGTCTCGTTGGTTGCATAGCCAAACATCATGCCCTGATCGCCTGCTCCGATGGCGTCTAACTCGTCATCGCTCATGCTGTGCTCCGTCTTAGCCTCTAAGCATTTGTCGACGCCCATGGCGATATCAGCGGACTGCTCATCGATTGCTGTGATGACACCGCATGTCTCAGCGTCGAAGCCAAACTTCGCTCTTGTATATCCAATCTGTGCGACTGTCTCTCTGACAATCTTCTGGATATCCACATAACCCTTCGTTGTAATCTCTCCCATAACCATGACAAAGCCCGTTGTACATGCTGTCTCACAGGCCACACGGCTCATAGGATCCTGCGCAAGAAGCGCATCAAGAACTGCGTCAGAAATCTGGTCACAAACCTTATCGGGATGTCCCTCTGTGACGGACTCTGATGTGAATAAACGTCTCTCCATTATACTACCCTCATCTTAAACTTCTGCAGGTCTCTCTCGTTGTCCACTCTGGCGATATCTGCGCCGAGACCCTGAAGCTTCTCAACGAAGTTCTCATAGCCTCTCTCAATGTGGGCAACCTCATCTACTACGGTATATCCGTCCGCTGCCAAACCTGCGATAACCATGGCAGCACCGGCACGAAGGTCTGTCGCTAAAACCTTAGCGCCGCTAAGAGAGCTTACACCATCAATGATCGCAACGCTACCCTCAACCTTCACGTTGGCGCCCATTCTGACAAGCTCATCTACGTATTTATATCTGTTTTCAAAAATACTCTCTGTGACAACACTAGTGCCCTCTGCAAGAGCCAGAACAGCCGCCATCTGTGGCTGCATATCCGTAGGGAAACCTGGATATGGAAGTGTCTTGATATGTGTTGAGTGCAGGTGGTTGCGGCCTATAACTCTGACCGCATCATCGTCCTCAACTATCTCGCAGCCGATCTCTCTAAGCTTCGAGCTGATGGACTCAAGATGCTTCGGGATGACATTCCTGACGGTAACATCGCCCTTCGTGGCCGCTGCCGCCATCATAAATGTTCCCGCCTCAATCTGGTCAGGAATGATGGTGTATTCAGCTCCGTGGAGGCTTGTGACCCCGTTGATTCTGATGACATCGGTTCCGGCGCCCTTAATGTTGGCTCCCATGCTGTTTAACATGTTCGCAACGTCAACGACGTGCGGCTCCTTGGCTGCATTTTCAATTATGGTTTTGCCCTCAGCGGTTGAAGCTGCGAGCATGATGTTGATTGTGGCACCTACGGACACGATATCGAGATAGATATGTGCGCCAACAAGTCTGGAGCTGTGCGCAAGAATCATACCGTTTCTGATCTTGACATCTGCGCCGATGGCTCTGAAGCCCTTGATGTGCTGGTCGATTGGACGGCTACCTATGTTACAGCCGCCGGGAAGATCAACCTCCGCGTGATGGTATTTGCCAAGCAAAGCCCCGACGAGATAGTATCCCCCGCGAAGCTTCTGTATATAATCATTATTGACCATGGTCTTGCGGATGGTGCTTCCGTCAATCATAACGGTTCCGCCCGGACGACACTCCACAGTGCCTCCGATATCGCGGATGGCATCGAGCAAAAACTCGATATCCTGAACCATGGGAACATTCTCTATTGTGACCGGATCGTTGGTCATGATGGCACCTGCGAGAATACCTAAAGCGGCATTCTTAGCACCTGCAACTAAAACCTCTCCGGATAGTGGGTTTCCACCCTTCATCACATACTGACTCATTCTACACCTCGTGCATAGCACTTATAGTATAACAGACATATTATATCACATAATAGTTTTTTGTAAAGCATTCGACTTTTAGATATTGCAAATGTATTACAAAAGTTTTGTGATATTAGCACATTTTTGGCTTTATGTCAAGTCTGTCACTTTTTGCGCACCGAATAGCCAAATGATCCGAGCTTATCGCCCAGGGCAAAATACTCTCCGTGGGAGTAGCAGACCAAGTCTGCCTTCTGCAAATCGAGCCTTCCCTTGTCGTCGAGAAGTGACTCATCCACGTCCACTGCCACCACCTCTGCGACAAACATGTCGTGGCTTCCAAGCTCCAAAACCTGCTTGACCTTACACTCCAGCGACAGCGGACTCTCCTCTATCACGGCAACATTTACCTTGTCCGCTTCGAGCTTATGAAGGCCTGCAAGCTCGAACTTATCCACGTCCCTGCCGCTTTTAACGCCGCAAAGATCACAGGCATTGGCCATATTTCTGCTGACCAGATTTATGACGAATTCCCCTGACTCAGAGATTATGGGGTGTGAATAGCGCTCCTTCCTGACTGAGATGGACACCATGCACGGGTCAGAGCATATAGTTCCCGCCCATCCTATGGTTATTATGTTGTCCTTACCTTCCTTTGATCTGCAGCTCACCATAACTATCGGGACCGGATTGAGCAGATTCCCCGGCTTCCAAACCTGTTTTGCCATATATATCTCCTAACTATTATCATTATTAAAAATTGCCCGTCTCCTGCATGGCCTGCGTGATGGCCGGAACCATCTGCTTCTTTCTCGAAACCATGCCGGGCACATAGACTCTTCCCTCAGAATCTCTTCCAAATGCGGCGTCCACCACCGCCTCAGAGCCGGTTCCCGCAAACAGGACCTCCGTGCCCTCGTCCATAATGCTGGTCATCATGAAGAATATCATGTCCAGACCATGTTTTTTGAGGGCTGTAGGCATGTATTTGTTCACTTTGTCGCGTATTCCCGCCAGCTCGTCCTTGCTCATGGAGTTGATCTGTCCTATGCCAATGTGGGCCTCGCCCATGCCAAACTCCTTGAAATCCTGATGAAGAATGGCCTCGCCGCTCTTAGAGGAAACCTCGCTTCCCGCCGTGAACATATCCCTCGCGTACTTCTCTAGGTTGATGCCCGCAATCATGGCAAGCTTCCTCGCCGCAACCTTATCGTACTCCGTGCACGTCGGAGAGCGAAACAGCAGTGTGTCCGAAATGATGGCCGAAACCAGCAGTCCGGCAATAGGCTTATCAATCGGCACCTTCTCCTCCTGATACATCTGGAAGATTATGGTGGCGGTGCAGCCAACCGGCTGGTTTCTAAAATATATCGGCCCCATGGTCTGGATGGTTCCGAGCCTGTGGTGGTCAAGTATCTCTAAGATCGTGGCATTCTCCATGCCGTCGCAGGCCTGCCTGAGCTCGTTGTGATCCACCAGAATTATCTGCTTCTTCTTGGCTCCTAAGAGGTTACGTCTCGAAAGCATGCCCTGATAGATGCCGTGGCTGTCCAGGATGGGGAAGTCGCGGTGGCGAAGCTTCGCCATTGTCTCCTGTATCTCCTCAACCGTGTCCGTGGTTCTAAAACAAACCAGGTTCTCCTTCGTCATCAGGTATTCCACAGGAACGCTCTGGTTTATAAGTCTCGCCACAGTGTATGTGTCGCTCTTGGTGGATATGATGATGCAACCCTTCTCCTCTGCCATCTTCTTGATGGTTGCGGGGATTGGAACTCCTAAGCAGTTAATTATCATGCCGGCGTTCATCTGAAGTGCGCACAGCTGCGTCTCATAGCGGTTTGCAAGTATCACAATGTCGCCCTTCTCGATGTATTCCTCAACTATCTCAGGGTTTGCGGCCGCTATGACCACCTTGCCATCGGGGCATAGCTGCTTCGCGTCTCCGACCACCAGCTTCCCGTCAAGCGTCTCCAGTATATTCTTGACCGTTGTTCCTGAAAGCGACAGGAGTCTGTTGTCACCCTCCATGTAGGAGCCCGCGATATCCTGGATGGTTATCACGCCCACCAGCTTCTTCTTTCTGTGGACGGGGAGTGTCACCACCCCGGTCTCCTTCATGATCTCCCAGGCCTTCCTTACGCTTATGTCAGGCGCTATGGCCTCTGTTCGCCTGTAGTCCACATCCGACACCTGAACATCCACGCTGAACACCAAATCCGGCTCCTCGACGCCAAAATAATTTAATACAAACTCCGTCTCCAGATTGATCTTGCCAGCCTTCTTGGGGACGAAGTGGTTGCCCTCAAGCTTATTCTTAAGATTTGCGTAGCAGATGGCGGAGCATATGCTGTCCGTGTCCGGGTTTTTGTGGCCCATGACCCAGACTTCTCTGTTAAAATCCGGCATTACATTACCTCAAATCAAAAAATCCCATTCCCGATGCTTCAGAAACCGTCGGCAATCAGAAATGGGATATGGTTTTCTTAAAATATTACAGTAACTGTAAAACGTTGAAAATGATGAGCGCGAAGATGATAAGAATATCAAGCCATACTAAAACGCCCATGATATTTCTGTGTGAAGAAATAACTGTTGTGAACTCGTCGTAGCTTGAGTGTAACTCCTCGACTCTCTCCTCAGAGTACTTCATAGAACGATATAACTCTGTGATGGTACGGTCGTTGTTGTTGCGCTCACGGTTTAACTGCTTACGAAGCTGATCCATAGTCTCGCTGCAGCTCTCGATTGCAGCCTTGAATTCGCTCACGTTGTCCTTGATAGCTACATAGTCGATGGTAGCAAGAGCCTCGTCCTTGCGCTGAACCTGAGCTACTAACTCTGCGCTCTTCTCGGTCTGCATATCCATACGGTTCTGGATGTCTGATAAGAACTCCTTATTCTCGTCAGATACGTTGCCGATGGCGTCGATCATCTCCTTCTGCTTAGCGAACTGGGCAGAAATCTCGCTGTAGATCTTGTCTACCTGCTCCTGGATGTGAGCTGTGTCGGCAGCGCCGCTTAAGCTTACGGTGCCATCGCCACTTGATACAGCAACTCCAGCCATCGCCTCACGAACAGCAATATTAACGGCATCCTGGATCTGCTCTGACATAGCACCTTCCTCAGCTCGCTGACTAGCCATAACTTCCTTCAGCGCCTCAGCAACTATACTCTTGATCTCATCGGGATCCTGCTTAGGCATAGAGTCAACTGCGTCCTGAACGTACTCAGCTACGATATCCTTAATCTTCTCTTCGTTCGCCTTGTCCTCTACCGCCTGCTTCTCTGCACGGTTGCTCTGAACCTGCATCTTCATTGCATTTTCCAAAAGATTTGCCATTATATCTCCTTTCTCCAAGGACGCCCCCTGCGCCCTCAAGTGCTCATGCACTTCACGTTATATATTATTCTTCTCCTAAACCTGTTCGGTTTGTTATGTTGCTCTACTGAATAACCGCTTCGGTTACTTCCTCAGTGACTTCCTCTGTAGCCTCTTCTGTGGCCTCTTCTGTGGCCTGTGTAGGTGCCTCTGTAACCTCTTCCGTTGCCTCTGTGGCCTCTGTAGCCGCTTCAGTTGCCTCCTCGGTAGCCTCTGTGGCTGCCTCTGTTGTCTCCTCCGCGCGGATACCTGCGTAGTCACCTATTGAAAGTGAACTGGTTGAATAGTCCGGACGCGATGCGATATAGTCCTTGTATGCAGATATTGCTGCAGTTCCAACAAAATAAACTATAACCGCGAGAACCGCAATTCCCAACAACCATGCCGTAGCCTTCGCTGCAGCATTCTTTCTCTTCTCAGCTCTAAGGATCTTCTTCTTGTTCTTCTTATATTCCTTATACTGCTCTACCTTCTGCTTACTCATGATGTTACCTTTCTAAACTACAAATGTGATATATCCCCCAAAAAATTCGTACTATATGGGTGCAATTATACCACTACTCCATCATAGCACACATTTCGAAAAAATTGTATAGGAAATTTCGAATTTTTTAAATTTTTTTACATAACAAGTTTAGCAGCGCCGTAAATGCCTGCATCATTGCCCAAAGTTGCCAGTTTGAATGTCGCTTTCTTGGGAATTATGTGTGTGAAGCGCTCATAGTAGGCGCTAATTCCGTCTGTAAGGATGTTTCCGGCCTTCGAAACGCCGCCTCCGATGACAAATGTTTCAGGGTCAACGGTGAGGGCTATGTATGAGCACGCAAGTCCTAAGTATCTGCACAGCGTGTCAACTGCCTTCTTAGAGAGGGCATCCCCTGCCTTCGCCTCGTCAAACACGGTCTTGGCGCTGAACTCCCCGATCATTCTTAAGCTGCTCTTCTCGTTGGTTCTCTCGAGAAGTCTCTTCGCAACTCTCACAACTCCCGTGGCTGACGCGTACTGCTCAAGGCATCCTCTGTTGCCGCAGCCGCAAACCAACTCCTCGTCAGGATTCACCACGATGTGGCCGACCTCGCCGCCCGCGCCGTGCTCTCCTGCTACGATCTGGCCGCCGACGATAATTCCGCCGCCGACACCTGTTCCGAGAGTCAGCATGACAACATTGTCAACTCCCGCAGCGGCGCCCTTATATGCCTCGCCGAGAGCCGCAACATTGGCATCGTTGCCCGCCTTGACGCGTATGCCGTCAAGAAGCTCTGAGAGCACGCTCTCAGGCCTGTAATCTCTCCAGCCAAGATTAGGACACAGGCTCACATGTCCGTCGGGCTCCACAGGGCCCGGAACTCCCATACCTGCTCCTAAGACATCACAAAGTCCTATTCCTCTTGCCTCGAGCTTTCCCCTAACAGCCGCCGCTACATCCTCAAGAATGTGTGCGCCGTTGTCAGTCTTGACTGTTGGAACCTCCCACTTCTCAAGCAGTGTTCCATTCTCGTCAAACAGACCGTTCTTAACTGTTGTTCCGCCAATATCAATGCCGACTACATACTTCATACTCTTCCTCCAATACCCTTACTATGCAGGCCCGCAGATGCAGGCCCGCAAATAAATTCATATCCCGTGGTTAATTATCAATCCTCAAATCCGTTAGGATTATTCTTCTGCCATCTCCAGCTGTCCTCGCACATCTCCTCGATGTCGCGCTCGGCAACCCAGCCCAGCTCGCGCTTTGCAAGTCCCGGGTCTGCGTAGCAGGCGTCCACATCTCCTGCGCGGCGAGGCTTGATATCATAAGGGATGGTGATGCCGCTGGCCTTCTCAAATGCATGCACAACGTCCAAAACGCTGTAGCCGTGGCCTGTTCCTAAGTTGCAGATAAAGAGACCGCACTTATCATCGATCTTCTTGAGAGCCTTCACATGTCCAATTGCAAGATCCACAACATGGATGTAGTCTCTTACGCCTGTGCCGTCATGGGTGTTGTAGTCGTTGCCGAATACCCCCAGTCTCTCAAGCTTGCCAACAGCCACCTGTGTGATGTATGGCATGAGGTTGTTTGGAATTCCGTTAGGGTTCTCGCCTATGAGGCCGCTCTTGTGGGCTCCGATAGGGTTGAAGTAGCGAAGCAGAATGACATTCCACTCAGGGTCTGCCTTCTGGATGTCTGATAGCACCTGCTCAAGCATGGACTTCGTCCAGCCGTAAGGGTTGGTGCATGTTCCCTTCGGACACTCCTCTGTGATAGGCACGAAGGCAGGATTGCCGTAAACCGTGGCTGATGATGAGAAGATAATGTTCTTGCAGTTGTGATTTCTCATGACGTCAACTAAGTTCAATGTGCCTGTGATGTTGTTGTTGTAATACTCCCATGGCTTTCTCACGGACTCGCCAACAGCCTTAAGGCCTGCGAAATGTATAACCGCGTCGATATCCTCCTTCTCGAAGATATCATTCATGCCATCCTTGTCAAGGAGATCCACCTTGTAAAATGGTATCTTTTTGCCTGTGATCTGCTCCACCCTGTCGAGACTCTTAGGGCTTGAGTTGCACAGATTGTCCATGACGATAACGTCCTTGCCCGCATTGATAAGCTCAATACAGGTGTGACTTCCGATAAAACCGGCGCCGCCGGTAACTAATATTGCCATATGTTCCTCCCGTGTAGCCATCAGCTATTCTCTGATAAGCTTAATATATGAAAATCTGCTGCCACCAACGAGGAGAATGTCCGTCGTTCCATAGGATGCATTCAGCTTGTCCACCGAAGTCTCTAATCTTCCCTGATAGAAGGTCTTGCCCTTCCTGTTGAGATACAGAAGGGTGCCTGGCCCCGTGATGTAGAGACCGTTCTCGGTGAGCTGCATGTCCTGGATATCGATGTTCGTATCCTTCTCGTAAACAGATTCCCCATCTGAGTTATAGGTCTTCAGAACGTGGTTCTGAACCATATCGCCGCAAAGTGTGGCATATGCCACGCCCTGCTCAGAGTAAGTAAGCGCCGTGATGGTGTCATTCTCGTTGATAATCGCGATCTCCTCAGGCTTCACCTTATTCTTCAGAGAGTAGTAAACTATCACTCCGTCGCCGCAGGCAATCGCCCTGTCATCGCTTATGAATGCCACATCCACAAAAAGCGTATCGTCGTATTTTCTGAACGCGCCTACAATCTGTGTGTCTGAGTTGATGCTGGTGTCAAAATTATAGAATACAATCTGGTTCTGCATTACGCCGCTGTCAATGTAGACAAAGGAAGCTATGAGAAGCTGTCCGTCAGGCGAAAAACAGATGTCTATGGGGTAACCGCTGGCGCTGATCATGGTGTGAAGCTTGATATTAAGCGCCGCTCCCGTCTTGTCAAAAAACAGAATATTGTTGGACAGACCGTCGTCCACAATCATGCTGACCGCTCCGTATGCGGAGATGGTCGCCCTGGTTATGGTCTGGTTGGTGGTTATCTCACCGCATTTGCCGTTCTCGGTGTTAAATATAACGCCCTCGCGGCCGTTCTGGTCAAACACCACCGCGTACTCGCCGCACACCTCAACCCTCGGATTCGTCATGGTGTAAACCACGCTCCAGGCCTGTTTTTTGGAAATGCTGTAATAGCTCGCGCCGTTCAAACCATACTGTAAAATACCGTCCCCCAGGTTCACATACTGCTGCTTATCCGTGGAGGTGATATTCTCAGAGAATATCTCCTCGTAAAATGTGTACGGCTTCGATGCCCTGTACACAAATATATAAATAATAGCAAAGACCACCAGCACAAGCAGAATTATGGTAACCAGTCTGACTCTCGCCTTATGCTGGTTGACCGTCTGAATGAACCTAGCCTCTTCCCTTCTAAGTTCTTCATCAGGGTCGTTATCTTCTGTCTGTGCGGCGCCAGGAAACTCTATTATCCTGCCGTTCTTAGTTTCATCCCTATCGCTCAATTTATCCTCCAATTAACCCTGAAACCACATTTTAGCAACTTATTTTATCATAAAACACATACCAGTTCAAGATAGCTAATACAAAACTTCCTTGACATCGGGGACATTTTCTATTAGGATTCACCTATCACATAAAGCGAGGTGTAATTATGGCAGATCTCAGGCCTTCTCTTATATTTGACATGGACGGAACGCTGTGGGACAGCGGCGAGGGCGTTGCGAGAAGCTGGACCGAGATGGTTCAGAAGGTGTACGACAAAAACCGCGTTATAACCACAGAGGAGATAACAAGCGTCATGGGCAAAACCATGGACGTCATCGCGGATATTCTCTTCCCCGAGCTTCCAGAGCGCGAGCGCTACGCACTCCTCGAAAAGTGCGGCAACTATGAAAATGATTACCTGAAAGTCCACGGAGGCATCCTCTATCCGGACCTTCTAAAAACCCTCCAGACGCTTCGCGACCGCTACAGATTATTCATCGTCAGCAACTGCCAGAGCGGCTACATAGAGTGTTTCCTCGACCACTATCACTTCTGGCACCTCTTCGAGGATATAGAGTGCTACGGCAACAACTTAAAGAATAAGGGCGATAACATTAAGCTTATCTGTGAGCGAAACGGTGTTTCTAAGGTTGCATATGTGGGCGACATACAGGGCGACTACGACTCCTCCTGTCAGGCAGGCGTAGGCTTCATACACGCCGCATACGGTTTTGGCAAAGTCGACGCAGACGTTCCAAGAATTCAGACATTTGCAGAGCTTGTCGCTGTCGCAGAGAAATATTTTGCATAATTTAAGGGCTGAACACATCGTTCAGCCCTTGTTTTATAGCTTGTTGGTTGTGTAGATGGAAACCGCCTCCGTTATGGTCACGGCCTCTCCGTTTTTCAGCACCTTAATGACTCCGTTGATGCTGTCGACGCTTAGGTTCTCCTTGCCGATCATGCCCGCATAGCGGTCGGTAAGCTTAACCGTCATCTCCCTGATGACCTCGTCCATCTCGGCGCACTCTGAGCTCACCTTAGCCAGCTCCCTCTTTAAGTCCGATATCTTCTTGCGGCTGCCCTCGCGGATCTCATCCTCGATAACCCTCGCAGTCACAGTGTCAAACTGCTCGAGAGCGTCGTCCTTCTTCTTGCTGATCTCCTCAACCATGGCCTCCGCCTTCGCGATGTCATAGTTGAAATCCTCCAGATCGTAGTACTCCTCGCCCTCGTCCGAGTTGATGGCTCTGGCGATCTTCTTGATATCCGCCGCATTCCTCTCCTGATGGCGAAGAAGTGTTGCCGCGCGCTTTAGCACCTCGTAGTGCTTATAGACCACCTTCTGGTATATATATGCGCAGGGTCCCATGACCGCTATGAAGAAGACTGCGTGCAGCGATGTGAGGATTAGATTATTCTCGACCCCCATGATCATGCATATGGCAAATGGCAAAAGTATCACGAGAAGTATGTCCACAAGCGCCACTAAGAGATGCTCGCCAAATCCCACCGGCATGAAAAATGTGTAGAACCACCTGTGCTTACACATGCCCGGAACGCGGTTTTTTTTGAGAATAGAGGCAAACTCGTTCTTAAGCTGTCTGCTCTCCTCCCTGAGCTCCGTGGTCTCGTACTCTATTCGCTCCTTCTTGCCCTCTGTCTTGGCCTTCTCCTTCTTGTTCTTATGTTTTCTAAGCTTATCCTGCGCCTTGCCGATCTCGCTGTCATAGCTCGTGCTAATCTCGTCACGTCTCTTCTTAACCGTCGCGCTGACCGCATCATTGACCGCCTTCTCCTCCTGGGAGAGCTGCTTCTGAATGCGGATTCTGTCCGAATTAAGGGTCTGGGCTTCGCTTCTGGTCTGCTCCAGATCGCTCACATCGGTCTTGGCCTTGTTCAAAAAAACTATAGCTTCTTCAACTGCCGCTTCCATATGACCCCCTTGTTAGTCAAACGTCCAATTCCTTCGGTAGTATAACATTTTAGATAATTTTCTGTCAATTGATTGGCGCGCTGTGGCACAATTTTTACAATTTAGACATATTTTGTCAGCGCATCCACAATAGCCTGATACTGCATGAAATGTGACGCCTTAACCAAAACTGTGTCGCCCTCCTGCACATATTTAAGAAGCTCCTCTGTAAGCTTCTCCCTGTCAGGAAAATGTCTTATCATTAGGTTTTTATCGGCCTTCGCCCCCTCCATGATCTCCTTCGAGAGCTCACCGCACAGAAACAGCGCGTCAAGCCCTAAGCCCGCCGCATACTCTCCAACTTCCCTGTGAAGCGCCCTCTCATCAGGTCCTAACTCTCCCATATCGCCAAGCACTGCAATCCTTCTGCCGGAAGCCTTCACCAGCAGAAACAGCCCCGCCTTCATGGATGAAGGGTTGGCGTTATAACAGTCGTCAACGATGAGCAGCTTATCCGTGTGGATAAGGTTTGTCCTGCCGCTTATGGTTTTGGCCTTCGCTATGCCAGAGGCAATCTGCGAGAGGCTAAGCCCAAGTCCCAGTCCCACCGCCGCAGCTGCCGCCGCGTTGGTTATCTGATGGACTCCCGGAATACCCACGGAAACATTGATATTGCCGGCGCCAGTGTGCAAAACGGCGTCGCTTCCGTCAAAGCCCTTGCTCACAACATCTGTTACATAGACCTGCTTATCCACATACTCGCCGACTCTGTCCACGCCAAAAAACACAGGGCTTACACCCCTAACATCCCTGACGCTTCCCAGAATATCGTCATCGCCGTTTAGCACCGCAATGCCGCCGTCGCGCATATAGTCAAAACATTTGCTCTTCTCCTCAAATATGCCCCGTCGGCTTCCCAGATTCTCCATGTGGCAGATGCCGATATTGGTAATCACACAGACATCAGGCTTCGCGGCCTTAGCGATTATGTCCATCTCGCCCGGCTCGTCGACTCCCGCCTCCAAAACCGCCACCTCGTGCTCAGGCCTCAGCCTGAAAACCGTCAGAGGCAGACCAATCTCGTTGTTAAAATTGCCCTCGGTTTTAAGGACGTTATACTTCTCGCCAAGTACTGAGGCAATCATTTCCTTCGTGGATGTCTTGCCCACACTTCCCGTGATCAAAACCACCTTCGCGTCCACACAGGTCCTGTAGTAGGCCGCCAGGCGCTGAAGCGCCGCGATGCTGTGCTTAACCACAATTCTGTTGCCCGCATCCGACGTATCGCGCTCGCAGATGACCGCCAACGCCCCCTTATTAAACACGTCCCCTATGAAGCTGTGGCCGTCCACTCTCTCGCCCCTGATGGCAAAAAACAGTGCACCCTCAGTGACCGTTCTGCTGTCCATGGTGACGCTTCTCACGCTCTCGTCAAGCGCGCCCTCGTCCCCTATGTACTCTGCGTCCAAAACCCTCACGATATCCCGAAGGCTCATGCCGGGCATTCTATCCATATCCATACTACCTCTTATATCTCTTCTCGATTGAAATCTCTATAATCTTCTCCACCAGCGTCGCAAAATCCATTCCGACCACCGCGGCCTCCTGCGGAAGCAGGCTGGTTGGCGTCATGCCCGGAAGCGTGTTAGCCTCCATGCAGTAAATGTTGTTCTGCTCGTCGAGCAGCATGTCCATTCTCGCATAGGTGTCAAGCCCGATCGCCTCTGTCACCATCTCCGCGTAGCGCTGCATTTTCGCCGTGATATCCTCAGGCAGAAGCGCCGGACAGGTCTCCACAGCGGAGCCCGCCTTATATTTATTCTTGTAATCGTAGAAGCCCACCTTGGGCGCAATCTCTATGACCGGCAGAGCCCTGCCCTCCATAACTCCGACAGAAAACTCCCTGCCCTTCACAAACCTCTCGATGACAAGCTCGTTCTCCCACTTAAATCCCTCGTCAAGCGCCGCGGAGAAATCCTTCTCCTCCCTGACGATGGTACAGCCAATGCTCGACCCGCCGCAGCACGGCTTCACAATCAGCGGAAGCTCCATCTTAAGCTTACCAAGATCATCGCATCTGTTCTCCTTAAGCATGGTTATGCCGCTTACCACAGGCACTCCCGCAGCCGCCATAACCGCCTTCGCCATCCTCTTATTCATGGCGATAGCGCTTGAGAGATAGTCGCTTCCCGTATATCTTATGCCAAACATGTCAAATGTGGCCTGAACCTCGCCATTCTCGCCGTTCTCGCCGTGGAGCGCCATAAACACGATGTCAGCCTTCGCGCACATCTGCAAAACATTTGGCCCAAAAAACCTCGGCGACTGGTCATGTCTCGAAGCCTTGACGGCCGCCAGATCCGGCGCCACCTCCGGAATGTCCCCAACCTTAAGGCTGATCTCGCCGGCCTTGGAAAACACATCCCCCAGCTCGCACTCCTCGTCCAAATATCCCATGAAGGCATCCAACAGTATCACCCTGTGGCCGTTACCCCTGAGGGCATTCGCCACCATCTCGCCCGTCTTAAATGACACATCTCTCTCGGTGCTTATACCACCTGCCAAAACTATAATATCCATCATCAATCCTCTTTAATCATCGCGGCGTAACTCAACCGCCCGCCACATTATAGTTTATTTTATTCCCAAAGTAAATATTATGTGTAAATGTAACTATTCAGCACCCGCCCATCCCATTCGCAAAACCTCTGCCAAAGGCATCGGTTTTTGCTCATGTGACGGACGTCTGCTATTAGAACCACACAGAAATAACCATACGAGTTCATGCAAGCATGACTCGTCTGGCCATTCCTGTATGGTTCTGAATAGTTACGTATAAATCAGATAACTAGTCCTCCTCGACAACCTGTATCTCCAGAAAGTCAAAATCCACGCTGTCCATGAAGGAATTAGGCGAAAACCTGGTCTTGCCCATGGCCCCAAACTCCGCGATATTGCCGTTCATCCACTGCGGCATATCCAGGTCGAACTCGCGGCAAATCTGCTCCAGACAGCCAAACACCTTCTTCGTCCTGTTGACCATTCTGTCATCACACGCCGTGAAATCCCTCTCTATGCGACCACTCCTGATAATCTTTCCCCACATTCGAAACATTACACCCTCCACGGTTTATACCTTAAGCAAATTCTTCTGTTTATAATAACCCTTCTCAAACTTCCTTGCAAGCATAATCCACCCCTTAAATCAGCGTTCCCGTTATATAAATGTGGCCCGCGACCGGCGAAGTAGTGTTTGAGCAGCTGCACATAGCCTTCCGGGATATGTAAATGTTGGCGCAGCTGCGAGTTACGAGAGCGGCGACGATTTAATTCACGCAAGACACGCGAGATAACCCCCGGGGGCCGAAGGCCCCCCTTTAAAGTAGTGGGAGCGCTGTGTAGCCCTCCCGCCCTCGAAGTGTACAATCCCGCCACACAGCGCACCGCTATAACAGTGTGGCCCTACCGCCCTCACTGTGTGCTCTCGCGGGGCGACCACGAATAAATCGTAAGACGGCTATCCGGAGCGTGCAGGGGCGGGGGAGCCTAGTGCGGCCCGCGGAGTAGTGTTTGAGCAGCTGCACATAGCCTTCCGGATTATGTAAATGTTGGCGCAGCTGCGAGTTACGAGAGCGGCGCCGCAATTGACGGCGCACCCCGCTCCGGGCCGGGCATAGCCCGGACACGCGACGCTAGACGGCAACGATTTAATTCACGGGAGACCCGCGAGATAACCCCCGGGGGCCGAAGGCCCCCCTTAAGTAGTGGGAGCGCTGAGTGGCCCTACCGCCCTCGAAGTGTACAATCCCGCCACACAGCGCACCGCTATAACAGTGTGGCCTTCCCGCCCTCGAAGCGTGCTCTCGCGGGGCGACCACGAATAAATCGTAAGACGGCTATCCGGAGCGTGCAGGGGCGGGGGAGCCTAGTGCGGCCCGCGAAGTAGTGTTTGAGCAGCTGCACATAGCCTTCCGGGATATGTAAATGTTGGCGCAGCTGCGAGTTACGAGAGCGGCGCCGCAATTAACGGCGCACCCCGCTCCGGGCCGGGCAAAGCCCGGACACGCGACGCTAGACGGCGACGATTTAATTCACGGGAGACCCGCGAGATTCCCGGGGGCCGAAGGCCCCCCTAAAGTAGAGGGAGCGCTGTGTGGCCCTACCGCCCTCGAAGTGTACAATCCCGCCACACAGCGCACCGCTATAACAGTGTAGCCCTCCCGCCCTCGAAGTGTGCTCTCGCGGGGCGACCACGAATAAATCGTAAGACGGCTATCCGGAGCGTGCAGGGGCGGGGGAGCCTAGTGCGGCCCGCGAAGTAGTGTTTGAGCAGCTGCGCATAGCCTTCCGGGATATGTAAATGTTGGCGCAGCTGCGAGTTACGAGAGCGGCGCCGCAATTAACGGCGCACCCCGCTCCGGGCCGGGCAGAGCCCGGACACGCGACGCTAGACGGCGACGATTTAATTCACGGGAGACCCGCGAGATAACCCCCAGGGGGCCGAAGGCCCCCTTAAAGTAGTGGGAGCGCTGTGTAGCGGGGCGGGTCCCCCGGGGGGCCGAAGGCCCCCCTGAAGTAGTGGGAGTGCTGTGTAGCGGGCCGGCCAACCCGGAGGAGAACAAAAAGCCCCCTGGCAGAGCCAGGGGGCGGATGTAGCGTATGTTAGTTCTTGCTGTTCAGGCGGGCGAGAAGATCTGCGCGCTTAGCCTCGTAGCCAGGCTTGCCAAGAAGGGCAAACATGTTCTTCTTGTAGCTCTCAACGCCAGGCTGGTTGAACGGATTGACAGCTAAGAGATAGCCGCTGATACCGCAGGCAAACTCGTACATGTAGAATAACTGGCCCAGGTAGAATTCGTTCTGCTCAGGAACATGTACCATGAAGTTAGGAACATCGCCGTCTGTGTGGGCAAGGATTGTGCCGTTCATGGCAGACTTGTTTACGAAGTCCATGGTCTTGCCGGCAAGGTAGTTAAGACCGTCTAAGTCAACCTCCTCGCGGTTGATGGTGATGTCCTCCTTAGGAGTGTCAACACAGATGACAGTCTCGAACATAAGACGGCTGCCTGACTGGATGAACTGTCCCATAGAGTGAAGGTCAGTTGTGAAATCGCAGGCTGTAGGGAAGATACCGCGGTTGTCCTTGCCCTCGCTCTCGCCGAATAACTGCTTCCACCACTCTGAAATATAGTGAAGACTTGGCTCGTAGCCACATGTAATCTCGATAGTTTTGCCCTTAGCGTAGAGAATGTTTCTGGCTGCTGCGTAGAGCATAGAAGAATTCTCTCTGTAAGGAGCCTTAAGAGCCTCCTCACGAGCGCTCGCTGCGCCGTCCATAAGAGCCTTGATGTCTGCGCCGCTGACAGCGATTGGAAGAAGACCAACTGCTGTGAGGACAGAGAAACGACCTCCGATGTCGTCCGGAACCACAAATGTCTCGTAGCCCTCGGCGTCTGCAAGATTCTTCAGGGCACCCTTGGACTTGTCTGTTGTAGCGTAGATACGCTTCGCAGCCTCAGCCTTGCCGTACTTAGCCTCAAGCATTTCCTTAAATACTCTGAAGGCGATAGCAGGCTCTGTGGTGGTACCTGACTTAGAGATGATGTTAACTGAGAAGTCCTTGCCCTCAACGAGGCTTGCAAGGTGCTTAAGATATGTGCCGCTGATGCTGTTGCCCGCGTAGTAGATCTCAGGTGTCTTGCGCACATTCTTAGGAAGGTTGTTGTAGAAGCTGTTGCTTAAGAACTCGATAGCCGCTCTCGCACCAAGATATGAGCCACCGATACCGATAACAATCAGAACATCTGAGTCAGACTTGATCTTCTCAGCTGCAGCCTGAATTCTTGCGAACTCCTCCTTGTCGTAGTCGACAGGAAGGTCAATCCATCCCAGGAAATCATTGCCTGCGCCTGTTTTCTTAACTAGCTTCTTCTTCGCAGCGTCAACTAAAGCCTCGATGTTGTCGAGCTCCTCATTCGTAACAAATCTGGTCGCTTTTGATAAATCAAATCTTACCTTTGCCATCACATTGTCTCCTTTGATATTATTTTAACAAATATTAAACGCACACTGTATTATAACCGTTTTGTGATGGTTTTCAATGGTAAAATTGTCAATTTTTGTCACATTTTACGTCAAAAATGGACAAATCACTCGAAGAACTCGATGATTGGCAGCGAAATACTGATGGTTGAGGCCACAACGACTACCACAACCACGATGACTAACAGAATGATTCCTATGATCAGGTACTGTATGGGGAAGGAAGATTCCTCCTCTGTGGCCGCATCTGCCTCGACGGCTTCCTCGCTAACTGTGGCGTATGTAGTTGATGTAAATGTCGCGCTAAAGCCCAGGCCAAGCATAAGAACCAGAGCCAGACTGTATAGTAGTTTCTTAAATGTCATCATACCCCAAACCTCTTCTTGTTTCTCTTAGGATTCTCGCGGATAGCCGCATCTATCTCCCTCATGACTGAGCGTATGCCGTCGTTGAAGGCGCTGTACTCCATGGAGCGCACGTAGTCCACACGGTTGTCATAGACATGGCGGATGGCCTCTATAAGGCTGTCGGCGTTCATTTTCTCCTCAGGAAGAACGTATGAGAAGCCCTGTTTCCTGAAGGATTCCGCATTTAATATCTGGTCCCCGCGGCTGACTGAGGCAGACAGCGGAACCAAAACGTTCGGCTTTTTGAGGGCTAAGATCTCGCAGATGGAGTTAGCGCCTGCCCTCGAGAGCATAATGTCGGCGGCCGCAAACAGATCCTTCAGCTCGTCGCTTATGTATTCAAACTGCGCGTAGCCCCTGACTCCCTGCAGTGATGAGTCAAGGTTTCCCTTGCCGCACAGATGTATCACGTCAAATGTCTCAAGAAGTCTCGGGAGCGCCTCTCTAAGGGCGCTGTTAACCACCTTTGCGCCCGTGCTTCCGCCCATCATCATGAGGACAGGCTTGTCGCCCGCAAAACCGCAGAAGCTAAGACCTGCCTCGCGGCTACCATGAAGGAGCTCCTCCCTGATAGGGGTTCCCGTGACCACGCTCTTGTCTGTAGGAAGATTTGAGAGCGCCTCCGGGAAGTTCGCACATATCTTGTAAGCCTTCTTGATGCACAGCTTGTTGGCAAGACCCGGGCTCATGTCCGATTCGTGGATAACTACAGGGATGTGGCACCCTGCAGCCGCCCACACCACGGGCACGGCCACAAAACCGCCCTTGGAGAACACCACATCCGGGTCGTACTCCTTAATAAGCTTCTTCGCCTCGAAGTAGCCCTTGATCACCTGGAAGGGATCGCTGAAATTCTTCCAGTCGAAGTAACGCCTGAATTTGCCGGTGGCGACGCCGTCGTAGGCTATGCCCTCCTGCTCCATGAGAGTCTTCTCGATGCCCTCGTAAGAGCCAATGTATCTGATATCAAAATCCGCCTCCCTAAGCGACGGCAGAAGCGCGATGTGCGGTGTCACATGGCCCGCAGTTCCGCCTCCTGTAAGAACTATTTTCTTTCCCATATATTACTCCTGTCCATGTCAGAACGTGACATCCAAGCCCAGAACATTTTCTCCAACGTACTGGTCGTCCATGTAAATGCTGTATCCGAACTCCCACAAAAAGCCGTCCTCGCGCTCCTGCTTCTTAATATAATTGGTGAGCGTTCGAAGCTTCACATTGCCAAGTGGCGTCTCGTACATGCAGTTGTTGTTTAGGCCCTGTGCGAAACACATTTTCACAGAGATGTAGCCGTTTTTGACAACATCTATGCCGTCCCTGGTCTCCTTCACGATGGTGCTGACCTTGCCCCCATCCTCCATAATCTCGCGGTAGAGCACATAGCGCCTGCCGTCCTTGACATAGTACTCCCCCATGGTCTCAATCGCCTGGGTATCCTTCTCTCCCTCGATGACCTGCTCACCGTAAACCCTTATCTTAACCTGCTGCTTCAATTCTTCCCCTCCGAAATCACTTCTTAACCGCCTGAATATTCTTCTTCACGGTCTCCTCCTGGTTCTCAAGATGCACGTGCATAACCCTCTTGGCGGATTCCAAATCCTTCCTCTCTAGGCTTCCCACAATCTCCTTGTGCTCTGAGACCAGGCGCTGTCTGCCCTTCGCATCCTTGATGTACTCCAGCCTGTAGCGGTACATCTGCTCCTTGATATTGTTGATCACCTGCACCAACTTCTCGTTGCCGCTGGCCTTATATATAAGCTCATGGAAATGCTCATCCGCCTCCGCAATCGCTATCACATCGCCCTGTGAGAGGGTGTTTTCAAAATTCACGTTGGCCCTCTTAAGCTCTATGATCTGGTCAGGCGTAATCCTCTGGCAGGCGAGCTCAAGAGCCAGGTTTTCAAGCCCCTCTCTGACCTCCAAGACGTCCATCATGTTCTTCTCTGAAATGCTGGCAACCTCGGCGCCGCGCCTGGGGATCATGAGAACCAGTCCCTCAAGCTCCAGCTTCCTGATGGCCTCCCTGACAGGGGTGCGGCTCACTCCCAGCTTGTTGGCAAGAGTTACCTCCATAAGCCTCTCTCCGGGCTCAAGCTCCCCCTTCAATATGGCCTGCCTTAAGGTGTTAAACACAACATCTCTAAGCGGCAGATAATCGTTCATGTTAAGCTTCAAGTATTCCTCAATCTTCGCGTCCTGCATAATAAACTCCTTCACACTATGGTCAGCTTAAGACCTGTTATAAAACTCCGTCAGATAGGCCTGTGCCACCAGACCTGAATTCCTCATATTGATAAGCGCGTCCTGCGCAAGCTTCTCATCGTCAAATATTGCAAAAACCGTGGGACCGCTGCCGCTCATCATGGCGCCAAGCGCTCCGTCTTTTAAAAACTGCCCCTTGATGTCGTCAATCACAGGGTGCATGGGGATGGTCACATCCTCCAAAACATTGCCCATGGTTTTGACAATCCCCATGAGATCGCCACGCCTGATGGCCTCAATCTGGGCATCCACATCGGGGTGTTTTACAATCTCCTTCGAGTCAAGCGCCTCGTAAACAAGCTTCGTGGACACGCTGATGGACGGCTTGGCAACTATCACGTGGCACTGCACTGCTGCGGGAAGCGGCGTCAGTATCTCGCCTATACCCTCCGACAAAACCGTTCCCCTCATGATGCAAAACGGCACGTCCGCGCCAAGCTTAACGCCCCTCTCACACAGCGCCTTCTCATCAAGACCCAGCTCAAACAGCTTATTCACGCCGTAGAGCACTGCAGCAGCGTCGGTGCTTCCGCCCGCCATGCCTGCCGCCACCGGAATGAACTTGGTAAGGTTTATGTGTATACCCTGCGCGATGCCAAACTCATCCATGAGAAGCTTCGCCGCCCTGTAGGCTATGTTGCTCTCAGGCTCGGATAGAAACTTGAGGCTGCATTCAAATGTAATCCCTGGCTCCTT
The DNA here is from genome assembly GCA_024699325.1 of Lachnospiraceae bacterium. Lineage (GTDB taxonomy): Bacteria > Bacillota > Clostridia > Lachnospirales > Lachnospiraceae > UBA4292. The sequence continues at coordinate 82,820 of JAILPS010000054.1, read as the reverse complement.
CGTTTTTCTAATCGTTATACTGTCATATATGCCAATGCTCTGCATGACCATCTTCACGTCGTGATAGCCGTTCTCCCTTCGCCCCGTGACATCTAAGCTTAGGTTTATCTTCGCTCTGGCTTTAAGTCTTATCTCTTCCACTTCGCTCTCCCATGTACTAAAACGTATACAATAATTATACACCCTTCTATGTGATTTACAAGTCAAAATTGTATACAGTATTCACACAAGACACACAAAGCAGCGGCCCCGCCGAATTATTCGACGAGGCCACCGCTTTTAGGGGTATTAAAGTAAGGGAAAGCAAAGTAAGCAAAAACCCCCGAAAATAAAAATAAGCGGTAATGCATCTGCATTATCGCCAGTGATAAGGGAGTTAATGTATATATACGCAGGCTCTTCGCCTCCGATTGATGTCATTATACTGTAATTTGGATATTTGTCAACAACCAACATGTACAAACTTACTAATCTTTAAAAAATGTTTTTGTTCAAATTTCCTATATATTTCCTTACTTTTTCGCTGTGATAGGTGTTGCAACCTTGACAAATACTCTTCTCAATTATATGATATGGTAATCATTAATAATAGGAGAGGTATTCTCATGTCTCATATAATATGGCCGATACTGTTGCTGGTGGTAGGTTTTGTACTTCTGGTCTACGGTGCGGATTTTTTTGTGGATGGATGTTGTTCCATCGCCAAAACCCTTCGAATCCCTTCGATAATCATAGGACTGACTATTGTGGCTCTAGGAACCAGCGCCCCGGAGGCGGCTGTCAGCATCACCGCAGCCCTCGAAGGAAGCTCAGGCATAAGCGCAGGCAACTGTGTTGGCTCTAACTTCTTCAACCTCTTAGTCATCGTTGGACTGTGTGCCGTGTTCGCCCCTGTTCCCGTGGGACCGGACATCGTCAAGAGGGACTTCCCCTTCTCGCTGTTTGTGGAAGGTCTGGTTCTCTTGGTATTCTGCGATTTCGCATTTGGAAAAACTTCAAATGTCTTGGGCCGCGTGGCAGGCATAACGCTCTTCGCGCTCTACCTTGTGTATCTTGGTTTTCTGATCTTTTCTGTCAGAAAGAACCGACAGGCAGCTGTAGAGAAGGATGACGACGACAAACCCATGCCCGTCATCAAGGCCATCATTTTAATAGTTGGCGGCGGCGCTGCCGTTGTGTTTGGCGGTAATATCGTCGTTGACAACGCCTCCATGATCGCCAGGTTCTTCGGCATGAGCGAGACCTTAATCGGCCTCACAATCGTCGCCCTTGGAACATCACTTCCGGAGCTTGTGACATCATTTGTGGCTGCTAAAAAGGGCGAGGTTGATCTGGCTCTCGGCAACTGCATAGGTTCAAACATCGCAAACTTCCTCTTCGTTTTAGGACTCTCAGCCACCGTAAGACCAATCGTGATTGGCATGGACGTCCTGATCGACACGGTGATCCTGATAGCCGCGAGCGCCATCGTTTATGTGATGTGCCTGACAGGAAGACGACTCTCGAGAAAAGAGGGCGTGACTATGATCCTCATGTATGCAGTCTACACAGCATACATCTTCATGAGAAACTATAACGTATTCTGATAAAGCAAAACCGGGCACCGCCCGGTTTTCGCTTTATATAGACATTATTTTTGGTTTAAATATCAAAAAAATATGCTATAATGGTACACAATAATTCAAATTGGAGTAATGATATGAGCGAAGAAAACAAGAGTGTGGAAAACAACATAAAGAGAATCATAGGAATAGTGAGCGGCAAGGGCGGCGTCGGCAAGAGTTTAGTCACCGCCGAGCTTGCAGTTAAGCTTAGACGCGCCGGCTACAGCGTCGGCATCATGGACGCGGACATCACAGGTCCATCCATCCCGAAGATCTTCGGCGTCAGCGGCAAGACACATTTAGAGAACGGCAAGATGAAGCCCGCGGTCTCATCCACAGGCATCAAGATTATGTCCGTGAACCTCTTACTTGACCACGAGGATGACCCGGTGGTCTGGAGAGGTCCCATACTAAACACCATGGTAAAGCGCTTCTATGAGGGCGTGGGCTGGGAGGAGCTTGACTATCTGCTCATCGACATGCCGCCCGGAACCAGCGATGTTCCGCTCACGGTTTACCAGAACATCCCCCTTGACGGCATCATAATAGTCACCACACCGCAGACACTTGTGGAAATGATTGTCAAGAAGGCCTACAATATGGCCAAAACCATGGATGTCCACGTGATTGCCCTTGTGCAGAACATGAGCTATCTTGTGTGCCCGGACTGTAATAAGCGCATTAATCTCTTCGGAGAGAGCGTTATCGAGAGGCTCGCGGAGGAGTTAAACATTCCCAAGTGCGCCTCTCTTCCCATCGAGCCCGACATGCCGGCTCTCTGTGACAGCGGCCGCATAGAGGATTTTGACCACGCGGATCTGGACGATTTAGTAACTTACATTTCAGAATAAGTACATCGGCATTTGCCGACATATATGACAATATGAAGGATAGAGCAAAGACGACATTACACATGCCGCCCAGACCAGGACTTAACGATATCATCGGTGGCATCATAATAGCCATGGTCAGCATCCCCATATCCATGGGGTACGCTTCTGTTGCCGGCATTCCCATGCAGTACGGCCTCATAGGCTCCATACTGCCCACACTTATATACGGACTCATGACATCCACAAAGAATTTCATATTCGGCGTGGATGCCGCGCCCGCCGCGCTGGTGGGCTCACTTCTTGCGTCCATGGGGATTAGCGCGGGCTCAGAGGAGGCCTTCGAGACAGTCGGGCTTATAACGCTTCTGACCGCCTTCTGGCTTCTGGTGTTCTACATTTTTCGCGCAGGCCGCATCACTTCATATATCTCCATGCCCGTCATGGGTGGTTTTGTCACCGGCATCTGCATAACCATTATCCTAATGCAGATACCTAAGCTCTACGGAGCGGACGCACAGGCTGGCGAGGCCATAGAACACATCATACATATTGTCAGGACCATACGCTACGCCAACATACCGTCTTTAGCTATAGGCATCTTCACAGTGGTTTTTCTGCGCGTAAGCGCGAAGCTCTTCCCGAAGATCCCCATGGCCCCCATCATGATGGTGGCCGGCTTCATAGCGGTCAGGTTCTTCCACATAGACGCCTTAGGCGTTAAGCTTCTCCCGGCGGTGGAATCCATCCCTCTGGGATTGCATTTTCCGTCGCTTTCATCTAATCATCTGCTGACTGTGCTGTTTCCGTCCCTGACCATCGCCTTCGTGATTATGTCCGAGACACTCTTAGCCAGCCAGAATTCTATGCGCAAATCAGGGCATAAGATGACACAGGATATGTCAAACCGGGAGGTTTTGGCGTACGCCCTCGGCAATCTAAGCTCCTGCCTCATGGGGTGTTGCCCTGTCAATGGCAGTGTGAGCCGCTCAGCTCTCTCTGCCCAGTACGGTGTGAAAAGCCAGTGGGTCAGCGTATTCTCAGCCATAACCATGGTTCTTGTGCTGCTCATCGCCACACCCATGATTGCCTATCTGCCGGTGCCGGTCATGACAGGCATAGTTTTTGCGGCACTTCTTGGCGCCTGCGATTTTGATATGGCAGCCGAGCTTTATAAGAATTGTCGCGCAGAGTTCTACATATTCCTGTCAGCATTTTTAGGAGTGCTGATATTCGGAACAGTTTACGGCGTAGTGATAGGCGTTATTCTGTCGTTTGCCGTTGTCATAATGAAGAGTGTCATCCCGCCCAAGGGGCCTGTCGGCGTCATAGAAGGCCGCGACAGCTTCTACAGCTTAGACCGCTACGAGAGCGCCAGACCTATCAAAAACACGGTCATCTACCGCTTCGGCGGCAACCTGTTTTTTGGAAATATTGACACATTTGAACAGGACATACTCTCAGCCATAAAACCCGACACCCACCAGGTCATAATATACGCGGTAGGTATCGGGGACATAGATGTGACCGCGGCCACAAGGCTGGCTGACCTATATAGGACTCTCAAGGCCCGCGGCATTAAACTGTACATGACGGACCATGTGGGGGATATCAATGATGAGCTTCGCCGCTACGGCGCCGGGGAGCTTCTGTACGGCGGATGCGTCAGAAGAAGCATACGTCTGGCCCTTAGAGACTGTGGCCTGCACGAGCCCTACCCCATGGAGGGAAGCGATAACCACCTGGTGAGCGAGAAGCGCTCAAGAACCACCAGGGACGAATTAAACACGGAGCTTGAGTGGATATTCGGAAGCGAGAGCCAGGATGTGCTAAACGCCCTGAGCGTGGAGGTTCTAAGAGACCTCGAGGCTCATGTTCACTCCGGCAGCGATGTGCGCGGCGCCGTTTTATATGCTGAGGAGCACACCAGCTGGGGCCGCATAGGCCTTCTCGACGAGGAGCAGCTCTTAAACCTTGTTGAAAACAGCCTCATGCACCACGACTCAGTTGACGATAAGCAGAAATCCGCCATCATGATGGCGATAGAGGAGAGAAGAAGAAACAGACGCGAGAAGCTCAAAACCAAGCTTGTTCGCAGATAGAGAGGTTCATATGAGGATTACGTACAAAACCAAAGCCAGAGAAGATATTGTGTCATACCTGATGGATCATTCTGAGAAGCGCTTCACAGCCAGGGAGATCTATGACTACCTGTTAAGCGGCAACTCCAGCTTAAACCGCACCACAGTCTACAGAAACTTAGACAGAATGTGTGAGAGCGGCGAGCTCATGCGTTTTAAGGAACCCAACCAGGACGCCTGGTACTACCAGTATTCCACAGGCCACGGACAGTGCAATATGCATATGCATGCCCAGTGCAGCAACTGTGGCCGCATATTCCACCTCGAAAACACATTTGTGGATGAATTCTCCGATAAGCTCTCAGAAGTCTACGGTCTGAATATCAACTGCTCAAAAAGCATCATAATCGGAACGTGCAGCGCATGTAGCAAACGGCAGGATAGTTAAACTATCCTGCCGTCCTCTATTACTATCATTCTTTTACAGCTCTGTGCAATCTGCATATCGTGTGTGATTATTATAACTGTTCGCCCCTTGGAATTTAACTCTTCCAGAAGCTTAATTATCCCCTGTCCGGTTTTGGTGTCTAACGCTCCGGTTGGCTCATCTGCCAGAATAAATGAGGGATCATTGACTATGGCTCTTGCTATGGCCACCCTCTGCTTCTGCCCGCCGGAGAGTTTGTTAACCTCCTTGAGCGCCAACTCCGGTATTCCCACGGCCTCCAATGCATCCCTGACCTTCGCCTTATACTGTGCTGCCTTAATCTTGCAAAACCTGAGTGGCAGGCCAACATTTTCCTCGACAGTATAATCCTCGATAAGCGCAAAATCCTGCAACACAATCCCTATTTTTTCATTCCTGACACCAGCCAGTTCCTTCTCGCTCATGTTCTCAAGCGCCACACCGTCCAGCGTACAGCTTCCGCTCTCATAGCTATCTATCGCCCCGATGATATGAAGAAGAGTGGACTTGCCCGCTCCGGATTTACCTATAATGGCAACCAGCTCACCGTCTGAGATAGTAAGATTAATGTCAAACAGCGCCTGATATGCATTCTTGCTGCCATAATTATATGTCTTGTTTAGATTCTTAATCTCTATCATGCTCTCTCCTGTCACATATTATTTCGCAGATAGTCCTTCGGGGATTTGTTCTTAACAGTGCCCCCAAACACTAAACCTATTATCACTATGTATATAAGATAAAACACAGTCAGAATTAAAAATGTCTGAAAACTAAAGCTAAATATACCCGTAGTATCAAAATCAGACAGCGCAATAATCTCAAAAACAAACGCATCAATAAGCACTGAAATCCCAACTATTCCCAGTCCGTTGCCCATACATATGCCAAATCTCTGTCCCTGGTTTGCGCCCACGAGATAGTATATTGCCATGTGTCTGGCCGAATACGCCTGAACAACATATACAGACGCATAAGAACATATAAGGATAAGTATGATTCCAATTGCGATAATTGGTATATATGTTCTCACATTTCTAAAAAACAAATCTCTGCAGTTTGCCTTCCACTCAGCCTGACTTATACATGTGTCGGTCTTGTCCATAACAAACTTACTAAACTCTTCAGCCTGTGACTCATAACCATCCTTAAATGTGACTATTCTGTTTGGACCCAACAGTACTCTCAGGTTGTTTTGTACTGCAACATTGTAATCCACAACAAAAACCTGCTCATCATACATTACGTCATAGTACATGGAATAGTCCCTATCTTTGGCAGCATATTTCATGGTTGCACATATCATACTGCTCTTGGGAACCAAAACACCGACAACCTCAAAACTGGCAGTTGTCGTGTCATCCACATAGAATTCCAGCACATCACCGACAGCGTATGTATCAGCTTTTACACCTCCTACCACTATAGGAATTGCTCCACTCTCAGAAGATGTCCCCAGCCACTGTCCGTACATGAGTCTGGGCTGGTAATTCTTCCACGCCCACTCCTGAATACACAGGACAGGAATAGTGCTCATTGTCCCCGACTCATTCGCTTTAAATACGCTGCTGTTATATGTGTAGTACTTGTCCTCTATGCACTCGTCATCGTATTCATCAATTTCAAAATAATACAGTCCGCTCTTGTTTTCCAAAAAGCTAAAGGGCTTGTATCTGTTCCACTCATAGCCAATAACAGACGACACAAAAACAAGCGCTGTCGCCAGAACAGACAAAAGAACTGCCACCAGCAGATTAAGTTTTATATTCTTTAAAAATTCACTTGTACCTAAAAACAGCATTCCTAACCTCTCGCAGACTGCAGTTGTTCCTTAATAGTAACACGTGATTTAACCCACGACAGACACAAGTTTTCAACAGCTACCATCGGCACCAGTCCAAACCCACACAGAATATACATCTTACAGTCAAACATTACCCTGATATAGGGATAGTAGGCATCAAGCCATATTATTCTGGCGGCCAGAAACAGAGCCAGTCCCAGGACACAGGATACAAAGCTTAGTATCAGACTCTCCATCATATAGCATTTAAGTGCATACATGCTGGTGCAGCCACACAGTTTCATGACGACCAGACTCTTTTTTCTGGTCTCATAAACATATCCACAGATAACAAATATGGTTCCGACAACTGACACGCCAATAGCTGTTACAGCTATAAAAATACTTACGTACAGAGCTTTCATATCAGCACTTCCGGCATAGTACTCGCTGATTTTGTATTCTCCCATCCCCACAAGCTCATTTAACAGGCTAACCGCACTGTTATATTCCTTAAGTGTTGGAACTCTATCAAGCACAATAGTCATATTCAGGACAGGAATATTCCATGCCGTTGCAGGAATGTATATTACTATACCTTCAATGTCGCTATCCATTCTGCCAACTATCTCATACTCCTCAGTGCCTATAAGCACAGTTTTATCTTGCGAAATACCTCTTACCAGTGCGACCCTGCGAGCCTCATCATAATCATCAGGCTGCAGATTCCTTCCTTCGTATATTTTGTTATCAAACTTAGCAAGACTGTCGTTGTATGAGATTTTCCCGTCTTTTACATCGGCAACAGAAACTCTACCCAAAGCGTTGCCATCTTTATAACGACTATTTGAATACCATACTTCGGCAACATCATCATGAAAGCACTCTGCCAATCCCGTGACAATAGTACTGTAATCATACACATAATCCTCATAGTATGATCTCTCAAAATCAATATATATACGTCTGGCTGACTTCTCATCCTCAACAATAAGGTAACTGTTGTTAACTAAAACTCCAACCGAAAAACAGATGGCAAATGTTCCCATAATCTGTGCCATCAGTATAAGTAGAAAGAATCTGGTGTTGTTTTTTATCAATTGTTTTATATTGTGTAAAACAATCCACATATCTACTCCTCATCGATATAGTCATAGTTGATTGAGTTCTGTTTTGCATATTTTTCGGTGGTTGACCCCTCGTACACATGCAGTTTGACATTAGGACAGCCCAAAAAAGTTCCCGCCGGCAGTTCAAGATCCCGGCTATAGACATATACATCCTGTAAATCCTGGCTTTCTCCAAAACTATCCACCATCGTTTTCATGGTTGATGGAATAGTTACCAGCGTGATTCCCTCTGTATTATAAACACAGGTGAATGCAGATGTTACTCCCTCCGGAATATATAGTCTGGCACCTCCGCAGTTACAGAACAGCGCGATTACCAGCTCATTTCCACCTGTATCAATACTCTCTGGCAGAACAATCTCTGTCAGCTTCGGGCAATCAGCAGCACCCTTGATGGTATCTTCACCGGCAGCATAATTAAATTTAATCTTAGAACAGTCCAGCTTCTGTAGTGTTGCACAGTTGCTGACAAAGGGAGTATTACAACCCGCTACTACACTTCTAAGATTAATGCACTCTGTAAAACCATCCGATCTTATATCTTCCGGTATAATCACTCCTACTATGTAGGGATTCCTCTCCATTCTGGCAAATCCCGTAACTCTCTCAGTTCCATACATGGCAGGGATTTCTAAGACAAATGGTTCCTTGACATCTCCTGTATAGACCAGAGTAATCTCACTATTTGCATCTGTTGTTCTCTGCACCTCGAAATACTCTTCACCTGATATATGGATGGCATTGTTAACCTCCTCATCGGAGAAGAATTTGTCGCCTATAAAATCTTCTGTGACATTTTCACCATCGATAGGCTTAAGTTCACCTAAAACCGCCTCATCAAACTCATCCGTATATATATAATCTATGCCGTTCTCCTCAGCATATATCTCAGCCAACGAGCCTCTGCTTACGACCAGTTTCAGATTGGGGCACTGTGTGAAGGAGTTATTAATCTGTGTACCCACAGATGGAATTATCGCATACTGTAAACTGATCATGTTGTTAAAACTTGTATCTATAAGTTCCAAGGCATCGTTAAACACTACGTAAGTCATCTTGGGCGAAGAGGAAAAACTCAAATTAATCCAGCGAAGCTGTTCTGGCAATACCAGGTTCTCCAGCTCATTGCTGCAAAGCATAAAAGTATCAATTCTTAAGGTGTTTGCAGGTAAACTAATCTGTTTGATTGACACCAGGCCGAGCCAGCAACAAGCATAAACATACCCTTCCTCTGATGAGAACACAATCTCTTCAAGGTTGTTCAGATTGGCTATTAAACCATACATCCCAACACTGTCAATATCGAGCTGCCCTTCACTGTCAACATAGTACTGGCTGGTTCCGATTGCCCCCATAGTGATTTTCTTCAGGTTCTCACAATCACTAACACTAGATATTGCTACCCCATCCGCCAAAACTATCTCCTGTATGTAACTGTCATTCTCAATTACTGAAAATTCTACAACATTTTTTCCATCATAACTCGAAGGAACGATAAGCTTATAAGCTGAATACACCGGTTCTTTAAGTGCCAGTATTACACCTTCTTCAGTAGTGCGCTCAATCTTAAAATACTTTTCTTCCTCTATGACAACCACCTCATCCGTAGGAGTTTTACCCTGCGTATCACTTTTTGTATCTTTTGTATCGCTTCCCATGTTGTCTGTCTGTGTGTCTGTCTGTGTGTCTGTCTGTGGTTTTTTATTAGACAATATGCCCACGGCAACCAGCGCGCCTACCAGAAAAACAAAAATTATAAATGCAATGATGACTTTTTTCTTCATAAATAAAATCCTTATACTTTTGACAATAATGCTAATAATCTTTTAAACCTTAAATGTGACTAATGTGGTAACTGATACTGTGTATAATTATAAAAATCAGTCGAATCTACTACCACTCATGGCATTGACAACTGCAGAATAAGCAAACGTTAATACACAATATATATATATATATTAACACAATACATTAACTCTGTCAATGCCTTACTACCGAGCGCCCTTCTGCAACACATTTGCAAAAGTTGTTGACAAACGCTCATCTTGTGATATAATATGCAACTGTGTTGCAATTAAAATATCATTTTTCGGAGGTTTATTATGGCATCTAACAGAGTTAAAATAACACTTGCCTGCACAGAGTGCGGCGACAGGAACTATTTTCTTACTAAGAATAAGAAGCTGCACCCGGAGAGAATGGAGGTCAAAAAATACTGTCCAAGACTCCAGAAATACACGCTTCACAGGGAGGTTAAGTAATGGGATTTGCTAAGAAGATTCCTGTGGTTTTGATCACGGGGTATTTAGGTTCCGGCAAAACCACACTTTTGAATGAGCTGCTCACCCAGGAGAAGCGCCGCGTAGCGGTCGTTGTAAACGACATGGGCGAGGTAAATGTTGACGCGGGGCTCGTTGACAACTCCCAGGGCACCAAAACCACAAAAATGGTGGAGCTTTCAAACGGCTGTATCTGCTGTACGCTTAGGGACGAGTTCATGAAGGAGATCATAGAATTGTCTAAAACCCCGGGTCTCGAAGCGATATTTGTGGAGGCTTCAGGCATAAGTGACCCGGCCTCCATCGCGGAGGCTTTTTTGGCCTACGCACAGTTCAACAAGAAGGCGCCATTTTTTGTGTCTTCCATCGTGACGGTGGTGGATGTGGACAGAATCTACAGCGAATTTTTGCAGGATTTTGATAATCTGCCCGACGACGATGAGGATCCGGACATCATCAATCTGGTGTTGGAACAGATCGAGTTTTGTGATATGATAATCCTTAACAAATGCGACCTGTTAGAGCCGTCAGAGATTGCTGAGGTCAAGAAGGCCATAAGAGCCGTCCAGCCGGAGGCCGAGTTTTTAGAGTGCATCAGGGGCAAGGTAAATGCTGACCGCATCCTAAACGGCAGGAAGTTCGACTACGATAAGGCTATGAACTCCTCAACCATCCAGAAGGTTTTAAAACGCGATGAGGCCGGGCTAACCTGCGACGACGAATACGGCATTACCTCCTTCGTTTTCGAGGAGAGAAAACCGTTTGACCGCGAGAAGTACATGCAGTTTATGGCTGAGGATTTCCCTAAGGAGATTATCCGAAGCAAGGGTTATATATGGTTTGAGGATGACCCTGTGCACGTTCAGCTCACACAGACTGCCGGCCGAAACGCCTCAGTGAACGAATTTTCCAACTGGGTAGCCGCATTTGACGATCACGACAGACAGGAAGTGTTTGACAACTATCCGGAGGTTTTGGATGAATGGGACCCCACCTACGGCGACAGATTGAACCAGATTGTGTTTATCGGGCGCGGTTATGACAGCGAGGCCATTAAGAAGAGACTTCTGGAGTGCATAAGGTAGAATGATATGGGCGCAGTATTTTTTGTAAATGGATTCCTAGAGGCCGGCAAAACGACCTTCATTAAGGAGCTTCTCTCCCGGGAGAAGTTTGCCATAGAGGGCAGAACGCTCCTCATCGTGTGTGAGGAGGGCGAGGTGGAATATGACCCGCTGCTTTTAAGCAGGACCAAGACGGACATAGTTTATATGGACGAGGAGGCGGATTTTAACGCCGAGAACCTGACGAGGCTTGAAGCTAAGCACAACCCCGACCGAATAATCATAGAATTTAACGGTCTGTGGAACCGCAAGGCAGTGGAGTTTCCGTGGTACTGGACAAACATGACCGAGATTGCGGTGTTTGACGCCACCACATTTAAGCTGTACTCCGACAATCTCCGCTCTTTTTTGGCTGAGCAGGTGCGAAATGCTGTGATTGTGCTGTTTAACAGATGCGACGATCTGCGGGAGGAGCTGGCGGGCTACTCAAGAAACATCAAAGCCATCAACCGCGGCGCGTGCTTCATATTTAACGCAAGCTATGGAAATATTGTGCTCGACCCGGACGAAACCCTTCCCTACGACATAAACGCAGACGAGCTGTTTTTGGACGACGAGGGCTTCGCGGTGTTCTGCATCGACGCGGTAGAGCGCTGCGAGATGTACATCGGCAAGACCGTGCATTTTCTCGCCAGAGCCTACGCTCTTAAGTCCGGAAGCGACGAGGCGTTTGTTGCGGGAAGATATATCATGACCTGCTGTGAGGCGGACATGACCTTCGCGGGCATAACCTGCAACTACACGGGCAGCGCCTCCATCCCAAACAAAACCTGGGTCAGCGTAAGCGGCGATGTGTGTATCAACTTCGACGAGGAGCTCGGCACCAACGTCCCCGTCCTTAAGGTGACAGCGCTCAGTGAAGCAGCGCCAGCAGAGAATGAATTCATAACACTAATATAAAACCGAGGCCGTACAGCCCCGGTTTTCTTATGTGAAGCTTATTCTTTTGCCGCTATTTTCAGAGCCGCAACTATCTCTGCCTCCGTGTCCATGGCAAGAATTCTGTCAGACAGCTCGCAGGCCTCAGCCCTGGTCCACTTAGAGATTATGCATCTGGCAGTCAAAACCAGCACAGGGTTTACGCTGTATTCATCCAGCCCAAAAGCCATAAGAAGCGGTATCATGAGCGGATCAGCCGCCGCCTCGCCGCACATTCCCACGGGAATGTGCGCTTTGTTTGCGCACTCTATTATGTTTTTGATTGAGCGCAGTACCGCCGGCTGAAATGCTGAATACAGATAGGCAACATTTGGATTGCCCCTGTCCACGCTCATGGTGTACTGCGTCAGATCGTTGGTTCCTATGGAGAAGAAGTCCGCCTCCTTCGCTAAAAGATCCGCGATCAGCGACGCTGATGCCGTCTCAATCATGCAGCCCACCTGAATGTTTTTGTCGTAGGCTTTGCCCTCAGCGTCTAACTCCTTCTTAAGCTCCTCCACTAAACTCTTAACGCCTCTCACCTCGTCAACTGTTGTGACTAATGGAATCATAATCTTAACATGGCCGTGGGCGCTCGCTCTTAAGATGGCCTTCAGCTGTGTTTTATAGATATCGGGGTTTCCCAGACAGTATCTCACTGCCCTGTAGCCTAGGAAGGGATTGTCCTCCTTCTGCATTTTCAGATATGGAATGTCCTTGTCTCCGCCGATATCGAGGGTTCTTATAATCACGGTTTTGCCGCCCATAATCTGGGCCGCCTCCCTGTAGGCCTCGTACTGCTCATCCTCGCTGGGAAGCCTGGTGTTATCCATAAACAGAAACTCTGAGCGGAAGAGTCCTATTCCCTCACCGTCGCACTCAAGCGCCTTTCTGGCATCCTTCGGTGTTCCAATATTGCAAAACAGTTCCACCTTCTGACCGTCCGCCGTAAGCGTCTCTTTGCCGATAAAGCTGTTTAGCTCGGCCTGTTTTCTTATAAACTCCTCGCGCTTTAACACAAACCTTGCAAGTATATCGCCTTCAGGGTTTATGTAAACCTCGCCCTCCGTTCCGTCTATAACTGCCGTGTCCTTATCTTTTACGGCATCCACGATGCCGGGCACGGACAATACTGCCGGTATCTCAAGCGCTCTGGCCAGGATTGCAGAGTGGGAGGTTTTGCCGCCGATCTCTGTGATTATTCCGGCCACGTTGCCACCAACTATCTGCGAGGTCATGGACGGCGTCAGATCCCTGCACACCAGAACCGTCCCCGGCGCCACCTTGCTTATATCCACATCCTCTATGCCTAAGAGCTTCTTCAATACGCTGACCTTGACATCCGCTATGTCTGAGGCGCGCTGGCGCATCATGTCGTCGTTCATGCTGGAAAACATGCCGTAGAACATGTCACACACAGCCGTGAGCGCGGTCTCTGCGCACTGCCCTGCGTCAATCATTTTCTCCATCTCGCCTGACATGGAGGGGTCCATAATCATGACGATGTGGCCCTCAAGTATCTCCGCCTCCTTCGGCCCTATTCTTTTTCGTATATCAGCTGCCATGGCGGTTGTCTCCTGGACAAACGCCTCGACCGCTTCTCTAAAACGCTGTTTTTCCGCCGCCGTGTCTGTAATCTGTCTCGCCTCAAATGTGAGATCGTGCTCTATGATACGGCATATGCTTCCTATTCCGATTCCTCTCGAGGCCGCAATTCCCTTGTACATACGTCACCTCCAAAATATTCAAAATCTAGTCGCCCATACCTGACTCGATAAACTCTGAAATATCATTAAGCGCCTTCTCCTCGTCAGGTCCGTCGCAAACAAGCTCGATGTCAGAACCACATTTGATGCAGGCTGCCATGAGGAACATAATGCTCTTGCAGTCATAGCTGTTGCCGCTATAGTTAATCTTAACTGAACATGTAAATGCTGTAGCCTTCTGTGAGAGAAGACTTGCCGGGCGCATGTGCATGCCCTGCTCATTCTTAATCGTCATTTTCTTAGATACCATATCCTTACCTCTCTTCTGTTTTTTGCCCCGTGGGGGAATATATTACTGTTCTACATTTTTCTTTAAAAGTCCAAGCATTAAGCATCCGACTGCTGAGCCGATGAGAAGTGCCACAAGGTACATCACAACATTGCCCACAACAGGGAATACGAAGATGCCGCCGTGAGGAGCCATGAGTGTGCACTTAAATACCATGGACAGCGCTCCTGCAACTCCCGAACCAACCATGAGGGAAGGGATTACGTGGAGAGGATCTGCCGCTGCAAATGGAATGGCGCCCTCTGTGATGAAGCACAGACCCATGATGAAGTTGACAGGACCTGACTTTCTCTCAGCCGATGTGAATTTGTTCTTGAAGAAGATTGTCGCAAGCGCTATAGCTACCGGAGGAACCATACCTCCTACCATGATGGCTGCCATAATCATGTAGCCTGTCTCATTCTGGTTAGCTAAGCTTGCCAGACCAAACGCGTATGCCGCCTTGTTGAGCGGACCTCCCATATCCGTCGCCATCATAGCTCCGAGCAGGAGACCGAGAAGAAGCATTGAGCCTGTTCCCATGCCCTCCAAAACGCCTGTAATCCATGAATTTAACGCTCCAACGATTGGGTTGATTGCGCACATTATGAGGCCGATTATAAGAATGCCGCACAGCGGATAGATGAGCACGGGCTTGATGCCCTCAAGTGCTGCCGGAAGCTTATCGCACAGCTTCCTCATGCCAAGAACCAGGTATCCTGCCGCAAAACCTGCAACCAACGCACCTAAGAATGCGGAAGGAACATCTCCGCCCGGCGCTGCAAATGTTGCGCCTGTGCTTGCAAGTGCTCCGCCGACAAAACCGACTGCCAAGCCAGGGCGGTCCGCGATACTCTGTGCTATGAAGCCTGCCAGGATAGGAAGCATGAAGCCAAATGCTGTTCCGCCGATGGTCTTAAACCAGGCAGCCACAGGGGTGTTCATGCCGAAGTTGCTCGGGTCGATTGAATAGTCGTCTAACAGAAATGCTATGGCTATCAGGATTCCTCCGCCGATGACGAACGGAAGCATGTGTGAAACTCCGTTCATGAGGTGCTTATATGCCTTGCGGCCTGCGCTCTCATTGTCCTCGTACTTAGTCTCTGAAGCCGCGCTGCCCTGATGGTGGTAAACCTGAGCATCCCCTGAAACGGCCCTCTTAACCAGCTCGTCTGCGCCGTGGATGGCGTCGGCTGTGGAGGCCTTGATTACCTTCTTGCCGTCAAAACGTCCCATCTCAACATTCTTATCTGCGGCTACAATTATCACGTCCGCTGCCGCAATCTCAGCTGCAGTCAAAACATTTTTAGCGCCGCCGGAGCCGTCGGTCTCAACCTTGATGGACACGCCCCCTGCCGTCGCGCTCTGCTCTAACGCCTCAGCCGCCATGTATGTGTGGGCGATGCCTGTAGGGCAGGCTGTAACTGCCAACAGGGAAACCTTCTTAGGCGCTGTGGCCGCGCTCTTAGCCGCCTCCTTCTTATCCTTCTGCGCCTCCTGCTCATCGATTAACGCTATAAACTCCTCGGGCGTCTTAGCCTCAACGAGCTTCTTCGTAAATGCCGGATCCATGAGCATGGTCATGAGCTTTGAGAGGACCTCAAGATGTGTGTCCGCCCCTGTGCCGGGAGCCGCAATCATGAATAAGAGGTTGCTTGGCTGACCGTCTAAGGACTTATAGTCAACTCCCTCCGGAACTGTGATTGCCACAAGTCCCGCCTTCTTAACTGCATCCGTCTTCGCATGTGGAACTGCGATTCCCATGCCAACCGCCGTTGAACCCTTGGCCTCGCGCTCCAAAATCGCCTTCTTGTAGGCCTCTCTGTCGCTTAAGTTTCCAACCTTGTCGTGTAACGCCACCATCAGATCGATGGCTGCACTCTGGTCAGCCACCTTCTGGTTTAAGCTGACACCGTTGGTGCTAAGTATCTCTGTGATTTTCATTGTTCCTCCGTTTCTGCATTTCGCATGTGGTAGGTTGATTAGTGACTTAAATATATATCCTGAAACACTGACAACGCGTTCTACAGTGTCTCATAAATACTTCTTATTAACTCTCCTGTGGCTAGGTCATCTGAAAATGCTGTGGCGCTTCCCGCCGCTGTTCCCATGTTCAGAGCCACCCTGTAATCTCCGGTCTCCATGTAGCCTGCAATAAAGCCTGCCACCATGGAATCCCCTGCTCCCACAGAGTTTTTGACAACTCCCTTCGGCACTCCCACGCGGTATCTGTCGCCCTTCTCTGTGATTAACATCGCGCCGTCACCTGCCATGCTGACCAAAACATTTCTAGCGCCCATCTGCTGAAGCTTCCCGGCGTACGCCTCTATCTCCTCGTCCGTTTTAAGCTCCACGCCAAACATCTCTCCAAGCTCGTGGTTGTTGGGCTTTATGAGGAAGGGATGGAATTTTAAAACTTTTAGAAGAAGATCCTTCGTGGCGTCAACCACAAACATAACTCCCCTGTCCTTAAGCCTGTCCAGGATTATCTCGTAGACATTGTCAGGAAGGGAGCCTGGAATACTTCCCGCGAGCACCAGCGTATCCCCCGCCCTAAGCGCGTCAAGCTTTTCTAAAAGCTTATCAAGCGCCTCCGTACTGATTCTGGGGCCCTGGGCGTTAATCTCCGTCTCCTGGGTTGACTTGATCTTCACGTTGATTCTGGACATCCCCTCAGGAAGCATAATAAAATCGGCGATTACCCCCTCATCCACAATACTTCTTATGATGGCGTCCCCCGTGAAGCCCGCTGCAAAGCCAAGCGCGGTGCTCTCGATGCCCAGATTCTTAAGCACTCTGGACACGTTTATGCCCTTGCCGCCAAAAAAACAGTCCTCAGATGCACTTCTGTTTGTCATGCCCGGCAGCAGTGGTTTGTCCAGTCTCACGATGTAGTCGATTGCAGGGTTAAATGTTACTGTGTAAATCATGCGCACTGTGCTCCTTTCATCATTAGATTATCTGTCATTACCTGCCACTGTCTTAATGATGGTCAGGTCCTGATACTTCTTTGCAGGCTCCCTGTCTGTGATTATGCAGCAGCGGCCCAGCTCTGCAAATGTCACCGAGCTCACCACTCCGAACTTGCTGTGGTCAGCCAGAACATATGACATGTAGGAATGTGTTATGGCCTCTGTCTTGACCATCGCCTCGTCCACGTCGGGGGTTGTAAAACCTGCCCCGGCGGATATGCCGTTGGTTCCCATGAATGCCTTCGTAAAGTGGAACTTCCTAAGGGTCTCCACGCAGTCAGAGCCGATAACGGCCTCGGTCACGGGCTTCACCCTGCCGCCGATAATCATGGTCTGAAGGCCTCTCTCGATAAGCCTCTTCGCGTGAACTATGCCGTTGGTTATGTACTTCGCGTTCTTGTTCGTTATGTGGTCGATAAGATGAAGTGTGGTCGTCCCCGAATCAATGTAGACAAAATCGTTGTCGTTTATAAGGGACGCCGCATACTCAGAGATGATGTCCTTCTCCTCCATGTTGCAGTGCTCCTTCTCGGCAACCGACGGCTCCACCGTGGCCACGTCTCTGGCTGTGAGCGATGTGGCGCCTCCAAACACCTTCACTATCCTCTTCTCATCGCTAAGCGCCGACAAATCTCTTCTGATGGTGGCGGCTGATGCGTCAAACTCCTCAACCAACTCCTGCACCGTGACAACCTTATGTTCCTCTATGTAAGCTACTATTGCACTTCTACGTTCTTCTGTGAGCATCTGTGATCAAGTCTCCCATCTGTATTTATAAAAAAACCAAAAATAATCTCCGTCTATGTCCACAATACCACTCAAAATAATCATTGTCAATCACAAATAATCACATTCACTCACGCAAAATAACTAAAAATAATCATTCCCCTTTGTGAGATTTTACTGTACACGGTCTAAAAACGCAAAAAAGCGAGGCCTTCCAAGCCTCGCTTATCACCGTATTGACTATTCACTAAGCGCCGCAGCGCCGATTATTCCTGCCCGGTTTCCAAGAGTTGCCGTCACAACCCTCGGAGTAAATCCTAAATCTGCGCCAAATGCGTGATCCCTCACATACGCCTCTATAGGCGCGGTGAGCTTCTCGCCCTGTGCGCACACTCCTCCGCCAAGTATCACCACGTCGGGGCGGAAAACATTGACAAAATCCGTTATGCCTATGCCAAGATTCTCTATGTATTCCCTGACCACTTTCGCGGCCGTGGCATCACCTGCGTCAGATGCGTCAAACACAGTCCTGCCGTTTACATTGTCCAGATTCCCCTCTGCCATCTTCCATATGAGGGATAATGGGTCATTCTCTGCCGCTCTTTTTGTGAATGCTATCAGAGCCGTGGCGGATGCATACGCCTCAAGACATCCTCTTCTTCCGCAGGTGCATAACTGCCCGCCTGCCCTTATGACCGTGTGTCCAAGCTCTGCGCCGCCTGCATGACCGCCCTCAAACACTTTGCCGTCTATGACTATTCCGCCGCCGACACCTGTGCCAAGCGTGAGCATAATGGCGTTCTTCACGCCCCGTCCAGCTCCCGCCACGACCTCTCCAAGCGCCGCGCAGTTGGCGTCGTTGCTGACTTTTACAGCTTTGCCACACACCTCGCCTATAAACTCTCCAAGCGGAACATCCTCCCAGACAATATTGTTAGAATACACCACAGTTCCTGTGGAGGCATCTATGGTTCCAGGGCTTCCTATACCTATGCCCGCGACCTCCTCCATGTTAACCTGTGCATCCGCCACAAGCCTCTTAACCATCGCCGCCATGTCAAGAGCAACCTCCTGCCACGGCCTGTGCGCATCTGTGGGAATGCTCATATCCCTAACTATATTCCAGTTTTCGTCGACCAGCCCCGCCTTGATGGCGGTTCCTCCTAAGTCTATTCCAACTCTGTACATATCAAACCTCTATATCTAACTCCACAGGACAGTGATCTGACCCTAAAACCTGGGTGTGGATCTTCGCGTCCACAAGCCTGTCCCTAAGCTCCTCGCTTGCCAGAAAATAATCTATACGCCAGCCTGCGTTCTTCTCTCTCGCCTTAAACATGTATGACCACCAGGAATAGATGTCCCTCTGGTCGGGGTAGAAAAACCTGAAGGTGTCGATGAAACCGCTTCCTAGAAGCTCTGTCATCTTCGCCCTCTCCTCGTCGGTAAAGCCCGCATTTCTGCGGTTGGATTTAGGGTTTTTAAGGTCAATCTCCTGGTGAGCCACATTCATATCGCCAGTGACAACCACTCCCTTCGACTCGCGAAGCCTGTTTAAATACGCCCTGAAATCGTCCTCCCAGACCTGGCGGTAGTCAAGTCTTTCAAGCTCCCTCTTGGAGTTTGGCGTGTACACGCAGACGAAGTAGAAGTCCTCGTATTCGCAGGTGATGACGCGTCCCTCGTGGTCGTGCTCATCGATGCCCATTCCATAGGTTACATTTAAAGGCTCTACCTTACTAAAAACCGCAGTTCCTGAGTAGCCCTTCTTATCCGCGTAGTTCCAGTAGCAGTGGTATCCCTCAGGGGCAAAATCGATCTGTCCGTCGCTCACCTTCGTCTCCTGCAGACAGAAGATGTCCGCATCCGCCTCATTAAAAAACTCCATAAAACCCTTGTCCATGCAGCTTCTGATACCGTTGACATTCCAGGATATAAACTTCTTCACTTCTTCGCCCTTCTCCTTTTTCTGATAGTTTTGGGGAGCTTAATACAGAACGTGCTAAGCTCGTACAGTATGACGCCGCTTATCACGCTGAGCACTATCTGCGCGATGATTGCGGCAATTACGTTGGTTCCAAACCAGTTCCTGGGCCACAGCTTGTTTAGCACAAACAGTATGACTCCGTGGTGCACAAGGTATGTCTCGTAGGAATATTTACAGCATATGTCGCTTGCGCGGCAGAGCTTAGGCATCCTCTCAAATGTGCTCTCAAGATATGCAAACACCACGAAAACAGACAGCGCATAGAGGGTGATTTTGACCGCCTCAGGTATGGCCACGCTAAATGGCAGAAACCAGAACAGCAGCACCACTATTATAGCCATCAGGAAATGCTTCTTCTCAATCCTCTTCCACACCGTAGCGAGATACATTCCCAGGATGAATTCGTACATTTTGATAAAAACGTTAGTGAAGTCCACGGTTCTGAAAAACGAATGCCCCGTGAAATACAGCATGCTTATAAACAGATATATGGCCGTGGCGATTATCATAAAAAGCTTCGGCTTTCTCTTCATCCACCTGTGAAACAGCGGGAAGAAGATGTACATGATGAGAAGACAGCCCAAAAACCACTCTCCCACGCACATGTACATGGTGCTTATGCCAAACATGGACAGATATCCGTCCATTCCTATGACGTTAAATATAAGCATCCACTTGGGAATCGCCTCGTTTAGATGGCAGTTAAACAAAACCACGAAGAATATGAGGGTGCAGATCCAGTACGGAACCATAATCCTCACAACCCTCTTCTTATAGTAGGCAAGCAGGTCAATCCTGTCGTTTCTGCCCATGCTGAGCATCAGACCCATGCCTGACAACATAAAAAACAGAGCCACAGCGCATGTCGCAATGTGGCTATTGCTGTTCATATAGAGCGACGTGTTAGACGCCGTTATGATAAATCGCATCTGGGCTTCTATTATCGCGTGATAATAGAATATCAGCCCAAAGCATACGACTTTTAAAACATTGATAAAATGAACCTTCTCTCTCATGATACACTCCCGCTAAATTTACGCATGGATTATAACACAAGTTTTTCGCTATGTCAGTATTATTCGTTTTTTTTATTTGCTCTGCACCTGTAAATTAGCGCTCCAATGCCCATTCCAAGCGCTGAAATCAGGGCTCCCGCGATCAACAATTCAAATCTTGGCATGTTGAATTTGTCAAAACTCCTTGACAGGCGCTAAAAATATGTGTTTTGTCTATAAAACCTCATAAAGCTTCGGAAGATCTGTGAGCGTAACCGCGTGCTCACTTGCGTAGAGCTTCCTCATGTAGTCGTAGCTGTTATATTCCTCGCTTAGGCAGAAAACCCTCGACCAGGTCATGTAATATGCCCACGCCCTGCCGGAATTAACGCAGCTATCCACGTCCGGAAGAACGCCCGTCTCGCCGATTGCTAAGATTTTGTCTGAGGGGTTAATCTTAACCATGCCCTCGTACTCCTTCTCCCTGGCGGTGTGCTCGTGGGCGGGAGGATACATATCCCTCGTGACTATATCTACATAGTCATCTCCGGGGTAGGTCTCCGGGTTTGTGGAGTTCCACACCCAGATAAGGTTGTGAAGTCCAAGATAGGTAAACCTGTCAAACATTATCTGAAACAGGCGCTTGGCAGTCTGAGCGCCCTTAGCGCCCCACCAGAACCAGTCGCCCTCGGATTCGTGAAACGGTCTCCATAGTATCGGCACATGTCTGTCGGCAAATGGTCTGAGCAGTCCCGCCATGTAGTCCATGTCCGACATGAGCGCCCTGTTCTCAGGGGTTCCCTCGATGACTGCCTGGCTGGCATCAAAATCCGTGTTTCTCGTAAAGAAGCTCTTGCTTCTTCCGCCTAGCGGAGAGAACCAGTGCCAGGTCATGGTGATAAGTCCGCCCTCAGCTGCCCACTCCCAGGCTCTCTCAAGCGTGCCGCGGTTTGCATAGACCTCCTCTAGGCACTCCTCGTCCGTGTCTGAATAGTTAATGTTTGGGGAGTAGCTAAGAAGCTCAAACCCTAAAAGAGCCGGGGATTTGCCGGTCTCCCTCTGTATGGTCTTAAGCTCCTCCATGTTCATGGTCTGTGTGTGCTGGCCTGTTATGACCCTGCGCCCATTAATATCAAACAGATATTTAAGCACATTTATAACCTCTAACTGGGCGTTTTTGTCTGCTGGATTGTATTTCATAGCAACCTCCGTAAGTGTTTTCTAATTAAGATTATGTAACATGACAACAAAAAAGGCAATGTTTTCACATTGCCAATTTTGCTATATATCGCATCTCAAATGTTTCAAAAATTATTCGTCCCAGTTGTGGTACACGTTCTGAACGTCATCATCGTCGTCAAGGAGGTCTAAGATTCTGTTCATCATCTTCAGATCGTCCTCCTCTGAAAGCTCAACCCATGTCTGAGGAATCATGGTGACCTCTGCGTCAGCCATAGGAATGTCTGCCGCTGCGAGTGCCTCGTAAACTGCTGAGAAATCCTCAGGAGCTGTGATGATCTCGAAGCTGTCCTCCTCCTCTGAGAAGTCCTCTGCTCCTGCGTCAAGGGCAACCATCATGAGCTCGTCGGCATCGCCCTCGAACTCCTCCTTGTCAATGATGATCTGACCCTTCTTGTCAAACATGAATGACACGCAGCCGCTGGTTCCCACATTGCCGCCGCCCTTGGTGAAGGCGTTGCGAACGTTGGAAGCGGTACGGTTTCTGTTGTCTGTAAGTGTCTCAACGATGATTGCGGTTCCCTTAGGGCCGTATCCCTCGTATGTGATAGCCTCGTAGTTGGCAGCGTTGGCGTCGCCTGCAGCCTTCTTGATGCTTCTGTCGATTGTGTCGTTAGGCATGTTCTGAGCCTTCGCCTTCGCGATTACGTCGCGCAGCTTACCGTTATTGTTAGGATCAGGACCGCCCTCCTTGACTGCTACTGCGATCTCACGTCCGATTCTTGTGAAGACCTTGCCCTTGGCAGCGTCGTTCTTTTCCTTCTTGTGCTTGATATTCGAAAATTTGTTATGTCCTGACATCTCTAATCTCCTTAATAAAATAAACTTACAATAAACGGGGTAATTTTAACACCTTGAAAACAATTCGTCAACAATCAATTGCCCTGCTCATCGAATTTGTCATGTATATAATCCTTAACATATGTGATCTTTCCGTCTCTGTGATAGATTCTGGGCACTCTCTTGGAGATATCACACACGAACTCGTAGTTAAACCTTCCGCTTAAGCGCCCGAGCTCCTCCACGCTTATCTTCTCGTCGCCCTCGCGTCCCACGATGATCACCTCGTCGTGTTTTCTGACACCCTCTATGTCCGTCACGTCAACCATGAACTGGTCCATGCACACCCGGCCGATGATGCGGGCGCGCTTCCCTCTGATCAACACAAAGCCCTTGTTAGACAGAAGTCTCGGATAGCCGTCAGCATATCCCACAGGGACGGTCGCAACCTTCGTCACTCTCTGTGTCACAAATGTTCCCCCGTAGCTTATGGGAACGCCCTCCGGAAGCTCCTTTAAAAACACGATCTGGCTCTTAATCGACATGGCTGGCCTAAGATAAACCGCCAGCTTATCCACCTCCTCTGAGGGATATAAGCCGTAGAGCGAGATGCCCATTCTCACCATGTCCATGTGCCAGTTAGGCCTGTCGATTATTCCCGCGGAGTTGTCGCAGTGGCGTATCCTAAACTCCACACCCCTGTCAGCTAACGCCTCAATCATTCGCTTAAAGCGGTTGTACTGCAGGTCTGCAAATGTCTTGTCCGCCTCGTCACATTTGGAAAAATGCATAAAGCACCCTTCAAAATCTATCTCCGGATACTTGCATATCCCGCTAATCTCCTCCACGGACTGCCCAAACACTTCCTCTGTGCAGGTCAGAAAACCTATGCGCCCCATGCCTGTGTCAACCTTCACGTGGGCGATGGCTTTGACAGTGTAGTTGCCTGTCTCAATCCTGTAGCGCCTTACAGCCTGGACGAGGGCGTCAGCTATGGACTTCTCGTAGAGAGAAATCCTGATGCCGTATCTAATGCAGTCGTAAAACTCTGCCTCGTCCACATAGCCCAGCACCAGAATGGGCTTGTCTATGCCATTTTCCCGGAGGGTTACGGCCTCGCCCACGCAGGCAACCGCGTAGCCCCACACTAAATCGTCTATGGCTCTTGCTATGGGCACTGCGCCGTGGCCGTAGCCGTCGGCCTTAATCACCGCGCACAGCTTCGCGCTCCCGCCCTTCTTCTCTATATTGGCCCTCTGGTTTATAACATTGTCCCTAATAGCGTCTAAGTCTATGTCGGCCCAGACTCTGTGATATGTGTTCATCTAAGCACCTCTTTCATGCAGTCTATTATGTCTCTTGAGAGCATGAACCTTGGCCCCAGCTTCTCTGAGGCAATAAAACCTGCCCTGTCATGAATATACACGCCCATGACAGCCGCGTCAAATGCGCTGCATCCCCCCGCTATAAGTCCCGCGATTATGCCGCTTAGCACGTCGCCGCTTCCGCCGCAGCCCGCGCCGTCGCTTCCCGCGTCGCAGATTCTGACAGCATTGCCGTCCGTTATGACAGTTGAGGCATCCTTAAGCACCACCACCGCGCCGTAGATTCTCGCGGCCTCCTTAGCTGATGCCACCATGTCCTCCTTCACCTTCGAAGTCGTCCTGTGAAGAAGCCTTCCCATCTCGCCCGCGTGAGGCGTGAGTATCTTAGGCGCCGGATAATTCTTGACCTGAAGCGCAACGTCGTCGTGGAGACTGATGATGTTTAGAGCGTCCGCGTCAAGCACCATGGGGATGTAGACCGCTCCCAAAAGACGCTTAAGCTCCGCCACCGCATTGTCACCTGTGGTAAGCCCCGGGCCTATAAGCGCCGCGTCCACGGTTCTAAGCGTCAGATAGTCGCTTGAGTCCCCCTTATAAACCGCCTCGGGAAGCCCAAGCTGAATGATAACCCTGT
Organism: Lachnospiraceae bacterium; assembly: GCA_024699325.1. GTDB lineage: Bacteria > Bacillota > Clostridia > Lachnospirales > Lachnospiraceae > UBA4292. Next base: position 57,913 of record JAILPS010000054.1, on the reverse strand, counting down.
TCTCCTCAGGGCTTGACAGATACACAAGTCCCACGCCGGTTCTATATGCCGCCTCGCCGCATAGAAGCGCCGCGCCGGCCATTCCCGCGCTCCCGGCTCTTATGTAAACCTTGCCAAATGTTCCCTTGTTGCCGGAGGTGTTTCTGTCGGGAAGCGCGCTCAGACACTGCTCATCCAAAACCATGGCGCAGTTTTCTATTCCCGCCCTCTGCGGGGTGATAAATCCTATATCGCAGACATGGACTTCCCCAGAGTATGCGCGCCCGGGGTGAAGGACATGGCCCACCTTCTTGCAGCCAAATGTCACGGTCTCATCCGCGCGGATTGCGCTCTTCATAATCTGGCCCGTGTCAGCGTTAATTCCTGACGCTATGTCGACGGCTATCACATGGGCAGAGGAAGCATTTACAATATCTATGAGCTCTTCATATACGCCCGACACATCGCGGCTAAGACCTATGCCAAACAGTCCGTCCACCACCGCGTCGGCCTCTGCTATGGCAAGTCTCACATCATCTGAGACAGTGTCCACAGCCCTCAGTTCCCTATAGACGCACAAATGCTCCTTCTGCCACTTCCAGGAAGCGCTGGCGCGCTCTTCGTCGCCTGCGAGCACCACCGTGACAGGGTAATCCCTGTCATTAAGCATTCTCGCCACGGCCAGAGCGTCCCCACCGTTGTTTCCCATACCGCAGAGGAGCACTATTTTTGAGGACTGCTCAAACAGTCCTGTGATTCTATTCTCGACGCCGCGGGCAGCTCTCTCCATGAGCTCAAGTTCGTCTGTTCCAAACTCTATTGTCTGCTTATCAAGCAGCTTCGCCTCCCCGGCTGTCAAACATTCCTTCATCACTTCTTACCTTCCATCGCATAGCTGAGCTTCATAAGGCTCTCGGACAGGTGAACATTTTCAACCACGATGCCCTCGGGCACGTCAAGATCTGTGTGTGAGAAGTTCCAGATCGCCTTAATTCCGCATGCACAGAGTCTGGCAGATACGCCCTCTGAGCTGGTTTTGGGAATGGTCATAACCGCGATCTCGATATCGTGATCCTTCATGTAATCCTCAAGATCGTCGATAGAAAATATCTCTATGCCTCTCACGGTTTTCGTTCCCACAAGGGCTGGATTCTTGTCAAAAAGGGCACAGATTCTGAAGCCTCTCTTTTCAAAATTAGCGTAATTGGCAAGCGCCTGGCCTAGATTTCCGGCACCGATACCGATCATGTTGTGGGTCTTATCAAGCCCTAATATGTGGCCAATCTCCCTGTAGAGCGTCTCCACGTGATAGCCGTAGCCCTGCTGGCCAAAACCGCCGAAGTGGTTTAGATCCTGCCTGATCTGTGAAGAGGTCACGCTCATGCGCTCGCTCAGCTCGTTGGAGGATATGCGCTCCACACCCTCGTCCTTAAGTTCACCTAAATACCTGTAATATCTCGGAAGTCTGCTTATAACCGCCTGTGATACTTCCTTCTGTTCCATAACTACCTCCTGTTTCAGACCTGTCAGGCCTGACGGTCAGCTCGCGCCTAAGCGCAGTTGCAAAAATTAAGTGCTGCCGAAATCCTCGGCAGCACTGATCGGTCAATCTATAGCTTACTCCTGCTCCGTCTCTTCAGCCTTAACGATGGTATATGTCTTCTCGCCTCTGTCATTCTCTTCCTCGATGACCTCGCCGTTCTTGATCATCTGTGAGAGAACGATGTCAATCTTCTGCTTATCCACACGCCTGAGCTCACTGTGATTGTTCACAATGTCGTTGTGTGTATATGGCTTAATGGCCATGCGAAGTACATTCTCAATAGTCATCTTAAGGTACTGTCCGGAATACCTGGCCCTGATCTCCTTCTCGCTCTGCTCGTTTCTTAGAGCCTTAATCTCGTCGGTGATCTGCTGCATTACCTGCTTATATTCGTCCTGAAGGTCGAACGCCTCGTACATGAGCATCTCCTGGTTGGATCTTCTCTCCTTCAGCTCCTTCTTGGCGTCAGCCTTCTCCTTAAATGTGAGCTTGATCTCCTTATCGGCAGCCTTCGTAAGCAGCGTGTTAAGACGAAGAATCTCTGCGTTATTCTCCGTAACTGCGTCGTTGCTGGCCTTAACCTGAGCGCCGCACTCGCGGTCAACGAGCACTCTCCTCTGCTTAAGCTCCTCTATTCTCTCTTCATATTCATCGTGAACAGCCTTAGCCTTCGCTCTTGCCGCCTCACGTATCTCTTCTCGTCTCTTCTCTTCCTTGCTGAGAACCTTCTCTTCCATAAAAAACCTCCGTCATCCACCCCTGGATGTAAATTTTTGACGAGTAAACCCTATTAGCGAAATTATAACACACATTTTACAAAAAAAATAGTGTTTTTCACACGAAAAATATGTAATTTATACTCTACTTTTGCGAAGTTTTTCAAAAAATGCTGTCAACTGGGTGCTGCAGCGCTCTTCAAGCACTCCGCGGGTCACATCCACCTGGTGGTTAAACTGCTTCATTTGTAATATGTTGAGGATGCTTCCGCCGCATCCGGCCTTCGAATTCATGCATCCCATGACCACTCTGGTCACCCTGGCCTGCACTATGGCGCCCGCACACATCTGGCAGGGCTCAAGCGTCACATAGAGCGTGCAGCCCTCAAGCCTCCAGTCCCCAAGCTTCTTAGACGCCCTCCTGATGGCGGTCACCTCAGCGTGGCTTAGGGTGCTCTTGTCGGTGTTTCGCCTGTTGTAGCCTCTGGCGATAATCCTGCCCTCGTAGACTATGACGCAGCCTATTGGGACCTCGCCCAGCTTCTCGGCCTTCACGGCCTGGCGAAGCGCCTCCTTCATATACTTCTCATCGAGCTTGTTCTGCAGGGCCTGCTGCTCTTCCCGGGCGGCCTTCATGGCCTCCTCCTTTTCAAGCCTGCGCTTCTGACGAAGCTCGTATTTTTCCTGTTTTGTAAGCTTCAACTACATATCTCCCAAAATATCTGATAGTCTGGCAAACTGCTCCAGATTAAATGTCTCGCCTCTGACACTCTCGCTTAAGCCCATCTGCTTAAGCGCATCTGCGACCTCCTCCTTGGAAAATGCAAGCTCCGGGGAGTTACTCACGCCGTTTACCAGTGTTTTTCTTCTCTGTGCAAATGATGCTCTTATAAGCTTAAACATGAGCTTCTCGTCCCTAACCTCCACAGAGGGCTTCTCGTAGAGCTTAAGTCTGATGACCGCCGAATCCACCGCAGGCCTCGGCATAAAACAGTTCTGTGGAACATTTGCCGCAAGATAGGGCTCTGTGTAGTACTGTACAGCCATGCTTAAGGCGCCGTAGTCCTTGCTGCCGGGCCCCGCCTGCATTCTGAGAGCCACCTCCTTTTGGACCATGACCGTGATGGAATCAAGCGGCACATGCTTCTCGAGAAGGTTCATGATGATGGGGGTTGTTATATAGTAGGGGAGATTGGCCACGACCTTCACAGGTCTGCCGCCGTTATATTCCCTCACAAGCGCCCCTATGTCCACCTTCATGATGTCGTCGTTAATCACCGTGACGTTGTCATATGCGCTCAGCGTGTCCTCAAGTATGGGGATCAGCTTATTATCTATCTCCACCGAGATCACTCTCCCGGCCGCCTCCGCCAAAAACTGCGTGAGCGTTCCGATGCCGGGCCCAATCTCCAAAACGCAGTCCTCCTTCGTGATGTCTGCGCTCTGGATGATCTTGCCTATGACGTGGGCGTCAATCAGGAAATTCTGTCCGAACTTCTTGGCGAATTTAAAATCGTATTTTTGAAGGACCTGGGCGGTAACCTTCGGATTTACAAGCATTTTCTCTAAATCCATATAATCTCCGTTATTATCACTGCCTGATGTCATGAATCTGACAGATTATAGAACCTGCAGGCGTTCTGATACGTTATCTCCTCCACTGCCACACTCTCCATGTTTTTAAGTCTTGCGATCTCCTCGATGACGTATTTAATATATGAGGAGTTATTCCTCTCGCCCCTGTGGGGTGTGGGGGATAAATACGGGCAGTCCGTCTCCACAAGTATCTGCTCGATGGGGGCGTATGTGACCACTTCCTTTAATTTGCGGCCGTTTTTGTAGGTTACCACGCCGCCAACTCCCAGGAAAAAGCCCATGTTTAAATACTCCCTGGCCATCTCCACCTCGTAGGAGAAGCAGTGCATGACGCCCCCTATCTCCCATGACTTCTCGTCCTTAACCACGCTTAGCGTGTCGGCCGCTGCGTCCCGGCTGTGGATTACGAAGGGTTTTTTAAGCCTTCTTGCCAGGTCAATCTGGCGCCTGAACCACTCCTGCTGCACCTCCTTAGGGGAAACCATCCAGTGGTAGTCGAGCCCAATCTCTCCTATGGCCACACATTTGTCATCGCATGCAGCCCTCTCAATCTGTGAAAAATAAGCCTCGTCAAGCTTGCCCACATCGTCGGGGTGGACTCCTACCGCCGCATAGATGAAGGGGTATCTGTGGGCCAGCTCCAAAACTGCGCGGTAGCTGTCGGCGTTGGCGCAGATGTCGACAATCCTTCCGACTCCGCCCTCGTGGATGGCGCCAATCAGCTCGTCGCGGTCCTCATTAAACTGCTCATCGTCGTAGTGAGCATGTGTGTCAAATATCATTTAAAACCTCTTCCAGGTGCCCGGAACGAACAGCAGAAGTATCGGGAATATCTCCAGACGTCCGACCAGCATGTCAAAACACAAAACCAGCTTGGAGAGCCATCCGTAGAAACCGTAGTTAGCCGTAGGTCCTACCAGCGACAGTCCCGGACCAATATTGTTGATTGTCGCGGCAACCGCCGTAAAATTCGTGATTATATCATAGTTTTCCACGCTGATGACCAGCAGCGATGCCACAAAAATCATCGTGTAGATTACCATATATGTGTTGAGGCTTCGCTCCACATCGTGCTCCACTACCTTGCCGTCCATCTTGACCTTCCAGACGATCTTGGGGTGGAGGGAGTGCTTAATCTCCTTCCTCGCGGTCTTCGCAAGAAGCAGCATTCTCGAAACCTTCAGTCCGCCGCCCGTGCTTCCCGCGCAGGCGCCGATAAACATAAGCAACACGAGAATGGTTCTTGATAAAACCGGCCAGGTGTCAAAATCCACCGTGGCAAATCCCGTGGTGGTTATGATGGACGCCACCGTAAATGCTGAGTGGTGGAACGCCTCGTAGACATTTTTAAACATTTCCAGGCTGTTTGCGGTTATCATGGCGATGGCCATGACAACTATGACTGCGTAGGCGCGAAGCTCCTCGCTTTTTAGCGCCTGTGCGATCTTGCCCGTGATTATCAAAAAGTAAATGTTAAAATTCACGCCAAAAAGCAGCATGAAAACCGTGATCACACCCTGCTGGAACGCCGTGTAGCTTCCGATACTGCTGTTTAATATTCCGAAGCCTCCGGTTCCCGCCGTTCCAAATGTTATGGTGCAGGCGTCAAACAGGGGCATGCGGCTTAGAGCAAGTATCAAAAACTCTATTACCGTAAGGGCCAAATAGATGCTGTAGAGTATCTTGGCGGTGGACTGAACCTTCGGCACCAGTCGGCTGACTGAAGGGCCCGGGCTCTCCGCCTTCATGATATTCATGTTTGAGCCGCCTGTCATGGGCAGAAGGCAGAGGATGAATACTAAAACTCCCATACCACCTATCCAGTGTGTCAGGCTTCGCCAGAAGAGCATGCATTTGGGGAGCGCCTCCACATCGCTTAGGATGCTCGCTCCCGTGGTGGTAAATCCTGAGACAGTCTCAAAAAAAGCATCGATATAGTTTGGGATGCAGCCACTTATAAAAAACGGGAGCGCTCCCACCGCGCTTATGATGAGCCAGCTTAAGGCAACCGTCACATAACCCTCTGAGCTGTAGAACACCTTATTCTTCGGTTTTTTGATTATGAGAAGACCGCCCACAGCCAAGCTTGCCAGAATGGTCCACAAAAGCGCAAAGCCTGCCTCCTCGTGAAAATATATCGCGACTAACCCCGGAAGCGCCATGAAGGCCGCCACAACTAAGAGCATCCAGCCGCAGACATATCTTATTACGGAAAAATTCATACCTTACCTCAGTATATCCCTAATATCATTGAGCTCCTCCTGCGTCGTAACCACGATTACGGTGTCGCCCTTCATGATCATGTCGTGACCTCTTGGGATCATGACCTTGCCCTGATGGACGATGACGCCGATGAGAAGATTCTTCTTCAGAGTCAGCTGCATGAGGGCCTTGCCCGTGACCTCAGACTCCTCCTTGACGGTGAACTGAAGCGCCTCCGCCTTGTTGTTCATGATATGGTAGAGTCTCTCGACATTGCTTCCTATGCTGTTGCCGAGGGCTCGCACAAACTGCAAAATATGGTCAGCCGTGATGTATTTGGGATAGATCACACTTCCCACATCGAGCTTGTTTAACATGGAGTGGAACTCCAGACGGTTTATCTTGACCACCGCCTTGGTGTTTGCAGCGCTCTCATGGGCGATGAGGCTCAGGATAATATTCTCCTCGTCCACATTTGTGAGGGCGACTAAGGACTGAACCTCGCTTAGTCCCTCCTCTAAGAGCACACCTCTGTCCGTGCCGTCGCCGTGTATGATGGTGGCACCCGGCACCTGCTCGCACAGGTACTCGCACTTGGCCTTATCCTTCTCGATGATCTTGACGCTTATGTTCATGTCGTCGAGAATATTTCCAAGATACTGGGCGATGGTTCCGCCGCCGATGATCAAGCTGTCCCTGACCTTATTGGTCTTTAGGCCTATGGCTCTGAAGAACTCCTCAGAGTTTGCCTGGGACGCCAGAATAGATATAATATCGCCGTTTCTAAGTATAAATGCTCCGTCGGGGATGAAGACCTCGTCGCCTCGCTCAACTCCCGCGATCAGGATGTTTGCCTTGACCTTCGTGTGCATGTTCATGACAGACACGCCGTCTAAGTTAAACTCCGGAAGAAGCTTAAACTTGAGAAGCTCAACTCTTCCGCCTGCAAACTGCTCGATCTCTATGGCCGATGGGAAGCGCAGGATATCGCTGATCTCCCTCGCGGCTGCAAGCTCAGGGTTGATGATCATGGATATGCCCATCTGCTCCCTGATAAAGCCTAACTCCTCGTTGTATATTGGATCCCTTACTCTTGCGATGGTCTGGCATCTGCCGGCCTTCTTCGCGATGACGCAGCACAAGAGGTTAAGTTCATCTGAGCCCGTGACCGCTATCAATATGTCCGCGCTCTCGACTCCTGCCTCCTTCTGTGTGCTGATGGAAGAGCCGTTTCCGAGAAGTCTGATGGCGTCCACATCGTCCTCAAGGCCCGCGAGTCTCTCCGCCACCTTATCGATTATGGTCACATTGTGCTTCTCCTTGACCAGCATTTTGGCCAGCGTCTGACCGACCTTGCCGCATCCGATAATAATAATCTCCACTATAATTCCTCACTTGTTATCATAGGGTTTGTAAATGTTTATGGGACCCGCCGGGTCCCAAATATTAAGAAATAGCTGAGCCGCTTGGCATATCCTTCTCAGGGCTCATGATGCACAGGTTACCCTCTGCGTCAGATGCGCACAGTATCATGCCCTCTGAAACAACTCCTGCAAGGGTAGCAGGCTTTAGGTTAAGCAAAACCATAACCTTCTTGCCCACCATCTCCTCGGGCTTGTACCAGGCCTTAATTCCTGAGACGATCTGCTTCGTTGTGTCGCCAATCTTTACCTGTGAGCAGAGCAGCTTCTTGCTCTTCTTGACCTCCTCGCATGAGACGATCTCTCCCACAACGAACTGCATTTTGCCAAAATCGTCGTATTCGATCTCCTCCTTCATATCCACATGCACGTCAGGAGCTGCCTCCTTCTTAGGAGCCTCCACTGTCACGCCGGCTCTTCTCTGCTCCTCCTCGTACTCTGCCCTCTGGGCGGCCTGGATGGCCTCAACCTTAGGCATGATGTCCTTGATATCAATTCTCGCAAACAGTATCTCGGGAGCGTCTGTCACAACAGTGCCGCTCTTGTAGAGTCCGAACTTGTCGAGGCTGTCAAGCTCTCTGATCTGTGTGTTTAACATCTTGACGATCTTCTCGGCGGTCTCAGGTAAGAAGCTCTCTAAGAGGCTCGCGCCGATGGTTATAGCCTCTGTGAGGTTATATAAAACCTCCTTAAGCCTGTCGCTCTTTGCCTCGTCCTTAGCCAGAGCCCACGGCATGGTCTCGTCGATGTATTTGTTGCATCTCTTAAACAGTGTAAATATTTCGCTTATGGCGTCGGCAACTCTTAAGTCGTCCATCTTGGCATTTACGCGTGCGACTGTGCCTGTAACCACGCTCTTTAAGTCCGCGTCCACATCCTCTGTGACGCCTGTGCTCTCAACCACTCCGGCGAAGTACTTATTCGTCATGGAGATGGTTCTGTTTACAAGATTTCCCAGAGTGTTTGCAAGATCTGAGTTGGTTCTCTCAACCATCAGATCCCAGGTGATCACGCCGTCGTTGTCAAAAGGCATCTCGTGGAGCACGAAATATCTCACGGCGTCAACGCCGAAGAGGTTTACCAGATCGTCCGCATAGATGACATTGCCGCGGCTCTTGCTCATCTTCTCGCCGCCCTGTAACAGCCATGGATGGCCAAATACCTGCTTAGGAAGCGGCTCGCCAAGCGCCATGAGGAAGATTGGCCAGTAGATGGTATGGAAGCGGATGATGTCCTTGCCGATAAGGTGAAGGTCGGCCGGCCAGTACTTCTTGTAGAGGTCGCCGTGGTTTCCGTCCGCGTCGTAGCCCAGACCCGTGATATAGTTTGAGAGGGCGTCAAGCCACACATAAACCACATGCTTAGGGTCAAATGTGACCGGAATTCCCCACTTAAATGATGTTCTTGAGATACACAGATCCTGAAGTCCCGGAAGGAGGAAGTTGTTCATCATCTCGTTCTTTCTGGCAACGGGCTGAATGAACTCAGGATGTGTGTTGATGTGCTCGATAAGCTTCGGGGCGTACTTGCTCATCTTGAAGAAGTATGCCTCCTCCTTGGCGGGCTTAACCTCTCTGCCGCAGTCCGGGCACTTGCCGTTTACCAACTGGCTGGCTGTCCAGAAGCTCTCGCACGGAGTACAGTACATTCCCTCATATTCGCTCTTATAAATGTCGCCCTGATCGTAGAACTTCTTGACAATCTTCTGAATCTGAGCCACATGGTCCTCGTCGGTTGTTCTTATGAAGCGGTCGTAGGAGGTGTTCATCAGGTCCCAGATGCCCTTGATTGTGGTGCTGATGCCGTCGACATACTCCTTAGGGCTCTGCTCATAGAGCTTGGCCTTCTCCTCTATCTTCTGGCCGTGCTCGTCAGTTCCTGTCTGGAAGTACACATCATACCCCTGAGCTCTCTTGTAGCGGGCAATGCTGTCCGCAAGCACGATCTCATAGGTGTTTCCGATATGCGGCTTGCCCGATGTGTAGGCGATCGCCGTAGTTATATAATAAGGTTTCTTATCCATGCTTAAATCCTCCTTGAGGTTTTACACCTCTAAACATATAATCCGTAATATTATAATTCATTTCAGTTTTAATATCAACCCAAAACATACATTAGAGCCCAAAAGGAGGAAAAATACAAACTCCCGGCGCTTTTTGCGCCGGGAGTCACGTGACTATCCGTCAATATCTGTTGTCATCTTGTGTCGTCTGTGTAATCCTCTCTCTCGGAAAACCGCCGTTTTGTGCCGCCCTGATTGAACGTGATATTTTCGCTGACATACCTCTCGTCTATCATGATGCTCTTGTTGTCAATATATCGGCGAACACCTGCTGGCGTCAGGATGCGGGGAGTAGGTCTCGCCTCCCTGATAGGAGCGTAGGCAGAGGCCTTTTCGTGCAGCTGCAGCAGATACAGCCCATAGTCCACAAACAGCTCAAACTCCCCGTCGCTTAGCCCCTCCGCTATGTCCGCTAAGCGGCTGTATCGCCTGCTGCAGTCACTTTCCAGACTGCAGCCCCTTATCAGGCCGTCCACTGTCATGTCAAATGTTTTTGCCATGGTCAGAAGGGAATACAGATTAACCCCCTTCCGGCCTGTTTCAATCCTGCTTATATAAGAGGCACTCTCAAACCCCAGCACCTCTCCGACCTGTGTCTGTGTGAGCTTCAGTTTGTTTCTGACACGCGACACATTATCACCTATTATCTTCTTATCCTTGTTAGTTAATCCGTTAGTTGCCATATTTGTCCTCCTGTTCCTATTTTACAGCGAAATTGCTCTGTGCAAAATGTACCAATAGGACAATATTTAATTGTTTTTGCAATATTTGCACAAACCAAATGCCATATTTTTGTGTGCATTTTGGAAATAGCCTTCCAAAAAGCGCATATCCTCCTAAAATCACCCCCTTTTAAACTTTGGTTTCATGTAGTATAATGTGCGTGATTTTTTCGAAAGGAGTCCGCCATGGTTTTTTCCAGCATCACATTTCTGTTTTACTATCTGCCGGCAGTGATGATACTCTACTTAGCTGTGCCCTGGCGGATGAAGAATATAATTCTGCTGTTTGCAAGCCTTATATTCTACGCCTGGGGAGAGCCCGTCTATGTTCTTCTGATGGTATTTTCCTGCGTGGTCAACTATGTCTGGGCCATTCTCCTTGAGAGGGGCAAAAACCAGGGGCTTTCAGACGGCCTTCTAAAAACGCACTTTATCCTAAATGTAATCTTTAACCTGTCAATTCTTTTCTATTTTAAATATATCAATATGTTCCTGTCGGGTCTCGGCCTGATTGTGGGAAGCGATTTAACCATTCGCGGACTGTCCCTTCCTATAGGAATAAGCTTCTACACCTTCCAGACTCTAAGCTACACCGCGGATGTATACAGAGGCAAGGTCCGCGCACAGAGGAACCTGTTTGATTTTTCTCTCTACATCTCCATGTTTCCGCAGCTTATCGCGGGCCCGATTGTGCGATATGCGGATATCGAAAAACAGCTTAGAAGGAGACGCCTAAGCCCGGCGATATTTGGTCAGGGCGCCGAGTTTTTCATCACAGGTCTGGCCAAGAAGGTTCTGCTCGCAAACGCCCTTGGCGAGGTGTTTTCACAGATCTGTGCGCTTGGCAACATCTCATGGCTTAGCGCATGGCTTGGCGCCGTGCTCTACAGCCTCCAGCTGTATTTTGATTTTTCCGGCTACTCAGACATGGCCATAGGACTGGGCTACATGCTAGGCTTTAAGTTCAACAAAAACTTCGACCACCCCTACGTAAGCGCAAGCATCACAGAGTTCTGGCGCCGCTGGCACATATCGCTCTCGGGGTGGTTCAGGGAATATGTCTACATCCCCCTTGGCGGCAACCGCGCCGGCAAATCCCGCCACATCCTTAACCTGCTCATCGTCTGGATGCTCACAGGTCTGTGGCACGGAGCAGGGCTTAACTTCCTGTTCTGGGGCCTCTACTACGCTGTATTTTTGATTGCCGAGAAGTACATCCTTAAGGATTATCTGAGCGCTCACAGGATTCTAGGTCATATATACACCCTGCTCGTGGTGGTATTTGGCTGGGTGATTTTTGCGTTTACAGACAGCGGGGAGCTGTTTAGCTACATTGGCTCCATGTTCTTCCTGCACGGCTTTATGGACAGCGCCGGCTTCTACTATGTAAGGACCGCGCTTCCTACCCTTATTATCGCCGTGATCTGCTGTCTGCCGCAGGTCTACGCCGTCAAGAGAGTGCTCATAAGGCGCGCTCCTGTTGTCATATATGTAGTAAATATTTTGCTGTTCATTCTCTGCGTTGCCTGCATAGTCTACGACAGCTACAATCCATTTTTATATTTCAGATTCTAGAAGGGAGGCACTATGGCTACGGACGCTTCAAAGCTTAAGCTCAAGAGGTTTTATAAGACATTTGCATATATATTTGCGGCCATGGTGCTTCTTGTCACGATTCTGTGCATCGCCCTGCCTGACAGAGAGTTAAGCGAGACGGAAAACAGAAGCCTCGCCGCTTTTCCTAAGTTTACCTGGGAAAGGCTCATATCTGGCCAGTTTACCAGGGAGTTTGAGGAGTACGTTTCAGACCAGATGGCCCTAAGGGACGGCTTCGTTTCACTTAGAATCGCCTACTCTGAGGCCCTCGGACGGGACTATTCACAGGGCGTCTACAGGGGTAAGGACGGCTATCTCATCGAGAAGAGCGAGGAGCCGGATGGCGATAAGCTTATGGAGACCATCAGGCTCATCAACGCATTTGCAGCGGACTATAAGGTCAAAACCGCCTTCGTCCTGGTGCCAAATGCTTCGTCGGTCCTTAGCGATAAACTGCCCGCATTTGCCATAAACCACGACCAGACCGAGACCGCCACATACATAGATATGCTTCTAAGCGGCAGGGTTGATTTTCTGTGGCTCTATGATGAGCTTGCATCTCTTAAAACCACCTCCACGCAGGTCTACTACCGCACGGACCACCACTGGACCACCCAGGCGGCATATAGCGTTTTGGACGAGGTGTGCGCTCTGCTTGATAAGGACAGCGCCACCAACGTGACAAGCGAGACCGTGACCACGGATTTTGTGGGCTCCCTCGCCAAAAAGAGCGGTTTTAAGGTTAAAACCCCGGACGCCGTGACGCTTATCTATCCGCCACTTGTCTCATACACCGTGACCAATATGTCCACGCTCTGCGTTAGCGACAGTGTTTTTGTGAGAGAGAATGCCACCAGCGCCGACCCCTACACGGTTTTCTTAGGCGGCAACGCCTCCAGAATAAACATTAAGACGGACGTGGCGGATGCAGGCAAACTCCTGGTTTTTAAGGATTCCTACTTTAACTGCTTCCTGCCCCTGCTTCTTGACAAATACTCTGAGATTGACATAGTTGACCCCAGATACTACTACGACGACATTAACATGCTGATGCTTGAGAAAAACTATGACCAGGTGCTCTTCTTCTATAACCTGAACACCTTCATGGAGGACGGCTCCCTAAGGCTCATATTCTCAGACATCCCTGTGCCGGACCCCTCTGAAATCGAGCCCGAGGTGACTGTTCCTGAGACCACTGAGGCGCAGACCGAGCCCGAGACCACCACCGAGTGGGCATATCCGTTTGAGACTGAGCCCATGGAGGAGAGCAGTGTAGAGGCAGAGACCACCGAGGAGGAGACAACCGTTGACCCTTCTAAGATCATCGAGGAGTTTATCTCCCGCTACAGCGAGGTGCTTGACGGCGAGATTCCTGACATGGGCACTGAGGAGATTGCCACCCTTCGCGCGTCACTGTCCGACACCATATTCATAGGCGATTCCATGGCACAGATGCTTCTCGAATACGGCTATCTCGACGAGGCCCACGTCTTCTACAGCCGAGGTGCCAATATAACGCAACTGGGCGAGGTCATCCAGACCGCCGCCCAGTTCAATCCCAAAAACGTTGTGTTTTTCACAGGTCTAAATGACGCCAACCACTTCCAAAACGGCGACAATCTGCAGGACTACGAAGACTACGCCTACGCCTACTTAGATCTGGTGACGAAGCTTAAGTCATACCTGCCAAATGTGAAGGTCTACATCTGCTCCATGCTCCCGCCAAGCGAAGAATTTGGCGCCACAAGACCGGACCTCACCCGCGCTATGTACTTCTCCATCAGACTGTCGCAGGCCTGCGAGTCCACCGATGTCACCTACATCGACACCTACTGGATGGTGCGCCAGAACTGCTATCTCGCAGACGGCATACACTTTAATAAGGCGTGGACAGGCGTTTTTGCAAGATACATAGAGTTAATCATTCAGACGGCTGCGGGTTCCCCCTCGCCATCATAATCTTTATAAATGATGTCTCCGTGCGGTAGCTCTCGATATTCCAGGGCGTCTTGGCCGCGCCGGCATACAGCACGTGGCAGTGAAACTGGGGCTTAAGGGAGTCGGGGTTATCCCACTCCTCATCCCCCTCATGCCTGTCGCGAATAAGGCTAAAAGCGTGGATGGCTCTGGCCATCCACAGATAGCTGTCCATATTTCCGCTCACATATAACTTCTCAGTGGCATAGAGGTTTAAGGAGTTGCCGCCCTCATTTATCCCCCAGTGCTCATCCGTAAAATAATCCTCAAGGCTTTCGCCTGCTATCTGCTCGTACACCTGCAAAAACTTCTCTGCGTCAAACACTTCGCTCTTCACGCTGTACACTAAAGAAACAGCCGAGTAATATTTGTAATAATACCCGGCATCGTCTAATATTTCCTGTGTATGCGCATCATATGTCTGTGGTGTTTCCGGCTCAGAATTATCCACAATTGTCGTTTCTTCTGTGGATAAAGTGGATAACTTGTTAGTATCCACCGTTTCCTCACGTTCTATTGTGGATAAATCCTGTGAACTACCCACCATTTTCTCAAACTCTTGCGCCAAATCATCCGCATTTGCACAAACTGCAAACATGATATATCGGCCCGCCTGAAGGAGCTTTGCGCTGTTTAACAGCTCCATCTGGTCCACGCCGTAGTTTTCAAACACGCTCTTCTCCTGGATAAGTCTGGCCCTGCAGGCCTCCACCACATCTGTCGCCTGGCTCTCATCATTTAGCACAATTATGAGAAGCTCGCTTGCGTCCATGTTTGACGCGGGCAGATATAGGAGGAAGTCCTCATAGTCCGTGGCCGTGAGGGCGTAATACTTCTTAAGCCCTAAGCTGTCCGATATGCGAAAACTGCTCTCAAGATCCATGTCCGAGAGCAGTTCCTTTTTGATATCAGCCAGGGTTAATTCATCATTCACCTTATTCCTTCCAAACATGACCAGGCAGGCGATCAGAACCGCCGCCACAGCCACCTCCAAAACGATAAGGCAGATATTAACTCTACTCTTCATTATCAGCCTCCGAGGTAAGCCTTCCTTACGTCGTCGTTTGTGAGAAGCTCCTGACCGGTTCCCGTGAGGGAAATATTGCCCGTGCTTATAACATAGCCTCTGTCAGCGATGCTAAGCGCCATGCGGGCGTTCTGCTCAACCAAAAGTATGGTCGTGCCGGCCTTGTTAAGCTCCTTAATAATCTCAAAAATCTCCTCAACGAGGATTGGCGCCAGACCCATGGATGGCTCGTCTAGCATGAGAAGCTTGGGCTTACTCATGAGAGCTCGGCCCATGGCGAGCATCTGCTGCTCACCGCCTGAGAGGGTTCCCGCAACCTGCTTGGATCTCTCCTTAAGTCTCGGGAAATGCGCGTACACCTTCTCGAGCGACTCCTCAATCTCAGCAGCAGGTCTTGAATAGGCGCCCATGTCCAGGTTTTCCTTGACGGACAGCTGTAAGAACACTCTTCGTCCCTCAGGGCACAGAGCCATTCCCTTGTAAACCATCTTGTGGGCCGGAACTCCCACGATGCTGCTTCCGTCAAACTCTATCTCTCCCTGGCGGGGCTTTAAGAGTCCTGCTATTGTGTTCATGGTGGTCGTCTTGCCGGCGCCGTTGGCTCCGATAAGCGTGACGATCTCGCCCTCATTTACATTAAATGATACGCCCTTGATGGCGTGAATGTTGCCGTAATAAACGTGAAGATCCGAAACCTTAAGTATCTCTCCCATGTCAGACCTCCTTCTTAAGCTCTTCCTGCGCCTGCTTACCTAAGTAAGCCTCGATAACCGCAGGATTATTCTGTATCTGTGTAGGTGTTCCCTTGGCGATAACCTTGCCGAAGTTTAACACGGCTATGGCCTCGCAGATTCCCATGACTAAG
The DNA here is from genome assembly GCA_024699325.1 of Lachnospiraceae bacterium. Taxonomy (GTDB): domain Bacteria; phylum Bacillota; class Clostridia; order Lachnospirales; family Lachnospiraceae; genus UBA4292. The sequence continues at coordinate 42,207 of JAILPS010000054.1, read as the reverse complement.
TTCATATCGTGCTCGATTAAGAGGATCGCAATCTTGAATTCGTCGCGGATCTTCCTGATGTTTTCCATAAGCTCTGCGGTCTCTGAAGGGTTCATGCCGGCAGCCGGCTCGTCAAGCAGGAGAAGCTTCGGGTTGGTGGCGAGCGCTCTCACGATCTCCAGCCTTCTCTGTGCGCCGTAGGGAAGTGAACCTGCGGCGAAGTTTGCCATGTCCTGCATATTAAATATGCTCAGAAGCTCAAGTGCCTTCTCGTGCATGGCCTTCTCTGTCTTCCAGTATTTCGGAAGTCGGAAAACGCCGGTCGCTGCAGAGTAGCCCATCTGGTTGTGGAGGCCGATCTTGACATTTTCCTCAACGGTAAGCTTGTCAAACAGTCTTATGTTCTGAAATGTTCTGGCGATGCCCGCCTTGTTGACCTGTATGGTGTTCATGTTGGCGGTGTCTAAGCCGTCCAACATGATGGTGCCTCTGGTGGGCTGGTAAACCTTCGTGAGAAGGTTGAATATTGTGGTCTTGCCGGCGCCGTTAGGTCCGATAAGTCCGCCGATCTCCGTGCGCCCTATGGCCATGTTGAAGTCCTCAACCGCTGTCAGACCGCCGAAGTCAATTCCTAAATGTGAAACCTCGAGGATGGGAGACGAGTTCACATCTCTCTCCGGGATAAGGTTCGGGCTTGGAACCGAAACAAGCTTAACTTCTTCTTTGTTTGCCATATCAGTTGTCCTCCCCTTCCTTTTTCTTCTTAAACACGCCAAAGATTTTGCCGATGAAGGCTCTTGTCTTCTGGTTGTTAGAGATGATCATGACTAAGATGAGCACCACTGCATACACGAGCATTCTGTAGTCGCTGAACTCTCGAAGAAGCTCAGGCAGCGCAACAAGCACGATGGCTGCGATGATGGAGCCCGTCAGGTTTCCGATACCGCCAAGCACCACGAAGACGAGCACCAGAATGGAGGTGTTAAAATCAAACTTCTTAGGTGTGATTGACGAATAGTTCATGGCGTAGAGTGCGCCGGCGCTTCCCGCGATGGCTGCGCTTGTCACAAACGCGATGAGCTTGTATTTTACAACATTTAAACCGCAGGCCTCAGCGGCGATACGGTTGTCACGGATGGCTTTGATGGCGCGACCCGTGCGGCTGTTGATTAGGTTCTGAATTACAAAAAGCGCTATGAGCACCAGAATAATGCCCGATATAAATGTGGATATCTTCATGATACCAACCGCGCCCATGGGACCCTTGACTATGGCTTTGCCCGTGGCCTCAAGCCCGAGCGCCTCCTCGCTTACAGCGCTTATGTGAAGACCCTTGGAATCCACGCCGATGTAGAGGCATGTCAGGACATTTTTGATGATCTCGCCAAATGCCAGGGTTACAATCGCAAGATAGTCGCCCCTGAGTCTGAGAACCGGAATTCCGATTATAAGACCTGCGATAGCCGCAATCAGGGCTGCAACAACCACCGCGATGACAAATCTTGCCACGTCGTTGGTAACGCTGTTTTGAAGCGCTGCCGCTGTGATGACGCCGCTGAACGCTCCCACGCTCATGAAGCCCGCATGTCCCAGGCTAAGCTCTCCTGAGATGCCGACCACTAGGTTGAGCGCAAGCGCCATGATGACGTACGCGCAGATAGGAATCAAGAGACCTGTCAGCTGGCGGCTTAAGTTGCCCGTGGCGCTAAGCGTCTGGAACACCGCAAACAGCGCGATCACTATTCCGTAATTGATAAAACTTGTGACTGTACTTTTGTTAATCATTTTCTTCATACCGTCACCTACACTTTCTCTCTGATCTTCTTGCCAAGAAGTCCTGTTGGCTTAAAGATGAGCACTATTATAAGCACCGCAAACACGATTGCGTCTGAGAGCTGTGTTGATATATACGCCTTGGCTAAGATCTCGATAACGCCTAAGAGAATACCTCCGATAAGCGCTCCCGGGATGGAGCCAATTCCGCCAAATACCGCTGCGGTGAAGGCTTTGATACCTGGCATGGAGCCTGTTGTTGGAATAAGCGTTGGATATGCTGACAAGAACAGGATTGCCGCGATGGCAGCCAGTCCTGAGCCGATAGCAAATGTGAGGGATATGGTGACATTTACATTGATGCCCATGAGCTCTGCCGCGCCCCTGTCCTCAGAGACCGCTCTCATGGCCTTGCCGAGCTTCGTCTTGGATGTAAATGTTGTCAGACCCACCATGATAAGGATACATGCAAATATCGTTATGATGGTTGTTCCTGAGATCGTGATATCGCCTATGCTTACGGACGGCATGAAGGAAACCATGTTAGGGAATGACTTCGTGTTGCTCGTCCAGATGATGAGCGCGATATTCTGCAGGAAGTATGAAACGCCGATGGCGGTGATTAAAACCGCTAAGCTTGTGGCACCTCTCAGTGGCTTATACGCTAAAAACTCCACGGTGATGCCCAAAAGCGTACATATGATAATGGACGCTACAATCGCAGCGACAACAGGCCATCCCAGATATGTGTATGTACAGAACGCCACGTATCCGCCGATCATGATGATGTCACCATGGGCAAAGTTGAGCATTTTGGCGATACCGTATACCATGGTATAGCCGAGCGCAATTATAGCATAAACGCTGCCAAGACCAATTCCATTGATCAGGTTCTGAATAAATGCCATAAGTAAACCTCTCTTTCGCGGTAATATTGCAAAGTGGGGCTGCCAACAGACAGCCCCGCCAGATAGAAAACTTAGTATTTGGGGGTGATTACAGACCTGCGTAAGCGCCGTTCTTGATAACCATAGCCTTAGGAGCCTTAGTTACCTCACCCTCTGTAGACCATGTCATTCCGTTACCTGTGATACCATTTGAAGAGAATGAGCTGTCTGTGAATACAGAGATGAAAATCTCGCAAAGATCTGAATAGCTTACGCCTGTAACGTCATAGCTACCCTTCTTGTTAGCGTAGAATGTAAGAGCGTCATAGTAAGCGTAAACAACATCGTAGCCGTCAGCTGCGAACTGTGAAGGAGTATCGCCGTACTTCTCCTTGTACTTTGTTACGAAGCTTACAGTTCTCTCATCTGTAGCGTCAGCTGAGAATGGTGTTAAGAGGATAAGACCCTCTGCTAAAGACTTGTCAAAGCCCTCGATGTCGAGGATACCGTCCATACCGTCAACGCCGAAGAATGTAGGAGCATAGCCTGCATCCTTAGCCTGCTTAAGAATAAGTGAGGCTGGTGTGTAGTAAATAGGAAGGAACACAAGGTCAGCGCCTGCTGCCTGAGCGTCTGCAACCTGAACAGAGAAGTCGTTCTGTGTATCCTCTGTAAATGTTGTTGTTGACACGATCTCAAGGTTCAGCTCTGCAGCCTTATTCTTGAATGTTGTGTAGATACCTGTTGAATATGCATCTGAGTTGTTGTAGATGATCGCAATCTTGGTGCCAAGCTTGTTGTCAGAGATGTACTGAGCTGAAGCTGTACCCTGGTTAGGATCTGAGAAGCATAACTGGAACACGTTGTCGTTGTTTGCTGTTACATCTGTTGATGAAGCAGATGGAGTGAGCATGAACATTCTGTCTGAGTATGCCTCAGCGGCAACTGCCACACATGGGTTTGTTGTTACGGTACCGTTGATAGCCTGTACCTTCTGATCGATAAGGGTGTTGTAAGCATTTACAGACTTCTCTGCATCGTGCTCATCATCCTCAGCGAAGAGCTTAAACTGTACTCCGCCGAGCGCGTTAATCTCCTCAACTGCGATCTCTGCGCCGTTCTTTACAGCGTTGCCGTAGAGGGCTGCGCCACCTGTAAGAGGTCCGATAAGACCTAAGTTAAATGTGCCTGTAAGAGCTGTAGAAGTGCTGCCCTCGTTTCCGCTCTTAGCCGTTGTTGTGGCGTTTGAGTCAGATGAATTAGAGCATCCTGCAAACATGCTTACACACATAGCAGCTGATAAACCGATTGCCATTAATTTCTTCATAATTATCTCCTCCTATATTAATATGCAATCAATAACTCGCCGCCTCCAAACAGAAAAAACCACCCACGTGCGTCCGTGAATGGCCCCCGTTAGCCAGAAACAGTTCGTTATTTTATGTGTCGTAATATACCCCCTAAACAAATTCTTGTCAACCCATAAACCTTTATTTTAGTAGCATTTCCCTCCATTTATTTCCCTCTATTTTATTTAGTTTCAGTTTATTAAGTTATGTCCTGCGCAGTCACTTAGGAGATAAATGTCGCTTTTTTGACACCTTTAACAAATTTTCGTAGTTATTTTAGTAACGAAAAGCCCATATATTTGATTTACTTTTATTTTAATGTTTGCTATACTAGTGCCAAAGTGTCGCAGGATTATCCCACGGCGCAATAATTACTTAGGAGGGTCTATATGAAATTTGGTCATTTTGATGACGCCAAGCGTGAATACGTCATCACATCTCCAAGAACCCCTTATCCATGGATCAACTACCTTGGAACACAGGGATTTTTCTCATTAATTTCCAACACAGCCGGCGGCTACAGCTTCTATAAGGACGCTCGCCTTCGCCGAATCACACGTTATCGCTACAACAACGTTCCAATCGATATGGGCGGACGTTATTTCTATATTAATGATAACGGAACAATCTGGAACCCGGGCTGGTCACCTGTCAAGACAGAGCTTGACTACTATGAGTGCCGCCACGGTATGGGCTACACCGTAATCACAGGTAAGAAGAACGGTTTGGCAGCTGAGGTTACATTCTTCGTTCCTCAGAACTATGACGGAGAGGTTCAGCAGGTTGTTTTGACCAACGAGTCATCACAGAGCAAGACATTTAACTTCTTCTCCTTCGAGGAGTGGTGTCTGTGGGATGCGCAGGACGACTGCACCAACTTCCAGAGAAACTTCTCAACAGGACGTGTTGAGATCTGTGGCTCAACAATCTACCACAAGACTGAGTACCGCGACAGAAGAAACCACTTCGCATTCTACACAGTCAACGATGAAATCGACGGCTACGACACAGACCGCGACGCATTCATCGGTCTCTACAACGGCTTCAACGATCCTCAGGCAGTGGTTGCGGGTAAGGCTTCTAACTCCTTCGCAGACGGTTGGTCACCAATCGCCTCACACTACAAGAAGATCACACTGGCTCCAGGCCAGACCAAGACTCTCGTATTTATCTTAGGCTATGTTGAGATGCCTGTAGATAAGAAGTTCGAGGCTGACGGCAAGACCATCAACAAGGAGAAGGCTCTCGCCATGATCGAGAAGTACAACACTCCTGAGAAGGTAGCTGCAGGACTTAAGGAGCTTCGCGAGACATGGGACAACCTCCTCGGCATTTTAAATGTCAACACACCTGACGACAAGGTTGACAGAATGGTAAACATCTGGAACCAGTACCAGTGTATGGTAACCTTCAACCTGTCGCGTTCAGCATCATATTTCGAGTCAGGCATCGGCCGTGGAATGGGCTTCAGAGATTCAAACCAGGATATCTTAGGCTTCGTTCATCAGATTCCGGACCGCGCAAGAGAGAGACTCATCGATTTAGCTTCAACACAGCTTCCTGACGGCGGCTGCTATCACCAGTATCAGCCACTCACCAAGAAGGGTAACTCAGACATCGGCGGAGATTTCTCAGACGATCCTCTGTGGATGATCCTCTCAGTTGGCTCATACATCAAGGAGACAGGCGACTGGACAATCCTCGACGAGATGGTTCCTTACGACAACGACGAGTCTAAGGCAGCCACCATGCTCGAGCATCTCAAGGCTTCCTTCTACCACATTGTAAACAACTTAGGTCCTCACGGCCTTCCTCTTGCAATGCGCGCAGACTGGAACGACTGTATCAACTTATCATGCTTCTCAGACACACCTGGAGAGAGCTTCCAGACATACACAAACCCTAAGTTTGCTGCAGAGGGCGGCTACTCTAAGGTTGCAGAGTCTGTAATGGTTGCCACACTCTTCACATATGTCGGACCTAACTTCGTAGGCATCTTAGAGCACAAGGGTCTCGCAGACGAGGCTGCTGCTGCTCAGGCAGAGATCGACAAGATGAAGAAGAACGTTATGGCCAGCGCATTTGACGGAGACTGGTTCCTTCGCGCATACGACGCAAACGGCGAGAAGATGGGCTCTAAGGAGTGCGAGGAGGGCAAGATCTTCATCGAGCCACAGGGCTTCGCGGTAATGAGCGAGATCGGTAAGGACGAGGGCGCTGACATCAAGACTCTCAACTCTATCGATAAGTACCTGAACACCCAGTACGGTCTGGTTCTCAACAACCCAGCATTCACCAAGTACTACATCCAGTACGGTGAGATTTCCACATATCCGGGCGGATATAAGGAAAATGCCGGCATCTTCACGCACAACAACGCATGGATCATCTGTGCAGAGGCTTACGCAGGCCGCGGCGAGAAGGCATTTGAGTACTATTCCAAGATTGCTCCTGCATTTACAGAGGAGACATCAGACATCCACAAGACCGAGCCATATGTTTACGGTCAGATGATCGGCGGCAAGGATGCCGGAAGCGACATCGGCATGACAGGCGATCACTTCGGACAGGGCAAGAACTCTTGGCTTACAGGTACAGCAGCATGGAACATGGTTGCAATCAGCCAGTACATCTTAGGCATCAAGCCAGACTTCGACGGATTACAGGTTGATCCTTCTATTCCGGCAGCATGGGATGGCTTCACCGCGACAAGGAAGTTCCGCGGTGGCACATACAACATCACCATCAAGAACCCTGCTCACGTGAATAAGGGCGTTAAGTCCATGACAGTTGACGGTAAGGCCGTAGACGGCTGCATCATCCCTGTAATGGGCGCCGGCTCACACGACGTTGAGATTGTTTTAGGTTAATAATAACAACAAACCGGAGGCGATTTAATCTGCCTCCGGTTTTCTTATATCATAATGTTTGAAATGCTGCGCCTATGCCCATGGATTGTCTGACACAGGAGTTCTGATGTCTCCAAGTATCTGGATCTCCGTGTAGAACCACTGGTTGGTGGATGGCTTGCGGCGAAGGATAATCTGGCGGTCGCTGTCAGCGCCTGAGCTCTTAACCCACAGTGTAGCCCAGTCCTCGTTGTCGAAGGAGTATGGATTCTCCTTAACTGTGATCACATATGGCTTGTTAGGTGTGTAGTCGTTCTCAGGTGTTGAGCCCTCGAAGAATGATCTGATCTTGTACATCTTCGGCCCTAAGTACTCCTTGATAAACTGTCTCTCGTGACCCTCAACAGAGTTCGGTCCGTTTAAGAAGTCCAGCATTTTAAGGGTCTCCTCAGGGTTCTGCTCATAGTTCATAAGTGTGATGCACACCAGCGCTGTCGTCTTAAATGCTGTGTTTAAGTCAGCCTCAGGAAGTGCCTGAAGCTCAGCCAGTGTCTTAGGATAATCGTTAAATGTGAACTTGACAGAGCGGTTCTTGCCCTTGCCAATAGCGTTCTTGACACCCTTCTCGGCGTTGTTAACCATCTTGTTCACGCCGTTTCTCACTTCTCTTGTGATGTCTGATTTGATTGCACTCTTGATGCTGTCAAATAATCCCATAGTTTTCTCTCCTTTAATCGTTATATAGTTTTATAAGTCCGGAACGCCCCAGACCCCCTCATCGTCAAAATATAAACCTACACTATCATATCGACGAAACAATACAATATTAATATATCGTTTTTTCTCTTCTTTGTAAACTGCCAATAATGGCAATTGTGCAATTATTCTTCCCAGTTTTTTAATTTGAATTGCCCGTGCCTCAATGTTATAATATTTATAATTACATTTCGTGAATATAAGGAGGTTTCATATGAGCAAAAAACTGCCCGTTATTTTAGGTCTTGGCGCCGCGGCATGCGCTGCAGGTGCGTACTACTATGTTATAGATTATTTTTTCAAGCTTGGCTTTAACGCGAGATTCAAGCCTGTGGCGCCGGACGACGGCTTCGCGGATAACACGGACTACAGAGATCAGGTGCTTGCGGGCAAGAAGTGGCTGTTAGAGACAGAGCACGAGGTGATTGACATCACAAACCCTGAAGGGCTTAAGCTTCGCGGCCACTACTTCCCCGCCGCAAATGCAAAGCGCACCGTGATATGTTTCCACGGCTGGAGAGCCAAATGGTACTACGATTTCGCCGTTCCCTCTAGGAATCTGTTGGACAGAAACTGCAACATTTTGCTCGTGGAACAGAGAAGCCAGGGCAACAGCGAGGGCGATTTCATGGGCTTTGGCGTGTCAGAACATTTAGACGTTCCCGTGTGGGTTGATTATCTTATAAAGAATAAGCCTGACGGCCTGCCAATCTACATTTACGGCCGCTCCATGGGCGCTTCCACGGTCATGATGGCCGCCGGCAAACCTCTGCCGGATGAGGTTGCAGGCATAATCGCCGACTGCGGTTTTTCCGACCCCGTGAAGATGCTCTCACACTTCTGTGAAAACAGCGCACATCTCCCCGCACATCCCTTTGTGGACAGCGTAATCCGCATGATCAGGCGAAGAACAGGGGTTGACGTGAGTAGCTTTTCGGCTCTCACAGCCCTGAAGTGCGCGACCAAGCCCATCCTCTTCATACACGGCGACGCGGACGGCTTCGTGCCCATGGAGATGACTATGGAGGACTATGAGGCCTGCGCATCCCCGAAGAAGCTTCTCATCGTCAAGGGTGCCGACCACTGTATGAGCGACTTAGTCGACCACGATGCCTACTATGCGGCAGTGGAGGAATTCTTCAGGGAATTCTCATAAATGACCCCGGGGGCTGAATTTTTACTTGACTAATCCCTTTTGGTAATATATATTTTCTTTTGTGAAAGCAAGGGCGCTTCGACCAAGGGGTCGAAGCGCCCTTTTTCGATTCGCGAGACTTAGATTTAGGGGTATGCCATGAAAATGTTTGACGATTCGTTACATGAGGAGTGCGGTGTTTTCGGCATCTGGCATGAGCCGGGTGTCAATGTCGCGCAGGAGATATACTATGGTCTGATGGCTCTGCAGCACAGGGGTCAGGAATCCGCAGGAATTGCGGTCTGCAAAACGGACGGCCCCAGAGGAAACTTGGACATCCATAAGGATATGGGGCTTGTCAGCGAGGTCTTCGGCCATCATGAGTTAGACAGGCTGACCGGCAATATCGGCGTCGGCCATGTGCGCTACTCAACCACCGGCGAGAGCAACTTAAACAACGCCCAGCCGCTGTCATTTTACTATCTGAAGGGCACGCTGGCGCTTGTCCACAACGGCAATATCGTAAACTGTGAGGAGCTAAGACACTACCTATTTGATCACGGAAGCGTCTTTCGTGGAACCACGGATTCCGAGGTCTTAGCATGCCTTATCGCCAAGGAGCGCTCCGAGGCATCATCCATAGAGGAGGCTGTCAAGCGCGCCTCCGCTCATTTAAAGGGCGGCTACGCCGTTATAATCATGAGCCCCAGGAAACTCGTGGCCATGCGTGATCCATTTGGCTTAAAACCACTGTGCTTGGGCCGCAAGGACGGCGCATATGTCTTAGCCAGCGAGAGCTGCGCGCTCAGCAGCGTCGACGCAGAGTTCGTCCGCGACATACGCCCGGGAGAGATCGTTACTCTCTCCAAGGACGGCATCAAGTCCGACACATCTCTTTGCGGCGGCAAATGCGCCCACTGCATATTTGAATACATTTACTTTGCGAGACTGGATTCGAAAATGGACGGCGTGGGAATCTACGGCGCCAGATACCGCGGCGGCGAGGCGCTCGCCAAAGCCTACCCTGTGGATGCAGACATCGTGGCCGGCGTGCCCGACTCCGGCCTGACCGCAGCCTACGGCTATGCCCACTATTCCGGCATCCCCTACGCCAACGTATTTCACAAAAACAGCTATGTCGGCAGAACATTTATAAAACCCACCCAGGAGCAGCGCGTGAGCGCCGTACACATAAAACTGAGCGTCATCGAGGAGGCCGTCAGGGGTAAGCGCATCGTCCTGACCGACGATTCGATTGTCCGCGGCACAACCATCAAAAACCTTATAAACATGCTTAGAAAGGCAGGCGCGAAGGAGGTACACGTCAGAATATCCTCACCGCCCTTTTTATACCCCTGCTACTACGGCACGGACGTGCCCGACAACTCCCAGCTTATCGCCGACCGCCTGAGCGTGGACGAGATCTGCAAGCAGATTGGCGCGGACTCCTTAGGCTACATGAAGCTCGAAGACCTAAGCCGGATGACCGGCGACTTAGGCGTATGCACCGCATGCTTCAGCGGCAAATATCCTGTATAGACCTGAAAGTCAGGCTAAAACCTGGCTTATACATACCCCAAGTGTGCCGCGAGGCGCACAATGAAGGACCCCATGGCATTTGCCATGGGGTCCTTCGCTTATGAAAACTATAAATCAATTATTCCTCGAAAACAATAAATTCAAATGTGATTGTGATGTTCTTGATGTCGACAAGAGCTGTCTTATCAAGGATGGTTGCGCTGCAGTCTGTGAAATCGCCGTCTACTGTTCTCGCATTCATCGGAATCTTAGTTACCCAATCATTGATAAGGTTGACTCTGGTTGTAATCTTATCGTCTGAGCTTGTGTATGGCTTAGCGATAAGTGTTGCAGGCTCGCCGTCGATTAAGATCTCCTTAATGTCGATGATGCCGACCGGCCACTTAGTCTCTGCTGAGTTGATTGCAAGTGCAGCGAATGTAAGACCTGTGTTTCCGCCTGCAAAATCAAGGCTTACTGTGTATGTGCCTGCGCCCTCAACTAAAACATCTGTAGCTGTGATGCCGTCTGTGTTGTCTGAAGGGTTGTAGGTATCGCCAACGCTGTATGTGCCGGCACCGCCGTTCCACATGATCCATGCCATTGGTGTTCCCTTTTCAACCTCAACAACGCCCGGCCACTTCTCAAGAGCGTTAGCTGTGTCATCTGCAAGAGATGCTGCGACTGCGTCTAAGTAACCATCACCTGCTGCAACCTCCTCGGCGTAGCATCTTGATGTGTAGAGCTTAGTGAGCTCGTCTGAAGCCATGTTAAGAGTATCCTTCTTGTACAGGTCGTTACAGCTCCAGAGAACCGGAACGAAGTTGTTGATATCGCAGATATCAAGCACTGCCTTGGTGAACTCGTATGTGTTGCTCTTTAAATGTGGCTCGTTGTCCTCCCAATATGGAAGCGCTGCATACTCGCCGATGATGATGCCGTAGCCCTGATCTGTGAACTTAGTCATCTTCGCAATCTGCTCTGTGATGAATTCGTACTCAGACTTAAGTCCCCATCTTGAATCCTTTTCAACACCGCAGTAATTCCAAGGTGTGTAGTAGTGAACAGAGAGGAATAACTTGCTGTTTGCTGTATCTGTAGGCATTACGAAGCGATCATCGCATGTCTTGTCAATGTCTGTGTTGTAGCCGGCGATCAGAAGGAATCTGTCGTCGTTGTTGCCGCCGCTTGCGCGAACAACATCCACAAATGTCTGGTTGATCTTGTTGGTCATCTCATAGAGACCGTCAGCTGAGAGATAACCTGATGTTGGCCAAATAGAATTGTTGTTTAAGCCCTCGCCAAACTCCTCGTTAGCTGACTCGAATATGAGCATGTCGTTGTAATCCTTGAATCTCTCGCAGATCTGCTGCCACATCTGTGTGTACATTTCAAATGCTGCATCCACATCTGCCTGCTCTGATGAACCAAACTTAGCCCACCAGCCACCATCCCAGTGGTCGTTGATGATTACGAACATCTCAGCGTCGATAGCGTAGTCAACGAGCTCCTGGATTCTGTCCATATACTCCTCGTTGATTGTGTAATCGCCATTCTCGTAATCCATGGCGTTGGTCCATGCGATCGGGATACGGATGTTGTCGAAACCGCAGTTCTTCATGCCCTGAACCATGGCAGCTGTTGTCACAGGCTGACCCCAGTATGTCTCATAAGATGAAACTGAAGCGCCGGTTCCAAGTGTTGCACGGCCATAAGCCTCCATGGTGTTTCCAAGGTTGATACCGTTGCCCATGAGAACTGACAGCTCAAGTGCTGTGTAATCTGTGAAGTCCATATCTGAGAACTTCGCTGTGTTGACATATGTGTTGTCGCTGACAACGTCGTCGCCCGTGTTATCCTCAACACCTGTCCAGTTCATGTCTGAAAGTGTAAATGTGAGCTCGATCTTGGCAGGGTTCTCAACTGTGCTGAAGTTAGCCACGTGGTTAGCTGTGTCTGTAGATACCTCAAGAACGCATGAGCCGTCCCAGCCGTTTATCGGGTCGTTGGTGTCAAACACACCGCTTGCCTTAAATGCTGACTTGGGCTCTGTCATGGTGATTGTAAGCTCTGTGCCGTCTACGACAATCTTGTCATACATAATATTGGCAGCCTTAAGTGGTGACTGGTTGCCTGATGCAACTCCGGCATCCTTCACATAGATAGCTGTAAGGTTTACCAATGCGCTTACGCCCGCATCTGTCGCGTTACTTGAGAGGTCTGTAGCGCAGTCAAATACTACTGTGTACTGTCCATCCTCTGTGATTCTGACAGAGGCGCCCTCCTCGTTAGCGTAGTAGCTGTGGTCTGAGTCGTTAAAATAAACATTCAACGCAAGGTCGATATAGTTGCCGTCCACAGGAACTGCCTCGGTTGTCTCCTCAGTGGCAGTTGTCTCCTCGGTAGCTGTTGTCTCTTCTGATGCAGTTGACTCCTCTGCCACGGCTGATGCGGTTGTCTCCTCCTGCTTAGCCGTCGTGGTGGTCTTCTCATCAGAACCCGAGTCACATCCTGCAAGGGATGCGACCATGGCAAACGCCAAAAACGCGCTCGCACACTTCTTCATGTCTCTCATAGAATCTCTCCTTCTGGTTTGTGGCCTAAGGCCGTTATAAGATGATTATATTTTATTACATAATCGCGTTATTAACAAGATGCTGTTGCATCAAGAATTTGCCTTTTTTTACATCACTTTCTAGTCCTTATGCAATCGTGTGCAGAAAACTGTCCTTCCATTCCTTCTGATTCTTGTCGACCTTTCTACCGCCAAATATAAGCTGTTTAACAAGATGCGTCACGAACTTCTGGGTCTCCTTGTCCATCTCTCCGATGGTCTTCATTACAATAGGAATGTACTTCTTCGGGTCGTCGGCCAGCTCGTCAAAACTCTTAACCCCCGTCTTGTAGAGCATTCCGAACACCGTGTCGATGAATTTCTTTCTATCCTCCTGGCTAAGCCCGTCAATCCAGGTGTTCATCTTCTCGCGAAGCAGCTTAGCTGCCCCCGTGACATCATTTTGCAGCGCAAAATCACCGTCTGTGACTCTCCAGCTCATGGGATTGTGCTGGTTTACTGCAAATGCATTGCTGTCCACCACCCTGTATTCGCACTCCTCCTTAAATATAAGCCCGAAGAACGAATCCTGCGGCACAGTTTTTAATATCCTGTCCTTAATTCTCTTAAATCCCGCGCTCTTAAGCTCGCTTTCCATGAAGCCCGGTCCGTCGTGGGAATAGATGTTTACTATCCTGCTCTGAAGCTTTGGCGAGCAAAATGCTGCGCTGTAGACCGCTAAGTTGCCTCCCTTGGAGTGGCCACCGATGATCAGGCGCCCCTTAAACTTCGGAGCGACCATGCGAAGATAGTCAAGCGCCAGCTTCTGGCTTGGTATGGGCCCGCTAAGCGCCAGCTTAAAATCCTCCTCCCAGCCCACAATCGACCAGTCCGTCCCGCGAAAAGCCACGTACGCAAGGTCCGGCAGAAGCTTATACACCACCGCGCCAAACTGTGTGCCGCTCTGGGCGTCTAGCTCCTCCCTGTAATAGTACATTTTAATATTCCTAAACCTGGGGCTTGCGACCACCGCCCCAAGAAGCTCTATCGTCTCCTTCGGCGTCCACACATTTACGAGCATGTCGTCAAACCGCTCCGCGTGGAAGGCCTGCCTTATATCCATCCCCTTCGAAGAGGCGGTGAGCTCCTTCGTCTGCTCAAAATGCAGATACACAAGCCAGCTTAAAACCACGCTGTCCACCTCGCAGAAGGGCTTCTCAGAAAACGTGGCCATCTCGCTCTTAACATAGTCCACCATATTTGTAAATGTTTTCATAGTCACCTCTGTCTCTGTCATATGCAAAATTGTCAAAACTACTATATTATAATACCATGTAAATGCAGAATTTCCAATAAACCCTCTATAAAAAATAGCCCTCTACATATGCGCGCCAGACATATCCCTTAGTTTTCCGATATCAAAATTCTAAAAACGGTCGTTTTGTTCTATTTTTTTACGGTTTCTTTATTTGCAATCCAATTTATGCTGTGATAATTTTAATCCATAATAAACGTAAAACGTTTAAGGAGGATCTTATGAAAAACAAAAACAGATTGATGCCGCTTGCTGTGGCGGCGCTCATGGCCCTTAGCGGATGTGCGGGCACTGACAGCACACAGACCACGGCGGAAAAAACAACAGCGGCGCAGACAACTGCCGAGGCCACAACACAGGCGCAGACCGAGGCGCAGACCACCGAGGAGGCACCTGAGACAACCACCGAGGAGGTTTCTGACACCCTTCCGATTGCCGACAATGCCGTTACATTTGCCGCCAACCTGAAGCTTGGCTGGAACCTGGGAAACACCCTGGACGCGACCGGCGGCACAGGCCTAAACTCAGAGACATCCTGGGGCCAGCCCGTGACCACCCCCGAGCTCATCAACTACGTGAAGGAGGCGGGCTTTACCTCCATCAGAATTCCCGTGTCATGGGGCAAACACTGCGACAGTGATTACAACGTGGATGCCGAGTGGATGGCGCGCGTGACAGAGGTTGTGGACTACGCCATAGACGCAGACCTCTATGTCATCCTTAACTCCCACCACGACTGCGACTTCTACTATCCATCAGCTGAAAATGCTGAAAACGGCGCGAAGTACATCGAGACTCTGTGGAGCCAGATAGCCGAGCAGTTTAAGGACTACGACGAGCGACTCATATTTGAGTCCATGAATGAGCCCAGACTCACAGGCACCTCTAAGGAGTGGTGGTTTAGCTCATCAGACAGCACAGGCAACGAGGCCATAGACGTTATCTGCAACAACAACCAGGTCTTCGTGGACACCGTAAGAAGCGCAGGCGGCTACAACGAGACCCGCTACCTCATGGTTCCGGGCTACGCCGCATCGCCAGGCCTTATGTATTCGAGCTTCCACATGCCGACAGACCCGTCAGAGCGTCTTATACTCTCAATTCATGCTTACACTCCATATAACTTCGCCATGAACTATTCAGGCGGAACTGACAAGTGGACATCTTCCCAGGTAAGCGAGCTTAACTTCATGGACACTGTCTATAAGAATTATGTGGCTAAGGGCTACGGCGTGGTCATCGGAGAATTCGGCGCCACCAACAAAAATAACCTTGAGGACAGAGTTGCATGGGCAACAGATTACACTTCCAAGGCATCTTCTCTTGGCATTTCCTGCTTTTTGTGGGATAATGGAGGCACTAACGCAGGCGACGAGAACTTCGGCATGATTAACCGCTATTCGCTCTACATCTACTATCCGGAGCTCTTAGACGCCATGCTTGCTTCTTATAAGTAATAGTTGGGAGGATTTGTAACTGCAATGAACGTAGAAAATGTTAATGTAACCGAAACCGAGGAGAAGGAGAAAACTGGGGGCCACACCCCCGGCTTCTTCGACATAGACCACCCCTTCAACCGCTTCATGAACAGGGCCGGAACCTTCATCGTGGCAAACCTTCTGTTTTTGCTGTGCAGCGTCCCCATCGTGACCATAGGCGCATCGCTAAGCGCCCTGAATGCCGTGATGTACGAATACAGAAAACACGAGGACGTGAAGGTCTTCTCCACCTTCTTTGGAGCATTTAAGGAAAACTTCCTGAAGGCATGCGTCGGCTGGATCATAGGCGCCGCGCTTTTGTCCATAGGAGTGGTTGGAATTCTCATGACTCTCAAAGCCACCTCGCTTGTCACCATGTTTTTAGGCTTTGCAGGATTTGGCTGCTTGACATTTATATCCCTGTGTTTTCTGACATTCTACTTCGGCCTCATCGCCAAATACGACAACGACATCGTAAGCCAGCTGAAAAACGGCGTGCTCCTAGGTGTCACCTATGTCAGATGGGGAGTGCTCATCTGGCTCCTCTGGATCATCCCCCTGGGGCTCTTCTACCTCTTCTGGGACGTCCTCATGTATGTGGGTTTTGTGTGGCCAATGTTCGGTTTTTCCGTGTTGGTGAACATAACCGTCATGATCTACAACAGGGTGTTCATGTTGGTCAAATCTCGTGAAATAACAGACGAATATTAGACATTTATGGTAAAAACAACCGTTAACGGGCAGACTTTAAACGATTTCGAAGGCAACTTTGTCGTCAATCTGCACAAAAATACGGTTGTTTTTGTCTTTTTACCACCGTTTTTTAGGTAAAATGTTGCAAAATGTTGAAAATAGTCAAAACCACAGTTGCTTTTTTGGGCAATATGTTGTATTATTACCTCACGGAACGGATCGGACGATCCGAAAAACATTTTCATATGTGTGGTTGCAGACAGTAACCACAGAAAGGGAGGAAAAACGTATGAAAAATTTTAAGAAGCTTGCTTCAGGCGCTCTTGCTCTTGCAATGGCAGGATCAATGTTCGCAGGATGCTCGCCAAAGACAGACAGCGGTGCTACAACAGCCGCTAACAAGGGAACTGCCGCTTCTACAGGCAAGGTTTTAAACATCTGGTGCTGGAACGATGAGTTCGCAACAAGAATGTTACTTGTTGATGGTTACACACCAACAAACAAGGATAAGCCTCTTGAGGGTGGTAAGATCGGTGAAGTAACTGTTAAGTTCACACAGGTTGCCAACACAGACAACGCATATCAGGATACTCTTGATAAGGCTCTTGATAAGCAGGCAACTGCAGCAGCTGATGATAAGATTGACCTTTTCTTAGTTGAGGCTGACTACGCACTTAAGTATGTAGACACAAATTACACAGTTGATGTTACACAGTTCGTATCTAAGGATGACATCGCTAACCAGTACAAGTACACACAGGAGATCATGACAGACTCTAACGGTGTTCTTAAGGGACTTTCATGGCAGGCATGTCCTGGCCTTCTCTTCTACAACAGAGAGATCGCTAAGGAAGTTCTTGGATCAGATGATCCTGCTACAGTTCAGACATATGTTAGCGACTGGTCTAAGTTCCAGGATACAGCTAAGAAGATGGTTGACAAGGGTTACTTAATGGAGCCTTCAGTTAACGACTCATACCGTGTATACTCTAACAACGTAACTAAGAAGTGGGTTGTTGATAAGAAGATCCAGATTGATGACAACCTTAAGGCTTGGGCTGAGGCTTCTAAGGCTATCTATGATATGGGTGGTACTAAGAACGTAGATCTTTGGGGTGGTTACTCAAATGCAACAGACGGCGGATGCTTCTGCGTATTTGGTCCTGCTTGGTTAATCAACTTCTGTCTTGGATATCAGGGTAACGATCCTACAGCTGACCTTGGTGTTGATGATGATGGTAACAAGATCGTTTACAACACAAGCAACGTATGTAACAAGGGTGCTTGGGGCGCTTGCGTAGGTCCTCAGAGCTTCTATTGGGGCGGTACATGGATGTGTGCAGCATCTGGTACAGACAACGCATCTGAGATCACAAAGATCATGAAGTCTCTTACATGTGACGCTGATACAATGAAGAAGATCGTTACAACTTATGATGATTTCGTAAACAATCAGGCAGCTATGGAGGCTATGGCAGCTGATACAACATACTCTTCATACGTTCTCGGCGGAATGAACCCTCTTGGTCTTTACGCTGAAGGCGCTAAGAAGATCTCTCTCAGCAACCTTACAATCTATGATCAGGGTTGCAACGAGACATTCCAGACCGCTATGGAGGCTTACTTCGAGGGTAAGGCTACATACGACGAGTGTCTTGAGGCTTTCTACACAAGCATTCAGACAAAGTATCCTGGTCTTGAGAGATAATCAACAGAACATGTTACTAAGTTAAAATCAACATGCCTGCTCGTATGGGCAGGCATGTTTTTTAGGAAATGGGAGTATATATGGCGCAGAATTCATCTACAACCAGCCCTAAGAAGAAGGGGGCTGTAAGTTATAACAAGTGGGGATATATTTTCTTGATCCCTTTCTTCGTAACCTACATTATATTTAATCTTGTGCCACTTTTTAGCACAATCTATTACAGTTTTTTCAAGTATTACCGCGAGGGTCTTAACTGGATTGGTCCTGAATTTATCGGATTTGACAACTACGTAAAGCTTTTTTCAGATTCACGTATCTTTGATTACGGTATCAACACCTTAATCATGTGGGTTATCGGCTTTGTTCCTCAGATATTAGTTTCCCTCTTGCTTGCTTCATGGTTCTCTGATACCAGATTTAAGCTTAAGGGAGCAAGATTCTTCAAGACAGTTATCTATCTTCCAAACCTTATCATGGCTGCCGCATTTGCGATGTTATTCTATTCACTCTTTAATGCCAAGGGTGCTATAACACAGCTGGTTCAGAGTTGGGGTTGGGTTGACAGTAATTTTGATTTCTTCAAGCCCGTGTGGAGTGCTCGTATCCTGGTTGGTCTTATGAACTTCCTCATGTGGTTTGGTAACACCACCATCCTTCTTATGGCCGGTATCATGGGTATCGATGTTTCCCTGTATGAGGCCGCTGAGGTTGACGGTGCTAACTCTAAACAGCGTTTCTGGCAGATCACCATGCCGCTTCTCAAGCCAATATTTGTTTATGTATTCGTGACATCACTTATCGGTGGTATCCAGATGTTTGATGTTCCTGCCATCCTTACACAGTATAAGGGCACACCTTTTGCCGGTGGCAAGTTCACAACCATGACACTTATCATGTATCTGCGTCAGACTCTTACATCTCGTGACTATGGTACATCCGGTGCACTGTCAGTTATCTTATTCTTTATCACTGCTGTTCTAAGCTTGTTAGTATACAGAGTTATGTACAGCAAGAAGTCAAGGGAGGCGTAGTATGAGCAACACTATAACTAAAAAAGGTGACTCAACCAAAAGCAGACTTGTATTTGCCTATGTTGTACTTTGCTTCCTTACAGTGCTTTGTCTTATATGGTTCGTGCTTTTGTTTATGTCAACAACACAGTCAGGAAGTGAACTTAACGTTCGTTTCCAGCTAAAGATTGGCAGCAGTTTCATGACTAACCTGAAGAATTCTATCAATTCACAGAACATTCTTCGTGGTATGTTAAACTCAGTCATCATCTCAGGATCATGTGCACTTCTTTCAACTTACTTCTCAACGCTTACCGCTTATGCGATCCATGCGTATGATTTCAGGTTTAAGGGCGCAATCTTCACATTCATCCTTGCAGTCATGATGATTCCTAGCCAGGTTACAGTCCTCGGTTTTGTAGACCTCCTCGATAAGTTACATCTCACGGAGAACTACACAGGTCTTATCGTGCCTTCAATCGCCGCACCTGTAACCTTCTACTACATCAAGCAGTACATGGAGTCAGCGCTTCCGCTCTCTCTTGTAGAAGCAGCAAGAATTGACGGTTCTGGAGAGATCAGAACATTCAACTCAATCGTTCTTCCTCTTATGAAGCCGGCAATCGCCGTTCAGGCCATCTTCGCATTCGTTGGTCAGTGGAACAATTTCTTCGTTCCATCACAGGTTATCATCGAAAGAAGAGACTTAAAAACTGTTGCTCTCTTAATCGCAGATCTTCGATCAATGGACTTCAAGAACTTTGATTTAGGTCAGGTAAATATGACAATCTTCTTGTCAATATTCCCTACAGTTTTAATCTACCTCATCCTTTCAAAGCACATTGTTGGAGGACTTGCTCTTGGTTCTGTCAAGGGTTGATGCATTATTAAAACAACAAAACCACCGCTTCGGCGGTGGTTTTTTCATGCAAAAACACGGCCTTAATGGCAGTGTCTCTTACTCTATATCATCAATATTTTCCACATAGAACACATCCGCCCTCTTATCTCCTGACAAATGTATTCCGTCTATTCCGGCGTTTTGCGCTCCCAGGTAATCATTTACCCTGCTGTCACCTATCATGACGGTCCTGCTCTTGTCGAGCTTATGCTTTTCAAACATGGCCTCATAGAACTTCCTGTCGGGCTTCATGCATCTGTAGTCGCTGCTAAGAAGCTGATCATCCGTCATCTTATCAAGCCCCATGGCCACTATCTCGGGCCATGTGTAGCTGGCCTGCGCGTTGCTAAGGATATATGCCCTATGCCCCTTCTCGTGAATTCTTCTAAGGAACTGTTCCACCCCCGGATACAGCCTCATCTTGCCCCTCGAAGCCACTCTGAAGGCGTATGAAGCCTCATTTAGCTCCTCTTCGCTAAGTGCTCTGTTACCGTACTCCTGAAACATTTCCCTGTAGATTGCTATAACATCAATCTCTGGCACCTCAAACTCTCCGCTCTCTAGCGCCTCGCGTCTGGCCTTCACATCCCTTTCAAAAAATGTTCTCCTAAACTCTATGTAGTGCGGATGCCTGATGCCCCTGGCATCTAACCACCTGCCCCACTTCTTCCAGGTCTTTGCCGCCCTCTCGTCCGTGTTTATGTCAATCAGCGTTCCATACAGGTCAAACATATAGTTATCGTAGTTCATGATACACCCCTAGTCACAGTATTTCCACGCAGGCCGTCTGGCTCGCCTTCACATTCCTACATGAGAATGTCAGTCTCCATGGCCTCCTTAAGAGCCTCGGTCTCCTCCACACTGAGGGAAACGTATGACTCACCGCCTATAATTTCCTTAATGTAGGTAAAGCTCGGCCCGTTAGAGTGCATGCAGGTGATGATAAAGCCGTTGTTCTCGCCGTCAAGCATGACGAGAGAGAAGCTTAGCTTACCGCCCACATCCTTGAAGGCGTTATACTTCCTGATGGCAACCTTCTTCACATTGCTCTTGATGTCGCGGATCAGGTTCTTCTGGTTGAATTTCAGCTCGCTTATGTCGTCCTTGAGCGTTCCAACCTCCGTGACGAGCTGGTTAACCAGCTCCTCTAGCGTCTCGGCGTCCTTTCCCCTCATGAATTTGTCGTAGCGGTGCCACATTTTGATAGTTTTATAGTTGACGATTATTGCCAGAATGAGAGCCACAATGCTTATCGCCGCAATCACGGCGACAATATATATGGGGTCCACTCCCAGCGTAAACAGTTTTGATTCCATGATATCTCCACCCCGAAATATATCTTGCGATATAAATTCTTGTCCTTAATAATGTCCCATGTGCTGTATTCTCGTGTTCACATGCTCGATTTCCTGCGAAAGTGCCGTGATATCGCCAGGTTTTAAGTCACCATTTGAGGTGTACTCCTCAAGTAACTCCTTCATTTCCCTATACGCACCCTTCGCATTGTCGCGGTAGTTGTTATCCAAATACGAGTTGGCCTCGAAGATCTTGCTCTCTATGAGCCTTCTGGCCTTCTTAGATTTTGACGAAAAAAACATACTATACCTACATTATCTTTCCGATGATGTTCTCTAACTCCTCCAAAGAGTAGTAATCAATCTCAATCTTGCCCTTGTTTTCGTCCCTTCTCTTGATGGAAACCTTGGTGTTCAGACTTCCCTTCAGTCTCTCCTCGAGAGTCTTATAGACCTCCGGGTTTGAGAGCACCTTCTTCTCCTTCTCAGGCTTCTTATCCTGCATGAGCTTAACCATCTTCTCGGTCTCCCGAACGCTCAGTTTTCTCTCCACTATCTGCTCCGCAAGCGCCGCCCTGTCGTCGTCGCTCTCAAGCTCTAACAGCACCTTCGCGTGTCCCGTGGTAATCTGTCCCTCCGAGAGCATAGCGAGCACGCTCTCCGGCAGCTTAAGCAGTCTCATGGAGTTACTTACAGCCGCGCGGCTCTTGCTAACCTTCGCAGCCACCTCGTCCTGCTTCAGCCCAAACTCCTCCGTGAGGCGCTTATATCCCATGGCCTCCTCTACAGGGTTCAAATCCTCTCTCTGGATATTCTCAATAAGCGCAATCTCCGTAATCTCCTGCTCGGAGTACTCCTTGATTACCGCCGGCACCTCCTTGACGCCTGCGAGCTTCGCCGCCCTCCAACGTCTCTCTCCTGCGATAATCACATATCTCTTGCCTTCTTTTTTCAAAATAAGTGGCTCAATCACGCCGTACTGCTTAATGGAATCTGCCAGTTCCCCCAGCGCCTCCTCGTCAAAATCCTTACGCGGCTGGTTTCTATTTGGCTCAATATCCCTTGTTTTGATATACAGTGGCTCGTTTACCTTAACTTCCTTAACAACTTCCTTCACCACTTCCTTCACAACAGGCTCAGCTTTGCCTCCTGCCACTGGCTCGTCATACGCGCCGTCAATGAGCGACCCTAAACCTCTTCCAAGTCCCTTCTTAAGTGCCATAATCTTCCCCCTAGCTTCTTGCTATGACTTCCCTCGCGAGGTTTCTATAAGCCTCCGCTCCAGCACACCTGCCGTCATAGGCAGTTATGGGCTGACCGAAGCTTGGCGCCTCTGAGAGTCGTACATTTCTTGGTATTATAGTGCTATAAATCTTGTTCGCGGGCACATTTGCCTTCACGTCCTCCACAACCATGGGACTAAGGTTCGTCCTTCCGTCATACATGGTAAATACAATTCCATCAAATTCCAGATACGGATTCATCCTCTTCTTCACACGGTTAATGTTATCAAGTATCTGCTTTAAACCCTCCAGCGCCAAAAACTCGCACTGTATCGGCACAATAATAGAATCCGCAGCCGTCATCGCGTTCACAGTCAGCATGGACAGCGACGGTGGACAGTCAATCACCACATAATCATAGCTATCCCTGATCTTCTCCAGCTTCTTCTTCAAAATGTACTGCGGCTTCTCCACATCGATAAGCTCAATCTCCGCCCCCGACAGATCCACATTTGTCGGAATGATATCCAGATTCTCATACTCTGTCTTCGCCACACAGTCCTTCGCCTGCGCATCTCCAATCAACAGCGTATACGTCGTCATCTCCAACTTATTCTTATCCAGCCCCAGCCCTGTCGTCGCGTTTCCCTGCGGATCAATATCCACAATCAGCACCTTCTTGCCGGCCTCCGCCAAACAAGCCGCCAGGTTAATCACCGTCGTGGTCTTGCCCACGCCGCCCTTCTGGTTTGACACTCCTATAATCTTGCTCATGTTATTCTTCCTCTTTAAATTTCTCTCCCACTGCGGGTTAATTTTTAAATCTCTACGCTGCGATATATATACGTGTCGATGCTCACGTATTGTTCGTCGTGTACTTCTCGTTCGACGCTGGAATATATACGTGGCGAGGTAATTATAATTTTGGCACCTCGTGTACTGCTCGGCCAACGCAGGAAGTAATTTTCCAAAAGCAGGAAAACAACTTCCTGCTATCCCGGCCGACTGCGCCATCTATTAAGCCTCGCTCTCGGCAACTCGCATCTGTGAGAAAACAATATAAGGCGTTTATCAGCTAACACAGATGCTCAAACAGGCCTCCGCTCGGCTAATTATGCTCGTCGGCCGGGTGTCCTCACATACACTTCTGTGCCAAACATATTACCTCGCCACTTCGTTTTCCCGTCCCTTTTAATAACCGACGAACAATACTTCCGCATCGCCACTTCACTTTACCCCTCGTAGTGCAAATAACCAAGGGAAACGCTATGCAGCGATTATCGTAGTAATGGTTTATTTCGACAATCATCTAAGCGTTGATGCATCCTTTACAAAATCTGGCAAAAAAACGTTCCCTCTGTGTATACAATATACAATGTGCACTCTATTTGGTGGCCCTGTTAGTTAGTACATCTTTGTTTCAAAAATCACGCTATAAATCTAGTAATTTATTTTTGGTTTAAGATTTTCGTTAATTATATTATCAACTTTAATTTTGTAAGCTGATTTTTATGTTCTTAAATTCAATGTTCCACGTGGAACATTAGAAATTAAGGATTGCGTTGGCACATGCGAGGTGGTTATCCAGCGGTATCATTATCTTGGTGTTGTTTATTATAACTGTTTTTGCGTCAGGAAACAACCTCGAATATTGTTTTACTACTTCTCTTACATTATATGCGTTACGGCCAACCATAATCAACATACGATTGTCCAGTTTTTTTGCGATATTGCTGATATCGGCGCTCATGTGTCTTCCAATTATAGAAGAAAACAGAGCTTTGCCACGAACCAAACCTCGATGTGCGTTGTAATAGTATTTGTCAATGTCCTCCAGGCTGATATTGGCAGAACTGTTGAAATACAGGTTCTCCAGCTTAAACTTAAGCAATGTCTTAGAAAACTCCATATTGTATATCAATGTGCCAATAACCGGAAGATCTATAATACCCTTCTCAATCATAGACTTGTATGTAATCTTCTCAGACGCCTCATTCACAGTGTCCGGATTGATTAAAATAATATCGTCAATCATACTGCTGTTTCTGACACTGGCACAAAGTAATGGTGTCACAGCTCCGCTAATTCCGGCTACATCTGTATTCTCACCAATCACATCGCGAATAAAATCGCTGATTAGTCCTGTGATAATTGAATTGCGATAAGTAATGTAAGGTTTAGAAGACGCACCACATCCTAGCACATCCAAGGTGTACACCCTACGCCTGCCGGCAAGAATTGGCACAACCTTAGACCACTCGTCCTTAGAGGAGTCTGAATTAATGTTATGTATGAGAAGAATTGGCTTACCTTCACCCTCACAGGTGTAACTAATCCTGCCATGAACCCAGTCATACGTCAAACTATCGTCTCTTTTATACTTTTTTCCTAATGCTACAGTTTTTCCGAGCGTAATTGCATTCAGAACCGTTATAGTTCCAACTGCCATACCTAAATGTAGCATAAATTTTGTGTTTTTCTTCATAATTACCTCTTTTGAAAAGAAAAGATGTGGATAAATTCCAAATAACATCGTCTATCAGAAAATACTGCCATCTATACAAATGTTCCACGTGGAACATTCACAGACCAAACATAGGAGCATTATGTATGCCACCGCAGTGTATACAAGGTCACTTGAATGCCGAGCATAGTTTACTAGGGAACATCGGCCCATTTATAATAGTCTTCATGTTGACCGAGAAGTACACCAGATGTCATTATAAATGCCTCGATGTGTATCACATCCAAAATGTTCCACGTGGAACATTCACAGTCCAAGCATCAGAGCATTATGTATGGCACAGCAGTGTATACAAGGTCACCTGATTGCCGAGCATAGTTTTTTGGGAACATCGGCCCATTTATAATTGCCTTCGCGTTGACCGAGAAGTACACCAGGGGCCATCATAATAGCCTAGATGCATATCCCTTTCACAAATGTTCCACGTGGAACATTCACAGTCTAAGCATCGGGGCATTATGTATGGCACCGCAGTGTATACGAGGTCACTTGATTGCCGAGCATAGTTTAATGGGGAACATCGGCCCATTTATAATCGCCTTCGGCGATGGGCCGACGCTACATGACAATTTACTTCGTAAATTGCCACAAGTGGCGCAGGCAATCAAGATAGCAGAAAGTTATTTTTTTGGTTTTTAAAAAATTACTTTCTGCGTTGACCGAGAAGTACACCAGGTGCCTTCACAATAGCCCCGTTGCGTAGTATAGTCAAAGTTGTCCGAGATGGAACCTACAAAATCGGGCTCTTCGTCGGAGTGCCGGCCTTGCGAGGGTAGTTGCGGGGCGTTTTGAAGCGCTTGGTGATGTAGATGAGCATGCGACGATCGTCAGAGCCCGGAAGGGAGAATTCGTCGGTGTCCACGTTTTTGTCACCGCCCAGGGTGGTTATGGCATTTTGTGCTGCCATAAGTTCCTCTGAGGCGCTGGATTTGTAAGAGATAAAGCGTCCCCCAACCTTCACGAAGGGAAGGCAGTACTCGCAGAGACTGCTAAGGTTGGCGACAGCGCGGGAGACGACAGCGTCGTAGCGCTCGCGGTATTTTGGATTGACGCCAAAATCCTCTGCGCGGCCGTGGATTAACTCCACGTTGGTTAGGCCAAGAGTGTTAACAACCTCGTCTATAAATAGAATACGCTTGTTAAGAGAGTCAAGAAGCGTGATTTTGAGGTTGGGGTAGAGGATTTTCAGGGGAAGGCCGGGAAAACCCGCGCCTGTGCCCACATCCATGACAGACTCGGTGCCGGAGAGTTTGACTCTCACACAGCTGTCGATGAAGTGCTTTCTGACGACGTCCTCAAACTCGGTGATGCCCGTAAGGTTCATGACTTTGTTCTTCTCGACAAGCATTTCATAGAAGGTAAAGTATTTGCTGGCCTGGGTTTCTGTGATAGAAATTCCGCACTTATTAAACTCTTTAATTATGTATATTATACTGTCTGATTTATTCATATTAAGTCATCTTAAAAAATACAAGCAGAACTGAGATATCTGCAGGTGAAACGCCAGAAATTCTGGAAGCCTGTCCAACACTTGCGGGACGGACCAGATTAAGCTTCTGGGCAGCCTCCTTGCGAAGACCCTTGATCTGCGTGTAATCAAAATCCTGACGAAGCTTCTTGTTTTCAAGCTTCTTAAACTGCTCGATCTGCTTCTCCTGACGGGATATGTAGCCCTCGTACTTGACAAGAATTACAGCCTCCTCCACGACATCAAGTGGGAGAGTAGGCCTGTCAGGGTCAATAGGAGCGATTTTGTCGTAGTCAAGCTCCTGACGGTTGATAAGATCTGCTAAGGAAATGCGGTTGTTAAGCGGAGCGCTGTCATATGAGGCAAGAAGTGCCTGAACAGGGGCGCTGCCGCCCACAAAAGTGTTCTTAAGCCTGTCAACCTCGGACGCGATGGCGGCCTTCTTAACAAGAAAAGCGCTGTAGCGCTCATCAGAGATTAAGCCAATGTCGTGGCCAATCTCGGTCAGACGAAGATCCGCATTGTCCTGACGAAGCACAAGACGGTATTCGGCCCTGGAGGTCATCATTCTGTAGGGCTCTAAGCTCTCCTTGGTGACCAGATCGTCGATTAGTACGCCTATATAGGCCTGAGAGCGGTCTAGAACCAGCTGGTCTTTTCCGTGAAGCTTAAGAGATGCGTTGATACCCGCGATAATTCCCTGAGCAGCGGCCTCCTCGTAGCCGGAGCTACCGTTAAACTGGCCAGCGGCAAACAATCCGCCGTAGTCCTTAAACTCCAGGGTGTGCTTAAGCTTAAGAGCGTCGACACAGTCGTACTCTATGGCGTAGGCATTTCTCACGACGCTCGCGTGCTCCAGACCCGGAACCGTGTGGATCATGGCGTGCTGCACATCCTCAGGAAGAGAGCTGCTCATACCGCCGATGTACATTTCGTTGGTGTAGAGACCCTCGGGCTCTAAAAAGAGCTGGTGGCGGTCCTTGTCGGGGAATTTGACAACCTTGTCCTCTATGGAAGGGCAGTATCTGGGACCTGTGCCCTCGATTACACCGCTAAAAAGTGGTGACCTGTCTAAATTGTCGCGTATAATTTTGTGGGTTTCCTCGTTGGTGTAGGTAAGCCAGCAGCTGACCTGCTCCTTCTGGACGGTTTCAGGGTCGGTTGTAAATGAAAACGGCACAACACGCTCATCGCCAAACTGCTCAACCATCTTGGAGTAGTCAACAGTGCGCCCGTCAATTCTCGCAGGAGTTCCGGTCTTAAAACGCCTAAGCTCGATACCGTTCTCCTTAAGAGAGGCAGTCAGATGTGTAGCGCTCATGAGACCGTTAGGTCCCGTGGGATTGATGACATTTCCAAAGAGACATCTGGCTCTAAGGTAGGTTCCTGTACAGATTATGGCTGCCTTACAGTGGTAGGTGGCGCCTGAAACCGTCTTGACGGCTGTCACGACGCCATTTTCCATGACAATATCTGAGACCTCGGCCTGTTTGATGGTTAGATTCTCGGTGTTTTCAAGAGTCTGGCGCATGGTGCGGCTGTAGTTTTGTTTGTCGGCCTGTGCGCGGAGAGAGTGAACCGCAGGACCCTTCGAGCTGTTGAGCATTTTCGACTGTATAAATGTTTTGTCGATGTTTTTGCCCATCTCACCGCCCAGGGCGTCGATTTCTCTGACAAGATGACCCTTGCTGCTACCGCCAATGTTGGGGTTACAGGGCATCATGGCAATGCTGTCCACGCTAACCGTAAAAATAATTGTCTTACAACCGAGTCTTGCGCTCGCGAGAGCTGCCTCACAGCCCGCGTGACCGGCTCCGATAACTGCGACATCGCAGAATTCTTCCAAAACCATCATATTACCTCTTATTTTCCCATGCAAAATTTTGCGAAAATATTGTTTACAACGTCATCGCCCACGGCCTCTCCTATGATAAGGCCCAGGCTTTCGTAGGCGTCCTGTAAATCTATGTTCCATAAATCCTCGCCAAAACCACCCTCGATGCTCTCTAAAACCCTTCTAAGGCTGGTAAGAGCAGAGTTCAGTGCTTCCTTGTGGCGAAGATTGGTGATGATCACCTGATCATTTTGTGCGATGGAGCCTGAGTTAAACATGGACACCATGCACTCCTTAAGTTTGTCAAAGCCTGTGCCATCCCCGGCGCTCATTTTAATGATTGTGGCGTGGGGACTGAGTGCTCTAAGCTCTGTTTCATCCACCTTGGAGGATAAATCCGTCTTGTTATACACAATTATGACCTTCCTATCCCCCATAATGCTTAGGATATGTCGGTCGTTTTCGTCAAGCTCTGTGGATGAATCGACCACGTAGAGCAGGAGATTAGCGCCCTCCATGGCGCTTATGCTTCTAGAAACACCT
Source organism: Lachnospiraceae bacterium (assembly GCA_024699325.1). Classification (GTDB taxonomy): domain Bacteria; phylum Bacillota; class Clostridia; order Lachnospirales; family Lachnospiraceae; genus UBA4292. The sequence continues at coordinate 13,415 of JAILPS010000054.1, read as the reverse complement.
ATTTTTTCAACAACATCGCCGGTCTGTCTGATGCCGGCGGTGTCGATAATCTCAAAACCTATGCCGCTTATGTTAATCTGCTCGCTTATCACATCCCTGGTGGTTCCAGCTATATCTGTGACGATGGCAAGATCACGGCCTGCAAACAGGTTTAGAAGAGAACTTTTGCCCGCATTTGGCTTTCCAAGGATTACAGTCTTAATTCCGCTCTTTAAAACCTTGGAATCGTCGTAATTTTTGATTAAATCCTGTATTTCTTCGATAAAACCAACTATCTTGGGGGTAAATTCTTCCTCGTAGCCCTCTAAACTTATGTGCTCCGGGTCATCAAGGGCCGCCTCAATGTAGCTCATGGCGTCAAGAATCTGCGCTCTCATGGCGCGAATTCTGTCTGAGAGCCTACCGTCTAGCTGGCTTAGTGAACTCTTGACCGCGAATTCGTTCTTCGCGTCTATCAGATCTATGACCGCCTCTGCCTGGCTTAGGTCAATTCTTCCGTTTAGGAAGGCGCGCTTGGTGAATTCTCCGGGCTCTGCCATGGAGGCGCCGGCGTGTAGAACACATTCAAGTATCCTTCTGGTAACTAATATGCCGCCGTGGCAGCTTATCTCCACGCTGTCCTCGCCCGTGTAGCTCTTAGGACCCCTCATGACAAGGGCTATGACCTCGTCAATTGGCTCATTTTTATCGTAGATTTTGCCAAAATAGGCGCGAAAACCAGGGCTTTCTGATAGTTTCTTACCTCCGACATGTCTAAACACCCTGTCGGCAACCAAAAAAGCCTCATCACCGCTAATTCTTATTATGGATATGCCCGAGCTTCCGGGCGCCGTGGCTATAGCCGCGATAGTATTATTCTTGATCATAGAATCCACCACTTTCACTAACTAACATCCTATAATAACAAATTGCAATACTTTTTTCAATACAATAAAAAAAGCGGCCACATTAAGTGACCGCTAAATGGTTAATTGTAAGAATTAGTATCTCTTTTCTCTCTTTAAGAGAACAACTACATGTCTGAATGGCTCCTCGCCCTCGCTCTTAGTATAGACGTATTTGTCATCCTGAAGTGCTGAGTGAATGATTCTTCTCTCATAAGGGTTCATTGGCTCGAGCTTAACGGCTCTCTTGGTTCTCTTAACCTTGTAAGCGATGTTCTTGGCTAAGTTCTCAAGAGTCTCCTTGCGGCGTGCTCTGTAGTTCTCTGTGTCAAGCTTAACTCTTACATATTCGCTTAAGTTCTTGTTTACAACTAAGCTTGTGAGATACTGAAGTGAGTCAAGTGTCTGGCCGCGCTTGCCGATAAGGTTGCCCATATCATCGCCAACGATGTTGATATCAACGCTCTTCTCAGCCTCGTCGTATGATGACTCAAGCTTAGCGCTGATGCCCATGTTTGCAAAAATGCTGTTTAAGAATTCCTCAGCCTTGGCAATTACATCGCCTGCCAGGACATCTGATGTCTCTGCCTTAACCTCTGCATTAGCTTCAGCCTTAGCCTCTTCCTTAACCTCTGAAACAGTCTCAGCTGAAACTGTCTCCTTCTTTCTAGCCTCAATCTCAGCAGGCTTGCTGCCAAGACCTAAAAATCCTGACTTACCTTCATCAACCACATTATATTCCAGTTCTTCGGCTGTGCATGATAAGCGACTAAGTGCTTCGCTGACAGCCTCTTCAACTGTCTTTCCCATTACACGAATAAAATCTGACATTTTCTATCCTCATTTCCTGTTCTTCTCATCATACTGCTTAACCATGTTGGCCTTAGATGCCAGACTGCCAGGCTTATATGATGAAGAATTGTTATAATAATCTGTTGACTTCTTGATTTTGTTGTCGTAGTTCTGCTTCTTGGCAGCTTCCTCTTCCTGCTTCTTTTCTATGGATTTCAGATCAATGTTTGAAATCTTAGAAATCTTCTGAGGCGGAAGTCCCTGCTTAGCGCGCTTGGCGTTGACCTTCTCCATGTTTTTGGCAACTATATCGTTAACGTCCATCTTGTCCATTTGCTTATTAACTATAAGCTGGCTTATGATGGTCACAAGTGAAGACATTACCCAATAGATACCGATACATGTTGAAAATGTGAAACAGAAGACGATTGACATTATTGGCATGATCTTGGTCATCATCTGCATGCTCTGAAGCATAGCGTTCTCTTCCTCAGGCTGGCCAAGCTTCTTCTTCTGGTCCTGGTTTCCTGAAGCGTTAGGAGAAATCTTTACAGATAAGAACTGTAAACCGCCGGCAAGCAGTGGAATGATGCAGGCAATGATTGCCAATCCAATACCATATGTTGCTATTCCTGTGACATATGTCCAGGGTGAATTGTAAAGAGCAAGACCGAAGAATGAATTCATGTCCTCAATCTTCTCAACGAACTCTGATATCTGGGAAGCTAAGCTGCTGCCTATAATGTCGTTAAATGTAGCCCACTCCTTGGTATCAAAGTTGTACATCATGTCGATGATGTAGTTTAACTGTTTCGTGCCCTCAGCTCCAATAAGAGTTTCTACTGTAACTCTGTTGTTGGTTGCAAGATAGGAATACTCCTCGCTTGTAACTAACTCGATAATCTTGGACTGACCAACTGTGTTGATGATATTAACATAATACTCTTTAATAATGTTAACATAAGCTGGAATATTCCAAACAACTCTGTAGAGAGCGAACAGGATGGGAAGCTGTATAAGCATTGGCAGACATCCAGCCGTTGGCTTGGAGCCGTACTTATCATATACTGCGTTCATCTCCATATTCTGCTTTAACAGGGACTCGTTGTCCTTCTTGCCCTTATACTTTGCCTGGATTGCCTGAATCTCAGGGTTAATATAAGCGCTCATCTTGGAGAACTTCTGCTGTGAAACAGTCATTGGGAACATCAGTAACTTGATTACGATTGTAAAAATGATGATTCCCAGCGCGATATTTATCACTCCAAATGTGTTTGTAACTCTAAATATCGCATCCATAATGTATCCGAGAAATGTTGCAACCGGACCTATTATGAAAGTGTTACTTTTTGTCAATAAAACTAATTGCAAAGCATACCTCCTTAGGTTAAGGGGCTATTTGACGGGGTCATATCCACCCTTCGAGAAAGGATTGCATCTTAATACTCTCCATATGGCAAGCAGTAAACCCTTGAAGGCTCCCTTCTTCTCTATGGCCTCCAAAGCATACTGTGAGCATGTCGGATAATACTTACAGCAGCTAAATCCCTTATAGGGGGATATCTTCCTGTAAGCCTTGATAGGTGCTGCGACTATTTTTTTAGAAATAGTATCAAACTTAACCATATCACTCCTGTTCTGCCCTGTATAGCTTATGGCGCTTCAATAGATTAACATAGGCCTCCTCAATCTGGCTATAGCCTGACTGTGCCGCATCCGGCCTGGCCACCACAACCATATCATAACCTCCAACAAGCGCTTCCTTATGTAACCGGTAGGCTTCCCTGACCAGTCTCGATACACGGTGTCTTACAACGCTGTTTCCTATTTTTTTGCTTGCGGAGATTCCTATTCTGGATACTTCCATATCATTAGGCGCAATATACATTATAAGATAAGAGTTTGCGAGACTTCTTCTAAGCTTGTAAACCCTGCTGAACTGGCTATTATTTTTTAAACCGTCAATATTTCTCATATATACACCTGTTTTGCCCTAAAATGAATAAAGGTCACATATTCATGCGACCTGTTTACTCGTTATTAAGCAGATAAAGCTTTTCTACCCTTTGCTCTTCTAGCGGATAAAACCTTACGTCCGTTTGCTGTGCTCATTCTCTTTCTGAAACCGTGAACCTTGTTTCTCTGTCTTGTCTTAGGCTGAAATGTCATCTTTGCCATGATAATATACCTCCAATAAAATCAATTATTTTCATTTTTAGATAGTAAGACACCATACGCCATTATATTTAAACATTGAAGATACGTCAAGTAGAAATTTTATTTTTTTTAGGCCACAAAATCCCCCTAAAAAATCTATCCACAGTGTACTAATTTATCCACTATTTGTTGATTAAATGTGGATAAGTCGCATTTTTCCACATTTAAAAAATTAGTTTCTTCCTTATTATAAGGTGTTTCACATATCCACATTATCCACAACCAGCAAATGTGGGTAATGTGGCATGTGATTAACAACTTATCAACATAAACTCCCCACAAAATTGTGTAGTATTTTCTAATAATTTGTCTACATATTGGGATATCTCACTTGAAAATTGGCCCAATTTATTGTAAAATGAAGTGTAATGTTTAATTATAGTGGGGGTAGTATCGATTACCCTTTTATGTAGATTTTTGGGAGATTTTTATGTTTCAGACTATTCAGAGTAAGTGGGATGATATCAAGTCATTTTTAAAGGAAGAGCACGGGTTACTTGACGTTTCATACGACACATGGATTAACCCCTTGGTTCCTGGAGCCATGATAGGAGATAAACTCTATATCATATTCTCCAACGACGAGCACACAGGAATGATCGACTATGTCGTCAAAAAATACCGCACATTTCTTCAGATTTCAATAGAGGCTGTCACAGGTATTCATATTGACGAAAACAATATCGAGATTGTTTCTAATCTCCCTGATCAGAGCGAGAGCGAGCCGGTTATCAGAAGGCCTGTGGTCAACACATACGATTCAGACACTCCTGTCACCAGAAGCGCAAACCTTAATCCGCGCTACACGTTTGACACCTTCGTTGTCGGACCTAACAACAAGTTTGCCCACGCTGCAGCTCTGTCTGTTGCCGAATCGCCTGCCAATATCTACAATCCTCTTTATTTATATGGAGGTGTTGGTCTTGGCAAGACTCACCTCATGCATTCAATCGCTCACTTCATACTTAAGAATGATCCTTCCAAGAAGATCATATACATATCAAGTGAGAGCTTTATGAACGAGATGATTGATTCTATTAAGAATAAGTCGCAGAACGCATTCCGCAACAAATACAGAAACATGGATGTTCTCCTTATCGACGATATCCAGTTTTTGGCTGACAAGGAGGGAACCCAGGAGGAGTTCTTCCACACATTTAACGCGCTCTATGACGCAAAGAAGCAGATAGTTATATCTTCAGATAAGCCCCCGAAGGCCCTCACAACCCTCGAGGACAGACTTCGCTCCAGATTTGAGAGCGGATTAACTGCAGATATTTCATCCCCTGATTTTGAGACCAGAATGGCCATTCTTCGCAAGAAGGAGGAACAGGAGGGCTACAATATTGACAACGAGGTTCTCAAATACATCGCCCTGAACATTAAGACGAATATTCGAGAGCTCGAGGGTGCCCTGACTAAGATTATCGCCTACTCAAAGCTCAGCAATATCAAGATTAATGTTGAAGCTGCAGAGGAGGCTCTTAAGGACCTTATCTCCCCGGACGAGGTGAAGGAGATTACCATCGATTACATCGTGAAGGTGGTGGCTGAGCACTTCTCCATTAAGGAAGATGACCTTCGCTCTACTAATAAGAAGAAAGAGATTTCATATCCACGCCAGATTGCCATGTATCTGTGCAAGAATATGACCGATTCCACTCTCAACGCCATAGGAGCAAGCCTTGGAGGCAAGGATCACACAACCGTTATGTACGGCTGCGATAAAATCAAGAAGGATATGGAAAACAGCGAGACGCTTCGCTCTACCATAGATATCCTCTCCAAGAAGATTAATCCTAACTGATATCCACCTTATTTGTTTAAATGTGGATAGTTTGCTGTTACTTAAATGTTAGTTTTGTGGGATGATTTTTGGATGATTTCTTATTCCTTAAATCCCCCTGTGGAAAACCCAGGCTTAATCAACACCCATAAACATCGCCCTCAACACATTTACTAAGGTCGATTGACGTTGTGTTTTATGGCTTTTAGGAACATTTCCACATTTTCACACATACTACTAAACACTAATACTAAAAATATATATTATTAATTGCTGACCGCCTCGGTTTTGCGAAAGGAGCTTTGTAATGAAAATCGTATGCCAGAAGGATGTCCTTCTCAAGGGAGTTAATATTGCACTTAGAGCTATTCCCTCTAAGACGACCATGCCGATCATGGAGTGTATTCTTATAAGCTGTTCTAACAACCAGATCACTCTTACAGCTAACGATGGAGAGTTAGCTATAAATACAGCTGTTGACGGAGAGATTATTAACCCTGGAACAGTTGCCATAGAGGCGAAGATCCTCTCTGATATCGTGAGAAAGCTTCCTGACAGCGATGTGACCATCGATGTTGACGACAACTTCTTAGTCACCATAACATGTGAGAAGGCTAAGTTTGAGATATCAGGAAGTGACGGCTATGATTTTACAGGACTTCCACAGGTCAACAGAAGTAAATATATAAGCATTTCCCAGTTTAACCTGAAGGAGATTATAAGACAGACCATATTCTCCATCTCAGACAGCGACAATAACCACATCATGGGAGGTGAGCTCTTCGAGGTTAAGGGTAACATCCTTAGAATGGCTTCCCTTGACGGCCACAGAATATCTATCAGACGTTTAGAGCTTAAGGATAACTACGAGGACAGTAAGGTTATTATTCCAGGCAAGACTCTCGGAGAAATAAGCAAGATTTTATCAGGCGGTGTGGATGATGAGGTCATCATTTACATTACCAAGAATCATATTATGTTTGAGTTTGACACGACAATCATTGTATCAAGACTTATCGAGGGCGAGTATTTTAAGATTGACAACATGATAAGCGGCGACTATGAGACCAAGGTTGATATTAACAAGAAGGATCTCTTAAGCTGTATCGACCGCTCAACCCTTCTCATCAAGGAGAACGATAAAAAGCCTCTCATCATGAACATAACAGATGACAATATGGAGCTTAAGCTTATAAGCGCCATCGGTTCTCTGAGAGAGGACATCAGTGTCAACAAGACTGGCAAGGACATCATGATTGGATTTAACCCTATGTTTTTGATGGACGCCCTTCGAGTAATAGACGATGAAAATGTTTCCATCTACATGGTTAACGCCAAGGCTCCATGTTTCATCAAGGATGACAGTGAATCATACATTTACCTAATCCTTCCGGTCAATTTTAATATTAACTAAGAGGCAGATTATGGAAGTAATTAAGCTCAGAGAAGATTATATTAAGCTTGGACAGGCTCTAAAGGCAGTAAACCTTGTGGCAAGCGGTGTCGAGGCCAAGTACGAGATATTAGAGGGCAATGTTTTAGTCAACGGCAATGTTGAGACCCAGAGAGGCAAGAAGCTCTACGACGGGGATGTTGTAAGTTTTAACGGAACAGAAATCAGAATAGAGAAGTAGTGTTATGAGGCTTTCGTCAATTGAACTTAAAAACTACCGCAACTACGGTGAGATACATATTGAGTTCGACAAAAATGTGACTATTTTCTTCGGAGATAATGCCCAGGGCAAGACTAATATTCTAGAGTCGGTCTATGTTTGCGCGACCACGAAGTCACACAGAAGCGCCAAGGACAGGGACCTTATCAGGTTTGGAGAGGATGAGGCTCACATCAAGATGATGCTTGAAAACGACGATGTGAGAACCCGCATTGACATGCACATCAAGAAGAACAAGAATAAGGGAATTGCCGTGGACGGCATCAGCCTTAGAAGAGCCAGCGATTTGTTTGGCTATCTCAATGTGGTGTTTTTCTCCCCGGAGGATTTACAGATTATCAAAAACGGTCCTGCAGAGAGAAGAAGGTTTGTTGACAGCGAGCTGTGCCAGCTGGACAAGATATATTTAAATGACCTTGTAAACTATAACAAGGTCCTAAACCAGCGAAACAGAATTCTTAAGGATATATCCTTCAGGCCTGACTATGAGCAGTTTCTGGAGGTTATAGATGATCAGCTCTCGGAGTTTGGAAGGAATATCATAACTTCCAGAAGAGAGTTTATAGAGAGGCTTAACGCGATGGTATCCCCCATACATGACAAGCTGTCAGGTGGAAGGGAGAAGTTAGAGATTGTGTATGAGCCCGATGTGACAGAGGATAATTTTAAAAATATACTTTCCCAGACCTGGGACAGGGATAAGAAGAATAAGTCTACAGGGAACGGTCCGCACAGGGATGACATAAGTTTTATGATCAATGATGTGGACATCAGGAGGTTTGGTTCCCAGGGCCAGCAGAGATGCGCAGCGCTTTCTCTTAAGCTTGCGGAGATACAGCTGGTTGAGGATATAACAGGATCCAAGCCCATACTGTTACTAGACGATGTGCTGAGCGAGCTTGACAGCAACAGACAGAACTATCTGCTAAGCAGCATAAACGGTATTCAGACACTTATAACATGTACGGGTCTAGATGATTTTGTTAAGAACAGGTTTCACATTGACAGGGTTTACAGAGTATGTGCAGGTCACATAATCGAGAGGGGTATGTAGTAATTTCAGGGAAAGGAAGAGATATGGCTAACGAGGATTATGGTGCAAGTCAAATTCAAATCTTAGAGGGTCTCGAGGCTGTTAGAAAGCGTCCGGGTATGTACATCGGAAGCACTTCTGAGAGAGGTCTTCATCATCTTGTCTATGAGATAGTGGATAATGCCGTTGATGAGGCTTTGGGAGGATTCTGTGACAGCATCGAGGTGGAGATAGAGAAAAACGACATCATTAAGGTTACCGATGATGGACGAGGAATTCCTGTGGATATCCATCCCAAGGCAGGCATTCCTGCGGTTGAGGTTGTATTTACCATTCTTCACGCCGGCGGTAAATTCGGCGGTGGCGGATATAAGGTATCAGGCGGCCTCCACGGAGTTGGAGCAAGTGTAGTTAATGCTCTGTCCGAGTGGCTTGAGGTAACTATTTACAGAGACGGCAAGATTCATAAACAGAGATATGAGAGGGGCAAATCCACAGGTGAGCTTGTGACCATCGGAGAGTGCCCTGCAGATAAGCATGGAACTGTTGTAGAATTTAAGCCTGACTACGAGATTTTTGAGACTCTTGTATTTGATTACAAGACTCTCAAGGACAGATTAAGGGAGACGGCGTTCCTGACCAAGAATCTTAAGATACATCTCATAGACACCAGGGAGGAGGAGATTGTTGAAAACACCTTCCACTATGAGGGCGGTATCAAGGAGTTCGTAACCTACCTGAATAAGTCTTCCAACGCTCTGTACAGGGACGTTTTGTATTTTGAGGGAACTGTCAACGACGTGTATGTCGAGGTTTCCATCCAGCACAACGACACCTACACAGAAAATGTCTATTCATTTGTCAACAATATCATCACCCCTGAGGGTGGAACACACCTTGAGGGATTTAAGAAGGCTATAACCAAGACTATCAACACCTACGCCAGAGACAAGAAGCTTCTTAAGGACAGCGACGAAAATTTGTCAGGCGAGGATATAAGAGAGGGTATGACAGCCATCATATCCATCAAGATTGGTGAGCCTCAGTTTGAGGGCCAGACCAAGCAGAAGTTGGGTAACTCAGAGGCCAGAGGCGCTGTGGACAGCATAGTAAGTGAGCAGCTCACATACTATCTCGAGCAGAACCCTGATGTAGCCAAGATTATCTGCGATAAGTCCGTTCAGTCCATGAGAGCCAGACTTGCAGCCAGAAAAGCGAGAGATCTGACCAGACGTAAGACTGCTCTTGACGGTATGGGACTTCCGGGCAAGCTCGCCGACTGTTCAAGCAAGGACCGCGAGAAGTGCGAAATATTTATAGTCGAGGGAGATAGTGCCGGCGGCTCAGCTAAGACTGCGAGAAGCCGTGAGACACAGGCCATCCTTCCGCTTAGAGGTAAGATACTTAATGTTGAGAAGGCCAGACTTGAGAGAATCTATGGCAATGCAGAGATTAAGGCCATGATCACAGCATTTGGAACAGGCATCAAGGAGGACTTCGACATCACAGGTCTCAGATATGACAAGATTATCATCATGACCGATGCCGATGTGGACGGAGCACATATTGCGACTCTGCTTCTCACATTTATATACAGATTCATGCCTGAGCTTATCAAAACAGGTCATGTATATCTTGCCACACCGCCACTCTACAAAATCGAGAAGGGCAGAATCGTCAGATATGCATATTCAGACGAGGAACTCAACAGAATTTTAGTTGAGATAGGGCGTGATGAAAACAACAAGATCCAGCGCTATAAGGGACTTGGAGAGATGGACGCAGACCAGCTCTGGGAGACAACCATGGATCCTAACACAAGAATTCTTAAGCGCGTGAACATGGACGAGGACAATCAGAGCGAATTAAACCTCACATTTACAACCCTTATGGGCGATGAGGTTGAGCCTAGAAGAGAATTCATTGAGACCAACGCAAAATATGCGACATATCTGGATTATCAGTAAGAATTAACTGAGGTAACAGTATAATGGATGAGAATATTTTTGATAAGATTCACGAGGTAGACCTTAAAAAGACCATGGAGCAGTCCTACATCGAGTACTCTATGAGCGTTATCGCCGACAGAGCACTCCCGGATGTTCGAGATGGTCTTAAGCCTGTACAGAGAAGAATTCTGTATGCCATGGTCGAGCTCGGCAACACACCTGACAAGCCGTACAGAAAATGTGCGAGAATTGTCGGTGATACCATGGGTAAGTATCATCCCCACGGTGACAGCTCCATCTACGGAGCGTTAGTAAATATGGCACAGGACTGGAGCATGCGTTACACGCTTGTCGACGGTCATGGAAACTTCGGTTCCGTCGACGGTGACGGCGCTGCTGCCATGCGATACACAGAGGCCAGACTTACGAAGCTCTCTCTGGAAATGATTGCCGATATCAGGAAGGATACGGTTAAGTTTTCTCCTAACTTCGACGAGACAGAGAAGGAGCCCACAGTATTACCTGCAAGATTTCCAAACCTTTTAGTCAACGGTACCACAGGTATCGCTGTCGGCATGGCCACAAATATGCCGCCACACAATCTTCGCGAGGTGATTGCAGCGGTTTGTAAGATCATAGACAATAAGGTTTTGGAGGACAGAAAGACTGATATCGAGGAGGTCATGGAGATTGTCAAGGGTCCAGACTTCCCTACAGGCGCAACAATCGTCGGCAAGAGAGGCATCGAGGAGGCCTACAGAACAGGCCGCGGCAAGGTTAAGGTTCGCGCGGTCACAGACATCGAGCCCATGGAGGGCGGCAAGCACAGGATTGTTGTCACGGAGATTCCGTTCCTTGTGAATAAGGCGAGAATGATCGAGAAGATCGCTGAGCTTGTGAAGGATAAGAAGCTAGACGGCATAACAGGACTTCGCGATGAGACCAACCGCGAGGGTATGAGAATTGTCATCGAGCTTCGCAAGGATGTCAACCCAAGCATCATGTTAAACCTTCTCCTCAAGCACACACAGCTTCAGGATTCGTTTGGCATCATCAACCTGGCACTTGTAAACAACCAGCCGAAGGTGTTAAACCTCCTTCAGCTCTTAGAGTTATATCTTGATCACCAGAAGGATGTTGTGACAAGAAGGACGAAGTATGATTTAGATAATGCAGAGAAGAGAGCTCACATTATCGAGGGTCTGTTTATCGCGCTTGACAACATTGACAGAGTGATTACCATAATCCGTGGAAGTGAAAATGTTGCCACTGCCAAGAAGAATTTGATGGACGAGTTTGGTCTCTCAGAGGCACAGGCACAGGCGATAGTCGACATGAGACTTCGCGCCCTGACAGGTCTCGAAAGAGACAAGCTTCAGAAGGAGTATGACGAGCTCATGGCTCAGATTAACTACTTCAAAGAGCTTCTCGCTGACGAGAAGAAGTTACTTGGAGTAATCAGGGACGAAATCAACGTCATATCCGACAAATACGGTGATGACAGAAAAACACAGATTGTCATGGACGAGGAAGAGTTTGACGCAGAGGATTTAATCCCTATGGAGAACACAGTAGTTGCCATGACAAATCTCGGCTACATCAAGCGCATGAGCGTTGACAACTTCAAGGCTCAGAACAGAGGCGGCCGCGGAATTAAGGGAATGCAGACCATCGATGACGATTATATCGCAAACTTCATGATGACCTGCACACACCACTATATTTTCTTCTTCACGACTAAGGGCAGAGTTTACAGAATGAAGGCATATCAGATTCCTGAGGCGTCAAGAACCTCCAGGGGTGTTGCCATAGTTAATCTCCTACAGCTTGAGCCCGATGAGAAGATTTCAGCCATGATTCCAATCCCTAAGTACGAGGAGGATGTGGACCTCATCATGGCCACCAGGAAGGGTATTGTCAAGAAGACCTCCCTTAACGATTTCAAGAACATCAGGAAGATGGGAATCATTGCCATCAACCTTCAGGACGACGATGAGCTCATAGGTGTCAAGCACATCAAGGAGGACATGGACGTCTTACTTATAACCAAGAAGGGACAGTGCATGAGGTTCGGAGAGAGCGATGTCCGCGAGACCGGACGTTCATCCATGGGTGTCAGAGGTGTGAGACTCTCAGAGGACGATGAAGTCATCGGAATGCAGACCAGCGCCCAGGGCGAATACATGCTCATCATAACCGAGAAGGGCATGGGCAAGAAGACCGCCATCAGCGAGTTCCCTAAGCATTTCAGGGGCGGCAAGGGTGTCAGATGCTACAACATAACCGAGAAGACCGGCGATATCGTTGCAATTAAGGCGGTTGTCGAGGATATGGAGGTAATGCTTATCACAGACACAGGCATCGTCATCAGAACCAGAGTTAACGAGATATCTACAACCGGGCGTGTTGCCAGCGGTGTCAGACTCATGAGAATGACCGCCGACGAGGAGGCGACCAGCAAGGTTGTGGGCGTTGTGAGAATCTGGGATGATCCTAACTCCGACGAAGATCCTAATGAGGATTCTGACGAGGAGTATGTGGACGAGGAAGGCTCAGAGAATGAGCAGGCAGAAGAAACAACAGAAGCCGACTCAGACAACGAATAATCACCGTGATTGACAGATTTGGGGCAGGAGAAAACCTGCCCCTTATTTTTTTATAAAAACAGTTGACAACATGAAAACGATTTGATAAGATACTCTTTGCGTTCCCCCTAAGGGAACATGTCAAAACACATTATTGGCAGTGAGGAGAAATACTCAAGAGGCCGAAGAGGCGCCCCTGCTAAGGGTGTAGGTCGGGCAACCGGCGCGAGGGTTCAAATCCCTCTTTCTCCGTTTAAGATAACAAAACTTTTTTAAAAAGTGCTTGACAGTTTAAGTCGGCTATGCTATCTTAAGTGAGTTGCCGCTAAAAACGGCACAGCGAAGAATTACAACTTGATCTTTGACAACTAAATAGTATACTCCAACCTCGAAAATTCTTTGAAGAATTTTTAAATTTGGAACAAAACCTAGAAACAGTAATAACGGGAAATTAAAGCTAAGACGTTTTGATTGACCAAGGACAAACTTTTTATGA
>JAILPS010000037.1 GCA_024699325.1 Lachnospiraceae bacterium | reverse complement strand
ACGCCTCAGATGGATATTTAACGAGGTTGCCGAGAAGTTATATAATCCGAAGCTTCACAGACTTGAGGTATTCTTTGACAGAGAGATGAATTCCATTATCGACCTTCACAGCTATGGTCACGACATTGAGACTTCATGGCTTCTCGACAGAGGAGTGGATGTTTTAGGTGATGCTGAGGTTTCTGCTAAAATGAAGGCCATCACCGCAGATCTCACCAAGAAGATTTATGACAGAGCATATGTTGACCACTCTATCTTAAACGAATGTGAGAGAGGCGTTGACAACGAATACCGCATCTGGTGGGGCCAGGCAGAGGCAGTTCTCGGCTTCTTAAACGGCTATGAAAGAGACGGCAGGCAGGAGTATCTTGACGCTGCCTGCGATATCTGGACATATATTCAGGAGAAGCTCACAGACCCAAGAGAGGGCGGCGAGTGGTACTGGAGAATGAATCCTGACCACACACCTGACTTCGAAAAGCCTATCGTTGAGCCGTGGAAGTGCCCATATCACAACGGCAGAATGTGCTTAGAGATAATAGGGAGAGGTGTTGAGCCCAAGCTTCATCCAAGATACTATTATCTTCTCAAGGACTATGAGAAGTTAGTCAGCAGAAAGAATGAGAAGGCGGATTTTTCAAACGGCATCTATGCAAGATACAAGTATCCTGTGCTGACAGCTGCCCACGCACCGCTCATCTGGAAGTATGATTTTAACCCTGAAACCAACCCGCATTTCCTTGAGAGACTTGGCATCAACGCCACCATGAACTCCGGAGCCATCTACATGAACGGCAAATACTATCTGGTGGTAAGAGTTGAGGGCAACGACAGAAAGAGCTTCTTCGCAGTGGCAGAAAGCCCTAACGGCATCGACAACTTCCGCTTCTGGGATTTTCCTATACTTCTTGACGACACATGTCCTGAGGAGACCAATGTCTACGACATGAGACTCACACAGCACGAGGACGGCTACATCTACGGCGTGTTCTGCTCAGAGAGTAAGGACACCAAGAGCAGTGACCTCTCAGCAGCTGTAGCAGCGGCCGGCATCGTCAGAACGAAGGATTTGGTAAACTGGGAGAGACTTCCAAACCTTGTGACGCTCAACTCCCCTCAGCAGAGAAATGTTGTGCTTCACCCCGAGTTTGTGAACGGCAAATACGCCTTCTACACCAGACCTATGGACGATTTCATCGACACAGGTTCAGGCGGCGGAATCGGTTTTGGCATGTGTGACGACATAACACACGCTGTTATTGGCGAGGAGATCATCACCAGCAAGAGAAAATACCACACCATCACAGAGGTTAAGAACGGCGCAGGCGCAGTTCCAATCAAAACTGACAGGGGCTGGATTCATATTGCACACGGCGTGAGAAACACAGCTGCAGGACTCAGATATGTAATCTATGCATTTGCCACAGATTTAAAAGAGCCTTGGAAGGTTATCGCGGAGCCTAGCGGACTGCTCATCTGTCCTCAGAACGAGGAGAGAGTGGGAGATGTCTCCAATGTGACATTTACAAACGGAGCAATCGCTAAGGAAAACGGAGATGTATATATCTACTATGCTTCATCAGACACAAGAATGCATGTTGCCACAACAACAATCGATAAGCTCATCGATTATGTGTTTAACACACCTGAGGATCCGCTTAGAAGTGTTGAGTGCGTTGCCCAGAGAAATGCAATGATTGCCAAAAACCTGGAGTATCTCAACAAGTAATTTGATTTTTGTGCTTTACAAATTATAAACAATGTGGTAATATATCGCAGTATGTAATTCGCCTGCGCTCAGTTTTTGGACACTCCGCCCATAACTTAGTGTAAGGTAAGTATAATATTTAGGAGGTTAGAAACATGATTTCTAAGGAAAAGAAGGCAGAGATTATCGCTGCATATGGCAAGTCAGCAAACGACACAGGATCTTCAGAGGTTCAGATCGCACTCCTCACAGAGCGCATCCAGGAGCTTAACGATCACCTGAAGGCTAATCCTAAGGATCACCACTCAAGAAGAGGTCTTCTTATGATGGTAGGACAGAGACGTAACTTACTCGCTTATCTTAAGAACAAGGATCTTGAGGCTTACAGAGTACTCATCGACAAGCTTGGTCTTAGAAAGTAATTCTCTGGCTCATATGTCAATTAGAGGTGGAGGAAACTTCACCTCTTATTTTTTAACATGGGAAGATTATCCGAGACCACTGATATGCTCACATTATTTGTGGTCATATCAGTAGTTTCGGTTCTTCCTTAAACATTATTATATTTCACAAGGAGAAACGATATGGCAAACTTTGAAGACACAAAGGTACCTACAACTGCTAAAATCATTATGCAGAAGCCTTACAAGACTTACAGCATGGAATTAGCAGGCAGAACACTTAGCGTTGACATCGGCAGAGCATCAGCTCAGGCTAACGGCGCAGCATTTATTCACTACGGTGACACAACACTTCTCTGTACAGCAACAGCTACAGATAAGCCACGTGACGGCGTTGACTTCTTCCCACTCTCAGTAGAGTACGAGGAGAAGATGTACGCAGTTGGCAAGATTCCAGGCGGTTTCAACAAGAGAGAGGGCAAGGCCAGCGAGCATGCTATCCTTACAAGCCGTGTTATCGACCGTCCTATGAGACCTCTGTTCCCTAAGGACTACAGAAACGACGTAACACTTAACTGCATGGTTATGGCAGTTGATCCACTTTGCGCTCCTGAGGTTACAGCTATGATTGGCGCATCTATCGCAACATCTATCTCAGATATTCCATTTGACGGACCTATCAGCGCTACTCAGGTTGGATTAGTTGACGGCGAGCTCGTTTACAACCCAACAAGCGCTCAGAGAAACGTTTCAGATCTTGCTCTTACAGTTGCATCTACACGTGAGAAGGTTATCATGATCGAGGCAGGCGCTAACGAGGTTCCTGACGATCTCATGATCAAGGCTATCTACGGTGCTCACGAGGTTAACCAGCAGGTTATCGCCTTCATCGACACAATCGTTGCCGAGAACGGCAAGCCTAAGCATGAGTATGAGTCTGTAGACACACCTGCAGATCTCTGGGATGACATGGTTTCATTCATCACTCCAGAGGCTATGGAGGTTGCCGTATTCACAGACGAGAAGCAGAAGAGAGAGGCTAATATCCGCGAGATCACAGACAGATTAGAGGAGAGATATGCAGAGACACATCCAGAGTGGCTTCCACTTCTCGCTGACGCTGTATATAAGTTCCAGAAGAAGACAGTTCGCAAGATGATCCTTAAGGACCACAAGAGACCTGACGGACGTAATCTTACAGAGATCAGAACTCTGTCAGCAGAGGTTGACACAGTTCCAAGAGTACACGGTTCTGCAATGTTCACACGTGGACAGACACAGATCTGTAACGTTGTAACACTTGCTCCACTTTCAGAGAACCAGAAGATTGACGGTCTTGATGAGAACGAGACAGCTAAGCGCTACATGCACCACTACAACTTCCCTTCATACTCTGTAGGTGAGACCAAGCCTTCAAGAGGTCCGGGACGTCGTGAGATTGGTCACGGTGCACTTGCTGAGAGAGCACTTCTCCCTGTGCTTCCAAGCGAGGAGGATTTCCCTTACGCTATCAGATCCGTATCTGAGACATTTGAATCAAACGGTTCTACATCACAGGCTTCTGTATGTTCATCATGCATGGCTCTCATGGCTGCCGGCGTTCCTATCAAGGATATGGTTGCAGGTATCTCATGCGGTCTTGTCACAGGTGACACAGATGACGATTATGTAGTTCTCACAGATATTCAAGGTCTTGAGGACTTCTTCGGCGATATGGATTTCAAGGTTGCAGGTACACATAAGGGTATCACAGCTATCCAGATGGATATCAAGATCCACGGTCTCACAAGAGACATCGTTGAGGAGGCTATCAGAAAGACTCACGAGGCACGTAACTTCATCATGGACGAGGTTATGAGCAAGGCAATCGCTGAGCCTAGACCTACAGTTAACAAGTATGCTCCTAAGATTGTTTCAATCAACATTGATCCAGCTAAGATTGGCGATGTAGTAGGTAAGCAGGGTAAGGTTATCAACAAGATTATCGCTGACACAGGCGTTAAGATCGATATCACAGATGATGGAATGGTTTCAGTTTGCGGCACAGACGCAGATATGATCCAGAAGGCAATTGACACAATCAACATCATCGTTACAGACTTCTATGAGGGACAGGTACTCACAGGTACAGTAATCTCTATCAAGGAGTTCGGCGCATTCCTCGAGTTTGCTCCAGGCAAGGAGGGTATGGTTCACATCTCCAAGATCAGCAGCGAGAGAATTGCCAAGGTTGAGGATGTTCTCACCATGGGCGATGTTGTCAAGGTTGTATGCCTTGGCAAGGACAAGATGGGAAGATATTCTTTCAGCATCAAGGACTGCAAATAATTAGTTTTTTCAGGCGGGCGAAACGCAAGTTTCGCCTGCTTTTTTACGTTAATAAATTTTTCTGTAAAGTTAATTAAAAATATCAATAAATACCATTGACAACTAGGAATTTTAGCATTTATAATTGTTACAGAAGTATTAAATTTTAGACTAGGTGAGGTATGCATTATGGCAGAAATAATCAGCACAACCAACGCTCCGGGAGCAATCGGACCCTACTCACAGGGCTTCGTTCTTCCTGCAGGAGCAAGACTTATATTTACATCAGGACAGATCCCTATTGTGCCTGCAACCGGCTCCATTATAGAGGGCGGTATCGCAGAGCAGGCAGAGCAGTCATGTAAGAATGTCATCGAGATACTTAAGGCTGCAGGGACAGACGCATCAAGCGTTGTCAAGACCACATGTTTCCTGGCAAACATGGATGATTTTGCAGAGTTCAATCAGGTTTACGCTAAATATTTCACAAGTAAGCCTGCCCGCTCATGTGTAGCAGTTAAGACACTTCCCAAGAATGTTTTGTGTGAGGTGGAGGCGATAGCCGCAATATAATTACTTTAAATGGAGTTGATGTGATGAAGAACGTAAGGATAAATCTTAAACAGCTGATAATAATCACGCTAATATTAATATCAGCGCTATCTTTATGCTCTTGCAGCTCATTTGGAATTCCAGGAAGGACTACCAGCGAGATACTGGTGGATTTAGTAGAGTATTTGGACGGCAAAACCACGGGCACAGTGGTGCTTGTTAGCGGTGCTGAGCTTGACGAGGTAGATGAGAAGGCGCTCACGAGAAATATTTCCATAGTTTATACGGTCGGAGATATACAGTATTCGCAGGCCTACACCATGAAGTACACATACAACATGGCATTTGGCTGGAAGCTTGACACTGTAACTGCATATGACGAGAATACATGGACGACGATAGTTGCCTATC
This sequence comes from Lachnospiraceae bacterium, assembly GCA_024699325.1. Lineage (GTDB taxonomy): Bacteria > Bacillota > Clostridia > Lachnospirales > Lachnospiraceae > UBA4292. The sequence continues at coordinate 151,695 of JAILPS010000037.1, read as the reverse complement.
AGATTGATATAGACAGACTTGTCAGTGACTTAGAGGGCGAATACTATCTGTCAACCTATTCAAACCACACGATTGAGAGCAGAAGAATCCTGGAGAAGGAGTTGTTAAACTGTGAGGTTAATCCCCACGTTGGCTACGACAGGATAACTGCGAGACTAATCCTGGATGCGGACAATGTCCACGAGGTGCTTAGCGTTAAGGCAGAATATCTTCTTGACGAGAATGGTTTCTGGACGCTGCACGCCTCAGATATAGATATGACCGACGTGTATGTGCAGAAGGGCCCCACAAGCGATGATATTGCAGCGGCTGTGAACAGCTTAGTAATTCACCGCGATGAGGAGGACAGCACATGGAGGCTGGCTGAGCTTAAGCGCGTGACCTACGAGATTATCGAGATGGGAGAGCTTGATTCCGAGAATTCCTCCCAGGATATTGTAGTTAGCTTCAGAGGTGAGGGAGAGTACATGTACATATCCGGAACCGCGACTCTCCAGTTTAGGTTTAGCTCCGGATGGTATCTCTATAACAGCGGCGGAAACATTGACGCATCTGCATGTGAGACCGGCATGCTCAAGGACGAATGGCTTATAGGCGAGGATGTCCTGATAGCGACCATTATCAACGAAAAGAAGTTTAATTATAACAATACATACTACGCTATAACAACGGATAATATCGCTAATGTTGAGGTTACAAGCCGCAAGATTACAGAGCTTGGAGAGTACCAGACTGTTTACTTTAAGTACGATGCGGTATTTGCAAATGCATCATTTGTTGTTGAGGGCTATGCTAAATACAGGCTTGAAGGAGATGTCTTCACCCTGGAGAAATGGAGCGATATGCCAACCATCACATACGATGTGACAGGAACATATTACGGACTTGATTTTAATGATAAGTACTGTGCGTTCTACACTTTGGATATTGTGGATGACCAGAGCGGTCTGTTAAATGGCACAATCTATGTATATGGCTATGATCTTAGAGGAGATACTCCTGTGAACATCTTTGCATCAGGCGAGATCACAGGCAATATCTCAGACTATGATCTGTCATACGAGCTGATTAGCATCAAGTGGGAATACAACAATTATTATTATTACCAAGACGAGATGATGCCTACCGGCAGCTACGATTTTATAAGCGACTCTCTGACATTTACAAATTCTGTGAGAGAGGGCATTAAACTGTCTAAGGAATTGCCTGCAGTGTGGTATACTTACTCAGAGTTCATGTATAATTACACCCACGGCAACTTCTACAACATGATCAACACCATGTATGAAAAACTGTGATTTTAAAAAGAGACCCTTAGGGGTCTCTTTTTTGTTGACAATGGAATAGATATGTGATATATTGCACATATGAACAGATGAACATATGTTGAAACGACGGGGTGATTACATGAATGATTTAAACTTATTAAAGTCGCAGACTCCTGACGACGAAATACTCTATGATCTGGCTGAATGTTTTAAGGTCTTTGGTGACTCTACCAGAATCAAAATACTGTATTCTCTGTTTGAGGCAGAGCTGTGCGTCCAGGAGATTTCCGAACTGTTAAATCTAAGCCAGTCCTCAGTGAGCCACCAGCTAAGAATTCTTAAGGATGCGAAGCTGGTCAAGTTTAGAAGAGACGGCAAGAGCATGTATTACTCCTTAGACGATGATCATGTTCGTTCAATAATCAGTCTCGGAATGGAACATATCGAGGAAGAAAAATAATATTTCAAGGAGTCTTTGTATTATGAAGAAGAGTTATAAGATTGATGTGGATTGTGCAAACTGTGCTAACAAGATGGAGCAGGCCGCTAAAAACACTGCAGGCGTCAAGGACGCTGTGGTTAATTTTATGGCGCTCAAGATGAACGTGGAGTTTGAGGACGGCGTGGATCCCAAGGCAGTTATGAAGGATGTGCTTAACAACTGCAAGAAGGTCGAGGATGACTGCGAGATTTTTCTGTAAAATTATGGAGGCCTTAAGGTCTCCATTTTTATGAGGTAATGTATGAACAGGAAGCAAAAAAGAAACCTCTACAGGATTATAGCGGCGGGAGTTTTGTTTGCGCTGCTGATGATCCTGCAGGAGGTCGCAGGTATTGTGCTTAACAAATACATATGGTTTGCGCTCTATATGGTTCCATATGTGATTGTGGGCTATGATATACTTCGAAAAGCATATAAGGGCATCAGAAACAGGCAGGTTTTTGACGAAAATTTCCTGATGGCCATAGCAACCGTTGGCGCGATAGCCATCGGACTGTTAGACACAGGGGATTTTGCAGAGGCTGTTGCGGTTATGTTATTCTACCAGATTGGTGAACTGTTCCAGAGCGTCGCCGTTGGTAAGAGCCGCAAGAACATCTCAGATCTCATGGACATAAGGCCTGACTATGCCAATGTTTTGGTGGACGGCGAGCTTACACAGCTTGACCCTGACGAGGTGGAGATTGGCACTATAATCACGGTTCTTCCGGGGGAGAAGGTGCCGATTGACGGCGTTGTGACAGAGGGCTCTTCAAGCTTAAACACAAGCGCGCTTACAGGTGAGAGCGTTCCACGAACTGTAAATACGGGCGATGAAATCATAAGCGGATGCATTAACATTAACGGTCTGCTTCGCATTAAGACCACGAAGGAGTTTGGCGAATCTACTGTATCTAAGATACTTGAGCTTGTTGAAAATGCTTCCTCAAGGAAGAGCCGCTCAGAGAATTTCATCTCCAAATTTGCAAGAATATATACTCCTGCGGTATGTTTTGGAGCATTGGCCCTTGCCATACTGCCACCTCTGTTTATTTTAATATTTACAGGGACACACACATGGTACACATGGATTTACAGGGCGCTCACATTTCTTGTAATAAGCTGTCCATGCGCGGTTGTCATAAGTATTCCGCTGACATTTTTTGCGGGAATTGGCGGCGCAAGCAAGGAGGGCGTGCTCATCAAGGGCTCCAGCTACTTAGAGACACTTTCTGAGGTTAAAACCGTAGCATTTGACAAAACAGGAACTGTCACAGAGGGTGTGTTTGAGGTTGCTGGCGTTCATCACAACTCGAGACTCGAGTCGGAGGTTATAGAGTATGCCGCGCTTGCTGAGAGTTTTTCAAACCATCCCATAAGCAAGAGTCTTCAGAAGGCTTACGGGAGGAAGCTTGATAAAACCCGCGTAACAAATGTGGAGGAGATAGCAGGTCACGGCGTCACAGCCTATGTGGACGGCATCAAGGTTGCGGTGGGTAACGCAAAGCTCATGGATAAATTAGGGCTTAAATACAAGAACTGCCACAGCGTCGGAACCTATGTGCATGTGGCAATTGACGGAAAATACGAGGGCCACATCCTGATTGCCGATATTATTAAGCCTAATTCCGTAGAGGCTATTAGGAGGCTTCACTCAAACGGCGTAAACAGATGTGTTATGCTAACCGGAGACGCCAAAGAGGTGGCCGTGGCAGTAGCGAACGATTTAGATATTGACGAGGTATTCTATGAGCTGCTGCCGGCTGATAAGGTAACTAAGGTGGAACAGCTCCTGTCAGAGACGAAGGGCAGGGCGAAGGTTGCCTTCGTGGGCGACGGCATCAACGACGCGCCGGTCCTTACAAGAGCTGACATAGGCATCGCCATGGGCGCTATGGGAAGTGACGCGGCGATTGAGGCTGCTGATATTGTGCTTATGGACGATGATCCGCTTAAGATCAGCAAAGCCATAAAAATAGCCAGAAAATGTATGAGAATCGTGTATGAAAACATTTACTTCTCTATAGGCGTTAAGTTATTATGTCTCTTACTTGGCGCGATTGGAATTGCCAATATGTGGATTGCAATATTTGCAGATGTCGGAGTCATGGTTATCGCTGTAATCAACGCCATCAGAGCTTTGATGGTCAAAAATCTATAATTAATCTGAAAGCGCCGTAACTGGCGCTTTCTTTTTTGAAAAGTTAATGTATTTTTAATTGACTTTAATGCACTAAATTTTTATACTAACGTTTGCAAAAAATGATTGCTAGGGAGATAATTATGCTAGAACTTAAAAATATCGTCAAAAACTATCCTGTTGCAGGGGAAGAGGTTCACGCTCTTAGAGACGTAAGCATCAAATTCAGGGAGAATGAATTTGTTTCTATTCTTGGCCATTCCGGCTGCGGTAAGACCACACTTTTAAACATAATCGGCGGTCTTGATCACTACACCTCTGGTGACCTTATAATCAACGGCAAATCCACCAAAACATTCAAAGATAAAGACTGGGATTCATACAGAAACCATTCCATCGGCTTCGTATTCCAGAGTTATAACCTGATACCTCATCAGTCAGTGCTCTCAAATGTTGAGCTGGCCCTGACTTTATCAGGCGTGTCCAAGTCCGAGAGAAGAAGCAGGGCAATCGCGGCTCTTGAGAAGGTCGGTCTTGGCGACCAGCTTAAAAAGCGCCCAAGCCAGATGTCAGGCGGACAGATGCAGCGTGTGGCAATCGCCAGAGCGCTTGTGAATGACCCCGACATACTGCTTGCAGATGAGCCCACAGGTGCGCTTGACACGGCCACAAGTGTTCAGATTATGGACATCTTGGCAGAGGTTGCCAAGGATAAGCTTGTAATCATGGTTACGCATAACCCGGAACTGGCAAACACATATTCAAGCAGAATTATAAGATTATCAGACGGCAAAATCACCGACGATTCCAATCCATATGATGCTCTAGAGGATGAAAAATCCACAGCTAAGACAGGCAAGACCAGCATGTCCTACCTCACAGCGCTTTCGCTTAGCTTTAACAACCTCATGACCAAGAAGGGCAGAACTATTCTCACAGCATTTGCGGGCTCTATTGGCATCATCGGTATCGCGCTAATTCTTTCCCTGTCAAACGGTATTCAGGAGTATATAGACACTGTGCAGGAGAATACCCTCGCGTCATATCCTATACAGATACAGGCCCAGACCATGGACACCACATCCCTTATGCAGTCTCTTATGGGGCTTGAGGACGAGGAGAAGGTAAGAGAAGAGGGCAAGATTTATTCTAACGACCTCATGGGCAAGATGGTCAACACTATGCTTAGCGAGATTGAGACCAACAACCTCGCAGCATTTAAGGAGGCTCTTGAGACTGAGGGCAACGAGATTGCCGCTCTTGCGAGCACCATCAAATACTCCTATGATGTGACGCCAAACATTTACGTTGCAGACACCTCTAAGGATATCAACCAGGTCAATCCAAACACTGTTATGGACCAGATGATGAGCTATGCAGGCTACGGTTCAGGCAGTTCAAGCATGGCTTCCATGTATGGCTCAAACTACAGTTACAACGCCTGGAGAGAGCTCATCGAAAATGATGACATGCTAAATACACAGTATAAGCTTGTCACAGGTAACTGGCCGAAGGACATGAGCGAGGTCGTGCTCATCGTGGACGAAAACAACGAGGTCAGCGATATAGTGCTGTATTCTCTTGGACTTAAGGACAAGTCACAGCTTGCAGATGTGATGGCCTCCCTTATGAAGGGCGAGGAGATTTACACAGAATCCCTAAGTTTTTCCTATGAAGAGATATTAAACTTGAGATTTAAGCTTGTTCTGCCAACTGACTACTATGTCTACGACGAGGAGCTTGGCTACTATGTGAACAAGTCCGATGACGAGGATTATGTAAAACAGATTATCGGTGACGGCGTTGAGCTTAAGATAGTTGGTATTGTCAAGCCCAATGAGGATGCCCAGATTGCATCATCATCAGGCGGTGGCGGCATCGGCTACACAGCAGCGCTCACAAGATATATTGTCAACCAGGTCAATGCCAGCGAGATAGTTAAGGCTCAGAAATCAGACGAGACCTTAGATGTTCTAAACGGTCTCAAATTCGACGACGGAAGCTATGATAATCTAAGCGACGACGAGAAGGCAAAGCTTATCACAGGCTATTTTGACACATTGGATAACCTTAGCAAGGCACAGCTCTACACCAAGATTGCCAGCAGCCCTTCAGACGAGGATCTTCAGGCTCTAATAGCAAAGTATCAGGAAATGTATTCCACAGACGAGGCAAAGAAGGAGCTTATGAAGCAGCTTATCGCACAGGCGATGGCTGAGCAGGGCATGAGCATGGAGATCACAGACGAAGTTCTCGCCCAGTACACAGCCATGATGACTCCTGAGCAGATGGAGGAGGCCTATAACCAGGTGATCCTCGGACTTGCAAGCCAGGAGTATGAGCAGATGGCACAGGCCGCAAGCGGAGATTTGTCAAGCGCTGAGGCAGCAGCTTATTTTGATGAATTGATTGCAGGTTATGACGCTACACAGTTAGCTAAGCTCTACGACAAATACATGCCGGATATGGTGTCTTCATCCACATATGATGAGAACCTCTATAAGCTTGGCGTGCTTGACCTAAACAGCCCGTCCTCAATATCAATCTATGCCCAGACCTTCGAGGCCAAGGATAAGATTGCAGACCTTATAGAGGAATACAACAACAGAATGGAGAGTGAGGGAAAAACAGAAAATGTTATAAGCTACACGGACTATGTCGGCCTTATGATGTCATCTGTAAGCACCATCATCAACACAATTTCATATGTGCTCATAGCATTTGTTGCGATATCACTTGTGGTTTCTTCAATCATGATAGGAATCATCACATATATTTCAGTTCTCGAGAGAACAAAGGAGATTGGTATTCTCCGCGCAATCGGAGCTTCAAAGAAGGATATCTCCCATGTTTTCAATGCTGAGGCCATCACTATCGGTTTCGTTTCAGGCTCAATGGGAATAATCATAACACTTTTGTTAAATATTCCGATAAATATGATCATTCTTAATTTGACAGAAATCGATAATATTGCTAAACTACCTATGAAGGGTGCGGTGGTGCTTGTAATCATCAGCATGCTGCTCACTTTCATAGCAGGTCTTGTGCCTTCAAGCATTGCCGCTAAGAAGGATCCTGTTGAGGCTCTTAGAACAGAGTAACTATAATTAACAATGGAGGTTAATCTGTGTGGACAGTAAAATTAGTTTTCCCAGGTTATCACCGTTTCAGACAATCATTGCCGGATTTGCCGGCGTAATCTTATTGGGGAGTATCCTTCTGATGCTCCCTGTTTCTAGTGCTGATCATACGTGGACGCCGTTTATAAACTGTTTGTTTACGGCGACGTCATCCACCTGCGTTACAGGCCTTGTGGTGTATGACACGGCAACCCACTGGTCAGTATTTGGACAGATTATTCTGTTAATACTTATACAGATGGGCGGCATGGGAGTTGTGACTGTCGCCACAAGCCTTGCCATGCTTACAGGCAAGAAGTTAGGGCTTGCACAGCGAAACACCATGCAGGAGTCTGTTGCAGCACCCCAGATGGGCGGAGTTCTTAAGTACACCTTGTTCATCGTCAAATATATATTCATCCTGGAGGGTATTGGCGCGCTGCTATTAATGCCTGTGATGATCAGAGATTTTGGTGCTGTGAAGGGCATATACTATGCAATATTTCACTCTATAAGCGCGTTTTGTAATGCGGGATTTGACCTTATGGGCGTCAACGGAGAGTTTTCTTCCCTTACAGGCTACAGTTCGGATATATATTTTAATGTGGTGATTATGTCCCTCATCATCGTTGGAGGTATCGGCTTCCTCACATGGAAGGATGTAAGAGAGCACGGCATTCACCTTAAGAAATACAGAATGCAGAGTAAGGTCATTCTTGTGACAACTCTGATACTTCTCGTGCTTCCCGCTGTATTTTTCTACTTCCACGAATTCACGTCATCTAATTGGAGTTCGCTTAGTGGAACGCAGAAGGTCCTGGCGTCTCTGTTTACCTCAGTTACAGCAAGAACGGCTGGATTTAACACCATCGATATGGGAAGCCTCTCAGGCTCATCTAAAACCATCATGATCGTGTTAATGCTCATCGGTGGTTCAACAGGCTCCACTGCCGGAGGTATGAAGACCACGACCATCGCAGTTTTAATTCTGTCCATGATCGCAGTTTTCAGAAGAAGAGAGTACACCACAGCATTTGGCAGAAGAATTCCTTCTGCGACTGTCAAGAATGCATTTGCAATATTTGCAATGTACATATTTATTTTCCTGTGCGGAGCGGTTATAATTAACTGTGCGGACGGCTTAGATATGGGCGACTGCCTGTTTGAGGCCGCATCTGCCATGGGCACCGTCGGAGTCACGGCAGGCATCACAACAAGCCTTGGAACTCTGTCTAAGATTGTAATTATGATTATCATGTTCTGGGGCAGAATGGGCGGACTGACTCTCATATATGCAGCCATGAGCTCTAAGGAAGTCTTAAAATACAAGCTTCCTGAATCCAATATTAACGTTGGATAATTCTATTCCTAAGGGGGATTATTATGAAATCTATATTACTTGTGGGCGCAGGTCTTTTTGGAAGACATGTGGCCAAAAACCTTTACAAACTTAAGGATCAGGTTCTTGTCATCGACAACAACGAGGAGTTAGTCAACGAGATACTTCCATTTGTCACAGACGCCAAGATTGGCGATGCGACCAACGAGGATTTCCTAAGAGGACTGGGAGTTTCAAACTTCGATGTCTGCATAGTTGCGATAGGTGATAACTTCCAGAATTCGCTTCAGGTCACATCTCTTCTTAAGGAGTTAGGCGCCAAGACAGTTGTCAGCAGAGCTTCAAGCGATGTTCACGAGAAGTTTCTATTGAGAAACGGCGCTGACAAAGTTGTGTACCCTGAGAAACAGCTGGCCAAATGGACAGCTATATGTTACGATTCTGAACTTGTATTTGACTATATTGAACTTGACAATGACCACGCCATCTACGAGATCAGCGTGCCGCCACAGTGGGTTGGCAAGACCATCTTTGATTTGGATGTGCGCAAGAAATACAACTTAAATATTCTCGCCACCAAGACAGAGGGCAAGGTAAATACGGTTGCCGGCCCCGGAACAGTTCTTGGTGCAAACGATACCATGCTTGTGCTGGGAGATCATAAATCTATCAATAAGTGTTTTAAACTGTAATGTAATGGGGCATACGTGCCCCATTATTTATTTTGCTTTCTTTTAGCCTTGATTTTTATAGTATTTGTGCGTATAATCTTTGTTGTGAAAAAACTTTATTTTTCCTGAGAGTTGGAGGTAGTATGAAGGCGTTAGAAGACAAGATTCTTGCTGAGGGAACAGTCCTTCCTGGCAATATTTTGAAGGTGGGTTCATTCCTCAATCATCAGATTGATTCTGTTTTCATGATGAGCATGGGAGAGGAGATTGCCAGACTTTTTAAGGATGCGCACATCACCAAGGTTGTCACTATTGAGGCCTCAGGAATTGCCGTCGCGCTCGCGGCAGGCATCGCGCTTAAGGTTCCCATGGTTTTTGCCAAGAAACACGGGACATCTAATATTTCAGGCTCGATTTACACATCCAGAGTTCATTCCTACACACACAATAAGGACTATAATATCATAATCGAGAGACAGTTTATCGACAGTAACGATTGCGTTCTGCTCGTGGATGACTTTCTTGCAAATGGTCAGGCTATCCAGGGACTGGTTGAGATAGTTGACCAGGCCGGCGCTTCACTTGCAGGTGCCTGCGTTGCAATCGAGAAGGGTTTCCAACACGGCGGAGATGAACTCAGACGCCGCGGAATAAGGGTTGAGGCTCTCGCCACAATAGAGAGCATGTCGGATAATTCCCTCACATTCAGGGGAGCCGACAACTAAGTTGTATGTAATTAATTTTACATAAATCATATTTTCTATAGGAGGAAAATAAAATGAAGAAGATCGTTGCACTTGGAATGTCAGCAATGATGGTTTTAGGTCTTGCTGCATGTTCAGGCACAGATGAAGCTGCAACAACAACAGCTGCATCTAACGACAACACAAAGGCAGCTGCAGATGTAACAACAGTTGCAGATGCCGAGACAGCAGGCACAGTTGAGGAAGGTGCTATGGATGATGTCAAGGTTGGTCTTATCTGTCTTCACGATGAGAACTCAACATATGACTTAAACTTCATCAACGGCCTCAAGGAGGCAGCTACTAATTTAGGTCTTTCAGATGATCAGGTTGTTATCAAGACCAACATCCCTGAGACAAGCGACTGCTATGAGGCAGCTCTTGATCTTGTAGATGCAGGCTGTGATATCATCTTTGCTGATTCATTTGGTCATGAGCAGTTTATTTTACAGGCAGCTGAGGAGAACCCTGACGTAGAGTTCTGCCACGCTACAGGTACACTTGCTCACACAGAGGAGGTTGCTAACTTCCACAACGCTTTCGCATCAATCTACGAGGGCAGATATCTTGCAGGTGTTGCTGCAGGTCTTAAGCTCAACGAGATGATTGACGCAGGCAAGATCACAGCTGACGAGGCACTTATGGGTTATGTAGGTGCTTACACATATGCTGAGGTTATCTCTGGTTACACATCTTTCTATCTCGGCGCTAAGAGCGTATGTCCTTCAGTTACCATGAAGGTTCAGTTCACAGGTTCATGGTATGATGAGACAGCAGAGAAGGAAGCTGCCAACACACTTATCAATGCAGGCTGCGTACTTATAAGCCAGCATGCAGACTCTATGGGCGCTCCTACAGCTTGCGAGGAGGCTGGTGTTCCTAACGTTTCTTACAACGGTTCAACAGTTTCAGCCTGCCCTAACACATTTATCGTTTCTTCAAGAATCAACTGGGCTCCATACTATGAGTATGCTGTAACATCTGTTGTCAATGACACAGCTATCGCTTACGACTGGGTTGGTACAATCTCTACAGGTTCTGTAATCCTGACAGATGTCAACACTAAGGCAGCTGCTGAGGGAACACAGGCTAAGATTGACGAGGTTAAGGCTGGTTTACTTGACGGTTCTGTGAAGGTATTCGACACAACAACATTCACAGTTGACGGCGCAGCTCTTACTACATACCTTGCTGACGTTGACACTGATGACGCTTTCACACCTGATACAGAGGCTATTGTTGACGGTGCATTCGCAGAGTCAACATTCCGTTCAGCTCCATATTTCAATGTTAATATTGACGGTATCGAGCTTCTCAACACAATGTTCTAATTTTTAAAAACATAAGCAACAGGCGGGATGACTCCCGCCTAGTTGCCTTTTTCATATTCTGAGTGTAGCATTTAGATATCTGTTAAATATTTTAATTCATATCTAAGTGCTATATTACATTTAAGGAGGTAAAGAGTTGAGTTCTACACCTGCTATTGAGCTTAAGGGCATAACCAAAACATTTGGCAGTGTCATCGCCAACGACAACGTGGATCTTACAGTGAACCACGGTGAGATACTGGCAATCCTCGGAGAGAACGGAAGTGGCAAAACCACTCTCATGAACATGATTTCCGGAATATATTTCCCTGACAAGGGAACTATTAAGGTTGATGGCAAAGAAGCTGTTATCGCCTCTCCAAGTGACGCATTTAACTATAAAATCGGCATGATTCATCAGCATTTCAAGCTGGTGGATATTTTTACTGCCACTGAAAATATTATTCTCGGTCTTAACGACGGCAAATATAATCTCAAGAAGTCGCGCCAGAAGATAGTTGATATCTGTGAGCAGTTTGGTTTTGAGCTTGAACCTGACCGCAAAATCTACGAGATGAGCGTGTCTGAGAAGCAGACTGTTGAGATTGTGAAGGTACTATACAGGGGCGCTGAGATTCTAATTCTCGACGAGCCTACAGCCGTGCTTACACCTCAGGAGATTGACAAGCTGTTTACCGTCCTTAAGAAGATGAGGGAGAGCGGCAAAGCAATTATTATCATCACACATAAGCTCAACGAGGTTATGGCTATATCTGACAGAGTCTCTGTTTTATGTAAGGGCAAATACATTGGCACGGTTAAGACTAGCCAGACCAACGAAAAACAGTTAACAGAAATGATGGTCGGACATAAGATTGAGCTTAATATCCAGAGGGATGAAGTTAAGGATGCCGTTGACAGACTTGTGGTCAAGAATGTCAACTGTCAGGATATGGAGGGACTTCCTGTCCTCACAGACGTTTCATTTACCGCGAGAGCGGGAGAGATACTTGGCATCGCAGGTATCGCCGGCAGCGGCCAGAAGGAGCTCTTAGAGGCCATTGCGGGTCTTCAGAGGGTTACAGGAGAGATTACATATATTGACCCTGAAAGCGGTAAGCTTGAAAACCTTCGAGACAAGACTCCCACACAGATACAGGATCTTGGCGTCAGACTGTCATTCGTTCCTGAGGACAGACTTGGAATGGGACTTGTGGGCAACATGAATATCACAGATAACATGATGCTTAGAAGCTATAATAAGGGTCACTCCATCGCAGTCGACAGGAAGGCTCCTAAGAACTTAGCAGAGGAGATTATCGAGAAGTTAGAGGTTGTAACCCCTGGAACCAACACGCCTGTAAGACGTCTGTCCGGAGGTAATGTCCAGAAGGTTTTGGTTGGACGAGAGATTGCCGCCGCGCCAACGGTTTTCATGGCGGCATATCCTGTGAGAGGTCTCGATATCAACTCATCATTTACAATATATAATCTGCTTAACGACCAGAAGAAAAAGGGCGTGGCCGTAATATTTGTCGGAGAGGACCTGGACGTGCTTCTCGCTCTTTGCGACAGAATTCTGGTGTTAAGTTCAGGCAAGGTGTCAGGAATTGTGGACGCGAGAACCGCCAAGAAGGAAGAGATTGGTCTTCTTATGACCAAGAGCTCACATCAGACTGATAAGGAGGAGGCATAATGGAAAACACTTCTGTCAATGGTAAAAAAGCACATGAGCCTCTGTTTCATCTGGTTAAGCGCGATTCTATCAAATTCTGGCAGTCATGGCTTATTAGAATTGGAGCAGTTGTTGCCGCTCTTATTATTGTTGCAATCATCGCATCCCTCATGGGATATGACCCGCTGTCTTTTTATAAGACCATGTGGGAGGGATCTTTTGGATCTAAGAGAAAAATTTGGAAGTTTTTACAGAGCGGTGCAGTTCTGTTAGGACTGGCTGTAGCGCTTGCTCCAGCGTTTAGAATGCGCTTCTGGAACACAGGAGCTGAGGGGCAGGCTTTGATTGGCGGTCTCGCAGCAGCTGCCGTCATGCAGTTTGCAACAGGTGTCCCCTCTGCAGTTCAGATTATTTTTGTCATAGGTGCAGGTGTTTTGGCCGGCGCCATCTGGGGCTTCCTTCCGGCCGTTTGCAAGGCTAACTGGGGTACCAACGAGACACTGTTCACCCTTATGATGAACTATATTGCCATGCAGCTGACTTCATTTTTTATCTATTCATGGGATAAGTCAGGCCATGGTAATCTTGGAATCATTAACCGAAAGACGAAGCTCGGATGGCTTCCGTCGCTTGGCGGCAACGAATATATCCTGGCAATAATAGTTGTGCTTCTCGTGACTATCGGAATTCATATCTATCTGGTTTATCTAAAGCATGGATATGAGCTGGCAGTAGTGGGAGAGAGCGAAAACACTGCCAGATATGTCGGCATCAATGTCAAGAAGGTTATCATAAGAACCATGATACTCTCAGGCGCTCTCTGCGGTCTGGTGGGCGTTTTGGTTGTCTCAGGCATCGACCACACCATAACCAAGGACAGCATAGGAGGACAGGGCTTTACCGCAATCATGGTTTCATGGATGGCTAAGTTTAATCCCTTCTACATGATTTTCTGTGCGCTTCTCATCATCTTCTTAGAGAGAGGTGGTTCAGAGGTGTCAACTGTCTTGGGGCTTAACGATTCATTTTCAGAGATTGTATCAGGAATAATCATCCTGTTCATAATCGGAAGTGAATTCTTCATCAACTATCGCATAATGTTCAACAAGCACAGAAGGGAGGTAGAAGGATAATGTTTGCCACACTTATTTCTTTTATTCAGAGAGCTGTCATTCAGGGCATCCCGCTTCTGTTTGGTTCAACAGGTGAGATTGTGACACAGAAGTCCGGACATCTAAACCTTGGAATTCCAGGCGTTATGTACGTGGGCGCTATCAGCAGCGTAATCGGAGCATTTGCATATGAGCAGTCCATTCCTGAGGGCGGCAGCATCAATCCGTTCCTCGCTGTTTTAATCCCCATAGTCTGCGCGCTCATCGGCTCACTTATCATGGGACTTATCTACAGTTTTCTGACTGTGACACTCAGAGCAAACCAGAACGTTACAGGTCTTGCTCTTACAACATTTGGCGTTGGTTTTGGCAACTTTTTTGGAGGTTCACTTATCAAGCTTACAGGAAGCGATGTTCCTTCAATTGCACTTTCTAAGACAAGCGCATGTTTTAAGACAACACTTCCATTTGCAGACAAGCTCGGATGGTTTGGACAGGTGTTTATGTCATACGGTTTCTTAGCTTACACAGCTATTATTATCGCGATTGTCAGCGCATATGTGCTTAAGAACACAAGAGTTGGACTTCACCTCAGGGCAGTGGGAGAGAATCCTGCCACAGCTGATGCCGCAGGTATCAATGTCAACCGTTATAAATACGTTGCAACCTGCATAGGCTGTATGATTGCAGGCCTTGGCGGTCTTTACTACATCATGGACTATGCAAGTGGTGTATGGTCAAATGACGGTTTTGGAGACAGAGGATGGTTAGCTATCGCTCTCGTAATCTTCTCACTGTGGAGACCAAACTGGAGTATTCTGGGATCATTTGTTTTTGGCGGTCTGTATGTGGTTTACCTCTACATTCAGAACACAACACTTCCTCAGCAGGAGCTGTTTAAGATGGCTCCATATCTCGTAACGCTTATCGTTCTTGTAATTATAAGCATGAGAAAGAAGAGGGAGAACCAGCCTCCGGCCCACTTAGGTCTGCCGTATTTCAGAGAGGAAAGATAATTTTGCAAGCCGCCTAGTGCGGCTTGTTTTGTAGGAGTATATATGAAAATATTTAGCGAAGACAACAAACTAATAATATCTCAGGGACTGTCAAGAGTTGTGATAGAGTGCTGGGGCCCAAACTCCATAAGAGTCAGAATGACTCCTGTGCCTGAGATGGACTGTAACGACTGGGCGCTTAGTGAGAAGGTTCCCGAGGTTATTCCAAACATTTACTCTAAAACCATAGATGTGACAGACCCATGGTATAAGGGCGAAGAGTACGCCCGCTATCACCAGAGCGCCACAGAATACTACTTAGAGAATGGCAAAATCACCGTGCACGTGACCTATGAGGGATGGATCAGATTCCTAAATGATAAGGGCGAGGTGCTCACAGAGGAATACTGGCGCAACCGCAACCGCATAAACCGTTACTGTGTTCCGCTGAGAGTAGACGCAAGGGAGCTCAAATGCAAGCAGGGTTCCACAGATTATGAGCTTACCGCCAGATTTGAAAGCTACGACGATGAAAAGATATTTGGTATGGGACAGTACCAGGACCATCATCTCGACAAGAAGGGGCAGACCTTAGAGCTTGCCCACAGGAATTCACAGGCCAGTGTGCCGTTTTTTATTTCAAGCCACGGCTACGGTTTTCTGTGGAATAATCCTGCTATTGGAAGCGCTACATTTGGCTTAAATGTGACAGAGTGGAAGGCGTTATCCACGAAGAAAATGGACTATTTTATAACTGCTGGCGACACTCCGGCCATGATAATGGAGCAGTACACACTTGCCACAGGAAGATCACCTATGATGCCTGAATATGGTCTGGGTTACTGGCAGTGCAAGCTTCGCTACAGGACACAGGATGAGCTTCTAAATGTTGCCAGAAAGCACAAGAGAAGAGGCCTCCCCATGGACGCCATAGTTATAGATTTCTTCCACTGGACAAGACAGGGAGATTTTAAGTTTGAGAAGCGCGACTGGCCTGATCCTAAGGCCATGGTTGACGAGCTCAAGAGCCTGGGCATAGAGACCGTTGTCTCTGTATGGCCAACAATAGATGAGAAGAGCGAAAACTTCTCTGAGATGGCTGAAAAGGGATATCTAGTCACATCAGACAGGGGCAACTCAAACCATATGACCTGGATGGGAAATACTATTTTCTACGACGCCACAAACCCTGATGCACAGAAGTTTGTCTGGGAGAAGTGCAGGGAGAACTATTATTCCTACGGTATCAGATGCTTCTGGCTGGATGAGGCGGAGCCTGAATACGGACCTTACGATTTTGACAACTACAGGTACTTTGCAGGGCCTGCAATCAGTTGCAGCAATATTTATCCAGTCGGATACGCAAAAGGCTTCTATGAGGGCTTAAAATCGTCAGGAGAGCAAGATGTGATGAGTCTGGTTCGCTGTGCGTGGGCCGGAAGCCAGAAATTCGGTGTTCTCACATGGTCAGGCGATATCTATTCATCATTCAGATCCATGAGAGAACAGCTACAGGCGGGGCTCTCCATGGCCATGGCAGGCATCCCCTGGTGGACTTCTGACATCGGCGGATTCCTAGGCGGTGTTATAACGGACGAAAACTTCAGAGAACTTCTGGCAAGATGGTTTGCCTGGGGCTGCTTCTGTCCTGTATTTAGAATGCACGGCGAGCGCTCACCGTGGTATGAGCGCGAGGAGGAATTCATTGACGGCGTGCGCCAGCTTACCAGCGGTCAGGATAACGAGGTCTGGAGTTTTGGAGATGAGATGTATGAGATACTCAAATCATTCCTGTTTGTTAGAGAAAATTTAAGGTCATATATCAGGGATTGTATGCGAAGAACCAGCATTGACGGTACACCAATCATGCGGCCAATGTTTTATGATTTCTATGACGATGAAGAGGCAGTTAGGTCAGAGGATCAATATATGTTTGGCCCAAGTCTTCTTGTGGCGCCGGTAATGGAGGCTCATGTTAACACAAGAACCCTCTATCTTCCAAAGAACAGCACATGGACCGATGCCAAAACAGGCAAAGTCTACGAGGGCGGACAGCACATTACGGTGGATGCTCCTATCAATGTAATTCCTGTAATGATTAGAGATAACGCCAATATTAAAGTCTATAATTAAGAAAAACCAGCAGCTTGTGCTGCTGGTTTTTTAAACCTTATAATCCATATATGCCTTATTAAAATCTTCAAGTGACATTCCTGCCTTAATAGCAGCCTGTTCGGGCGTTCTTATTCCATCCCTTACATCTTCAAACAGAAGAGAGAGACGGCCTTCTGTACGACCTTCTGCACGACCTTCAACACGACCTTCCTCTCGGCCATAGCGCTGTTCTTCCCGTCTTAATAGTTCCATCTGACGTTCGGCATTATATTCTGTTATACACATATTAGTCACCTCCGCCTTATTAGATAACAAAAAACTTTTCAAAACCGAATCTGCTGGTAAAGCATCTATAGACATTCCTACAGCATCCTCAAAACTTTTGCCTTGTAATTGATAAGCCCTTGTCTTATCTATAAATATAGCATATTCTCTCAGTGGTTTACAAGCATCTAACAGATTTTTGTTGCGACCATTATTAATATTTATCATATGGACAGTCACTTCAACATCTGCATCCATATGTTCAAATGAGTCGCTGAGTTTTAAAGTGATATTATCAGGCTCATCCTCAGGGCCATTGTAAAAGCATATACATTTAGGCGTTGGAAGTTTCTGAGTTTTTGAAGTAAACAGGCTGACATCATTGTTTTCTATGTATCCGCTGTAAGACATCCCAATATATATCAGATATCTAATCGGCATATTCGGATTGTAGGTTGACTGTTGTTCATAAAAACTCAATGTTTCATCAAGCAAAAATGAAACATCATTTTTCATACCCATATAAATAACATTCTCAATAGTTGTCAGAATTATATCCTGAGGATTATCATAATTCGTATTATTTATTGCGTTATAGAGGCTTAAGGTCCATTCCTTGTGATCAGGATTTCCAAATATAAATTTAAATAGTTTATCCTTATATTGTCGGTTAATTCCATAATTGTTATTTTTCAATATTACCTCCTTAAAACTGGCACATTACAAGGCTTTCTGAGTCATCTGCGAGATTGCAGGTGTACGAATCGGAGGCAATTATAAACTGTGAAATTCCGCCTTCATAAGTGACCCAAGAGTAGTATTTAAGCCCCATATTGGTAACAATAATACAGGAATACCCCTCATTTACCAGATCAATTACCTCCTCACCTGTAAATATCATGCCAACCAGGTCGCCAGGCGCGCTAAGTGTCTCCTCAAACGTTGTAGTCTCTGGTTCAGTTTGTTGTTCTGTCTCTGGTTCTGTTTGTAGTGCTGTCTGCGGCCCTGTCTGTGGTTCTGTAAATGTTTCAAAAGTTGTCTGAGTTGTCGTCGGCTCTATGGTAGTAACATAAATAGTTGTCTCAACATATGTCTCTGTTTCTGTTAATGGTGGAGCAGTAGTAACAGCTGTGGTTTCTGGCGCAGTTGTTACAGGCGCTGTAATCGGCTCCACAATAGTTGACAAAGCTTCAGTTGTTTCTTCTTCAGTCGTGACATAGATTGTAGTTTCAGAAACTGCAGTTGAACTAACAACTACAATATCTGCAGTACTTTCAAAAGTTACTTCTTCAGTTTCTGTCTCTGTTTCCACCTCATAACTATCTTTGACAGTGGTAAAATCCTGTGTATTCTCAACATAAGTTTCTATAAGAATAGCCACCGTCTCTGAAAGAGTAGTAGTTTCTAAATACTGCTCGCTATAACTATTATCTTCAGTTTCATATTGTTTCCCCTTAAAAAAACCCACAAAAACCAGGCCTGCAATAATAATTGCAGACAACACAGAAACTATAATTACTAATCTTAAAATATGTTTGGAAAATTGTTTTTTGGTCGTATTTTGATTTGCGCTGAATGTGGGAAAATTGTCGCAACTTACCGCCTCATTGGGAGTGGGGCGGGGTGATTTAATACTCTTCACACCAATAATCTCGGAATATGAGCAGTATTTGCACTTCTTTACAAAATACGTTGGTCCATCGGGAGACTGTTTCTCCATGTAGACCCTGTCAAATACATGTTTATGCTGCATTAAACTCCTTCCGGCATCTTGTATAACAGCTTTACTCATCTTATCATTTTTTTGTCTTATAATCAATATTAAGTCTTTATTTTGATACGTTAATATGATAAAATTCTATTTGGTTTTATTTTATATATCGGGCGGCGGTTCATGAAGTTAAAAAGACATTACTGGCTAAAAGCCATCATTTCATTAGGTATAATACTTTTTTGCGGCTATTTAAAATCCAAACATTTCAGATCAATTACGATGCAGAGTGTTGTCAAGGACACATTTGTATATTTTGTTTATCTTGGAATGGTTGTTGGATGGGGAATATCCTTCAATAAACGCATCAAATCATACCATATCAATAAGTTTCTAAACCTTATAATAGTATTTATGTGTTTATGGCTATTTATCAGAAGTGTCAAATTCTATCTGCCCTCTAATGATGATGTTCCCTGGAAGATTATGATTTGGTATTGTTATTACATTCCAATGATAACCATACCTGTTTTGGAGTTTTATGCTGTTTTGTACCTTCATAAGCCCGAGACCTACAAAATAGACAGAAGATGGTATCTGCTTCTTCCCATAGCCATCATATTATGTATCGGAATTCTTACCAACAACTATCATCAGCTGGCTTTTGGGTTTGATGGAAAACCTAATGATACTGAACACTCCTATGAAATCCTCTATTATATTATATTTGTCTATATAGGGATATTGACGCTGGCGTCTGTTGTCATAATAATTACAAAATGTCAGTTAAGTATCAAGGGATATAAAAGGTTCACGCCATTCATATTTTTGATACTATTTCTATTATATGTTTATGGTTACAACACAAAATCTAACGTTAGTAAATATATAGAACTAATCATAGCATATAACTGGTCCCTTATTATGATGTGGGAAACCTGTGTACAGCTTGATATGATTCCTGTTAACAAGTACCAGAAGGAGTTTTTTGACGAAACCTCAATCAAGGCTATGATTACAGACGTAAATGGCAATATTCTTGATGCATCATCAGGTGTCATTCCTCTTAATTCTGAGGAGCTTAAAGCCCTTAAGGTTGATCAGGTTTTGTTAAACGGAAAACAGCGCTACCATCTCTATCCAATAAACTGTGGATATTTGATATGGCAGGAGGATGTAAGAGATCTGTTCAACCTGATAGAACAGCTAAAAAGCGATGAGCAGGAGTTAAATGAAGCAAACACACTTATTCAGGAGGAGATTAGGGCTAGGAATCGTCAGGAGAAGTTTAGAGAGACAAACAGAATCTACAACATGCTCATGACAGAGATGGAGGGCGCGTTAGTAAAGATTGAAAATCTTACTGACGAAGCCAAAAACTGCGAGGATGACGAAGAGCTGAAACGTCTGATTTCTCACATCAATCTTATAGGTGTTTATCTCAAGCGTCGAAGTAACCTTATCATGATAGCCGAGGGCGGAGAGAAGATTGATCGCCTGGAGATAGACAAATGTTTCAATGAGACATTTGAGAATCTGAAGCTATGCGGCACCTATGCACAGTACAGCTTGAATTTTGACAGTACATTTCCTAAGGATGCCATATTGGAGGCCTACGATTATCTGCAAAAGATTATGGAACTCAACCTGTTTAAGGCCAAAACCATGACAGTCTCCATGGTTCAGAAAAAGAAAAAGGTTACTCTGAACATCCTTGTAGATGACAAAGAAAAATATGTATTTGATGTTTTGAGCGGAGGTGTGGCATGATAACATTTGACAAAATACCTCTTTATCTTCAGAATTTATACATCATAATACTAATGATTATAGCCACACTTATGCTTATTTTAGTACTCATGGAGGTTTTCTGGTATTTCAAAACCTTTGCGCTAACCGTCACACTTTTGTTGTTTGGAATAATGGCGGTAGATATAATCGGAAAGCTGCTTTTAGTCAGACGACAATACGAGCACTTAGAGCTAAATGGCTTTTTGCTTCATCTCGAATGCACGCCAATTTATCTGCATCTGTTACTTTTGGGGATGGAGTTAATTTATCTCTTGATTGCAGCATTTATTGGTTACTGGATTTGGAAGCATCAGTTTTCCTTAAACTCCATAAGAGAGGCTTTCGCAAAACTCCCAACGGGCGTATGCTTTGCAAGCGATACGGGAGATGTTTTACTCTCCAACAACGCCGCAAACAGATTCGTGTGGAATGTATTGGGCTGTGAGCTCTTAAATATCACCCCCGTGTGGGAGAGACTTCGCCAGATTGAAAACGAGCAGCAGCTTAGCAACCAGCAGTCGTTAAACAGTATCAAAATCATGCTGGAGGATTACACAGTCAAGGAGATAAACCGCAAAATAATTCGCGTGGACAACAAGCGTTTTGTAGAAATTATAGTTTCCGACGTCACATCTCTATATAATTTAAGTGAAGAGGTTAAAAATAACAACGAAAACCTCCAGAATATAAGAAATGAGCTGAAGGAATTGTCCAAAAATCTTGTAAAGATTAACCACGAGGAGGAGGTTGTAAGACATAAGATACGTATCCACAACGATGTTGGAAATACTATTCTTGCAACCAGAAATGTTTTAAACTCAGAAAACTGCAGCCGAAGTGATCTGTTAAACATTTCCGCACAGTGGAGGAACCTGGCTGAAAAACTTATCGGCATGAACGGAGAAACCTCTGAGGAGAACTCCATCCAGTTTAAGGAAATACTGGACACTGCCGAGCAGGTTGGCGTGAAAGTTACGTTACACGGCGATTTTAAGTCATTTGACGAGCATGCATTTATAGTCAGACAGGTTTTAAGAGAGACACTGATCAATGCCATTCGCCACGGACAGGCCGATGAAATGGACATATATGTCAATGATTATTTTGACAGGACAGAGCTTAGAATCACAAACAATGGAACCATTCCGGAGAATTTCAACGAATCCGGCGGACTTAAAAACCTTCGCGAGGGATTGGTGAGAGAGGGCGGAACTCTTTCCTTCGAGACAGATAAGATATTTACCACAATTATAAATTTCAAGAAATAGGGGGACATATGAGAGTACTTATAGTTGACGACAGCAGACAGTCTAAATTTTATCTTGAGAGCAGAATACAAACATCACCGGATTACCAGGTTGTTGCCACAATAGCTAGCGCTGCCAATGCAGAGCTTTACTGCATCAGAAAGTCCGTAGATATGATACTTATGGATGTGTGCACAGCGGATAACACCAGCGGTTTAGAGGTGGCGGGCAAGATTAAGAAGAATTACCCGGACATAAAGATTATCATCGTGACATCCATGCCCGAGCACTCCTTCATCAAGAAGGCCAGAGAATACAACTGTGAGGGCTTCTGGTACAAGGAATACGGCGAAATGGATATTCTAGAGGTGATGGACAAGGTAAAAAACGGCAGATATGTCTACCCTTCTGAGAGCCCTGTTATAGAGATTGGATACTGCAAGAGTTCAGAATTTTCTCCTAGAGAGTACGATGTTGTAAGGCTTCTCGCTGACGGCAAAAGCCGCCAGGAGATTGCAGATGAACTTGGCATATCATCGAGAACCGTTCGTTTCTATATTGACGAGCTTAAGTCCAAAACAGGTTATGAGGATACCATGAAAATGGTTGCCGAATTTGTAGAAAAAAAGCTTGTAATTAACAGCATCAGGTAATTTATAATTTACTGCCTAAAATGGCATTATTCACAGTGGGATTATTTGATAGAATTCGAATATCAAAGATAAGGGGGATTAATATGTCGAGATTTGATAAGAATTATTTTGAGAAATTAAATAGCAGTCATGACAAGGTAACATTAATTCAGAAGGTTGACAGTTTTCCGGACTTTGAGATATATTTTAAATAGAGGAGGGATTTCCCATGGGATTATTTGACAAGAAATACTGTGATATTTGTGGAGAGAAGATTGGCTTCTTAGGAAACCGCAAGCTAGCAGACGGCAATATGTGCAAGCAATGTGCTGAACAGATGTCACCATGGCTTGAGGGCCGCAAGGAATACACGGTTGCAGAGATGCAGCAGCATATCGCTTACCGTCAGGCTAATTACGAGGAGGTTAAGCACTTCCAGGTTACCGATGTTTTAGGCTATGATAACTACAGATTATACATCAACAGATACAACAACACATGGTTCATATCTTCTTACAAGAATTACACAGATTCCAATCCTGATATTCTCTATTTCTCCCAGGTTACAGGCTGCGAGATGGAGATTAAAGAGACACACAGAGAGCTGTATGCGCACACGCCTGACAACAGGACTGTTCCATATAACCCTCGCGAGTATGATTATGACTATGACTTCTACATCAACATTTATCTTGTTGATTTCGTGACAAATGTTGTCAGAATTAAGCTTAACACATTCCGTGTGGAGGATGCTTATGATCCTAAATACAAGGAACTTGAGAACCTCTTATACAACATGAAGACTGTGTTTGATCAGATGGCTCAGGGCTACGACGGAAGCAACCTTGTCATTCCTGAGCAGCTTGTAATAGACGCTGTGACACGTATGGATATGGAGCGTCAGGCCAGGTTCTACAGAGATGCTCAGCGCGACAGAATGAGAGCATTTGAAATGATGCTTGCAAACCCTGGAGCGCCTGCACCAAGACCTATGACACCACCTAGACCTGTTAATCCACCTAGACCTACATCACCACAGCCACCTAGACCTGTTACACCACAGCCTACAAGACCTGTGAATTCACCTAGACCTGTTACGCCTAACCAGAACAGACCGACAGGAGCAGGCCCTAACAGACCAGGTCCCGGAGCACCGAGAAGATAATACTAATACAAGTGATACTACGTGATTTTAGGAGGAATAAATATGGGAATGGGAAGACCAGGAGGTCCTAGAGGAGGAGCGCCAAGAGGTGGCGGTCCAAGAGGAGGTATGGGAATGCCAGGTCCCGCAAGGCCAGGAAGACCAGGACGCGCAGGCAGACCGGGGGGACCAGTTGCAGGTCCAAGAGGTCACAGAGGCCCTGTAAGACCAGGTCCAAGACCGATGCCATACAGACCTATACCAAGACCAATGCCGCATCCATATTTCAGAATGCCACCGTACAGTCTGGCTATGAATGTTGCATGGGATATCTACGAATACAGGAGAATTTACAACATCCTTCAGTATATCAAGACAGGTTACCCTATATCGCCTGCTGACAGAGCATACATTATCAGAGTGTTTGGTCGTCCGATCACACCTTATGAGGTGGATGAGCTTTTGTATTACATGCAGGAGCAGATGGGATACTTCTAAAGATCAGCCACCGTGAAAGCGGTGGCTTTTTTGTGTCTGTAATAAATTGAAATATCAGCTGGGCCTGAATATATTGACGTTCTGAAAATATTAAAATATAATCATCCTAAAGTACAATTATATAATTGTCTTATGGGGGGAATATGAAGAATAAACTTACGGTGGCAGTTTTTATAAGTATGTTTATAATAAGCGCCTGCAATGCAAACACATTAAATGAGGATGTAGATACTGTGGCTTTTGAAGTTACTTCAGGCATCGAACTATCGCTTGAAACGTCAACAGAAGCTGAAACTACTATAGCTGAAACCACACATTTAGAGACTAGTGAGGCTGTTTCCACAACGCCTGAGGAAACTGAGCCCTTAGAAACCACCAGGAGCTTACCTGAAAACTACTTAGAACAGGCCAAATCCATGCCTGACGCAGATACCAGCACTGTGATTATTCAATATGCTAATAAAAAGGAATCCATTCAAAAAACCAACGACAGGATTGCCTCAATATATAATATTCCCTGCATTAATATCACCACGCAGGATGCAAAGACTGTAAATTCAACAGAGTATTATGTTCCCGCCGTTATAGATGTGTTTAACTGTGATGAGGCGTATATGCTTAGCGCTGCCGGCGGAGTGAGACTAAGGGGCAATTCCACAAGCAACGGCTGGAACGAAGAGAAGCCCTACAGAATTAAGTTTGAAACCAAACAGAATATGCTTGGACTTCACGGCGGAGAGAAGTTTAAGAGCTGGGTTCTTCTCATGGCACAGTGGAATGTTGCGATGGATTACACAGGATTTAATCTGGCAGAGGTGATTCTTGATGACTATATTTACAGTTCAGACTGCACATATGTCATGTTGTACATTAACGGAGAATACTGTGGCCTTCACGTTTTATGCGAACAAAACCAGGCAATAGAAGGAAGGGTTGAGGTGCTTGAGGAAGATTTAAACTCCCTAAACCCTCTGAAGCCTGACGAGATGGGCTATTATCTTGAGATTGATAATAACGCCGACGAAGAGCATCCCTTCTTCACATTAGATTATGACGAGGTGACCATAACAGATTATTCAGGAACTACAAGAGCCATGGACCACGAAAATATCACCATTAAGAGTGACATTCTCACAACTGATCAATATGATTTTATCAGCAGTTACACGGCAAATATTTACAGAATTCTCTACAACGCATGCGTCAATGATACGGCCCTAATGTTTGACGACGACTATAATCTAGTAAGCGCTGAGGGAATATATACGCCCCAAGAGGCTGTAAATGCCGTCATAGACGTGGATTCTTTTGTCAATATGACTCTCTTATACGAGCTTATCCAGGACTACGATATCGGCGCCGGAAGTTTTTATTTTGCAATTGATTTTAGCGAGAATTCCACATATCCTAAATTCACCTGCACATCTCCATGGGACTTTAACTGGGCATACGGCGAAAACCCTGACAAAAACTTCTATGCCTGCACATGGCAAAAGATTCAGAATGACAAATGGGACCGCTCAAACATCTGGCTGATAACGCCCATGACTGCCACATGGTATCAGGATATGGTGGCAGAAAGATGGAGAATTCTCTCAGAAAGCGGTGTATTAGAAGAAGTTTTAGACGACATAACAGCTACTGTTATTGGCCTTGACAAGGAATACGGCGACCAGCCATGGAAGGTTGACGGCGCTTTAAATGTTGTGCAGTATGTTAAGGATAGAATTAAATTCTTAGATAAACAATTTTTAGATTCGTAAAACAAAGACACGTAATGGCTGGCATTACGTGTCTTCTCTTAATTTGACAGTATTTCTGACGCTGATTTTCTGGTCCTCATCCGTGGCCGTGTAGTGCTGCGCAGTTACAGTGGGAGAGGAGTGGCCAAGCTGCTTGCTGACAAGCAAAACATCGCCTGTCTCTCTGTACAGATTGGTGCCATATGTGCTTCTGCACTTATGAGGCGTAATATGCTTGGTTGTGATGGTCTGTGAGTACTTCTTAACCAGCCTCTCAACGCTTCTAGGGGTTATTCGAACATTGTTTCTGGAGATAAAAAACGCCTTCTCGTGACCTGGTTCAGGGTTCATATTGTCACGAATAGCCTTGTAGGCAAGCAAAGCTTGTTCAACCTCGGTTCCAAAATATATTCGTTCCTCCTTGCCGCCTTTTCGGTGGACTAGAACGCTTGTTTCATCCCAGTTGAAGCTGTCCGTGTCTATGCCCACACATTCGCTTACTCGAATGCCTGTTCCAAGTAACAATGTCACAATAGCCAAATCTCTGACGCCGGACTTCTCATGAAATACAGCCTCATGTTTGGTGAGATTTAAACCAAATTCCACATTGTCAAGCAGATTGGCAACCTCGGCGGGATCCATGCGGATGATTTCGTGTTCCTTAATCTTGGGCATGTCTATGAGAAGCGTCGGGTTGTTGTTTATAAGATTCCTGGCTGTGAGGTACTTATATAATGTTCGAAGTGAGCTTAGCTTGCGCTTGATGGTCAATCGCTCAGCGCCGTCAGCGTATTCCTTGCCGTACTGAACAGTTGCGTGATCGCGGCTAAGCCACGCCTGAAATGCTTCAAGATTCTCAACCGTGATGTTGTCCATAAGTTTTACAGGAATATCTTTGACATCTGTAAAATTCTTAAAGTCTCTGTGATTTTCACGGAGGAACCTGAAAAGTAGAATGAAATCGTAAGCATAATTAATCTGTGTCAGCGAAGTTGTTCTAAGCGAAATGCTGTTAAAAAATCCATCAAAAAATGAAGGAAGTTGCTCACATAGTTCAATGAGGCGTTCATGGTTCTTTTTGTCCAATTCCTGGTTATAGTTCATAATTATACCCCTATACGGCCTGATTTAGTGCTATTGCGTCGCAAAACAAGAATTTTGCGACGCAACGTCTGTTGAGAGAATAGTCCCCTATTGCCAAGGGGACTATCGATTAGCCTTATTATATCACAATATCTGACAATGTCCAGCATAATATATTGGCCAAAAACATATTGTGATATGCAACAAAACACGAACAGTTTTAAAAATCACTGCAGTGAATTCACATGTCAACCACTCTTCACACGCTACATGGATTATTCTGCGTAATATGGCAAAACAAGATATGCGCCTGTGTAGATTGTGTCTGTGACAAAACCGTTGATGCTCTTAACCTCTTCGATGTAATCATCCACAGATGCGTATTCCTCAGTCATGTGTGATGTTGCAATATCTGTGAGTGTGTCTCCCGGACAGATCTGGTAGCTTATGTAAGTCTTAACGCGGTCAGTGCTGACAGCTGCGTCTGACTTATTCGTATTGGCCTTAGATGCGATGATGCAGCAGCTAAACAAAATAATGGCAAAAGTGAAACCTGCTAATACAATTATCTTCTTCATATCAATATACCTCCGTTATCAATATGTAATCGCTAAAACATCGAACATTCATTCGTTATGTTCTATTTTATACCACACATCTGTTCGAAAGTCAACATACTTTAAAGAAAAAATCGAACAAATATTCAAAACAAATGTTTGCATTTCGCGTTTTATGTGCTATAATTGGTACATAATTAAGTTTTGGAGGGAATTTTATGTCAGACAGAGCGCCATTAACCAGAAAACAGCAGGAGATCTTAGACTTTATGAAGGCTGAGGTCATTGCTAAGGGCTATCCGCCTTCAGTAAGAGAGATCTGCACCGCAGTAAACCTAAGCTCCACCTCTTCCGTTCACGCCCAGCTTGGAAGTATCGAGAAGAAGGGCTATATAAGAAGAGACCCTACGAAGCCAAGAGCAATCGAGATTCTTGATGACGCCGTATATGCTGCCAGAGCTAACGAGCCAGAGGTAGTTACCACTACTCCCCTCTTTCAGGAGACAGTTAACGTCCCTGTTATCGGCAACGTGGCTGCAGGCGAGCCCATATTTGCAGAGCAGAACATCACAGATTATTTTTCTTTAAACAGCGAATTCCTGCCGTCCGGTTCGAATGTATTCATGCTCAAGGTTAAGGGCGAAAGCATGATTAACGTTGGTATTTATAACGGAGATTTACTTCTTGTAAGCGAACAGAATTATGCCAGAAACGGCGAGATTGTCGTGGCACTTGTGGAGGATTCTGCAACTGTCAAGACATTTTATAAGGAGAATGGTCATATAAGACTTCAGCCTGAGAATGATACCATGGACCCCATCATCGTCCCGGACTGTCAGATATTAGGTAAGGTTACAGGACTCTACCGCAGATTCTAGTGGAATATGAATTACGAATATACCATCATAAGAAGCCGCAGAAGGACTTTTTCCCTGTGCATTAATACTGATGGGCAGATAGTGGTTAAGGCGCCTTTAACGGCCTCTGAAGCGGCTATACGCGCATTTGTGAGTTCCAACAGTGCATGGCTTGACAAACACATGGCGAAGGTCCTAAGAGAGAGGGGTAATCTTAGCTCGGTTAAGAAGCTAACCAGCGAAGAGATACAAGAGCTTAAGGAGAGAGCCGCCAGATATATTCCTAAGAGAGTGGCCTACTACTCTTCCATCCTAGGCGTCACCTACGGTCGTATTACTATCAGGACACAGAGAAGCAGATGGGGAAGCTGCACATCCACCGGCAACCTGAACTTTAACGCTCTGTTGATGCTGTGTCCACCTGATGTCATCGACAGCGTGGTCGTTCACGAGCTCTGCCACAGACTCGAGATGAACCATTCATCCAGGTTTTACTATTATGTTTACAGAATATTTCCAAACTATAAGTCATGCGATGCATGGCTAAAACAAAACGGCAGGGTGCTGTTGGCGATGTTGCCATGACAGCCCCTGCTGTTTATTATTTGAATTCTTCTATTGTCTTAGTCTTGCCATCTCTCCATATTCTCTCGAGATCGTAGAAACGTCTGTCCTCGTTGTTGAAAACATGGATAATCACATCATAGTAGTCAAGCAGTATCCATGTGGCGCTCTCGTAGCCCTCCATGGACTTGTAATTATATCCCGCTCTTCCCAAAACCTCAGTGATATTGTCTACAATAGCCTGCACCTGGCGCGTGTTATCGCCGGATGCGATGACAAAATAATCTGCTATGGAAGAGACCTCAGCGATATCTATAATCCTGATGTCCTTACCCTTCTTGTCATCGATGGCCTTATATATAAGTTTGATCATCTCGTCCATTTACATACCTTCCTTCTGATTGTGAATTGTAAGATAGTAATCATAGGCCTGCCTGGTGTAGGGGTCTATAAATGCTGTGTCGCTCTTCTCTAAATAGTTAAGTGTGTCGCGACTGATCATGAAAATGCATTCGTCTATATCTGTAAATGCAGTCTTTCTGATAAGCTGAAGGTTGTCCTGCTTATATCTTCCGGGCTCAATATAATCGGCCACAAATATAATCTTCTCAAGGACCGTCATGTCAGCGTGACCTGTGGTGTGCCATTTGATGGCGCTGAGGATGTCGTTGTCCTTAATGTCATATCTGTCCATCGCCACATATACGCCAAGCCCTGCGTGGATAAGCGCAGGATTCTTCTTCTCAGCCTCGGACAGTTCGTAGCCGTATTTCTCACACAGCTCCTCCATCTCGCTTAACTCGAAGCATTTGGCGCAGTCATGCAACAGACCGGCAACATATGCCTTATCAAGATCATATTCATATCTCATGGCAAGACTGACTGCAGTGTTTGCAACACCCTTGGTGTGCTTGTATCTTGCCTTATCAAGATCCTTCTTAAGTTTCTTTTTAATCTCAGATACATCGTAGTTCATAATAAACCCCACCTATTTAGGAAGTACAATCTTACGGTTTTTAGGCTCGTAGGCCTCCTTGTAAAGCACAACCTTGCGCCCAATTACCTGGACAACCTCTGAAAATGTGTGCTCTGCAAGAGCTATGGAGACGGACTTAGGATCGTCCTCACAGTTTTTAAGAACATTGATTTTGATGAGCTCTCTGGCCTCAAGTGCCTCGCGGATAGCCGCGATATTCTCATCAGTGACGCTCTCCTTGCCGATCTGGAATATTGGATTCATGGTCATGGCAAGGCTCTTTAAATATGCTCTCTGCTTCGTTGTCATATTAACTCCTACTTATAATAATCAAAATGATGTCCATACATTCTGACAGTGTCGCCGTCCTGAATGCCAAGATCCTCAAGCTGTTTCAAAATGCCCGTATCCTTAAGGAAATTCTGGAAGAACTCGAAGCCCTTCTCGGAATCGATATTCGTGTATCCAAGCATCTTCTCGATACGAGGTCCCTCAATCACATACATTCCATCCTCATAGCTTACGGTAAATGGAAGCGTTGAATCAGCGGCTGACTCATATACAAAATCGCTCTCAAACACAGTCACGTCGTCCGGAAGCTCTGCGAGCATGTTCTTAACCTCTCCCAAGAGTTCCTTCATGCCCTTACCGCTGACTGCTGAGATAGGAAATACCTTGATATTCTCCTCTGCAAATGCTGCCCTGATCTTCTCAGTTACAGCCTCTCCCTCTTCCTCAGACAGGGCATCTAACTTATTGGCTGCAATAATCTCAGGCTTATCAAGCATCTCAGGAGCGTATTTGACGAGTTCGTTTCTGATGGACTTGATATCCTCCACAGGATCTCTGCCCTCCACGCTTGCTGCGTCGACGATGTGGATTATGACCTTCGTTCTCTCGATATGTCTGAGGAAATCATGGCCTAAACCAACTCCCTCGCTGGCTCCCTCGATAAGTCCGGGGATATCCGCGATAACAAAACCGTCTATTCCCTGAAAATCCACAACTCCTAAGTGAGGGTTAAGTGTGGTGAAGTGATAATTGGCAATCTCTGGTCTGGCGTTGGAAACTCTGGTTAGAAATGTTGACTTGCCAACATTTGGAAAACCAACAAGTCCCACATCAGCGATAACCTTAAGCTCCATGAGAAGATTAAGCTCCTGTGATGGCTGACCAGGCTGGGCGTATTTAGGAACCTGCATGGTTGAAGTGGCAAAATGCATATTGCCAAGTCCACCCTTGCCACCCTTTAGCACTGTGACCCTCTGGTTAGGGCCTGACATGTCGGCAACGATCTTGCCGGACTCAGCGTCCTTAAGAACCGTGCCCTCGGGAACCTTGATGATAAGATCCTTGCCATCGGCGCCGTGCTGGCGCTTCTTGTTTCCCTCCTGCCCATCGGTTGCGACATATTTAGTTTTATGTCTAAAATCAGTCAGGGTGTTGAGCCCCTTGTCCACAACGAAGATCACATCTCCGCCTCTTCCGCCGTCTCCTCCATCAGGACCACCGGCAGCGACATACAGCTCTCTTCTGAAGCTGACATGTCCGTCTCCACCCTTGCCGGAGCGGACATAAATCTTTGCGCGATCTGCAAACATAGTATTACCTTTCAAAAAATATGGCTCCAAATCCCGTAAGATTTGAAGCCATAAATAAATCGACCTTAAAAGTTACTCGGCTACAGGATAAACAGAAACCTGCTTCTTATCTCTGCCCTTTCTCTCAAAACGAACAACGCCGTCAACCTTAGCAAATAATGTGTCATCGCCACCGATGCCAACATTAGTTCCTGGGTGAATCTTAGTTCCACGCTGTCTGTAAAGGATATTTCCGGCCTTAACAAACTGTCCATCTGCTCTCTTTGCACCAAGTCTCTTAGACTCAGAGTCTCTACCGTTCTTTGTAGAACCAACTCCCTTCTTATGTGCAAACAGCTGAAGGTTCATCATTAACATAACTTATACCTCCTGATAATCATACTTACGAAATACGTTTTTGCTGAATCTCTGCAAGAATCTCACCTGCAGATATTCACTTCCATACTGCTCTTCAATGCCCTTAAGTCCAAGGATCATTGACTTAAACAGCAATACAACGTCATGCGAAGGCTTATCTTCAAATTTAAATTTAAGTAAACCGTCTTCATTGGTCTCATATACAATTCCCTGATCAGTGTACTGAAGGATGGAATTGACAGAGTTTAATGTAAGCGAAGACACAGCTGCACAGATAATATCGCTACCATACTGTGCGTAACCGGCATGACCACTTACGTGAAGACCGAAGAAATCTCCGTCCTCATCAAAAATAACTCTAGCAATGATCATAATAGCAATTAAGCGTTGATCTTCTCGATCTTAAGCTCTGTATACTGCTGTCTGTGACCATTCTTCTTGTGGTATCCGGACTTTCTCTTGTACTTGTAAACGATAACCTTCTTAGCCTTACCATCGCCAACTACAGTAGCGGATACAGTTGCTCCAGCAACAGTTGGGTTACCGATTACTAACTCACCGTTGTTAACAACTAAAACGCGATCAAAGGTATATGCTGCGCCAGCCTCAACGTCAAGCTTCTCAACCTTGATTGTCTGACCTTCCTCTACCTTGTACTGCTTTCCACCAGTCGCAATTATTGCATACATGTGGTACACCTCCTATTTATCTTTACTCGCCAGTTTCGGTGTCCGAGCGGAACTTAAAAAACCCCACTGAGCGGCATACTGAAGTATGATAGCACAGCGGGGTTAGATTGTCAATCAAGAAATTGCATTATTTTTTAATCTTATTGATGTAATCGATGATAAGGTCGACGCATCCGTCATAGCCCAAAATACTGGAGTTAAGACACAGATCATAGCTCTTCGCTGCTCCCCAGGTCTTGCCTGTGTAGAAGTTGTAATAGCTTGAGCGCTTCTTGTCCGTCTTGTTCACGAAATCCTTGGCCTTATCCGTAGAAATATTGTTATTCTTAGAGATGGAAGCAACCTTATCGTCAAACTCTCCTGTTATGAAAATGCTTATCATATCAGGGTTCTCTGCAAGGGCATAGTCAGCGCATCTTCCAACTATAACACAGCTCTCCTTCTCGGCAATATGTCTGATAGCCTCAAACTGAGCTAAGAAAACCTTATGATTAAGCGGCAGGTTGTTGCCAAATGCTCCACCGTCCATAACAAGGGAATATAAGAAAGAGCTGGTAGGCTTCTCGTCATAAGTCTCCAAAACCTCCTCGCACAAACCGCTGTTCTTCGCAGCAATCTGTATAAGCTCCTTGTCATAGAAACCAATTCCTAACTTCTCAGATAGCATGCGACCTATATTCTTACCGCCACTACCTGTCTCACGTCCAATAGTAATGATAATCTTATCATTCATAGCAGTACCTCCGGTTATTATTATCACGAGCAATGTGTGGATTTGTGTGATGAAATCCAATAAATTCTAAATATATTCTAACATCTTTTCGTAAAATATGCAAATAGAATTAGAATTTCCCTGCACGAAATTTATCAAGGAGGTTCTTAAAATACTCCGGAAGCTCGGCCTTAAACTCCATATACTCCCCTGTTGTGGGATGCACGAAGCCCAAAACGTATGCATGTAATGTCTGACCTGTCAAACCATATTTATTCTTCTCAGGGCCGTACACGCTGTCTCCCAAAAGTGGATGGTTGAGGCTTGCCATATGAACTCTTATCTGGTGGGTCCTTCCTGTCTCTAGCCTGCACTCTATGAAGGTGTACTGCCCAAAGCGCTCGAGCACCTTAAAATGTGTCACCGCTCTCTTGCCGTCAGGCCTTATGGCCATCTTTTTTCTGTCAATGCTGTGTCTGCCAATAGGTGCGTCCACAACCCCCTCATCCTCTGTGATATTGCCTATAACAATGGCATAATACCTTCTGGTTATGGAGTGTTCCTTAAGCTGAGCCGCGATGGAGTTGTGGGCCTTATCGTTCTTACAGGCTATGATTATGCCTGTGGTGTCCTTATCTATCCTGTGGACAATTCCCGGCCTTAAAACGCCGTTAATGCCGCTAAGGGATGAACCGCAGTGATACATGAGGGCATTTACCACAGTGCCTGTGTAGTGGCCTGCGGCCGGATGCACAACCATATCCTTCGGTTTGTTTATAAGGATTACATCGTCATCCTCATAAACAATATCGAGCCCGATATTCTCCGGCTCGATATCAGGCGTTATCGCTTCTGGAATGTTTATGAGCACATTGTCATCCGTGCTCACCTTAAAAGATGCCTTCACAGGCTTAGAATTAACTAAAACCTCATCGTTTTTGATAAGCTTCTGAATGAAGCTTCTCGTGAGGTCCTCGTTAATGTCCGCAAGATAGCGGTCTATTCTCTCGCCGTCAAACTCCTCGCTGACCACAAAAAGATTAGTCATTATCCGTCTCCTTAGATTTTGCAAAAACAGTCAGATTATCGCCGTCCTTGTAATAGAACATAAACAAGAGCACAAGATAGATGCAGCCGCATGTGACGCAGATATCAGCCACATTAAAGTTCGGGAAATTGATAATCTTAAAATATATGAAATCCACCACATAGCCGTTGACTATTCTGTCAATCATGTTGCCGATGGCGCCTGCCATAATAACCACATATCCCACAAGAAGAGGTATCATCCTCTTAATCATGGGGCAGGCCTCAAACATAAACACAATAAACAGAATTATCAGAATAGAGATAATCGTTATCGGAAGCTGACGTCCCTGGAATATTCCAAATGCAGCGCCGCGGTTCTCAGCGTACTGAAGCTCCAAAATATTCTTAATAATCACGAAGGAATCCTGTCCCTTAAGCTTAGCCACAACCAGACTCTTGGTAAACTGATCAAGCCATACCAGAACTGCCACAAGGGCGATTCCCAAAACATTTCTAACTATATAAGACTTAGCGTTATTCATGTAATCCTCACAAAAAAAGGCCATTGCAAATGATAACAAATGCAATGGCCGAATTATTAATACTCTTTGCCGTTATCGTACTGATTATATTCGAAAGCACCTGTGAGATCTATTCCTGCAGGCGTGAATACAAGCACCTGGCTGTTGATCGTACTAAAATTGCCACCGATTGAATAATTAGCACCTGTAACGAAATCTGTGACATACTGAGCAATGTCAATGCTTAATCCCTCGAGATTGATAATAACAACCTTCTTGGCAAGAAGAGCGTCAACTGCCATTCTGGCATCCTCTTCCTTCTTCGGCTTAATCATAAATAATTCGTTCATAGTCATAGCTTTAAATCCGACACCCACATTGTTAGCTGATGCTTTGCTCATGGATACCACCTTTCCCCCTCCGTTTTTCTTAACAGGCTCTGACTTAACCGGCTCCTCAGGTTCATAATAGGACCTCTTGGCTGTAGCCTTAGCAGGATTAAAAGTCTTAGGAGCTGGCTCATACGTATCTGTATTTTTGGAAGATGTGTACTGAGGCTTCTTAGGATTGAAACGTGACTTCTCGTTAGTCTCAGGAATATCCTCTATATCATCCTCCTCATCCTCTATACTGTTAGACTTCTTAAACAGACCGCCAAACAAACCCTGACGCGGTTCGCTCTCCTCCTCGTCGAAGTCATCATCCTCAACATCCTCGTCATCAAACTCATCGATATCGTCATCTTCAATGATGCCGCTCATAAGGAATCTGTTCTTAATTCCATCCATCATACCCATAGCTGTTTTCTCCTCACTTTGAATAGTCTCTTGCTCCAAATATAGCGGTTCCGATGCGCACCATGGTGGCGCCCTCCTCAATCGCTATTTTGTAATCATTGGTCATTCCCATTGATAAAACATCCACCTGTACATTATCCACTTTTTTATTCTGTATGTCAACCAAAAGATGCTTCAGTTTTCTAAAATAAACCCTGTTTTCTTCGGGGTCTTCCACAAACGGAGCGACCGTCATGAGACCCTTAATGTGAACATGAGAAAACTTCGCAATTTCCTCGACAGCGCTCATCAGATCCTCCTCGAAGAATCCCGACTTACTCTCCTCCCTGGCCACATTCACCTCCAGGAGAATATTACATTCACAGTTCTTCTTGACACATTCCTTCTCAATCTGTGCAGCTAAATCAACACTGTCCACAGAGTGGATATATTTAACCTTGTCAACTATGTATTTGACTTTATTCTTCTGAAGATGGCCGATGAGATGCCAGTTTATGTCCTCAGGAAATGCAGGTATCTTATCCTTGAGTTCCTGAACCCAGTTCTCGCCAAAATCTCTCTGACCTGCGTCAATAGCCTCGCTTATATCGCTGTTTGGCTTAAGCTTGCTTACTGCGATAAGCGTAACCTCTGACGCATCCCTTCCACAGGAAGCACAAACATTTGCAATATCACTTCTGATATATTCCAAATTCTCCCTAATCATTAATAAATAATCTCTCCTTCCGAAATAAGCTCAGCATTCAGAGCGATTCTGTCGTAGAGGGCAATGCTTCCTCTGACGCCCTCCTCGACTATGCAGTAGCCCTCGTCGAGCTTATATAATATATTGACAGGCTTGAATATAGCGTAGCCCTTGTTGACGCTGTAAACGCCCGTTATGGTCTTCGTAACGCCTATCAGATACACCTCGTTCGTGTTAGGATTGATTATACTGTCGCCCTCGGCAAAATCATTCATGTCCACCAAATAGTACTGGTCCTCATACTGATCAACTATGGTTATGGCCTTAAATGTTGTCTTGAGCTGTCCCTCCTCATAGGTCTGTAAAAGCACTCCTGTGCTTGCGTTCGTGCTGTTACCGCCAGAGGTTGTGACATCTATAGGTATCACATAATATGGCTTATCAATAAGCGCGGTCTGCGGTATCTCGAGACCTTCGATAGCGTTATCCTTAAGGGTGATTGATGTGTATCTGGAGTTGGACAGATTAAATCCATACTCGGAAAAATCAAGTCTCACATAGCGGTTTCCATCAGAATCAAACACGAAGGTCTTCTTGCCGCTAAGCTCCTTGCCAATGTCGTCAAAAAAGACAGTCACATATGTGCTCTCCCAGTACTTAACCAGGTCCTCATCGCTCATCTTAAATACGATGCTGAAATCATCATCTGGAATGATTTTGTAGAGGAAATCCCCCTCATTAATCTGCTTACCTGAGTAGTTTTCAACAACTCTCTCTAAGTATTTCGAATCGTCTAAAATCGAAGCATTCACATCGCCTATCTCGAAATTCTCATAGCCGTCACAGGTGTTGGCATAGATGCCTGATATAGGCGTATTGATGATATCAAAGGAATACTCGTCGCTTGAGGCAAAATACTCCTCCATGCCCTCAGCTGCAAGAATGGTCAGCAGTTCAAGGTTTATGGAATTCTTCGCTGTGTAGAGCTTATCATAATCATTTAAATCAAAGGATGTGATAAGATCGTCAAACGAATTCTTGAATCTGGCGAGCTTGTCATCGCTGAGACTTGAGCCTGTGGATGACTGCGTGATTATCTGTTTCAGGAAATCACCCTTTTCGTCCATGGTGCAGATGATTGAATTCTTGCGGATGCGGTTGCCGGCCTCTAAATAGTAGTTGACATAACCGCTGTAGGGTGAGGTGTATGTGTTCTCCTCGCGGAATATAAATGCTGTGTAGTTGCTTGATACGTTGTTATCGCCCCTTACAACCTCATAGATGCCTGTCTTCTCATCCGTCAGATAGTTAAATACAACTATCAGAATGTAGATAAGCACTATGATAAATATTACAGCCGAATAGTGCAGATGAAAATGCTCCTGATAAGGCAGGAAGCGCTTTTTGTCGTTATTCTTAGATCTTGATCTGTTTCTTGATCTCTGGTTAGATTTAGCCATGGCTTCCTCCCTTCTCAAATAATACAACAAAAAGGAGCTGTTGCTTCACAACAGCCCCTGTAATACATACTATAATGCGATTACGATATTGGACTTTGCATTTTCTGGAAGCTCTGAAGCATCGCTTGAAATGCTTAAAACAAACGTGATATTGTGATTATCACTGAGAACCTTCAGATCCTCAATGGCAGACTCAATATTCTTGCCCTCAAGATCAGCTATCTTAAGGAAGCTGTCGAAATAAATCTGCTGTAAATCATAGTCCTGTGCGATAATACCAGAAACAAATCCCAAAAATGCATCATATGAAGAAATTGGGTAGTCACAAACATTGACCAAACGAACACTGCTGTTCAATTCATACATGTGCTTCGTGCTCTTGTCGAGATAAACGATAGTACCTTTTGCATCCTTAACCGCCTCATTAGCCTTCTCGAGAAGGAACTTTGTCTTGCCCTTTCCCTTCTTGCCCGCAATAATCTGTATCATAGTTGTCCCCATTTCTGTACGCTTTTGTATTCATGTTTTACAGGATAAGCGACAACCTGCAAACATGTTTTTCCGATCAAAAATCTTATAGACATTATAGTATATTGTCTGATTTTTTGCAATCATAAATTGGCAATCTGATAAAGAATTTCCTCAACTGATGCCTTGCAGTCTGAGAAAGACGCGCAGCCCGTTACAAATACAGCATACGTCTCTCCTGTCTCATCCTGGGCAAGAACCAACATCTGTGTGGGCTCAAGAGATGCATTCTCACACATTCCTCCAAGGACAACCAGCCCTGACTTCGTCTCAAGTTCCCCTGTAAAATATGGCAAAGCGTTGTACCATTTGACAGAGGCGGGATTAGAGTTGTTTGTGTATTCACAGCTGTATGACTTGGACTCTAGAAGCTTCAATATGTCATCGTTAATCAGCACATCCCTGAGGATCATATAGACGTCGTAAATGGTGGTTTTCATGCCGGCGCTCGCGGTTCCGTAGCAGTTGAGAAGCGTGGTGTTCTCAGCTCCCATGTTGGTCACATAGCTGGTCACATCACCTGCGAAGCTGTTTAAGCTTCCGGATGTGTTATCCGCCATGGGAATGATAACATCGTTGGCGCCGTAGAGCACTGCCCCGTATATAAGATCCTTGAATCTTAGGCAGTCATTCTTCGTAAAATGCACCGCAAAGAGGCTGGAATCTATATTGTAAATGTCTGAGCCGACGGTCACATACTGGTAGATATCCTGAGTCATAAGGACATAATAGGATGCAAACAGCTTGGTAATATTGCCTGGCTGAAACTCCTCGTAGCCATTCTTACACAGGACAACCTCCTTGTTGGACAGCTTAAAAGCCAGAGCCTGACTTGCAGAGACATTCTCCACAGGATATGACGAATTGTCTAAAAGTACGACAATATCGTTTGAGTAGGCCTCAAGCGTGGCAACCTTATTCACGTTGGCGTCAAGATCAGCCGTGTCTGATGATGTGTACGGAGCATAAAATGTAGGACTCTTGGCGCATGCGCTTAAGGAAAACACACCCAAAACCGCAAGTAATGCCACTATAATCCTTACTTGTATTCTCTCCATTCCAGGTCTCCTCTCTCGATTGCCTTAATAAGTATCTCAGCTGAAGCCAGGTTTGTGGCGATTGGAATGCTTCTCTCGTCGCAAAGCTCCATGATAGAGTGAACATCCCTGTCCGCCTGCTCGGTCTTAAACGGATCGCGAAGGAAGATTACAGCGTCGATTTCGTTGCTCTCAAGGAGCGTAAACAGCTGGTTTTCTCCACCTAAATGTCCGGCGATGAGCTTATGAATCTGCAGTCCGCAGGCGTCCTCAATAGCTCTTCCCGTGGTTCCCGTCGCATACAGATTATGCTTGGCAAATGTTGCTCTGTAGGCGATGCAGAAATTCTGTATCAGTGTCTTCTTAGTGTCATGTGCAATCAATCCAATATTCATAGCGAGTCTCCTTAAAGATCATCAAATATGGTGCTTTCCTTCTCACGTATTTTTCGCTGCAGGCCCACATTTAAGACCAGGCCAACGGAAATATACATGCTTATGATTGAACTTAATCCGTAGCTGATAAATGGAAGCGGAAGGCCTGTGTTAGGCATAATCCACGTCGCCACAGCTATGTTGATAAATGTCTGTGTGGCATACATGGTGGCCACTCCGACACATATAACTCTTCCCTCGATTGAGTCGGCATTCTTCGCTATGTGAAGGCACTCAATCACTAGTAATAATAACAGTAAAATGATCAGAACACAACCTGCAAATCCTAATTCCTCCCCCGCTATCGTGAAAATAAAATCCGTGTGGGAGGCAGATATAAAGTTGCCGTTTTTGACAGATTCAAATGTTGTGGTGTTAAGTCCCTTGCCAAGAAGACCGCCGCTTCCTATGGCCATGACAGAGTTTTGCTGCTGATAGATGGAATCCTGAAAAAGGCTCGGCCATATGAAGGAGAGAATTCTCTTTAGCTGGTAGTTTTCTCCTGCCATAGTGACCAACTCGTCCATGGTGTGGCTCAGAATAAAATATGC
This sequence comes from Lachnospiraceae bacterium, assembly GCA_024699325.1. Taxonomy (GTDB): domain Bacteria; phylum Bacillota; class Clostridia; order Lachnospirales; family Lachnospiraceae; genus UBA4292. The sequence goes on along the minus strand of JAILPS010000037.1, from coordinate 111,260 downwards.
AAAATAAACCACGACCGGGAGCAGAATTGCAAGCACTCCCAATATGTATTTATAGCTTATCTTGGCAACATATAGCATAACCGCAACTATGGCAAGCATAAGGATTGTGGTTGATAAATCGGGCTGTCTGAAAACCATGAAAATGTGTGGCACAACCATACACAGAGCGCCAAACAAAACCACGGGCTTATTAAGCTTTTCGTGGAAGTAGGCGATAAATGCAGCCAGACACACGATTATGGCAATCTTGCTAAAATCCGAGGGCTGAAGGTTTCCGATAAGCGGAAGCACCAGCCATCTCTTGGCGCCGCCGTGGGTGCTTCCCATGATGGCGGTCAGCACCAGCAAAACCATATCTATTGCATAGACAAATGGCCAGCATTTGAGCACGAACTTATAGCTTATCAAAGCCATAACCATCATGGCGACAAAACCAACCGCGATTCCAAATATCTGTCGCTTATAGTAGTTGCCATAATAGGTCGACTGGTTCGTAGCGCTGTAGATCAGAAGCACCCCGATCACACTCAGCACCAGCACATATATAATTATTCGAAAATTAAAGTTTTTAAGGTGATAATTTTCAAACATAGAGTTACCTTAGCGCAGTGCGCTCTTTCAATTCTTATTATATCTTGCAAGCTTCTTAACACTAGTCAGGGGAATGACTTCTCCAAGCATTCTCGATGCCACATTGTCAATAAGCTTGCCCACAAAACCGCCGTCAAGCGTCACAGGCTCTCCCCTGTTGATGCCAGAAGCCATGGCCTCACATTCAGGGATAATGCCTATAACATTTTCCGCCAGAAGATCTGTCATGTCATCAATGGATAAATGTATTCCGGAAGCTGTCTTCTTATAGTCAAACCTGTTGACTATAAGAGAGATATCTCTTACGGAATTGCTCTTTAAAGTTCTTAAGGTTTTGTCAGCATTTCTAACACAGCAGACATCCCCTGTGATTACAGCTACTGCCCTGTCGGAACAGGAAATATATGTCTTAAACAATACTTCGTTATCGGGGCAGTCAATTAGTATCACATCATACTCCGAGCGGACTCGCTCTATTAAGTTCTTAAAACTCTTCTCGTCCAGGGAGCTGACAGGCCTCATCCAGGCAGTTGGAAGCAGCCTGACAGATGGAAACTTCCTGTCGCTAACCAGGGCAGCACCTAACTCACACTTGTCCTCTAAGACATCGATAAGGTTGTTAATCACCCTGTTTTCAAGCCCAAAAACTATGTCCAGGTTTCTAAAACCTAAGGCACCGTCTATGGCTAGAACGCTTAGATTCTTCCTGCCAAATGCCACGGCTAATGCGGCTGTTATTCCTGTTTTCCCTGTGCCGCCCTTACCTGAGCAGACTAAAATCACCTGTCCCATATAAACTCCAGATTGCATTTATTCGCCACTCACATAGGAATCGAGAACACTGTTTCCCAGAATATCCTCGAGAGTGATCTTGCCGAAGTAGTATTTATAAATATTTGCCGCAAGCTCTGCTGTGTAACCTGATGAATAGCCAAAACGCATGGTACATGTCAGGCTTATCTCAGGCTCTGTGGTAGGCGCATAGCTTATGAAAACAGCGTGGTTAGAACGCGTCAAATCCTCCTGCGCGGTACCGGTCTTGGCTGCGACATCCAGGCCTGTGTATTTGAACTTAGTGGATACCGAACCGGAATGTGTAACCTCGTACATACCCTTCTGAACAATATCCCAGGTCTCATCAGATATGCCCTTAATCTGCTCCGCTGTGTTTTCATATTCCTTCACAACCTTGCCGGAATAATCTGTAACCTTATCGAGCAGTGTCAGATTGAAGAGATTGCCGCTGTTTGCAACAGCCGTGACATATCTCGACAGCTGCACAGGGGCATAGTTGTTGGTACCCTGACCGATGGCACTGGGGACTGGGAATTCCGTAGATATCTGAGGAGCATACTCGCTCATCTCGATACCACTCTTCTCGTCAAGTCCCAAAAGCGAAGCGTAGTACTGAAGCTTCTCAATACCAAGCTCAGGCTCATATTCGCCCTCGTCGTTAATGCTCATCTCGTAGCCGATTGTGTAGAAATAATAGTTACATGATTCGGCGATGGCCTGGACAATATTAAGCGGTCCGTGGCCTGCTCCTGTGGAGTTATAGATGGAACATTTTGCCGCAGGGGTTACTAATTCGAAAATACCAAGACAGTCGATTAATCTCTCTGTGTCTACTATTCCCTCCTCAAGTCCCGCAATTGCAGATACTATCTTAAATGTGGAACCGGGGGCGTTTCGCGCCTGGGTAGCATAGTTGATCAGAGGATATGACTTGTCATTTAAGAGCTTACTGTAGTAAGTCGCATCAACTGTTCCGGAGAACATGTTGTTGTCATACGACGGATACGAAACAAGAGCCAGAACATCGCCGTTGTGGACATCTGTTATGATAACCGAGCCGTTACATGGGTCAAGCGCCAACTGTGCAGGAGTTATCTCAATGTTTTTGATACAGTTATACATGAATTCATAGCTGTAATCGTAATCGCCCTTGAGAAGCTCAGCCATCTTGGCCTGATCCTCCTTAAGCACTCCCTGTGAATACAGTGACAGACAAACCTTATATGGCTCAACCGCATAGTAGTTGATAAGATCCTTGATGAAAATATTGTTAAACTCCTCATCATCGTAGAGCTTCTCAAACATGATATTTATGAGCAGATCATATATGATATCGCCGTCGTAGTAGTCGTCATCTGTAATGAGCGTTGAGACATTGATGATATTCGCCTCTGATATGAGACTGTAGATAAAGTCTCTCATATTGCCCGTTCCATTAGTCATGGCCGTGTAATAGTCGGCGTTATTATCAAGGTTCTCGCTTAGTATGTATTTAGAATTGATAAGCCAGTTGAATGCATATGTAAATGCCTGGTTCATGACGCTGTTCATGCCGGACATGGATGTCGGATTATCTGAGTAGAGTTCACCCCTCATGAGCGTCACGTAATTCTGTTTATAGGTATCTACAACCTGATAGATATCCTTCTCCCACTGCGGTGCATCTGCATCTCCCATGTCCTTATAGGACAGGACATTATTGTAGAAGAGATGATAGTATACATCCTTGATGGATATGTAGATTGTGTCAGAGTTTGTGTTGTCAACATCTCCATTTACAAGATACTTAAGGATTGTGTTGGCAAGCTGCTGCTCCAAAAGCTTATAGCAGGCGATGGTCATATCGTGGTCGATGGTCAGATACACATCATTGCCGACAACCGCCTTATCCTCTGAGATGACCTCCAAAACCTTACCCGTGCTGTCAAGATACATGGTCTTAGAGCCCTTGGTTCCGGAAAGCTCCTGTTCAAGAAGCGCCTCGATACCGCTCTTACCAATGTAATCATTGGCAGAGTAGGTCTCATCCTCTTTCTGAAGAGCCGCTAACTCCTCAGCGCTTGCAAGGCCTGTGTAGCCGATAATCTGTGAGAAGTACTCTCCGTCCGGATAGACTCTTATATAGTCCTCCTCCACATCCACGCCCCTGAGGTTTGATGCATATTCAAGCACTGTGGACATGGTTGTAGGCTTGACATCAGAAGCTATGGTTATGGAGATATATTTTCTGTACATGTACTGCGCCAGCATATACCTTATGTTGCAGACCCTAAGCTCATCAGCCGGTGTCAGCTCCACAGGTTTGCCGTCCTCGCCTAACCACTTGGAGAAGTAATAATTCTTCTTCATAATCTCTATTGCCTCGTCGGCTGAGATGTCTGAGGGGTATTTGCCTGTGGCATCGTCAAGCTGTGACAGTTTGATGCCGTAAATATCTCGAAGAAACTGTTTGATTCTGGTGGTCTCAGTTGTCGAGTATTCGTACTTACTGTCATTATCGTCTGACACAACAACAGGAATGGTCATGATAATATCCTCATCACATTCGTCAAGAAGATGGATGAGCTCTAAAATCATGGCATTCTTGTCAGCACTTTTTTCATAATAACCAATATCTTTAAGAGTCACAGAGTAAACCAGCTGATCATATGCAAGCAGCACACCGTTTCTGTCATAGATATTGCCCCTGACAGAATCTGTGGAAACTGTGGTCAGCGACATCTGGATATAATCCTCCTGGTGGTCGTCAACCTCCAGAATCTGAAGCTGGAACAGTCTCACGATCAGCACGGCAAACATTATCGTAAATATCGCTGCAACAGGAAACAGTCTCGAATGAAACAGTCTGTCGAAAAACTCTTTAAAGATTTCTAGTAATTCCCTAAGCAAACTTTAACGCACTCCTTTGCTCGTAAGCCTCCAGCTTATCATTGCCAAGCAGCAACAGCCCATAGATAAACAGAGCTAAAACTGTTGTGATTATGATCTCTGCAAGCATAATGTTGTTGAAATATGTTCCAAATCCAAGTCGTCCTCGAAGAAGATACCTGAACATAAAAACATAGAAATGAAAAAGCATTTCGCAAACTACAGCCAGAACGATTGGCACAATCGGGGTGTCCTCGTTAATGTGCTGGGACAAAAATCCTAAGAGGTACCCCACAAACATATAAAACAGTCCATAGAATCCGATGAGACCGCCGCTTCCAAAATCCATGAGCAGTCCGCATATTACCCCCACGATAAGCCCCTCCTCGCGACCTCTTAGAATTGCAAATGTGAAGGTCAGGATGAGCATGATGTTGGGCGTGCTCTGCAAAAATGTCATCATTGGAAAAACGCTGGTCTGCAACACAAATGATATGAATATTATCGCAATATAGCTTACCACTCTAATCATATAACACCTGCTAATACATCTGTTCCTTGGTGGTTAAAACCACCAGAACATGCTCCATATGCTTAAAATCCACCACAGGAATAAGATAGCCTGACTTGGTTAAGCCGTTGGTATCATTCTTGATATCGTAGGCGTAACCGATAAGGATTCCGGGCAGATATTTACTACTGGTTGTAGAAGTAATTATTCTCTCATATTCGCCAATCTTAGCGTCATTCTGAATGTACATAAGGCTTACATAGCCCTTCTCCATAAGCTCCAAATCGCCGCTGACAATACAGGTATCCCTGGTCGATGAGCTGACGGCGCTTACGTTCATGTCATCCTGAATTATGGATGTGACAATGCTGTAGCCCTCGCCAACCTCTGTTACAAGACCTGCAAGACCGTTGCCCCAGAGCACATTCATGTCAACCTCAATTCCGTCCTCCGAGCCCTTATCGATGGTAAACTCAGAGAACCAGTTGCTTGTGTCCTTCGCAATTATGGTTGCCCCCAAGGTCTGAAAGTCTGAATACTTCTCAGACAGAGCTAACAGATCTCTCAGCTCATTGAGCTCGAACATATCAGAATTGTAGTCACCAAGCTTCTGGTTTAGAGCCTCATTTTCAGATTCGAGAGCCTCAATCCTCGACATGAGTTCCTCCTTGGTGGACTTGCTCTGCTTGTCTTCGTCTATCGAATCTCTTATGGAAATCACTAGATTCCTGGCCGGAGAAAATATGGATACGACTGTATTTCTTATGGAGCTAAGGCCTTCGCCATAGGCATAAGACAACACAATTGCTCCCAGCATAATAATGGTGAGAGCAATCAGAGCGTATTTGATTTTGAAAACGAAATTAAGCTTCCTCTTCATTGAATAATCCTGCATCAGCCAAACTTGTATACACGCGGTCACCTATGATAATGTGATCCAACAGTTTGATGCCGATAATATCTCCTGCCTTTTTTAGGTTATATGTGGCTTCTATATCATTCTCGCTGGGCGTAGGGTCGCCGCTTGGATGGTTGTGAATGACCACGATGAAGGCGCCGTTCTCCGAGAGGGCGTATTTATATACCTCTCTAGGGGAAATCAGGGCTGAATTGATGGTTCCCATGGTGACCATTCTGTCACTTATGAGATTGCATTTGGTGTCAAATACACAGACCCAGACCTGCTCCTGCTTCTCGTGTCGAAGCTGCTCCATATAATAATTTGCAATGCTTTTTGAATTGCTCATGCTAATCTGTGTGACGGCGTTTTGTCTGGCTATTCTCTTGCTAAGCTCCACAAGACATGCCAGAAGTATCGCCTTCACCTCACCTATACCCTCAATCTGCAAGTAGTCCTTCATCCGCATATTGGCCAGGCCCACAATACTGTTTTTGCCAGACCTTAGCATGATCTGTCTGGCGATATCTATAGGTGATGAATCCCTGGTGCCCGTCCTTATAAACACTGCGAGTAGCTCCGTGTCAGACAGAACACCGGGACCGTATTTTAAACATTTTTCGTATGGCTTATCGCCATCCGGAAGTTCCTTAAAAGTAGACATTAACCCTCCTTCGGGGGTATGGAATATCACTTCTCCTCGTCATCCTGATTGTCCACATCTGTCAAATCGTCAGCTGAGGCATAGTCATGCTCCTCTGCGCCTGCAGTTGTGTCGTCGTCATCAGCTTCCACTTCCTCTGTATCGGACTCAGCCTCTTCCTCCTCAGCAAACTCTGCCTCAATTCTCTCCTCGGCGGCGGCCATAACCTCCTCCTCGTCGATTGCGGAGTAAACCTTGTAATCATTCTCCATCTTCACAGGCTCAACGCCGTTATCGTTGACCTCCTGAAGACTTCGAAGGATTCCAAGCTTGGCGTGTGCCCATGTGAGTCCTCCCTGGAAGTAAACAGCGTACGGCTCGGTTAATGGTCCGTCAGCTGACAGCTCAATTGATGAGCCCTGAACGAAGGTTCCTGCAGCCATGATCACGTTGTGCTCGTAGCCCGGCATAGGAGCGCCCTCAGGAACAACGAAGCTGTCGACAGGAGCTGCGGCCTGAATTCCCTTGCAGAATGCCACAACGCCCTTCTCCGTGCCAAATTCGATTGCCTGGATGATATCATTTCTGTCCTCGTCGGCGTTAGGAACGCACTTAAAGCCAAGCTTCTCATAGATGTTAGCTGCAAATATTGCGCCCTTTAATGCGCTTGCAACCACGCTTGGAGCCATAAACAGGCCCTGGAAGAAGCTCTTCATAACTCCGAAGTTCGCGCCAATCTCTGCGCCAACGCCCGGAGCTGTCATTCTGTAGGAGCACAGTTCCACGAGATCCTTGCGTCCAACGATATAGCCACCCGCATCGCACAGTCCGCCGCCAGGGTTTTTGATAAGTGAGCCGACCATGATGTCAGCTCCCACGTCCGTAGGCTCTATGGCGTCTACAAACTCGCCGTAGCAGTTGTCAACCATGACGATTACGTCAGGCTTAATCTCCTTAACAAACTTAATCGCCTCAGCGATGATTCTCACAGAAAATGATGGTCTGGTCTCGTAGCCTTTAGATCTCTGGATCATGATCATCTTGGTCTTGTCGTTAATGCAGTCCCTGATCTCGTCGTAGTCAAATGAGCCGTCTGAGAAGAGGTCTGCCTGAACATAGTTGATGCCAAACTCTGCAAGAGAACCGGGACTCTGTCTGATTCCGATAACCTGCTCGAGCGTGTCATATGGCTTACCTGAGATGGATAAAACCTCGTCGCCAGGGCGAAGAATGCCAAACAGAACAATCGCTAACGCATTGGTTCCTGAAGCAATCTGAGGTCTAACAAGCGCTGCCTCTGTATTGAAAACAGATGCGTAAACCTTCTCAAGCGTGTCTCTTCCGATGTCATCATAGCCGTAACCTGTGGTCTGGTTAAAATGTGCATCGCTCACCTGATTATCGTGAAAAGCCTTCAAAATCTTCATCTGGTTGAATTCAGCTATGTGATCGATAATCTCGAATCTGTCCTTGATCTGCTCGATAATCATCTCGCCGTAATCATAGACATCGTTTGAAACTCCCATCTTTTCATACATTTCCTTGACTGTTAAAACCTCTGTTAATTCCATAGTACCCTCCATATAATCTTTGATAGTATACAACCTAATCCTTTAAAATTCAATAATTGTTTATAATTCCCTTATCTTTAAGTATACCTAGCATATTTTTAAGTATTTCTTCTTCTGTTTTAAACAATGATTTGTCAACCCACAGCACATCCTTCTCACGCCTGAACCATGTAAGCTGTCGCTTGGCAAAATGTCTCGTGTCCCTCTTGATGGTATAAACAGCCTCGTCAAGGGATATATTCCCCTCTAAATAGTCAAGTATCTCCTTATAGCCTAAAGCCTGCATGGAGGTGTTTCCCTTCCTGCAGCCCTCGCCCACAAGCGCTCTGACTTCCTCGACCAAACCGTCATTAATCATCTTATCGACCCTTAAATCAATCCTGTCATAGAGGATTTCCCTGGGGAGATTAAGCACAAAATAAGCGCTGTTGTATGCGGATGCCTTCGCATGTTCTGCCTCGTTGTGCTCAGAGATTTTCGTGCCGGTCTGTTTGTAAAACTCAAGCGCTCTTATGACGCGCTTGGTATTATTTTCATGAATTGTCTCACAGCTGTCAGGGTCAACACCTCTTAGCATCTCATAGAGATATGCGCTTCCATGAGTCCTTGCCAGTTCCTCAAGCTCATGCCTGTAGCTTAAGTCACCGTCGTTTTGCGCAAAGTCAATATCATACAAAACTGCCTGAATGTAGAAGCCAGTTCCGCCCACTATCAGGGGGATTTTGCCGCGGCTGTATATGTCGTCCATAGCCTCTGCCACAAGGCGCTTAAACTCTGCCACATTAAAATCCTCGGTAGGCTCCAGGATATCTATCAGATGGTGTCTTACGCCCTCCATCTCCCCGGCTGTAATCTTAGCAGAGCCTATGTCCATTCTTCTGTAAACCTGAACGGAATCTGCGCTTATAATCTCAGCGTCAATCGCTTTGGCAAGACTTATGGACAGCGATGTTTTGCCCACGGCCGTGGGCCCTGTGAGAATCACCAATGGTCTCTTATCCACTATACAATCCTCTTGAATTTCTTCTCTATTTCTGTTCTCGACATGGAAATGATTGTCGGTCTTCCGTGTGGGCAGGCATAGGGGTTATCAAGTGTGAGAAGCTCATCGATAAGCTTATTAGCCTCCTCAAATGTCAGCTTCATGCCTCCCTTGACCGCCGCCTTACAGCTCATGGTGGCAACCTTGTGAATAATCGTCTGGTTGTTGCTGCCCTTAAGGTTATCCGACAGATCGTCGATAAGCTCGATGAGCAGGTCCATCTGATTAAGCTTAAACAGGTTTGCAGGAAGTGCGCTCACGCTGTAGGAACCTCCTCCAAAATCCTCGATTTCAAAACCAAGCTGTCTGAAAAATGCGAGATTGCTCTCGAGAGTGTTAGCCTGCCTGTCAGTTAAATGAAGCATTATGGAAGGGCTTATCATCTGTGAGGTCGCCTCGCGGTTTCTCATGCCTGCCATAATCCTCTCAAATATAACCTTCTCGTGGGCTGCATGCTGGTCGATCATGTACATCTTGTCGCCAAACTCCACAATCCAGTAGGTGTTAAAGAGCTGGCCCACAACTCTGTGGGAGCTTCTAGCCTTCTTAGAGAGGAATCTGTCGTCAAAAAGCTCCATCTGTGAGACATCTGTTACGGTCTCCCTGACAGGTGTGCTTCTAACTGCCTCTGCAGGTTTGGAAGTCTCTTCTGAATTAGTCTCCTCTTCTGCCTTATTAACCAATTCTGCAACAGGTTTAACAGGCTCTGAAACATCATCTGTTTTCTCAAACTGTGAGCTTACAAGCTTCTGTGGTCCGTCATCTGTTTTAAATATTTCAGGCATCTTAAGTCCGGGCTTAAGAGTCACAGTGTCAGGAATGTCAAATTCGCTCTTCAGAGGCTCCACAGGGGGCTTGACAGGAATGAACGGATTAGTTGTCATTCTCTTGGTCTCAAACGGCTCAGTGAGCTGTTTTTCCACCTTCACGCCCTTGTTAAATGTTATATCCTCCATGACAATAAGGTCTCTTCTTGCAGGATTAACCGGCGCCTTGTCCTTCGCCGGCACAACGTCCACAACCAGCTCGCGGTTACTTACCGCGCTGTTTATGGTCATCACCAGCTCCTTATATAAAACCTCCTCCTGCCTGAAGCGAAGCTCCATCTTGGCAGGGTGAACATTGACATCTAAAAGCACTGGAGCTATCTCAATATTTAACACGCAGAAGGGATATTTGTGCGTCATCATGAAGGGCTTATAGGCCTCCTCGATGGCCTTATAGACCATTTTACACTTGACATAACGCCCGTTTATGAAGAATATCTCAAACGAGCGGTTGCCGCGGTTTATGACGGGCTTGCCAGCAAATCCTGTGATGCTAAGGGATGTGAGCTTATGTTTTACAGGGATAATATTCTGCGAAATCTCCCTTCCAAACACGGCGTAGATCACATCCTTAAGCTTGCCGTTGCCTGTGGTGAAGAGTTTCGTCTGACCATTCATAATTAGTCTGAATGATATGTCAGGTTTGCTAAGCGCAATCCTCTCCACAAGCTCGCTTATGTACACACCCTCAGTCTGGGCTGATTTTAAGAATTTGCGTCTCGCGGGAGTGTTAAAAAATATGTCCCTGACTATAAATGTTGTACCGTCAGGCGCGCCAATCTCGCAAAGCTCAATCTCCTTGCCGCCCTCAATCTTATAGGAGGTTCCGGTAATCTCGCCTGTGGTTTTGGTGATCAACTCCACCCTGCACACACTTGCAATGCTCGCAAGAGCCTCGCCTCTAAATCCGAGGGAGCTTATGCTTACCAAATCCGCCGCGTCGTTGATCTTGCTGGTGGCGTGTGGCAGGAACGCATTTTTGATATCCTCTGGGGCGATACCGCTTCCGTTATCCGTGATTCTTATGAGGGACAGACCGCCGTCCTTAATCTCCACGGTGATGGCTGTGGCGTGTGCATCTATAGCATTGTCCAGTAATTCCTTCACAACGCTCATAGGACGCTCAATAACCTCGCCCGCCGCTATCTGATTGATGGTATGCTGATCAAGAACATGTATCTTTCCCATAAAAAAGCCTCTTATTTCATTCTATTTTTTAACTTATTCTGCCAGTTGTACAAAGTGTTTAATGCATCCATAGGAGTCATCTGACCGATGTTTAGCTTCTCAAGCTCCTCTAAAATATCCTCTTCCCTGACCGTGTCAAAAAGTGTCAGCTGGTTTGCGTCCACCTCGTCGGCCTTCACAACCCTCTTAGGACTTCTGACTGCCCCAGTCTGGGCAAGCTCCTTAGTCTTGACGGCGATATCTGCGTCTGTGAGCTGTTCAACCAGCTCCTTGGCGCGCTGCACAACCTTATCGGGAACTCCCGCAAGCTTGGCCACCTGAATACCGTAGCTCTTGTCCGCGCCGCCCTTGATGATTTTCCTGAGGAATATGATATTGTCGCCCTGCTCCCTCACCGCAATGCAGTAGTTTACAACGCCGGGGATTGCCCCCTCAAGCTCTGTGAGCTCGTGATAATGTGTCGCAAACAGTGTTTTGGCGCCAATCTGCTTGGGGTCTGATATGAACTCCACAACAGCCCAAGCGATGCTCATTCCGTCGTAAGTGGAGGTACCGCGACCAATCTCATCTAACACAATCAGGCTGTTTTTAGTGGCATTTCTCAAAATGTTTGACACCTCGGCCATCTCCACCATGAAGGTGGACTGACCGCTTGCTAAATCATCGCTTGCGCCAACTCTTGTAAATATTCTGTCGCAGAGCGATATGTCCGCCTCAGCCGCAGGCACGAAGCTACCCAGCTGCGCCATAAGGGTGATTAGCGCCACCTGGCGCATGTACGTGCTCTTGCCCGCCATATTGGGGCCTGTGATAATGCTTATGCGGTTATTGTGGTTGTCAAGAAGCACATCGTTGGCCACAAACAGATCATCGTGAAGCATGAGCTCAACAACGGGATGGCGACCGTCCCTGATCTTGATTATGCCCTTCTCGTTGATTTTAGGTCTGACATAGTTGTTTCTCTGCGCAACCAGACTCAGCGAGCAGAAAACGTCGATTAAGGCGACAGCGTGAGCTGTTTTCTGAACTCTAACCACTTCATCGGCAAGCTTATCCCTTACCTCGCTGAACAGGTCGTATTCCAAGCCCTTAAGCCTGTCATCCGCTCCAAGAATAATATTTTCCAGCTCCTTAAGTCGTGGAGTTGTGTAGCGCTCCGCTCCGACCAATGTCTGTTTTCTCTCAAAATAGTCCGGAACCAGGTCCTTAAACGAATTGGTGACCTCAAAGTAATATCCAAAGACCTTATTGAACTTAATCTTAAGACCCTTGATTCCTGTTTTGTCCCGCTCTGTGGCTTCAAGATCTGCCAGCCAGTCCTTGCCCTCGGTCTTCGAGCGGCGAAGCATGTCTGTCTCCTCGCTGTAGCCAGGCTTAATTATACCGCCGTCGTGCACAAGCATGGGCGGGTCATCGTTGATGGACGCATCGATTAATGCGTAGAGGTCTTCAAGAGCATCAAACTCCTCAGTGCATTTAACAAATGCCTGTGACTTAAACTTAGAGATAAGCGCTCCGATAGCGGGAAGCATTTCAAGAGAATTCTTGAGAGCGATTAAATCCTTCGGGTTAGCTGATTTATAGCTTACGCGCCCGATTAATCTCTCCAGGTCATATATGGGCTGCAGATATTCCCTCAGTTCCTCTCGGTCGATATAGTTTTCGCACAGCTCCTCTATGGCATCCTGTCTGATAACTATCTCGTCGCGCTTCACAAGGGGCTGCTCCACATACTGTCTCAGGAGTCTCGCGCCCATGGCGGTCTTGGTTTTGTCAAGAACCCACAAAAGAGTGCCTCTCTTCTGCTTCTCCCTCATGGTTTCAGTCAGTTCCAGATTCCTTCTGGTGGCTGTGTCCAAAATCATGTATTTGCCCGTGGTGTAGGGCTTGATTGACGTGAGCTGTGGCATCTCGTTCTTCTGCGTCTCATAGAGATACTGAAGAAGTGCTCCCGATGCTATAATGCCGTTTGGGAATGTTTCAATTCCAAGGGGCGTTAAGTTCGCCACATGGAAATGCTTACACAGGGCCTTATAGCATGTTATATCGTCAAAATATTTATTTGAAAGTGTGCTGTATGCAAAGCCAATTCTGTTTCTAAGCTCCTCTAAGTCAAGCCCACTCATCTGAAGATATTCGTTGGCGATAATCTCAGAGGGCGAGAAGCGAAACAGCTCATCTCTGATTTCAGAGATGTCCTTAAGGTCAGTTGTCAGATACTCTCCCGTAGTGATGTCCACGATGGACATTCCAAAATCGCTTCCCGTGTACACGATACACATGAGATAGTTGTTTTTTGTCTCATCAAGGGATGTTCCTGCGAGCACTGTTCCAGGAGTTACAACCCTTATGACATCCCTCTTTACAAGTCCCTTGGCAAGCTTGGGGTCCTCTAGCTGCTCCGCTATGGCGACCTTGTGGCCGTTTTTGATGAGCTTGTCTATATAGACGTCCACCGCGTGGTAGGGAACGCCGCACATGGGCGCTCTCTCGCTCATGCCGCAGTCCTTGCCCGTGAGCGTAAGCTCTAACTCCTTGGAGACAAGAAGCGCGTCATCAAAAAACATTTCGTAGAAATCGCCAAGCCTGTAGAACAATATGCAGTCCGAATACTCAGATTTGGTTTTCAGATATTGTGTCATCATGGGAGACATTTTTTCCATTATTTTACACACTCTCCTAGGTAATAGAATCCCTTGGCCTCGTTAAGCTTAACGTTAACGATTTTGCCTATAAGATCGGCAGTTCCCGGGAAGTGCACAAGGGTATTGTTATCAAGTCTTCCCGTCACATATCCATCTATGTGATCATTTAACTCCTCAACCAAAACCTCCTCGCATCTGCCAACTAAGACGCCTGTCTTCTCGGCTGCGATGGTCTGAATTCTGTTTAGAAGTCTGTCGAATCTGTCCTTAACTATTCTCATGGGCACCTGGTCCTCGAATGAGGCCGCAGGCGTGCCTGTTCTCTTAGAGTATATAAATGTAAATGCGCTGTCGTAGCGAACCTTCTCAACCACATCCATGGTCTCTAAGAAATCCTCCTCAGTCTCCCCGGGGAAGCCCACGATAATGTCGGTTGAGAGGGTTATATCGGGCATGGCAGCTCGAAGCTTATCCACAAGCGTAAGATACTGCTCCTTAGTGTAATGTCTGTTCATCCTCTTTAACATGGCGCTGCTTCCTGACTGAAGCGGGAGGTGAAGGTATTTGCACACCTTATCGCACTCCTTCATGGCCTGAATCAGATCGTCTGATAAGTCCTTCGGATGGGAGGTCATGAAGCGGATTCTCTTAAGTCCCTCGATTTCGTTGACCCTTCTTATAAGATCTGCAAATGATATGTGGTTCTCCTTTAAGTCGTTGCCATAGGAGTTTACATTCTGTCCAAGAAGCATAACCTCAACAACGCCGTCCGCCACGTGCATCTCGATTTCCTTAATAATGTCGTCCACATTTCTGCTCTTCTCGCGGCCTCTTACATAGGGAACGATACAGAAGGTGCAGAAATTATTGCAGCCATACATGATGTTTACGCCGCATTTGAACGGAAACTTAAGCTGGGCGGGAAGATTCTCCACAATCTGCTTGGTGTCCTCCAAAATATCTATGACCATATTGCCTGTGGTCAGTCTCTCGCACAAAAGCTCGGCAACCTTATAGATATTATGTGTACCAAATACCACATCCACAAAACGGTACTTCTTCTTGATGGTATCAACCACATGCTTCTCCTGCATCATGCAGCCCGCCATGGCGATGAGCATGTCAGGGTTTACGCGCTTTAAGCTGTTTAAGTAGCCCAGACGGCCGTAAACCTTAAGGTTTGCATTCTCCCTGATGGTACATGTGTTGTAGACCACAAGATCTGCGCCGTCCTCGGCATCAGTCTCCACAAATCCGCACTGCAGTAATATTCCAAGAATCTTCTCGGAATCCTTGGCGTTCATCTGACAGCCAACTACAAGATTGTATACAAGGGGAGTTTTGCCTTTGTCATAGTACTTCTCCTTCACGAGCTTCTTTAAAAGCTTCATGTAATAGTACTGTCTGTTGGGCTCCTCCTCAGGTGCCGGAAGTGATAAATCTATGCTGTCAATATCGATTTCGTTAAACATTTTCAAACCTACCTAAATCATTATTCTTATAAACTAACTGCTCGGTGATAACCATATCCGGGCGCTTATCGTGGGGCTCTGGCGAAATGCGCTCACACATCTGAAGCTCAAACGCGGGCGCGACATATGTGACATTCTGACTTAAACCTACATATCTGTCATAGTAGCCGCCGCCGTAGCCTATGCGGTTTAAGTTTCTGTCAAAGCACACGCCAGGCACCAGCATTAAACCCTCTGTCACGTCTATCTTAGGGCAATTCTCAGACGGCGCTAAGATGCCATACCTGCCCTCTGTAAGCTCGTCAAGGCAGCTGACACTGTAAAAATACATCTCTCCCCTGCCAAAACACTTGGGAAATGCCACCCGCCTGCCCTCTAGCAGCGCATCCCTTATGACGGGCAAAACATCCACCTCGCCGTTTGCGGGAGCGTAGGCAAATATTGTTTTTGCCTCTGCGTACTGTTTTAGTGACAATATCTTCCCGCAGATAATGTCGCTAAGCCTTCGCCTGTCAGCCTCTAACAGTTCACTTCTTCTTGTAAGTATTGCCCTTCTCAAAACAGCCTTATCACTTGCCATATTTTGCATCATGCCTCTTCTTGACATCCGTTATGCTTCCGTCAGGGTTTTTGATTTTGATGCTGTCAAGCTGCGCCTTCATATTGGCCCTGATGGTGTTTAAATATTCGCTTCGAAGATTGGCCTGTTCAACCCTCTCCTCGTCCGTAAGTCCTACTGTTTTAGACTTCCTCGCAAGCTCGTTAATTCTTGCAATCTGTTCATCTGTCATAATTATTTACCCTCTACAAATATCAGAAGATCGTCGCCGCCGTTTATCATGCACTGCGGCGTACAATCTGTTTTTTCTCTGTAAACCCTCGTCATATCGTCGTAGCGATAGACCTCCAAATAGCTCTCCGGCTTCTTAAACAGCGGTCGCTTGTGTGATTTGATAACGATGAAATCATTGAGCAGATCGACTATCTCGTCATCCGACGGAAGCTTAAGCATTACATTATTCTTCTTGATGCAGTAAAACTCTCTGTGGTTCTTCTTCTTTCTTATCAGATACGGCCTCTTATTGAGAACACACGGCATGATAAGATCCCTGTTATAGGGGTTTTTATTAACCACCATCAGGGTGTCTTTCTTCACATATTCATAGAATATGATCTCCTGGGAATAATCGTCAGTGTTAATTCTGCTGTATATCAGGTACTTCCCCTGTTTGGACACATCCGAGAGGGTCATGTCATAGTAGACCTCGTCGATGTATTCCATGGTAAAGACCGGAAGCTTAAGTATCATGTCAGATATGAACTGCGAGACGCTGATAAGCCCTATGAACTCCTCCGCTGCCTCCTTCTTCATGAGAAATGAACTCCTGTTTTCATCAACTAAGTTATAGCCCATCCTTATGGCGCACACATTCTTCGCGAGAGGAATCATCTGCATTATTCCGCCGTTTAAGAGCCTCTTGTCAGCTATCTCAAACTTCATGCGGTTGTTGTTGTCATAGAGGAATATTTCAAATGATGTGTATCCACTGTAATCACCTCGAATGTTTGCGGTCAATATCTTGGTCTGCATCAGGAAATAGTTTGAATTAAGGGCGAAGAGCTCCATTTTTCTCTCACTCTCGTAGCGCTTAATATTGTCCTCGAAGCGGTAAACCTCCCTGCAGACCTGGGTAGAAATATTGTATGAAAACAGCGAAAATGTCACCACGGGATACTTCGTGTATTCAAGGTAGAAGAAGTAAACTTGCGTCACGGTCTTCTCGCAAAAATGCAGATCGCAGACCATATATTTGTTCACATTTGGCAGAATATTCTCCCTGGTATTCGTGTCCACATGATAGAGATAATAGTCCACGCTCGGAAACGGAATGACGGATTCAGCCTTATCCACTGTATCCTTCTTCGCGCGAATCATGAGTATCAAATCCTTATCCAAATAATAGCACCTGGTATGTGCCTCTTTGGGAACGATCTTAATATCCATCCTTATCTCCTTAAACAGCTAAATACTTAGAATATCCTTCGCTATAAACTGGGCCACCTTAATGCCGTCGATTGCCGCACTTGTGATACCTCCGGCGTAGCCCGCCCCCTCACCACAGGGGTATAAGCCTCTTATGTTTGATGCGCCGTCCTCATCCCTGACAATTCTAATCGGGCTCGAGGTTCTGCTCTCCACGCCTGACAGGATCGCATCCTCCCTGTCAAAGCCATGTATCTTTCGTCCAAACTGTGGTATGGCTGATATTAATGCAGCAGACAGCTCCTCAGGCAAAACTCTTCTTAGGTTTGCAAATGTGTAATTCCCCTTAATCATGGGCTTCACATCGCCGAGAGCCTCTGTGACTCTGTCACTTACAAAATCGCCGTAGCACTGAACAGGAATTCTGCCCTGACCCGCCTCATATGCGGCCTTCTCAAGCTTCTCCTGAAATCTTACGCCTGCAAACACGTCGTCACTTCCAAAATCCTCGCCCGAGACAGTCACGATAATCGCGCTGTTTGCGTTAGAGCTTCCTCTGTCAGAATAGCTCATGCCGTTTACGGCAAGCATTCCAGGAACGCTTGAGGCATTGACAACATAGCCACCTGGGCACATGCAGAAGGAATAGACACCTCTGCCGTTATCCGCCTTCGTGGTTAGCTTATAGGGCGCCGCGCCAAGACTTAAATCATCCCTGCCATACTGGCTTTGATTAATCATGCTCTGCGGATGCTCCATCCTGACACCAACGGCGAAGGGCTTCTGCTCCATATTTACCCCAAGCTCATAGAGCATGTTAAATGTGTCCCTTGCGCTGTGGCCACATGCAAGACAGATATAGCCTGTCAAAAATTCCATCTCGCCGTCAGGGGTAGTAAGAAGCGCCCCCGTGACTGCATCATTCTCACATCTGATGCCTGTAAGCTTCGTGTTAAACATAACCTCTCCGCCAAGAGATATTATCTCCTCGCGGATATTTTTTACAACATTTCGAAGGACGTCAGTGCCGATGTGGGGCTTGTAGGAGTACATAATCTCCTGCTGTGCTCCAAACTGTGTAAATGTCTTAAGCACATATCTGTGTATGTCCTTCGAGGTCTTCACAAGCGTGTTAAGTTTTCCGTCTGAAAATGTTCCGGCACCGCCCTCGCCAAATGAGACATTCGATTCAGGGTTTAAGCTGCCCCCGTTCCAGAAGGCCTCCACATCCCTCGTCCTCTCCTCGACACATTTGCCGCGCTCTATTAAAAGAGGCTTAAAACCCGCTCTTGCAAGCTCTAACGCGCAGAAAAGTCCCGCAGGACCCATGCCCACGATTAGAGGTCTATCACCTTCCCCCGTGGACTTATACGGAAAAACATATTCGCCCGGCTCATATACGGAGGCGCATTTTAAATGGCGCTTTTTGATATATTTATCTTCCTGTGACAGTCCCCTGGCACACTTAAGTGACAGACTCACCTCGTAGACAAGAAGTATGTCAGGCTTCTTCCTGGCGTCCACCGACTGTCTTAATATGACAAAATCATCTATTTCAGAAATCTGGCATCTCAGATAGTTTGCGGCAGCGCGTCTAACATCCTCCAGAGTATCTGAGGGCAAGCATTTAAGCTCGGTTATTCTTATCATTCCTACCTCCGACACTTCCCCCCGCAATCATTCCTGTAATCCATGCCCATGTCAGATTGTAACCGCCGCAGTCGCCGTTCACATCGAGCACCTCGCCGGTCAGATATATTCCAATATGTTTCTTAAGCATCATGGTTCTCCGGTCGATATCCGAAAGCGGCACGCCTCCCATCAAAACCTGTGATGATGACGCGTCCCCGGTTCCACTTACCTTCACAGTAAAATGCTTAAGCAGGTAAACCAACTTATCTATCTGCTCCTCGCTCAGGTCAGTAAGCCTAACCCTGTGGGCAATCCTTCCAGCCATGGAGGGCTCGTTCTTCACAAACTCTATGAAGAGACTGTCGGCAAGCTTGTTATACAGTATTCCATATAATCCCTCGCAGCCCCTCTTGGTCTCCTTCGCCATTCTCTTGATGAAGGACTTCAGATCCTCACGGCTAAGATCAGGCACAAAATCCATCTTAAGTGTGAGCTTCTTACCTGTGTTAGTATTCTTTGACACAAGGTGGCTTAGCTGAAATGCTGCGATACCGCTTATGCCATTCTCCGTGAGCATCAGCTCGCCGTACTCCCTGCCAGCTCTCTCGCCGTCAATTAAGAGCTCAAGCTTACCCGCAGCTCTGACCCCTGCCCAGTATTTACATATTCTCGCATCACTGGCAATATATGTAAGCGCCGGCTTAAACTCCTTCACATGGATATTTAGTGAATTAAGAACCGACTCCCCAGCCTTCTCCTTATCGCTGTAGCCTGCAGCAGTTCCAGTTGCAATTATTATATTCTCGGCCTGATAGTTTGACTTATCAGTCCTAATGTTAAAGATATCCCTCTCCTTGACAGAGATGACCTCCTCGCCCAGCTCAAACCTTACGCCAAGTTCCTTCGCCTTAAGCCACAGAGCCTTCTCGACGCTCTGCGCCTGGTTGGACAGAGGATAGAGATACCCCTCCCTCGACCTGCATTTTATGCCAAGCTCCTCAAAAAACTCTATAACTTCATCAAAAGAGACCTTGGAAAGTATCTCCTTTAACGCCGCCTGGTCCTCTGAGTGGTAGTGCCTCACATCCTGGTCAACATTGGAAATATTGCACCTTCCGTTGCCGGTTGAGAGGATTTTTTTGCCCGGGACATCCCTTTTATCTATAACGCAGACGCTAAGTCCGCGCTCGGCCGCTTTGATGGCCGAAGTCAGGCCGCTTGCTCCGCCGCCTATAACACAAACATCGTATTTCAAACCCAGTCCCCCATTATTACATTACTATAACAGATGCATCTTCTTGGCCAGTCTCGCGATTCTTCCACCCATGGGCATGTCGACCAGGTCAGATTCGTCCACGGACTTAAACATAAATGTACAGATAAAATACACACATACTCCAAGTACGATGGACACTAAGACGCTTATCAGCTTCACAACGGCCTCGCTCTTTATGATGATTGAAAAGCCCATGTTGATCAAATAGCTTGACAGATAAACTACAACGCCCATGACTAAGCTGGCCGCAATCGGCTTAAAAAATGTCTTGGAGAAGTTCCCCACAAAATGCGTGGACTCAAGTATTGAATAGAAGTTAAATACGCTCACCACAAGTCCGAAAACCATGTATGAGAGCACAACTCCGTAGATGTTAATGCCAAGAATCCACAAGCTAAGTATGAGCGCAATGATATGCACCACAAATGCTATGGCAGAATTCCTTACTGTTGTAAACATTCTTCCAAGGCCGTGCAATATGCCGTTGGTGATGGTCGCATATGCAAAAAACAGCACAGCAAGGCATCCGTATAAGAGCATGTGAGCTGCCTCGCCGTTAGTTGTGGCCTCACCAAACAGAAGTCTAACAAGATCACCGCCAAGAACCGCGATGCCAACCATGGCCGGGATGCTTAAAAGAGTTGTAAACCTTATGGTTATGTCAATCTTCTCCCTGATCTCTCCCTTGTTTCTTCTCTCAACTGCGCCTGAGAGCTGTGGAATAACGCTTGAGGCAAGGGCTGTCGCAAGCGCAATCGGAAGGTTAATCAGAAGCTGGTATTTGCCCGAATACACGCCCCATATGGCCATGTATTCATCCTTCTTGTCAATGCTTGTCATATAGGCGCCAAAAACGCCGTTGTCGATAAGGTTGATTATGTGGAATATAAATGTGCTCGCGATTATCGGAGTCACCATGAGGGTGATATCCTGAAATACTCTCGAGTACTTGAAAACACGCTTTTTAGATTCCTTCTTCATCGCACCTCTAAGAGATGGATAGTACAGAATGAACATAAAAATCATGAAAACTAATGCGGTGAGCGCTCCCACAAATGTTCCGATGGTGCCGCCCTTAGCTCCTAGAGCCGCGCTGTAGACACCGTCAGTCGTGCCCTTTACAAGGTCGATTTTCTGGCCCTGGTTGAACAAAACCCAGGCTCCAACGATGCTGGCGATGGCGTTGGCAATCTGTTCAAATATCTGTGACAGAGCCGTCGGGAACATGTTGTTAAATCCCTGGAAGAAGCCTCTGAAGACTCCTAAGAAGGACATGATAAACACAGTTGGCGCGAGCATTCTTATGGAGTACGCCGCAAGCGAAGCATTTAGCATATCATCCGCAATAAAATCTGCGCCAAAATACATGATTGACGAAAAAATAAAACCGCTGATCACAGAAAATACAAGGGCACACAGGAAATATCTGTTTGCATTTCTGTACTGCTTCTTGGCAAGTCTCATGGCCATAAGCTTGGAAACTGCCTGCGGCATGCTGTATGACGACAGAAGCAATATGACGTTGTAAACCTGAAAAGCCGTGGAATAATAGCCGATGCCCACATCGCCGATGATTCTGGTCATCGGAACGCGGTACAACAGTCCTATTAATCTCACAACTATCGATGCCACTGCAAGGATGGTTCCCTGAAGGAGCACGGTGTTTTTTTCGCTGTTAGAACTCATAACTCTCCCCTATCTTACATATCCTATCGAATCTAATATCTCGCTCTGGCGCTTCTCCATGACGGCGCGCTCCTCATCGTCTATGTGGTCATAGCCCATGAGATGGAGCATGCTGTGGGCAACTAAGAAGGCCAGCTCTCTCTTCTCAGAGTGGCCGTAAAGCTGTGCCTGCTCCTTAACCTTCTCAACGGAGATCATGATGTCTCCCAGAAGCAGCTCGCCGCTGTCAGGGTCAAATGCATCAGGGTCCTCCTCAATCTCTGAAAAATCTGCAGGTGCAGGATATTCGTTCATCGGAAATGACAAAACATCCGTGGGTCTGTCAATCTGCCTGGTCTCTCTATTCACCTCGTGGATGGACGGATTGTCGGTAAGGACAACATTAACCTGCGCGTCATAAGGGCACTCCTCATAGTCAAGCGCCGCCACCACAACATCCTTAATTATCTTCTCATAGTCAAGCTCAAGCTTAATATCAGTCTCATATTCAATGTCAATGGTCATGAAACTACTTCCTCTCGTTGGATTTGCTTATCTTAACCGCGTTAGCTCTTGCGGTTTTGTTGTCATACTTTTCGTAGGCCTCGACAATCTTCTGAACCAAGGGATGTCTCACCACGTCTAAGTTTGTGAGCCGCACAATTCCTATATCCTCGATGTTTTTGAGGATCTTAAGCGCGCTGTCAAGTCCAGACTCCTGTCCGCTTGGAAGATCCTTCTGCGTCAGATCTCCTGTGACGATGACCTTGGAGCCAAAACCAATTCTGGTCAGAAACATCTTCATCTGTGCGGGCGTTGTGTTTTGCGCCTCGTCAAGGATTATATAAGAATTATCAAGGGTTCTTCCTCGCATATATGCAAGAGGAGCAACCTCTATGACACCCTTCTCCATATTGCTGTTGAAGCTCTCGGCTCCCATAATCTGATACAGCGCATCGTATAGTGGTCGAAGGTATGGATCAACCTTGCTCTGTAAATCTCCAGGGAGAAATCCCAACTTCTCGCCGGCCTCGATGGCAGGTCTCGTGAGAATAATTCTGCTGACCTGGTTCTCCTTAAATGCCTGAATAGCCATGGCCATGGCAAGATATGTCTTACCTGTACCTGCAGGTCCCACGCCAAAAACTATCATGTTCTTTTTGATGGAATCGACATACTCCTTCTGTCCGGCTGTCTTGGGCTTAATAGGCTTGCCAAGCACTGTGCGGCATATTATCTCGTCGTCAAGATTGACCAGCGGATTCTCCTTCTCTGAAAATGTCATGGCAATGGAATAGTCAACATTTTGCTCAGTGACCTGGTTGCCCCTCATGGACAGCTGTGTGAGCGTGTCAAGTATCCTGCCGGCTCTGTCACAGGCATCCTCTGAGCCTATAACCTTAATCTCCCCATCCCTTGTAAGAATGGACACGGACAGCGACCTCTCTATCTTCTTAAGATACTGGTCAAATGGGCCGAACACATTTTTCTGGTGCTCAACCGGAATCTCTATAAGTTTTTGTACAATCCCCATCAATAGCCTCTCGCATAAAATATTACCCTGAAAAGGGCATAAAGAATCACTGTGTATTTTACCACAAATTCAGATAATTACCACCCTTTATGCGCAAATTTTTGGAAAAGATGGCACACATTTAAATCCATAAAGTAAAAAACCGCCAGGACCATGGTCCTGACGGTAAGATGTATTAGTTAAGTTCTGCCTTCTTAGGAATGTAGCCCTTAGCGCAAAGTGTCTCAGCTGAGAGAACGCCGCCGCCTGCTGCACCGCGAAGTGTGTTGTGAGATAAGCCGACGAACTTGTAATCAAACATGCTGTCCTCGCGAAGACGGCCTGCAGATACGCCCATGCCTCTCTCGTAATCTCTGTCGAGAAGAACCTGAGGTCTGTTGTCGTCCTCAAGGTACTGGATGAAGTTCTTAGGTGCGCTTGGAAGGTTGAGCTCCTGAGGAAGACCCTTGTAGTTTCTCCAAGCCTCGATGATCTGCTCCTTAGTAGGCTTCTTCTTGAAGTTTACGAATACTGCTGCTGTGTGTCCGTCAAGAACAGGCACTCTTAAGCACTGGCATGTGATCTTAGGAGATGTTGCAGGAACGATAACGCCGTTCTCGATGTGACCCCAGATACGAAGAGGCTCCTTCTCGCTCTTCTCCTCCTCACCGCCGATGTAAGGGATGATATTGCCAACCATCTCAGGCCACTCGTTAAATGTCTTACCTGCGCCTGAAATAGCCTGATATGTTGTTACAACAACCTCTGTTGGCTCGAACTCCTTGAGCGCATTTAACATAGGTGTGTAGCTCTGGATTGAGCAGTTAGGCTTAACAGCCACGAAACCTACCTTAGTGCCAAGACGCTCTCTCTGGAACTTGATAACCTCATAGTGCTCAGGGTTGATCTCCGGAACTACCATAGGAACGTCAGGAGTCCAACGATGTGCGCTGTTGTTAGAAACAACAGGTGTCTCAGTCTTGGCATAAGCCTCCTCGATAGCCTTAATCTCTTCCTTGGTCATGTCAACTGCGCTGAATACGAAATCGACATGTGAAGCAACCTCCTCAACCTCTTTAACGTTGAGAACGATCATCTTCTTAACTGCCTCCGGCATAGGAGTAGTCATCTTCCATCTTCCGCCAACTGCCTCCTCGTAGGTCTTGCCAGCTGAACGTGGGCTTGCAGCAACTGCTGTGAGCTCAAACCATGGGTGATTCTCGAGAAGCGTGATAAAACGCTGTCCAACCATACCTGTAGCGCCAAGGACGCCAACCTTATACTTACGTTCCATAATGGTCCTCCAAAATAGATAAAAATGTGATGATAAAGAATAAGAGCTCCCGGCCGGATTCGAACCGGCGACCCACGCATTACGAATGCGTTGCTCTACCAGCTGAGCCACGGAAGCACTTTCTAAAAGATAATATATAAAATTGTCAGATTTGTCAACTATTATTTTAGCCAAAGAAAAGGTCAGTTTGGGCGTGTGTTATGGGCTTTCTGACTTTCTTTCTGGTGATCTCCACGAGACCTAAATTGCTGATACCTGCAATCGCAACCTGCACGGGGTCGCTCTTTACCATCTCCTTAAGAGCGCATAGAAGCTCTGTCTCATTCTTAGGATCCTTCATGTTGATAAAATCCACCACGATAATGCCGCTTAGGTTTCTAAGCCTTAACTGTCTTGCAATCTCCGCAGCCGCCTCCAAATTCACCTTGAGATAGGCCGCCTCATTGTCACGGCCTCGCTCAGACTTACCGCTGTTGACATCTATGACGGTGAGCGCCTCAGTTGGCTGAATAATCAGATATGCGCCGCTGTCAAGCCAGACTCTCTCGTGAACAGTCTCAGCAACAGCCTTCTCAACGCTGTAGTTTTTGATAAGCGGATAACTCTGGGTGTACATTTTAAGCTTGTCATTAAGCGCCAAAACATCCCCGAGACTTCTTATGCGGTTGTAAATATTCTGGCTGTCCGTAATGATTGCGTCAAGCATCTGGGAGTTGGTATCCCTTATATCGCACAGCCACCCAGGAAGCGCCTCATACACAGGCTTCGCGGTTCTGGCCTTAAACTGCGCGCCTTGGATTATTCCTCTAAGCCTCTCGATAAGGGTGTTAATCTCCCCGTAGATCACAGAGGCGTCCGCATAGTAGGCGTTGGTTCTCACAATCACGCTGATGCCGTCAGCGCTCATGTCACAGCCCTCCTGCACAGTCTTCTTCCAGTCGTTGTCAAATATTTTGCGGCTAAAGCTTATGGCATTCTTCCTGTCGTAGGAAACCACGCTGTATTTGCCGGGGATTGAGAGCTTCGTTGTGACATTTGCGGGCTTGGTCTTGACAGGCTCGCGGCTCACCATCACAAGCACCTCATCGTCAGGGGCAATCTCCTTCTTGCTGGGCTTCTTCGTAAATATGGTGTGCCCTCCCAAATCCGAGAATGGCAGAAATGCATTGCTTTCAAGGCCTATGTCAACAAACGCTGCCCCTATGGAGGGCACAACATCCTTGACACGGCCTATATAAATATTACCTATGCAGCTCTCATTCTCAATAGGGTCTATTCTAAGCTCAACCGCGCGCCTGTTGTCAAACAGGCAGTCGAGAACATATCCGTTTCTCTCAGTCAGTATTCTTTCCATAACAATCCATCACTCTATATCTCTGCCCATATCCTCAAGGGCTATAAGTTCTCCGTCGTCGCCTCTGGCGTAGAGCTCCTTCCTGTGAAGTAAGAGGTCAAACTCCCCCAGCTCCTCGCCCATAAACTTGTAAAACTCTCCCAAAACCACCTCTGGCTTAAGGTTTACAACACTTCCGCAGGACAGCTTTAAAAACAAACCGTCCTCCATCACGTGGCTGTCAAATATCAGTGGCTTTAAGTCCACCTCGCTCTCCCCTGACTTCGTGGTTTTGGTCACATTAATATGCTCCCTCTCCATAAAACGGGGCCAGTCACTCTTAAGGTCAAAGCTAATCTTTTCCGGATATCTAAACCTGACCTCGTAGTCGGCAGCGGCGATAATCGCCATACCTGTCTTGGCGTTATCAGGGAGCTCTCTGTAGCTGTAAATGCGGATATTGTCCACATTGTATGTGTTTAAGAGGTCGATCATCTCCTTAGATGGCTTAGTCGAGTCAACCTCTATGTCCATGTATTCGCCGTCGCTGGTTATGCCCAGTCCCAGGGGCTGCGCAAAACTCATGATCTGGTGGGGCGAATAGCCTGTGGAGTACTTGATATCTATATCCGCGCGGCGCATCATTTTCTGGAAGTAGCGCATGATGTCGAGGTGTCCGATGAATTTCAGTTCACCGTACTTACCGAACTTTATTCTTACCTTCAAAGCAAACACCTCCTCCAAAAACTAATGCACCACAGCCTGAGCAGCCCTGACGGCAGTTGGCGGTAACGCGCGCCTCCTTCGCCCTATTCCACTCAAGCTGCAGGAATCTCTTGTTCACGCCGCAGTCTAAGAAATCCCACGGAAGGAGTTCCTCAAAGACTCTCTCCCTCTCGTTGTAGTATTCAAATGTTATATCATATTTGGCAAAGGCCTCAAGCCAGTTGTCAAACACAAAATAGTCTGACCACGCGTCAAATATTGAGCCCTTCCTGTATGCCTCGACAAGCGCTGGCGCAATTCTTCTGTCGCCTCTTGCCAGAACACCCTCGAGAACGGACACATCCGACTCATGCCAGTTGTATTTAAGACTCTTGGAGTTTAGCATCTCGCCAAACTTCCTCCTGCATATTTTAGCCTTCTCCAGAAACTCCTCCTTGGAGTTCATTCTCGCCCACTGGAACGGCGTGAATGGCTTGGGCACGAAGAATGATGAGCTGGCAACTATCTGAACCTTGCCGTTTCTCTCAGCCTTCGGTATCTCGTAGTATTTTCTCGCGATCTTATCTGCAAGAATGGCAATGCCCTCAACGTCCTCGTTGGTCTCTGTGGGCTGACCTAACATGAAGTAGAGCTTAACTCTGTTCCAGCCCGCGTGGAAGGCCTGGTCTGCGCCGTGGATGATATCCTCCTCAGTCAAGCCCTTATTGATAACATTTCGCATCCTCTGGGTTCCCGCCTCAGGGGCAAATGTCACGCTGCTCTTCTTGATGTCCTGAACCTTGCTCATGACGTCAAGGGAAAATGCATCTATTCGAAGCGACGGCAGAGACACGTTGATGCCCTTGCCGTGGATATTCTCCACGAGATAGTTGACAATCTCCTCCAGATGGGAATAGTCGCTTGATGACAGGGAGCTTAGAGTTATGTCCTCGTGACCTGTATTTTTGAGAAGCTTAAGCGCCTTATCCTTGAGAAATTCCAGGCTTCTCTCCCTGACGGGACGGTAAACCATGCCCGCCTGGCAGAAGCGGCAGCCTCTTATACAGCCTCGCTGTATCTCAAGCACAACTCTGTCCTGCGTAGCCCTGATAAACGGAACCACAGGCTTCTCAGGATAGTATGTATTGTCCATATCGAGAACTATCTCTTTTCTTATGGTTGCAGGCACAAAGTCAAATTTAGGCTTAAATGAGCTGATGGTGCCGGCAAGCTCCGGCATGGGAGCAGGGTTATCACCCTCCACACCTGCCTTATCATAGTATTCCACCTCATAGAGGGATGGAACATAGATGCCTGGAATCTGCGCGGCGGCGTGCAAAAACTTCTCTCGCCATGCCCCCGGGTTTTCATCCTTAATCTTCTTATAGAGGTCCAGGAGGTTCTTATACTGCGTCTCGCCCTCGCCTATATAGAACAGATCAAAAAAGTCTGCTATCGGCTCAGGATTATATGTGCAGGGTCCTCCGCCTATGATTACAGGGTCATCCTCGGTTCTTTCCGCCGTGTAGAGCGGGATTTTGCCAAGATCTAATATCTGCAAAATATTTGTGTAACACATTTCATACTGAAGTGTGATGCCGAGGAAATCAAAATCCTTAAGCGGACGCTGTGATTCAACTGCAAAAAGAGGGATATCTCTATCCCTCATAATCTTGTCCAGGTCAGGCCATGGGGAATACACTCTGTCGCAGTAAACCTTGTCCCACTTGTTGAACATGTCGTAGAGTATCTGTATTCCCAGATGAGACATTCCTATCTCATAGACATCCGGGAAGCACATACAGAAGTTTATGTCCATCTCGTCGAAGTTCTTGTTGACAGCGTTCACCTCTCCGCCGATATATCTGGCGGGCTTCTCAACCTTTAACAATATTTCGTCCGGCAATGCCAGTTTTCTTACCATAAATCCACCGCTTTAACCCTGATCAATAATTTTATTGAAGAAGCAGCTGTAGGAACCTGTGTGGCAGGCTGCGCCAATCTGCTCGATCTTCGCTAATATTGTATCATGGTCGCAGTCAAGATACAATGACTTAACGTACTGAAAATGTCCGCTTGTCAGTCCCTTGATCCACTGCTCCTTGCGACTTCTGCTGTAATAGGTCATCCTGCCTGTCCTTAGAGTCTCGTTGTATGCCTCCTCGTTCATGTAGGCAAGCATGAGCACCTGGCCCGTCTTGTAATCCTGACAGATTACAGGGATGAGCCCGTCAGCTCCAAGCTTTAGGTCTGACCATTTAAAAGCTGCTTTATCTAAACAATCCATTCAGTTACCCTCAAACACATCCACTGCCAGCGCAAGATCAATTCTCTTCTCGTAGATTGCCTTGCCGATTATAGCGCCGTGAATCTTATTAGCAAATATTTTCTCCAAATCCTCCATGCAGGAGACACCGCCTGAAGCGATGATGTCGATGCCTGTGGCATCTGAGAGAGCCTTCGTCTGCTCCACATTAGGTCCAGAGAGCATGCCGTCCTTAGAAATATCTGTGTAAATGATGGTCTTAACGCCAAGCTCTGCCATCTTAACGCCAAGGTCTGTAGCCTTAACGCTGCTTACCTCGCCCCAGCCAGCAACAGCAACCATGCCGTTCTTTGCGTCAATCCCAACGACAATCCTCTCGGCGCCGTATTTAGCTATGGCGCGGCTTATAAACTCAGGCTCGCTTACAGCCTTCGTTCCGATGATTGCCCTGTACACTCCCATGTCGAATACTTCTTCTAAATCCTTCATGGTTCTGATGCCGCCGCCAAGCTCAACAGGAATGCTCACAGTCTCTGCAATTCTACTTATCACATCGCGGTTTACGCCTCTTCCTGCGAGGGCTCCGTCCAAATCAACCAGGTGTATAAATGATGCGCCTGCGCGCTCGAAAGACTTCGCAACCTCAACCGGGTCGTCAAAATAGACATTTACATCGTCAAATTTACCCTGCTTAAGTCTTACACATTTGCCGTCCTTAATATCAATAGCGGGATATAATCTCATGTTGCCTCCATTATCAGTCGTTTTCGAATCTTACCTTAATCGCGTTTGCGTGAGCGGTCAGTCGCTCGCTGTTTGCAAATCTGATGATGTCCTCAGAATCGCGCTTAAGAGCCTCTCTTGAGTAATAAATAATGCTTGACTTCTTGATGTAGTCGTCAACGCTAAGAGGTGAGAAGAACTTCGCCGTTCCGTTGGTAGGAAGAACGTGGTCAGGACCTGCAAAATAGTCTCCGAGAGGCTCTGAAGAGTACTCTCCGAGGAAGATTGCGCCTGCGTTCTTAACCTTTGTCATGGTGGCAAATGGCTCCTTGGTGACAATCTCTAAGTGCTCTGGAGCTATCTCGTTTACTACATCAACTGCATCGTCGATATTATCTGTGACAAATATATAACCGTAGTTGTCAACTGACTTCTGGATAATCTCCTTGCGGGAAAGCTCTGCTATAAACTTGTCGGCCTCCTCGCTAACCTTGACAGCTAAATCCTCGCTGGTTGTGACTAAAATACAGCTTGCAAGCTCGTCGTGTTCTGCCTGGCTTAAGAGGTCTGCGGCCACGAATCGTGGGTTTGCAGTCTCATCCGCGATGCACATAACCTCGCTTGGTCCAGCAACAGAATCAATGCTTACAAAGCCGTAGACAGCCTTCTTGGCAAGGGCAACGAAGATGTTGCCTGGGCCTACAATCTTGTCGACCTTCGGGATGGATTCTGTTCCGTAGGCGAGCGCTGCGATAGCCTGTGCGCCGCCCACCTTATACATCTCTGTGGCACCTGCAAGATATGCCGCCGCGAGAGTTACAGGAGTAACCTTGCCCTCCTTGTTGCAGGGTGTTGTCATGGCGATACGTCTGACTCCCGCAACCTTGGCAGGGATGATATTCATGAGAACTGTTGAAGGGTATGCAGCCTTGCCGCCTGGAACATATACGCCTACGCTGTCGAGAGGTGTAACCTTCTGACCAAGCATTGTGCCGTCGGGCTGAGAGTCAAACCAGCTGTACTGCATCTGCTTCTCGTGGTAGCGTCTGATGTTCTCCATAGCCTTCTTGATGGTCTCTAAAAGCTCAGGATCAACGCTTGCAACTGCCTCCTCAACCTCTTCCCTGGTGATTCTTACAGTGTTTGCGTCGATATCTGCGCCGTCAAACATTTTAGTGTACTCAAAAACAGCCTTGTCGCCGTTTGCTTTGACATTCTCGAGGATTGCATTAACCTTGTCCTCGTATGCCTGATAGTTGTTGGGAGAGCGCTTAACAAGATCTGTAAGCAGGTTCTTCTTATTCTCCTCATTTAACCTGATGATACGCATAACATCCTCCTTATACAAGCTGCTTAAGCTTGTTGATCATATCTGTGATTCTTGAATTTTCCATCTTCATGCTTACGCGGTTAACGACCATTCTCGCTGACAGAGGACAAACCTCCTCCAAAACCGTGAGGCCGTTCTCGCGAAGAGTTGAGCCTGTCTCCACGATGTCGACGATGACCTCGCTTAGCCCAACGATTGGCGCAAGTTCTATCGAACCGTTGAGCTTGATAATCTCAACAGTCTGATGCTTCTTGTTGTTAAAATAGTTCTTGGCAATGTTTGGATACTTCGTGGCAACTCTGATCTGCTCGTGGTTGTGAAGCTTCTCTCTGGCCGCCTCCGGACCACACACGCACATTCTGCATTTGCCAAAGCCCAAATCAATCACCTCGTAGAGGCTTCTTCCCTCCTCGAGTATGGTGTCCTTGCCGACGATTCCTATGTCAGCTGCGCCGTACTCAACATATGTAGGTACATCATTTGCCTTAGAGAGGAAGAACTTAAGCTTAAGCTCCTCGTTGGTAAAGATAAGTTTTCTTGTCTTCTCATCATCCATCTCCCTGCAGGTGATGCCGATTTTTTCAAACATTTCCATGCTCTTCTTGGCGAGTCTTCCCTTCGCGAGAGCAATGGTTATATATCTGTCTTCCTTCATGAGCGCTCCTTAATCAATCTTAATCTCTGAGGTGTTGCCGTCTGCGTCAATATACACAATCCTGTCGATGAAGCTTCTTCTTCCAAGCTCAACATAGTCGTCGATGCTCTTCTCGTAGAACTTCTTCATGAGCTGGATCTTACAGCCCTCAGCTCTAAGCTTAACCGCTGTCTCGATTGCAAACTGCTTCTGCTCCCTCTCGTATAAAACGATGGTCGCGGTGATGTCTGATTCGACAGCGATATTCTGACGGCTAAGCGCTAACATAAGCATGTCAAGGTTTATGCCAAAACCAACGCTTGCGCTGTTCTTGCCAAACTGTGATATAAGCTTGTCATAGCGGCCACCGGTCACGATCATCTCTCCTGTGCCGTAGGTGTAGGCCTGGAAAATGATTCCCGTGTAGTACTTGTAATGACTGAGTGTTCCAAGGTCAAATGTCACATACTGCTCGAGGCCGTAGAACTTAAGTATCTGATAGAGTTTCTCGAGGTAGTCAACTGAGCTTATGATCTTCTCATTCTTCGTGATGTCCCTGATGCCGCTTATCTGCTCTATGGTTCCGTAGCTCTCTGTGATCTTAAGGATGACATTCTTGCTCTCCTCTGAGACATTGTTGGCGCTTAGAAGCTCGTCGATGCCAAAATAATTCTTGGCCTCTAGGAGTTCCTTGAGCTCAAGTGTCTCCTCCTCGTCAAGTCCGGCCTCCTCGACAATTCCCTCGAAGAAACCTACATGGCCGATGTCAACCTGAAACTCCAATAGCCCCGTGCTCTTAAGGGTGTCGATTATAAGGGCAATCATCTCAGCATCCGCGTCACTTGTCTCGTCTCCGATAAGCTCTGCGCCAACCTGTGTTGCCTCCTTCATCTTGCCCTGATGGCCCTGGCTGTTTACAAATGTGTTTCCGCAGTATGACAGTCTGATGGGCATATCCTCGTCGGCAAAATACTTAGAAACCGCTCTTGCTATGGCTGGAGTTATGTCAGGTCTGATGACTAAGGTGTTATTCTCCTTGTCAAACAGCTTAAACATATCTCTGGAGATTACGCTTCCCTTGTCCTTATTAAATATGTCAAAAAACTCTATGGTAGGCGTCTCGATATCCCTGTATCCGTAGGAATGGATAACCTTCATGAGTCTGCCCTTGATATTTTCCTTGCGGGCACATTCCTCGTTATACCTGTCTCTCATGCCTTCCGGCGTGTGAAGTAATGTGTTGTTCATGATAACCTCTTAATTATACTTTAGTGTGGTAACGTGTTACCAAATTAGCATAGTAGCAAACTAATATGTCGAGCATTATAACAGACCGTTTTCCATCTGTCAACAACTAAATTAATCCCTTGTGAGGAGATCCTGCTGCAGGCAGTCGAGAAACGGAACGAAACCCGCGCGGTCAAGAGTAATCTCGTAGCTTCCCTCAACCACCTCATCAAATGTTATGCTCTTTCTGCCACCATTTTGCGCCCTTAAATAGAACTTCCTGATCTGCGTCATGGGCATGTAAAACATCCTGTTCTCCCTCGTGAAGAATATGATGATGAAGGATATTCCCTGCTGCTTCTCAAAATCCTCCATGAAGTTAAACTGGTGCTCGTGGATATTGCTTATCTGAAAGCTCGCCTTAGCGCACTCCTTGGCGTCAAAACACACAGGAATCCCCTGCACAACGCCTATGTAGTCCACCGTACTCTTCTTGTCAAAGTAGGCAAGCGTTATGTGTTTTGTCTCCTTCTCTATGTCTATCGGAGTGATGGGCGTGGGAATCTTCTGGATCAGCGCCAAGTTCTGTGACCTGTATTTGTCAAGCGTCCTGTTTATAAAATCCTCGAGATTGCTTCCCCTTAAGCCTCTTCCTGTCCAGGTTGCCATCCTATATTTTCTCCTTCTAATAGTCTGTAAAACTCCCCAGGTAACGGCGCGGTTATGGATTTGCCTGACAGCTTATCAAGCGCCTTCACCTTAGTCTGTGGAAATGTGAGTCTGTAGGCGTGAAGCATCTGAGAGCGCACGCCGTACTTCTTAAGAGTTTTGTTAAGCATCATATCACCGTATTTGTTATCGCCAAGGATTGGATGATTGATGCTTGAGAGATGCGCTCTGATCTGGTGGGACTTACCTGTTATAAGATCCACCAGGAGAACAGAATACCTCTCATCAGAATATAAAACCTTAAACCACGTCTCTATGTACTGCGCATCAGCATCAGGCTTCTCCTTAAAAACCCTGACCTTATTGTTTTTTTCGTTCTTACTCAGATATCCTGACAGATGCATCTGCTCTGTCACCCTGCCCTTCACAAAACAGATGTATTCCTTCTTAACGCTTCGGTTTCTAATGACCTCAGAGAGAGCCTGTGAGCCCGCAAGCGATATGCCGCAGGCTAATATGCCGCTTGTGTTTCTGTCAAGCCTGTTACAGACCGCCGGCTTAAAAGTCCTAAGCTCCTCCGCGCTAATATGATTATTCCTTAGAAGATAATTCGTGATGACCTCCACCATGGAATAATCGCCGCTCTCATCCTTCTGGGACAAAACGCCGGCGGGCTTATTGACGATCATACAGTCATCATCCATGTATAAAACCTCGGGCTCAGGAAGCGCTACTTCTGCCACCACAGGGGTCTTGGCCGAAAACTCCTCTATGGTTTTGTCGGACAGATATAGCTTAACCACGTCGCCGACGGCGGTTTTTTCAACGCCCTCGCACTTTTTGTCATTAAGGACAATATTCTTTTTTCTGAGCATTTTGTAAATAAAACTGGTCGGCGCCCCAGGAAGTAACTTCTTCAGATACTTGTCAAAGCGCTGCCCGGCCTCATTTACTTTGATTTCAAACGACTGCATATAATCACCTAGATGGAAATATTTCTTATAACTCCCTCTGTCTTAAGGTAGGAGCTGTCCACATCATCCCTGTTTTCAACAGGAATATCGCCAATTCTTTTTATAAATGCCTTATAGTCCACAAAAATCTTGACCTTCATCTGTATGAAGTTGCTTGCAAGCATGCCCTCGATGTATTTGACATACTCCTCGTTTTTGCCGTGGTCGTTGTCAGCAAGCGCTATAACGCCCTTGTCACAGACATAGACATACTTAAGATATATGCTCTTAAGGTTTGAGCTGGTCACAACACATTCCGTGGAGAAAACTCCCGCTCCGATAATGTTTTTGACCTCCTCAAACTGTGCCGCATCCGGCTCCTTAAACGGAATACACGCTATCAGTATCGTTAGAACGTTGGCCATGGGAAGAACCGTAAGGACTCCCATAACCTTATAAATGTTTGACCTCATGCCCGTGCGTATTGTGGACATGTAAAAAAAGAACACTATTACTGCCATGAACACTATGATCAGGCAGCTGTATATTATCTTCTTTCTGTTAAGATAGCCTCTGTGGCCCTTCTCAATAATCATAATTACCTCTCAGATCAGTTGACGGTAGCTGTCAATATTATAATCAGCCTGTTCGCATTTATTTCTCCAAAACTGTGTAGAGTATTCGTCCGCGACGGCGACGGTTTTCATGCCCGCATTTTTCCCTGCAAGGATTCCTGGAACTATATCCTCAAAAACCACACATTCCTCAGGCAAAACCTGCAGGCGCTTGGCGGCCTCGAGATACACATCGGGGGCGGGTTTGCCGTTTTGCACCTCACAGCCTGTTACTATGCAGTCTATGTAAGCGTCTAAGCCTCTCGCGCTCAAAACAGCATTTACAAGGTCTATGGAGTTGCTTGTGCAGATGCCAACCTTAAAACCTCTGTCTCGAAGGGCGCTTAGAAGCTCCAAAACCCCGTCCTTTTCAAAAACCTCGTGGGCGTATTTGTGATATGCCATGTCAAGCCAGTCCTGCTTAATCTTCTCCAAGCTGTCAGGAATATTAAAATGCTCCTTAAAAAACACTGCGGTCTCAGAAAAGCTCATGCCCTCAACCTTCTGCTGAAGCCCCTCCTCGTAGTCAAGACCAAACCTTCCCAAATACTCAACGTCAATCTTAAACCACATCCACATGGAATCCACGAGTGTTCCGTCTAAATCAAACAGCGCGCAGCGCTTACAATCAAAAATCCTATTACCTAAATCCTTCAAATCACAATTCCTTTAATAGTTTTAATTCCTCTTCGTTAAGCCTTCTGTACTCCCCGCACTTAAGACCTTCGTCAAGCGCAAGCGGGCCCATGGACAGCCTCTTGAGATAAGTAACCTCCGCGCCAAGCGCCTTCATCATCCTCTTGACCTGATGAAACTTGCCCTCGTGAATGGTGAGATAGCATCTCCTGTTATCAATAATCTCAAGTTTGCCTGGAAGCGCCGTAAGCTCCTCGTCGCAGTATATTCCATCGGCGATTCTGGAGGCTGCGTCCCCTGGCAAATCCGCGTCAACCTCCACATAGTAGGTTTTATCCACGTGGTGCTTAGGAGATAAAAGCCTGTGGCTTAACGCGCCGTCGTTGGTCAGGAGAAGCAACCCCTCAGTGTCGATATCAAGCCTTCCCGCAGGGAAGAGATCGTTTCTTATATTATCGCTAACTAACTCTAAAACTGTCTTCTGCCTTCCATCCTGGGTGGCGCTTATATAGCCCGCAGGCTTATTAAGCATAATGTATTCGTAGTTAATGTAGCTAATCTGTCGCCCGTCAACAAAGACAGAATTTACGTCAGGGTCAACCTTAAGGGAAGTGTCCTTAATCACACTTCCGTCCACACTTATTCTGCCCTTTTTGGCCATCGCCTTGATCTCCGACCTGGTGGCAACACCTAATTCAGAGAGAAGCTTGTCTAGTCTTAGTGAAGCCATCACTGCCATCTCCAGCCCTGTAAATATTTGTTCTTGAGTGTGCTGCCGTTTAGCTTACCCCACCCAAGAGGGTAGCCGTCCACGCACACAAGCGCGAAGCCGTCCTTAAGTCCAGCGCAGTCCACATCTATGGTCTCGCCCTTTAAGTACTTGATGACATTGTCATCATTTAGCTTTAAGTCAACCACATTGTCAAATTCATCCGCCTTAAGTGTCATGGCCAGAGCCTGCGAAGGCTCAAACCTGTTCTTCTTAACCTCTCCCAGAAGCAGTCCTGTTCGCATGATTCGGATGCCTGTGAGGTCCGGAAGTTCCTCAGGCAGATAATAAACCTTGCTTCCCTGTCTTATGTCAATGCGGTTTTTGTCAAATGTTTTGCTGATATGCCCCAAGAATTCAAACAGCTCACTCTGCTTTTCTAGCTCGCGTCTGTTTACCTCCATCCTATATGGCAGGAAGTGCGTGCTGACTTCTCCCTCCGCCTTCTTAAAAAGCGCCAGAAAATGTCCCTCGCCGTCCATGTGCTGCGGCCATATGCGCACACATTTTGCCAGATCAGGGCTTAAGTTACCCTTATCCGTCATTCCGCTCTTAAACCCCTCGTAGGGTGCAATATCGACCAGGCTAAACTCCGGATGGTTGTCAAGTAGATAGCTTACGCTCTCCTCATTCTCACGTGGCGAGAATGTACAGGTGCTGTACATAAGCATTCCCCCAGGCTTAAGCATCTGCACCGCGTAGTCAAGTATCTCCCTCTGAAGCGCAGAAAATGTGTCATTGCTCTTCTCAGTCCACGCCCTCATGACGGCTACGTCCTTCCTGAACATCCCCTCGCCTGAGCAGGGCGCATCGATTAGTATCTTATCAAAATACTCTGGAAGCTTGGCCGCCAGCTTATAGGGAGCCTCGCTTGTGACCACGACATTACCTATTCCAAACAGCTCAATATTCTTGAGAAGCGCTTGAGCTCTAGAGTTGCTAATATCGTTGGTAAAGAGAAGTCCATCGCCCATAAGCTTAGCTCCAAGCTCAGTGCTCTTACCTCCAGGCGCAGCACAGATGTCCAAAACCTTGTCACCCGGCTTAATCTCCAAGCGGTTTGCCGGCGTCATAGCCGAAGGCTCCTGAAGATAGTAAACACCTGCATAGTAATATGGATGCTTGGCCGGGCGGATATTGCCGTCGTAGTAAAAACCGTTGTCAATCCAGGGAATCTGCCTCAGATTAAACTCTGAAGCGTCCGCGAATTCCTTCGCATCAGTCTTAAGCCTGTTGGTTCTAAGACCGTACAGGCGCTCCATATTAAAGCTCTCCTCGTAGGCTTCAAAACCGTCGCCAAGTAACGCCTTCATATTCTCAACAAATCTCTCAGGTAAGCTCATGAACCTCTCCTACATACACAACAAGCCGAAGACCGTCTGATCTTCGGCTGATATTCATATTTAACTAAAAACAATTACATATCTGAATCTGCATCGTCACTGCCAACAAGCTCTGCTCTGTTAGCCTTAACCTGCTTTAAGCTCTGCTCGCATGAATCCACGAAATTAGAGAACTGTCTTGATGTGCTGTCAAGTGTTGTGTTTAAAGCACCCTCAAGATTAGCAAGAAGATTGTCTGTGTAAGAGATAGCGCTTGTGGTGATCTCGTCAGCGTCGCGGTTAGCGTCTGCAACGATCTGGTCAGCCTTAGCCTCTGCCTCCTTGATGATGTTGTCAGCGATCTCCTGGGCACGTGTAACGATATCATGCTCGTTAACCATTCTGTCAATCTTCTTCTTTGTATCCTCGATCATCTCGTCTGAGCGATCCTGTGCCTCCTCGATGATGCGGTCACGGTTAGAAATAATCTTCTGTGCCTTCTTAACCTCGTCAGGACACTTGGTTCTCAGCTCCTCGAGATACTCCTCAATCTGCTCTCTATCAACATCAATCTTAGATGAAGAAAACGCCTTAGGCTTACAGCTTGCGATATAATCCTCCATCTGCTCGATAATACTCTCTAACTTGCTCATACTCTCCTCCTTAATCCTGTGTCCCATTCTTATATGCTGACACTTTATTATGTACTAATTCTACTATCTGTTCAGGCACGAATTCATCAACATCGCCCTTGTAGAAGGAAACCTCCTTGACAATGCTTGATGAAAGATATGCATACTTAAGATTCGTCGTCAAAAATATGGTGTCGATATCCGGCGCGATGACTCTGTTAGTCTGAGCAATCTGAAGCTCATATTCAAAATCTGTAACCGCGCGCAGACCTCTGATCATCACCGTGGCGCCGATCTGTCTTGCAAATTCAACGGTAAGCCCGTCATATGATAAAACCTCAACATTAGGAATGTCAGCGGTAACCATCTTGATCATCTCCACCCTCTCCCTGTCGGAGAACAGTGGCTTCTTGGCGTTGTTCACCAAAACCGTAACATAGAGCTTATCAACAATCTTAGAAGCCCTCTGTATAATGTCTAAATGTCCCTTAGTCACCGGATCAAAGCTTCCGGGATATATTCCTATTGCCATCAGTTGTTTCCTGCCTTCTCGATAAAAACGTGTTTATTAGTCTTATAGGTCTTAACCTTGTAGGCCCTAAAGCCCATATCAGCAAGATACGACTCAAACTCCGTCTCAAGTGATGCCTCAAATATTATAGTCGTATATTCGTCAACCGCATCAGAGTCCTTAAGTATCTGCAGCACATCCCTCTCAAACAAATGGTTGTACGGCGGATCCATAAAAATATAATCATAGGCTCTCTCAAAATGTCTTCCGCGAAGCCATGAAAAAACATCTGCCGCAAAAACATTACCTGTGAGGCCTGTAGTTTTAAGATTATCTCTGATTATCCCCGCAGTCTTAGCATTCTGTTCAACAAAATCACAGTGAGCGGCTCCACGGCTTAACGCCTCTATTCCTATAGCGCCGCTGCCCGCAAACAGATCCAGAAAATAACATCCCGGAATGCTGTTATGAAGCATGTTAAACAGTGTCTCCTTAATTCTGTCGGTTGTAGGTCTGGTGTCCAATCCTTCAGCAGTTTTAAGAATTATATGTCGGGCACTTCCTGCGATTACTCTCATGAACATACCCTCCATCCTCGTAAATCTACTGCCACTAAATAAACAATCTAAGATATTATAGTATGAATTTTCACGATTTACAATGCTAAAATAAGAATTATTTTATTTTTTAAAAAATCAAAGGGAACTGTCACAGATTTGTGACAGTTCCCGTGGTTTAGATGTCAATATTAGCAGGCGTGATCCTTGATGTACTTGATAAGCTCATCAACCTGTGTAAATGCGAGACCAACAACTGTGTCTGCAGCACCGTAGTAGATGGCGATACGTCCTGTTGCAGCATCTGTAAGAGTTGCGCAAGGGAATGTGACATTAGGAACATCACCCACGCACTCGTAGAGCTCTGTTGGATGGAAAATGTATGGCTTGCAGCGATACTTAACCTTCCAAGGCTCGTCGATGTCTAAGATAGCAGCTCCCATGGAGTAGATCATACCGTTGCAGGTTGTGCCTACGCCGTGGAATATGAGAAGCCAGCCCTCGTCTGTCTTAATCGGGATTGGACCTGCTCCGATCTTGGTCCATGCCCAGCCCTGAGCGTTCATGACGAATCTGTGGTAGCCCCAGAATTCCATATCAGGGCTCTGGCTGATGTACATATCTCCGAATGGTGTGTGACCATTGTCTGAAGGACGTGAGAACATTAAGAAACGACCGTTGATCTTCTCAGGGAACATAACGCCATTTCTGTTGAATGGAAGAAATGCGTTCTCAAGTCTGTAGAACTTCTTGAAGTCGTATGAATATGCGACGCCGATTGTAGCTCCGTGGTACTGTGTACACCATGTGACATAGTAACGGTCCTCGATGAAGCACACTCTTGGATCATATCCGCACGCAACGCCGATCTGGTTGTCGTCCTTGTCATATAATGGAAGTGGATTTGGCTCAATGTCCCAGTTGATGGCATCATTACTCTTGCCTAAGAAGAGATGCTGCTCCATAGCTGTGTCATCACTTCTGAAGATACCGACGAATGCTCCGTCCTTGGCAACTACTGCACTGTTGAAAATGCTGTTAGCTCCAGGAATCTGGTTTCTCTTGATGATTGGGTTGCCGCTGTAACGCCAAACGATGTCGTTGCAGCCCTCCGGTCTGTCTTCCCATGGAATATTAGGTAAATTCTGACCTATTATCATGTCGTTCACCCTGCGGTATTAACCGCCCTTTCATTAATAAATATTCTTGCTTAAACAACAGTTCTTAAACTTCTTGCCGCTGCCGCATGGACATGGATCGTTTCTGCCGACCTTCTTAGGCTTAACGATTGTCGTGGAGATCTTCTGCTCCTTGTAGAGCTCCTTGCGTCTCTCAGGTGTGAGAAGTGCATCCCACTCAGGCAGCTCATAGAGCCACTGTGCCTTGCACTCTACCATGCACTTGTAAAGCTTCTCTTTATCATAGTCAAGGCTTACAACTGTATCCTCCTCCATGTCATCGATTGGATTAGGAGTCTTAAGACTGTCATTGATACCGTCAAGAATACCAGTCATAAAGATAAGCTCAACGCCGTACTTCTCAGCGAGTTCCTTAACACTTCCTGTGACAACCTCATCAGTTGTAAGAAGTGACTGATAGAAGCTCTTCTCCTTGTTGAAGTAGGTAGCCCAGAAGATCTGCTCGTTCTTCTGATCTCTCTGTGTCTCGTAGGCGAGCTTACGCCAGTTTTCCAAAATTCCCATTGTTTTTAGTTCCTTTCATAAATAAAGAATTAATCAGAATATATTTTAATCTGATTACGGCCGTTTTCCTTAGCTTCATAGAGCGCCGAATCGGCCTTCATATATAAATCAAGGAAATGATTCCCTGGATTTACCTCTACCAATCCCATACTTGAGCTTATGCTTACGGTCATCTCGCCGTATGTCACATTCTTCTCAAGCTTTTTGAGAAGCGAGCTGCATTTGTTGATTGCATCATCCATATTGCTTACATCCTTCATGAAAACGAAGAATTCATCGCCG
Organism: Lachnospiraceae bacterium; assembly: GCA_024699325.1. Taxonomy (GTDB): domain Bacteria; phylum Bacillota; class Clostridia; order Lachnospirales; family Lachnospiraceae; genus UBA4292. Next base: position 69,979 of record JAILPS010000037.1, on the reverse strand, counting down.
CCAAGTCTTCCCACAATGTCCGTGGTTCTAAACTCGGCCTTTAAAAGCCCTGCAACCTCCTTGAGAAGATCATCGCCCTTGGAGTGGCCAAATGTGTCGTTGACAGACTTAAAGTGGTCAAGGTCCATGATGAGAAGTGCTGCCTTCTCGTCATCCTCCATGTTCTCCATGTAGATGTTGGTTCTCTTCTCGAGCTCACCTCTGTTCAACAGTCCCGTGAGCGGATCCTTCGTGGACTTATTGAGGAGAACCTCCTTCTCCTTCTGTGATTCGTGGACATTAAGTATCTTACCCACAACGTAGGATGGCTTCTGCTCCTCGTCAAATATAACCTTATAGATGGCGTTGAACCACTCATACTGTCCGCCGGGCATCTGAAGTCTGAAGATGAAGTTGCCCTCGTCAACACCCTTCTTGATCTCCTCGTAAGCATTGACCAGGTTGTCAACGTCGAGGTGATAGATGGTGTAATGTGTCTTGAGCGTGTCGAAGAATCTTATAAACGTTCTTCCTCTGTGGAAGATGGTCTGATACTTCTCACCAAATGATATGACGTCGCTGGCGATATCATATTCAAATGTGAATTCGTTCATCAGGTAGCTCAGAACATCATTTCGCTGTTCCTTCAGCTTAATGCTCTTGATAAGTTCTTCCTTCTCATTAGCTATATCCTTAACCTCTCTTACGCTGTTAAGAGCGAGACAAAGTGTCATAAACAGCGTGACAAAGACTAATACCACAAACCCAACGCTGATTATGGATAATAAGCCCTTGATCTCTGACTTGTCAACAAAGCCCACAATTCCAAGCTTATAAGAAGACAGGGTATTGAAAATAATATAATAATCCTTACCCTCAATATTGATTGCCTGATAATATCCATTAGCAGAATTCTCAATGATGGTGTAAGCCTTATTCTGGCTCATCGCCCTAAGAAAAATCGAAAACTTCTCGTCCTTCTTGGCAGTCTCAAAGTCTGAATAGAATATTCGTCCATCAAGCATTTCGTTAAGTGAATAGGTGTTCTTGTAGTAGCATATGAACTTCACCTTGGAATTGCCCACATAGTAGTCCTCCACCACATCCATTATCGGCTGAAGATCATATGTGTAGCCCTCCTGTGTAAGCTCAATATTCTGTGTAGCCCCCACAAGCGACAACGCCCACTGCTTCTCAAGAGAATTCTTAACGCCTGCCTGAATAATCAGAAAGCCGGTTACAAGCGCAATTATTCCGATGGAAACAATTAATATCTGTTTTTTGCCATATCTCTGTTTCAATACTATTCCCCCAAGCATTAAAATCTCGTAAATTTTAACATAGAATTGTCAATATTACAATATTGTATCAGGCAATCTATGATAAGTTATCCTTAAGTGATGCATAATAGGCCTCGATTTCAGGTCTGGCCTTCTCATAGTAAGGTTTGAGTCTTATATCAAAATGTGTTCCCATCTCCTCGAGGATCAGGCTGTTGGCCGCGTCGTAGGACATTTTCTCCTTATAGACGCGCTTACTTACCACCGCATCGTAGACATCGGCCACGGCCATGATTCTGGCCTCAATAGGTATCTCCTCGCCCTTCAGTCCGTCTGGGTAGCCCGTTCCGTCCCATCTCTCGTGGTGGTAGTGGGCCACATTGATTGCGACCTTCTTAAACATCTCATCCTCTGTGTCCTTGAGAATCTCTTTGAGAACCTTCGCGCCCTCTGAGGTGTGACTCTTCATGGCCTCGAATTCTTCCTTCGTGAAGGAGCCGGGTTTCTTAAGAACTGCATCGTCGACGGCAATCTTGCCAACGTCGTGCAGAGGCGCTGCCTTGACGATGTCCGTGCAGAATTTGTCATCCAGGCCGAACACATTATCCTTCTTAATCTGCTCTATAAGAAGTTCAACAACCTTACTTGTCCTTCTGATATGGCCGCCCGTGGAGTTATCACGGCTCTCGACCATGGACGCAAGACCAAGCACCAGGTTGTCATGCATTTCCGTCAAATGCCTGGTCTTCTCCTCAACCTCGCTCTCAAGCTGAACATTGTAGTTGTCGAGAAGTCTTATATACTTCTGATTCTGCGTGTCATCCATCAGAAGTATCTGATAGCCTCTTCGCTTCTTGCCGTCGTACAGATAGTTTACGTTAATTATGTACGCCTCGTCGTTCTCTGCAATGCCATCATTGTGTTTGATATACACAATCTTATTGGACAGGTTATCTCTCACAAAAGTCCCGACCCACAGATTGACGGTTTTGTTAAACACCTCATTTCCCTTAAACTTCTCATCAATCCTGATGTTATACAGTTCAGGGATAATGCTCTTGGCGGTCTCGTTGCTGCCTAAATATTTGGACTTAAAATCCATCATGATAAAGCCCGTGTCTCCGGTCTCAACCATGGTTTCCACCAGCATATCACTCACACTGTACAGCGTTATTCTGTGAATGATGATCAGATAGGTGACCTCCGCCAGGACATATGTAACAGGAACCAGCTCGTAGTCTCTGTCCGCAATTGTAAAATTAAAGAAACTGAAGAAGCAAACAACCTCCGGAAGCATAAGAAATACTATGGTTGTTCTGGAAACCTCCCTGTTCTTAAACAGGCTGTAGATTATCGCGACAAGTCCCACCGCAAAAAATGCTATGATTGATATGTAGACTGCTGTGTGCATCGGGCCGTATTCTCTGAGAATGTGCAGCTTATTGCCCCTGTCCTCATAGCCTAAAACATTATAGAATATCTCCGTATGTCCAATGGTTAAAACACTTAAAAACAGTGTGCAGCACCATATAAATGCAAATGTCTTATATAGGTTTTTGACATTGATGTCGCAGACATTTAAAACACACATGAGCATGAAATATGGCAAAAAACATCCGCCAAGATATGAAATCTTAAGTCCGACTACAACAGTGCCTGCATCCCTTCCCATCATCTGGAAGCAGTACCCCAGATTGATGATTGGAATAAGCAAAAAGATGACAGACATATTTACATCAAAATGCCTGTTCCACAGGAACACGTAAATAACTGCCATCAATACTGCTAAAATGAAAAACACCATATAGTAACTCATGTTGGTACCTCACGCCCAAAAGCGAATTTATCAAAAAGTAATTTGCAAAACCTATACTGTTATATTTTATCAAATTTTGTTAAATAATACAACTCATTTTTGCCTTGTCAGAGGCCAAAATTAGAAGACTTTCGTCCCTGTATATATCCGCGAGTTTGAAGTTCAGCTCACCGCTCTGTGCAACCCCAAACAAGTCGCCGGGTCCCCGCATTTTAAGGTCCTCAGAGGCGATATAGAAGCCGTCCTCAGAGTGGTTGAGCACGGACAATCTCTGGTTTTCTGTCTCAGAGCCGGAGCTGTCTATAAATATACAGTAGGACGAATCGTCGCCCCTTCCTATCCTTCCCCTGAGCTGGTGGAGTGTGGCAAGTCCAAACTTCTGGGCATCCTCAATCATCATGACAGTGGCGTTAGGCACATTGACGCCAACCTCCACAACTGTGGTTGAGACCAAAATATCAACCTCCCCCTCAGAGAATCTCCTCATGACTGCGTCCTTGTCGGCAGGCTTCATTCTGCCGTGAAGCATTTCAACACGCCTGTTTTTAAAAAAGTTTTGAAGAGTTTTGGTGTAGTTTGTGACATTTTCGCCGCTCATCTCCTCGCTCTCCTCAACCAGCGTGCAGATGACATAGGCCTGGTGGCCTTGGCGAAGCTGCTCCTCGATAAACCTATAGGCCTTCTCGTGATAGTCAGGGCCAACCACGCAGCTTCTTATGGGCTTCCTGTTTGCCGGCTTCTCATCGAGAATGCTTACGTCCATATCCGCGTAGAGAATTCCGGCAAGAGACCTGGGTATCGGCGTTGCGCTCATGCTCAGCACATGGCAGGTGTTTCCCTTGCCTGCGAGCGCATCGCGCTGTCTCACGCCAAATCTGTGCTGCTCGTCAGTGACCACGAGGGCAATGTTGTCATAGCTTACCCCATCCTGGAACAGCGCATGCGTGCCAATTATTATGTCCACGCGGTGGTTTTTGATATTGTCATAAACCTCCCTCTTTTGCGAAGCCTTCATGGAGCCTGTGAGAAGTGTCACGTTGATTTGCAGTCCTAAGCCGTCCAAAAGCTTCATAAGGGCGTTGTAGTGCTGCGTCGCCAAAACCTCCGTGGGCGCCATAAGAGCGCCCTGATAGCCGTTTGCGGCCACCTCTAAAAGCGCTAAGAACGCGACTATTGTCTTACCTGAGCCAACATCGCCCTGGATGAGCCTGTTTAAAACCCTGCCGCTATACATTTCCTCTAAGACTTCCTTAACCGCCTTCTTCTGCGCTCTGGTAAGCTCGTATGGAAGCTCTGACACGACCTTATTGACCACGCCGGACGGCACAATTCTCGCCTCGCTTTTTATCACCTCGGTCTTATCCTTAAGTGCATAGAGTTTTTTTAGGAACACATAGAACTCCTCAAATACAAGCCTTCTTCTGGCTCTTAAATAGTCCTTATCGCTTTTGGGGAAATGTATCGCCCTTATCGCCTCGTCATAGGCTGACATGTCGTTTTTCTTTTCAAATTCAGGGCTTATATCGCTTCCCATAGCGTCAAAGCCCTCTGCAAAAACAGACTTAATCAGGGCAATAATAGCATTTCTGCTTATGCCCTTGGTGAGGGGATATACAGGAACCATGCTGCCCCTGATGGTTTTATACTCCTCGAAGGTGAACCTCTCGGGCGATTCTATGACTAATCTGCCGTTCTTATAGCCCTTCCTGCCGACAAATACATAGGCCTGGCCTGTCTTTACCTGCTGCCTGATCCAGGGCTGGTTGTAGTAGCTGACCGTAAATCTGTCCCCTGCCTCGTCCTCGCAGGAAATATTTACCACCGTCAGACCGTTTCTCGCCTTAAATATGGACGGCGCCTCCAAAACTCTGGCATAGACAAAAACCTTGGCATTAAAAGCAGGCCTCGCTATGGGCGAAGTCTTCTCATAGATTACATATTCCCTGGGATAGTATTCAAGGAGGTCCCTGATTGTCAATATGCCAAGCTTTGCGTAGTTGGCCGCAGTTTTAGGGCCCACACCCTTAAGACTTGTCAAAGAGTCCGTAAGTTTCATATTTACCTCAAAAAAATCCGGCATATCTTTCGACATGCCGGATGAATGATTAGATTACTCTGCTGATACGATATAATAGTAAACAGGCTGGCCACCGCTGTGAACATCCACGTCACATGAAGGGAACTTCTCTGTGATCTGTCCTACTAAAACATCTGCATCCTCCTGTGTAATGTCAGCTCCGAAATAAACGCTTATCAGAACTGTATCATCATCAACCATCTGAGAAAGCATATCTAGAGTCGTATCGTTGATAGACTGACCAACTGACAAAATTTTGCTGTCGCCAATACCCATGATGTCATCAACCGCAATCTGCTTGCCGTCGATGCAGGTATCTCTCGTAGCGTATGTAACCTCACCTGTCTTGACCTTGGAGCTCTCCTCCTTCATGACAGCCTCGTTGTCCTCAGGAGTTGACGCAGGGTCAAAGTTGATAACCGCTGTGATGCCCTGTGGAACGGTCTTGGTAGGGATTACAATAATCTTCTTGTCCTTAGAGAGCTTAGCTGCCTGCTCTGCCGCAAGAATGACATTCTTGTTGTTTGGAAGGGCAAATATTGTCTTGGCAGGAATCTGCTCCACAGCGTCTAAGAAGTCGCTGGTGCTGGGGTTCATGGTCTGTCCGCCTGAGATTACATAGTCGACATTAAGGCTCTCGAAGATCTCCTTAAGGCCGTCACCTGCGCAAACAGACACGAAGCCATACTCCTTAAGCTCTACGGGCTTAGCCTTGGCCTTAGCGGCGTTAGCTGCAGCCTCCTCAGCCTGAAGCTCCAGGATACGGTTGGCATCCTTCTCAAGCTTCTCCTCATGCTCAAGTCTCATGTTGTCGATCTTCATTCTGTCGAGGGCGCCAAGAGTGAGCGCCTTCTCAAATGCGAGACCAGGGTTGTTGGTGTGCACATGAATCTTGATAAGCTCATCATCTGCAACACACACAATAGAATCGCCGATGGACTCAAGATAGCTCTTAAATGCTAAAACCTCCTCATCTGGAAGCGGATGCTCTAAGAGCACGATAAACTCTGTACAATAACCATACTTGATGTTGGCTGTGTCGATATCAGCCTTCGGAACCATCTGTGTGAAGTTCTTCTTAACTGTATCTGCAGGCTGGATGTTGATGGTGATCTCCTTGCCCATGAATGCATCAAATGCACCCTTGCAGACTGTGATGAGACCCTGTCCGCCTGAATCCACAACGCCCGCCTGCTTAAGTACAGGCAGAAGGTCAGGTGTGTGATCAAGCACCTCATCGCCGTAGCTGATGACAGCGCTTATAAACTCTTCCATTGTCAAGTCTGAACCGGCAAGTTCCTCGGCCTTGTTGGCCATTCCCCTTGCCACTGTGAGGATTGTACCCTCCTTAGGCTTCATAACTGCCTTGTAGGCTGTGTCAGCCGCTTTAGTCATAGCTGCTGCAAGTGCGGGAACATCAATCTCCTCCAGCTCTCTTACAGACTTGGTAAAACCTCTTAAGAGCTGTGACAGGATAACGCCTGAGTTACCTCTGGCTCCTCTTAAGGATCCTGTAGAGATCGCCTTACACAAATCAGCCATGTTCTTATTATCAAGAGCCTGAACATCCTTGGCTGCTGACATGATAGTAAGAGTCATGTTAGTTCCTGTATCTCCATCTGGAACAGGGAATACATTCAGCTGGTTTATATATTCCTTATTTGCATCAAGATTCTGTGCTCCGGCCAGAAACATTCTGGACAACAGAGCTGCATCAATGACATTTGCCACAACAAATTCCTCCTTGGCCCGTAGGCGCTAAAATTAATCGATAACGCGTACGCCCTCGACATAAATACTAATCTTTCCGACCTTCATGCCGGTGAACTCCTCAATCTTATATCTAACACTTGTCACAAGGTTAGAAGCCACTGTGGAAATGTTTACACCATAAGCCACAACTACATGGAAATTGATCTGAAGCTCGTTGTCAACTATCTCAACGGTCACTCCCTTGCTGAGACTCTCTCTCTTCAAAAGGCGAACCAGGCCATCCTTCATATTGACAGCAGCCATACCAACTATGCCAGAGCACTCCATAGCGGTGATACCGGCATACTGGGAAATGACATCTAAATCGATAAGGATCTCGCCATATTCATTCTTAATCTTTCCCTTCATAAACATCCTCTCTTTCGTTATTTAGGGCAGACACCCATAGTCCCAAACATTATACATTGTTTTACTTAAAAAGGGAATACTGTAATTAGAAAATTTTTTTCCTTAATTTACGTAAATTTCTACTTGCAAAATAGAAAAACTTCTGTTATTATATCAACGTTGCGTTTTGTGCAACATATTTCCTGAACAGTTAGGAGGTGCAATCATGGCAAAGTGCGCTATTTGCGAAAAGGGAGCAAGCTTCGGAATTAAGGTAAGTCATTCTCATAGAAGATCTAATAAGATGTGGAAGGCTAACGTTCAGCCAGTTAGAGTTAAGACTGCTAACGGTTCAGTTAGACTTAATGTTTGTACATCATGCCTTAAGTCTGGTTATGTTGAGAGAGCTTAATCATAATTAATGACACTCTTTGGAGTGTCATTTTTTATTTTGTCAACAGATAACAGTAAAGCAGGAGAACTACTCTCCTGCTTTATTTATGCCATATTATTTTGTCTCGTTGAGATCCTTATTCTTGATCTCCTCGACAGCGTCCTTAACTTCCTTGCTGTCCTTCTTAGAGAAACGGTTGATGATGTCGGGCATCATATCCACAATCTTGGTAACCGCATCTGCATTCTTAAGGCTGATAACCTTAGTGTAGCCGTCCTTCACAACGATAACGCTGCTCGGAGATAACTTACCGTTCATACCGCCGGCGCCCTTATCCTTGCCGTCGCCTATGAAAGCGCCTGCTCCCATGCCAAATGATACGTCAATAAGAGGAATGAGCTCTGCGCCGTCAACCTTCACAGCGTCGCCGACAACCGTCTTGGTTGATATAAAACCGTTCATTCCGTCAAATAAAGCCTTCATTGTCTCGTTAATATTATTCTTCTCCATGTTTGCCTCCCTTTTTGTTCATTCTCTTAAATGCTTTTATAGTTCTGTACAGATCTGCCACGAACAGTAGTCTAAGCAGATGTCCTAGCAACGCCCCCAGAATAATTCTTCCCTTAATCTCTATGTGACCGTCGATGATCTCCTCATCGAACACAGGCGTCAGTTTAAACGTTTTTGAATACTTCGGATAGAATACTCCGCCGTACATACATATCTTGCCCATCAGCTGCGGGTCGTCAAGTCCAATGGTCAGATATCCCTTTACCTTGCGTGGCATCACGCTCTTAAGCTCAAGCTTAAGCATTCTGATGACCATCTTAAGGGTGTGTCTCGTGCAGGGCAGATCTAAGAATCCCTTCACGCTTACAACCTTGGCCTTAATCTTGTGGTACTTATCCATCAGCTGATTGTATTTAGTTTTAATCTTGTCGATTATCGCCGCGACCTTCTCATCAAGCGGCTCCCCGGCCTCTTTCTTATCAACGGTAACATCATCTGTACTTTCTGAAGAGGTCTCATCGCTTTGAGGCTTCTCCCCCTCAGGGTCGACGCTAACCTCAGGCTCTTCAGTTTCCTCAGGCTTCTCTTCCTCGGGTTTCTCTTCCTCAGGCTTCTCTTCCTCAGTTTTTTCTTCTTCAGGCTTCTCAGAAGTATCAGGCTCAGTGGTCTCAGAAGCCCCCTCGGTCACCTCGGTGTCCTTCGCCTTCTCCTCTTCGCCTTCATTCTTAGGTTTTTTAGAAGCCTTATCCCCCAGAAAATACTTCTTAAAAAACAATATCCGCAAAAATCCGTTAAGCTTCTTCTCTATAAATTCTACAACGATGGCCACGGCCTGCAGCCAGAAGTGAACCTTCACCCTGGCAGATATGTTTTTGTCCTTGACATCTACGACGATATCGTATCTAAATGGTGTGGCAAGTACTATGATCAATATGGCAAGTATCAAAAGAAGTATGGCTAAAATAGTCCAGCCTATAATCTTAAGCACCAGCAATAAGATCTCCAATCACATCACTTCCTTACTCTTATAGTTTTTTAGCTAAAAATCGAAGAAGCGTTCACCCCTTCGGTGTACATTTTCTCAATCATCTGTCTGACTAACTCCACAGCCTCATCCTTATCGGCAGCTATCCCAACCACCTTAAGGTCATATTCCTTATAGATGGAGAGCCTAAGCTCCTTGGCAGGAATTATGTCAAACAGATTCGCGCTGTTGGCTGACAGACAGACAAGCTGTGGTCCTTCAACCACCTCGCCCTTATCTAGCTGGGCTCTGACTTCGTCCAAAGTCTCCTTCATATTCTCGCCAACATACAAATCCTTAGACCACTTCAATGTCATCTCCTAGTCCCAGTCCTCGTCATCATTCATAAGCTCCTCAAGACGCTCAACCAAAGCCATCTTCTCAGGAAGATTAGTGCATGCGCTCAGACTGTTATAAATGTATTCCCTAAGTTCCTCTGTGTTAGAAAAATTCATGGGCAGATAGCCTATGACTGCCGCCATGATAGCGCGGCTTAACAGCTTGCAGGAAGACTTGAGCTTAGGCTCAAGCTCTGCCCTGAAATCCGCGAAATATTTGTCGATATCGGCCTGTGTAACCTTCGCACCTGTGGAATTCTCCTCGTCAAGGTCAGCAAAATAGCTGGTTGAGAGAAGCTTGCAGATATCGTCAACAGTGTCTAACTGAAGGCCAATCTCATACTCACACTCTCCGCAAAACTTAGACTGCAGGATATCCTCAAATCTGCCCTCGGCCTCCTCTAACTCCTCCAGTTCATCCTCCTGAATGCCCTCAAGCTCCACGAGATGTTCTGTAAGCTCCTCGTCAACCTCGAAGGTCTCTTCAGGGTTAAACTTAAGAAGCGCCTTCTTGGCAAGATTGTCAGAAGCTATGTAATCCTCGCTCTTCCTGTCTGCAAACTCAGAAGTTAAGACTCTAACATAGAGCTGGTTTACAAGCTGAGCCAGAATGTCATAGGTTGTGACCTGGTTATTCAGAAAATCTATGCACTCCTTCAGGGTGATATCCTCGACGAAGAACTGGTCGTTGTCGAGATTGTCAAAATCAAGCCCCTCAAAATGCCTGCTGTATTCGTAGAGGTCCGGGAAATTGCTCTCCATATTCTCGGGCTCATGGGTCATCGCAGCGCCTCTTATCATGTAATCGAAGCTCAAAAGCGTGTCCAGATCTCCCTCATTGTAAATGCTGAAACCATCGCTAACCATCTCAAAGAAACGGTTTCTGGTCATTCTGATCGGGATGGATTTGAGGACCTCCATGGTCTTATACTTCATGGTGGACTGATCCCTGTCAGAAGTTATGAAGTTTATGAGTTCCTTCGTAAACTCCTCGTCGCTGTAGTCGTCATAGTCATAGTCGTCAAACTTGTAGCGAAGGCAGTTTAACACATACTGGTAGATCATATATCTGTCCGTGTATGTCACGAGGCACTCCATCCTGTTCTTCATCTTAGCCCTGAAAAGCGTGATGTCCTCGATATTATCCTTCGAGTAGTCGCTGTCCAAAACCTTCTTAAACAGCTCGACAAACTCTGTTCCAATCTGTCTTAAGCCGTCCTCCTGCCACACCTCCTCGGTGTAGAGAAGAGATATAAAATTAAGCGAAAACTGCACTCTCGAGAGCCTGTCAGCGCTTCCCATATACTCTGTGTAGAAGCTGTTCCAGTTCTCATAGGGAAGCTTTCCCTTGGTTATATTTCTTGCATATCTTGAATACTCAGCCATAATTCCTCCGATTACATTCCGCCGTTAGTCAGAACCTTCCTGTTATTCCACAAATAGTCTACCATGGAGATAATGGTAAGGGCAAGTGAAGCATAGATTAACACCTGCTCTATAATCACAAAAACAGGATGATCAATGTGAGCAATCAAAACGATGGTCATAACCATCTGGGTTGCGGTCTTACATTTGCCCCAGATGCCGGCAGCCAGAACTATGCCCTGGTCTGACGCGATAAGTCTGAAACCGCTGATGATAAGCTCTCTGGATATAATCACTATAACAATCCATGCCGGAATGTATGTCATCTCAACAAAACAAATAAGCGCACTGCACACCAGTAGTTTGTCGGCCATAGGATCCATAAACTTGCCAAAATTCGTCACCAGATTGTATTTTCTGGCGATTTTGCCGTCAAACAGGTCTGTGAGTGATGCAACTACAAATATTGCAAGAGCCACCCACTTCTGCCATGGCGCAATATCAACAAGCATAAAAACAACAAAAAATGGTATCAGAAACATTCTGAATACAGTTAGTTTATTCGGTAAATTCATCTTCCAATTCTCCAATCAGATCATATTCCTGCGCGCCTGTAACTCTTACCTTCACAAAATCCCCTGAATTAAGCTCGGTGAGCGTGCTGATAAAAATATATCCGTCAACCCCCGGCGCGTCCATATATGTTCTGCCCACATAGCAGTTTTCTCTGCGCAAATACCCCTCTATAACAGCTAAAACGGTGCTTCCCACCCTGTCAGCTGCCTTGTCAGCAGTTATCTCCTGCTGAAGCTCCATTATATCATTCTTCCAGCGCTTTTTAACGTCCTCATCAACCTGGCCGTCCATATCTGCGGCAGGCGTCCCCTCCTCAGGAGAGTATGTGAACGCTCCGAGCCTGTCAAACTCCAGCTCGTCGATAAAGTCCATGACATCCTCGTGGTCATCCTCCGTCTCGCCGGGAAAACCTGCGATAAGAGTTGTTCTGAGGGCGATATCCGGAATCTCCTCGCGAAGCTTAGCAATCTTCTCCCTGAGCTCTGCCTGGTTGGTGGCTCTGTTCATAAGTTTAAGAATTCTGTCAGAGCTGTGCTGGATGGGAAGATCCAGATAATGGCAGACCTTCGGGTTGTCCCTGATTGTCATGATAAGCTCATCCGTTATCTCCTCTGGATAACAGTATTGAATCCTTATCCAGTAGATGCCGTCAATCTGTGATATTCTGTCGATAAGCTCGGGCAGACACTTCTTCTTATAGAGGTCCAGACCGTAAAGTGTGGTCTCCTGGGCCACCAGAATAATCTCCTTAACGCCGCGCTCAGAGAGCATCTGCGCTTCCCTGACTAACTCCTCCATGGGGATGGAGTGATATCTTCCCCTGATGGACGGGATGGCACAGTATGTACAGTGCTTGTTACAGCCCTCTGCAATCTTGAGATATGCATAGTGGCCGCCGCCTGTAAGAACTCTGTCGACGCCTGCGCGAAGGCTTACATTGGCATTCTCGCTTAAATCATCATAAATCTGTGGCTTTTGCCCAGCAAGTGTCCTGTCAACCAGCTCCACAATCTTATCCCATGAGGCAATGCCTAGCATGCCGTCAACCTCAGGAAGCTCCGTGGCTATCTCTTCCCTGTATCTCTGGGACAGACATCCGGTTATTATAAGACACTTAAGTCTGGCCGTCTTTTTGAGCTCAGACATCTCAAGAATAGTCTGAATACTCTCCTCCTTGGCGTCCGAAATAAATGAACAGGTGTTGATGACAACCACATCAGCCTCCTGCTCGTCGTCCGTAAATTCGTAGCCGGATTTGGAAAGAAGGGCCAGCATTTTCTCAGAATCGACCAGATTCTTGTCGCATCCGAGAGAAACAAACAATATTTTCATACCTATACCCAGACAAAGACAGCTTAGCGGCTGTCTTTGTGTTTAGCAATATTACTCCTGTGAAGGCTCTGCATCGGCGTCAGAAGAATCCTCTGCGGCCTCTGCCTCATCGTCAGAATCATCCTCTGAGAATGCGATCTCGCTCTCAGCCTCAGCCTTAAGCTTCTCCATCTCAGTCTCGAACTCCTCGTCTGTCATGATGTTGATATCGCCGTTGTAAAGCTCGTTAACTGCCTGAGAAAGTGGCTTTAAAACGCCCTCGCTCTGATCGGGATGTGCCTCCTGTGCAGCGATAATCTGGCGTGCGCGCTTAGAAGCCGCGATAACAACTGAATAACGGCTCTTAACTACCGGCACCTCGCCTGGCTCAACTGACTCATTAATCTTGTCCATAAGCTCTGAATATGATGGATGTAACATTTTAAAATCCTCCTAGATTTCCTGTAATTGTTTTTTGATTGAAGATATGAACTCTTCGTTATTAGATACCCTGCTGTGAAGAGATGCGAGCAGATCGTTAAGCCCTGTGACGCACTCCTCAAGGTCATCATTGACAATAATATAGTCATACTGAGTCATGTACTCAGCCTCTTCCTTCGCACGCTTAAGGCGCTGCTCGATTACCTCTAAGGTCTCCGTGCCTCTGCCTATAAGTCTCTGTTTTAATATGGCTATCGTAGGCGTGGTCATAAATATTGTGACCGCCTCCGGAACCTTCTTCTTAATCTGAAGGGCGCCCTGGACCTCAATCTCTAAGATGACATCCCTGCCGGCGTTAATGCAGTCCTCAACATACTTCTTCGGAGTTCCGTAGTAGTTGCCCACATACTGGGCATGCTCTAAGAGCTCGTCGTTTTCAATCATGCTCTCGAACTCTTCCCTGGTCTTGTAGAAGTAATCCCTGCCTTCAACCTCGCCCTCTCTAGGCTTCCTGCTCGTCGCAGAAACCGAGAGACAGTAGTTTTCATATCTCTTAACCAGCTCCTTGGTTATCGTTCCCTTGCCGGCGCCCGAAAACCCTGAAACCACAATAAGTATTCCCTTAGACATAACAAACCTCGACTACTCAATATTCTGAATCTGCTCTCTGACCTTCTCAATCTCGGTCTTTAAGTTGATTGCGACATCTGTAAGACTCATGTCAGTTGACTTAGAGAGCATGGTGTTTGCCTCTCTGTTCATCTCCTGAACCAAAAAGTCTAACTTACGGCCAACACTGTCGTCTGACTGAAGCGCGTCGCCAACCTGCTTGATATGGCTTCTCAGTCTGACTGTCTCCTCGTCCACACAGCATTTGTCTGCGTAAATGACGACCTCAGCCGCTATTCTGTTCTCGTCGATGCCGGTGTTTCCAAGTATCTCCTGCATCTTCTGTGTAAGTCTGTTTCTGTAATCAGCTAATATGTCAGGATATCTCTCCTCGACCTGATCAACTAATGAATTCATGTAGTCAAGCTTGCCGAGAAGATCGTTTTTAAGCTGCTCGCCCTCGTTGTTTCTGACAGTGATAAACTTGTCAACTGCCACGTCCAAAGCCTCGCTCAGGAGATGCCACAAGCCCTCCTCGTCGTCCTCAGCCTGCTCCATGCTAAACACCTCAGGCATGGATGCCAGTCTGGAAACTCTGACGTCGTTCTCTATTCCAAACTCCTCATGAATCTGCTCGAAATAATCCATGTATTCCTTAGCTATTGCACGATTATATTTGATATTGACATTGTCCTCTGAAAAATCCTCATAGTTGATGTAGATATCAACCTTACCTCTTGCTATCTTGTCCTTGATATAGGTTCTGATATTGCCCTCAAGAGGATTAAACTTTCTTGGCATCTTAATGTTTAAGTCCAGATATCTGTGATTAACGGACTTCATCTCCACACTGACCTTGCCAAGTGTTCCGGTCGCCTCGCCGCGGCCAAAACCTGTCATACTTCTTATCATTATGCATTCCTCCGGTACATAAGCATAGTTCTAGACATACTTTTACTTATAAAGTGCATTATATATCACGCCTCGAAAATTTACAAGCAAAACATCAGCGTGTTTTGTCTAAATAAAACCATATTGTTTTAAAAAATAAGAATATTGTGTTAGCATCTAAAAAAAATAGACAAATTATAGAAAAATTTTTTAAATTTGTTCTGTTTTCCTCTTCTCATTTCTATTTTTTTGTTGTATAATCTTTTTTAGAGTCAAGATGTCGGGAAAGGGGTGACATTATGAAGATCGAACGTGGTGAGAAGGAAATAAGATGGACCAATCTTTTTTCCAATTATTCTATTCCAATTACACAGGATACAGAATTTATTTACAGTTCTAAGCAGAAGAAGATTTATGTTAAGAATATAGTTGATGGTTTACTTGAGATCACGGTTTATAATCTTAAGGGTGTCCAGGAGGACAAGAGAACATACAGGCATTATTTTGTAAACTTCTTCGAGAAGGACGGTTTTGCATGTATTAAGTATTACGATTACAGCATGCAGAGTTACTGTACTGCCACATTCCTTGGCGGTGCCGGTTTTACAGGCATCAACCGCGTCAACGGATAACAGAATTTTCAGAGTCGGTTTCAGACCGGCTCTTTTTTTGTGCATAAAAAAGCGCAGACACAAGTCTGCGCTACTCTCCATAATAAGTGGAGCTGAGGGGAATCGAACCCCTGTCCGAAAGCCCATTCATTGCAACCTCTCCCATCACAGTCCATTATTATTGATGTTCTTCACATCTGTTCCCCTCAAAATCTGCCAGTGGACAGGCTTAAATCTCAGGTAGCTTCATATTGCTTCACGCGCCGCAAAGCTTAGGCGTGTGAGTTCCGCATCTAGTCGATGCCGGTTACAGGGTCAATGCGCGAACCCTGGCCGACAGCTGCCGTTAGGCAGCGAATGCTAAATTATCTTCAGCGTTTATATTTAATTCTGTTTTGATGCGCAGTCACAGTCTGCGGATGGCTATCACAACTTCAAAACCCCCGTCGAAACCAGTACAACCCCTGGTTTTAACTACTCCTGAATGTATCGGATAATCTGATAGATAACATCCTGATCGTCTACGTCAAGATTATCAGCTATTCCGAGGAGCAGGTCTGTATATTCATCGAGCTCGTCCATGCTGTTTACATCATGTAATGCCTCGATAAACTCCTCAATGGTGGTCGCATCTTCATCCTCAAGCTTGCTTGTAAGCCTCTCAAGTTTCTCAATGCACTGATCAAAATCCATATTACTAACCTCCATACAGTTGTCATGATTTTTATATATACTACACGTGTGCTAGAAATGCAACTGTTTTAGAGATTAAATTATTATGAGTAGAGATTTTTGACTTTAAAGTCCTTCTCCGCCTCACGCCTCTGATCCTTCTTCTGGATATCATCCCTCTTGTCATAGAGCTTCTTGCCCTGTGCCAGGCCTATCTCAACCTTCACAAGACTGCCCTTAAAATATATCTGCAGGGGGACAATGGTGTAACCCTTCTGGCTGATTTTGCCCGCCATTTTGTTGATTTCATAGCGGTGAACAAGAAGTTTTCTGACCCTAAGCGGATCCTTATTAAAAATATTGCCCTTCTCGTAGGGCGAAATGTGCATGTTGTACACGAACAGTTCGCCGCGGTCGAGCCTTACAAACGCCTCCTTGAGACTGCATTTGCCCATGCGAAGGGATTTGACCTCCGTTCCCACAAGCTCAATGCCCGCCTCAAACTTCTCAATGATAAAATAATCATGATAAGCCTTCTTGTTGTTGGCGATAAGCTTAATGCTATCCTTTGACATAATATCTCCTAATTCTCGTGATCGAAGTAGGGTCTGAAGTCAACTCTTGCAGGTGCGAGGCTCACATCATCCACGATGACGCTGATCTTCTGTCCCAGGCTGTAGGTTTTGCGGCTTAAATCTCCCACGATGCACATATGCTCCTCGTCAAAGCTGTAGTGATCATCTCCAATCTCTGAGATTCTGATCATACCCTCAACTGTGTTTGGAAGCTCAACATACATTCCGTAGGATGTAACTCCGCTTATGACTCCCTCGAATACCTCTCCGATATATTTCCTTATGTACTCCGCCTTCTTAAGCTTAAGAATCTCCCTCTCAGCCTCGTCAGCGCGGCGCTCTGTAATGCTTGAATGGTTGGTTATCTCTCCAAGCACCTCATTATAATGTTTAATTCTTCGCTCGTCAAGTTTGCCGTGGAGGCTGTCCTTCAGAATTCTGTGTATGCACAGATCGGGATATCTCCTGATCGGCGAAGTGAAATGTGTGTAGTATTTTGCAGCTAATCCGAAGTGGCCCATATTTTCAGGGCTGTATTTCGCCTGCTTCATGGAGCGAAGAAGCACGCGGTTTATAAGGTTCTCTTCGCTTGTGCCCTCGATCTTCTCCATGAGCTTACTCAGTTCCTTCGGATGGACTTCGTTGTTCTTAATGTGAAGTGTGTAGCCAAGACCTCCTAAAAACGCAGCAAAAGCCACCATCTTATCCTCCGACGGAGTCTCGTGGTTTCTGTAGATGAACGGAATCTCCTGCCAGAAGGCATTCTCCGCCACGGTCTCGTTGGCTGCAAGCATGAAATCCTCTATAAGTCTTGTGGCCTCATTTCGCTCGTAGGGAACAATATCTATGGCTCTTCCCTTATCGTCTAACAAAACCTTGGCCTCCGGGAAGTCGAAATTAATGGCGCCTCTCTCATATCTCTTCTTCCTGAACTTAAGGGAGAGCTCATGCATAAGCTTAAGGGTCGGAATAAACCTCTCGTACTCTGCGCACACAGCCTCGTAACGCTCATCGTCCTTCCTGTCCTCTAAGATTATGGCAACGCTCGGATAGTCCATCCTCTTGTCAGACCTAATGATGGATTCGCACACTCTGCCGCCTCTTATATTGCCCTCGTAGTCCACGTCCATAACACAGCTCATGGACAGCTTGTCTTCCCCGGCATTAAGCGAGCACAGCCCGTTTGAGAGCTTCTCGGGAAGCATGGGGATTACCCTGTCCGTAAAATACACGCTGGTTCCGCGGTTTAGCGCCTCCTTATCGATGGGCGAATGTTCCCTGACATAGTGGCTAACGTCTGCTATATGAACGCCAAGCTCATATCCTCTGCCAGTATTTACAAGGGATACCGCGTCGTCTAAATCCTTCGCGTCAGGTCCGTCGATTGTAAATGTCAAAACATCCCTGAAATCCTCTCTCCCGGACTTCTCAGCCTCAGATATGGCATCAGGAATCGCCGCAGTGCTCCTTAAAACCTCCTCAGGAAATGTCTCGGGAATATTCATGGCGCGGATAACGCTCATGACATCCGTGTTCATCTCCCCGGGCTTACCTAATATTTCTACAATCTTGCCCTCTGGATTTCTGCCCTCGAAGTTGATGATCTCGCACACAACCTTTACATTATCCTGGGCGTCCATGGAGTTTTCATTCTGCACGAAGATATCCCTGCCAAGATGTGTGTCATCAGGTATGACAAAGCCAAAACCCTTGGACTTGTCAAATGTTCCGATAACAGTCTTGTTGGCATGCTCTAAGATCTTCACAACTCTTCCCTCGTCGCTTCTTCCTCTGCCTCCCGGAAGTACGCTGATCAAAACCTTATCGCCGTTTAGCGCGCCGTTTTTGTCCCTCTCGCTTATAAATATATCTTCCTCTTCGCCCTCAACCTTCACGAAGCCGAAGCCCTTCTGTGTTCCACAGAACACTCCGCTGACAGTTGATATCTCCGGCTTACCGTACTTGCCCTTGGAGCTAAGCCCGATCTTGCCCTCGTAAACTAGGGCGTCCAAAACCTCAGCCAACTTATCTCTCTCGCTTTTGGGAACTCCTAAGAGTATCGCCAACTCCTTAAGCTTCATAGGTCTGTACTGAGGAGATGTAAAAACCTCCATCAGTCTGTCTTTTTGTTCCTTTAAATTATCTTCCATATTTCTCCCAAATTATATAATAATAGCCACCCTCATAAGAGAGTGGCTACGTATCATCAATTAAACATTCCAAAGTTTAAAACAAGTGCAATAACAATAAACAGAACAGCAAGCACTGTCGTAATCTTCTCGAGCTTACCCTCGATTGAACGACCCTTGTTCTTACCCCAGTAGTTATCTGCGGCGCCGCTAATAGAACCTGAAAGGCCCGCCTGCTTACCCTCCTGCATGAGGACGATAACTGTGATTGCCAAGCTTATTAAAACAAACAGAACTGTTAATACGATCTTCACTACGTGAACCACTCTTCACACCTCCTATCAGTGCAATTCAAACATACCAACGTAATATAACATATATAGTTCATGTTTGCAAGAGAAAAATTATTTATTCTTGACAACAACTTCACCCACATGTTTATAAATGCTGTTTGCGGGAATTACTCCCCTTACAGACGACAGCGGATATATGTTTGTGCCAGGTCCGATGATAGTTCCGGGGTTTAAAACGCTGCCGCAGCCAACCTCAACAAAATCGCCCAGAATAGCGCCAATCTTCTTCCTGCCTGTCTCGTATCTCACATCGCCGTCCTTAATCACGACGAGAGTCTTGTCGGATTTCACATTCGAGGTTATGGAGCCAGCCCCCATATGGGACTTAAAGCCCAGTATGCTGTCGCCCACATAGTTGTAATGAGGCACCTGAACATTGTCAAACAGTATGACATTCTTAAGCTCTGTGGAATTGCCGACAACACAGTTTTTGCCTATCATGGCGCTTCCCCTTACAAACGCGCAGTGTCTGACCTCTGCACCCTCATCTATGATGCAGGGACCTGTAATGCTTGCCGTCGGCGCGATCTTAGCGCTCTTGTGAGCCCAGATGTTTTCGCCTATAAGCGTGTATTCCTCTGAGAGAGTCTGCCCCTTAGCGATAATTGCATCGCTTATGCCTGAGAGCACCTCCCACGGATACTCGAAAGAGCGGATGAGCTCTGCCAGCATTGTCTTAGATAAATCGAATAATTCTATGTTTTTAACAGCCATATTTCCCTACTTTCTGTAATACTGGCTAACCCCTGCGAATCTGGAGGTTATGCCGTGCGGATTTGTTATTCCCTTGACGCCTGTGCAGCGAACAGCTATGAATTTGCTGAGCTTTTGCATGTATTCATCCGAGGTGATCTTGCCGTCGGCGACATACCCCAAGCCCTTCTCCCAGCTGGCCGTCATCTCGGCGTCAAGCATCTTGGGCATGGAGGCCAAAACCACCTCGTAGACCAACTCGCCTAAATATGTCGGCGTTATAATCTGCGTCTTGGTATTAAGGTTTAAATACTTAATATTGACAAGCTTCTTAAGAATCTCAGCTCTTGTGGCGCTGGTTCCTATTCCGCTTCCCTTAATCAGCGCTCGTAGCTCCTCATCCTCTATAAACTGGCCAGCATTTTCCATGGCAAGAATTATAGAGCCGGAGTTGTAACGGTTTGGCGGCGAGGTGGACCCCTCCTTGATATCAAACCCTGAGATATTCAAAACCGCGCCCTTCTTAAGCTCCTCGAGCTGTTTAAGCATCTGTGGGGAGTTCTTGATATCCTGAACCTCCTCCTCCTTATCCTTCTTGCTCTGTCCCTGTGGAATTCCCGCCACCTTCAGATACCCCTCCTTCGAGAGAGCCTTGAAGTTTGCATAGAAATGCTCAACCTTCCCCTCTGTGGAAGGCATTTCCACACACACAGAATACTTCTTGTACTCTGCAGCGGGATAGAAAATGCTTAAGAAACGCCTGCAGATCATCTCGTAAACGCCCTTGGCGGTGCCGGACAGGGAATTATAGTTGCCAAGTCCCTGACCTGTGGGGATGATTGCGTAGTGGTCCGTTATCAGCTTGTCGTTGGTGTATTTCGTCTTCTCTATGCCGTGGTAGCTACCGCTTGAGAGCACCTCGTTGGCATACTCAGCCATCGGCGTAAACTGCGCGATACCCCTTATGTTTTTGTCAATCTCCTTCGCGACAGCCGTAGATAAAACTCTGGCGTCGGTTCGGGGATATGTGACCAGCTTCTTCTCGTAGAGCTCCTGAATAATCTGAAGCGTCTGGTCAGGGCTGATCTTAAACCTTCTTGAACAGTCGTTTTGTATCTCCGCCAGATTATATAGTAGCGGCGCGTTCTTCTTCTCGGTTTTGCGCTCAATGCTTGTCACCGTGCCTGTGAGCGGCTCGTGGGCGCTTAAGCGGTTTATAAGCTCCTTCGCGTCCTCCTCCTTAAGGAAACCGTTGTCCTTATAGAGACCCGGGAAAGCGTAGAACGAGCTCTTCTCGTCCACCTTCCACTCTCCGCTAAAACCTCCCTCTGTCAGGGAAACATTGGCATTTACCTTGTAAAATGTGGTTTTGACGAAGTCCCTTATCTCCCTCTCACGCCTTACGACCATGCCAAGAACACAGGTCATGACGCGGCCGATGGACAAAACAGTTCTGTCCCTGTGCATGTATGAAGATATGACCGGCCCAAATTTAAGGGTTAGGAGTCTGGAAAAATTAATTCCCATCAGGTAATCTTCCTTCGCCCTGAGGTATGCCGCGGCGCTTAAATTATCATACTCTGACAGATCCTTCGCCTCTCTTATACCTCTCTTAATCTCCTCCTCAGTCTGGGAATCTATCCATACACGCTTCCTGTTTTTGCCGGTCACGTGAGCCTCCTGCTCCACCAGCCTGTAGATATATTCTCCCTCTCGCCCGGAGTCCGTGCACACATAGATGGTGTCCACGTCATCGCGCTTTAACAGTCCCGCCACAATATCAAACTGCTTCTTGACATTTTCAATAACCTCGTATTTAAACTGGGCAGGAATAAAAGGCAGAGTCTCCAAACTCCACCTTTTAAGCGAAATATCGTATTTTTCAGGGTAGCTCATAGTGACCAGATGACCGACACACCATGTCACGATGCTGTCATCCGACTCTATATAGCCGTCCTTATTGGAGCCGCTTATTCCCAGAGACTTTGCGAACTCTCTGGCAACGCTGGGCTTCTCAGCAATATATAAATGTTTACTCATGTTACCAAAATCTTAGATCAACGATATGATCTTGCCTTTCTCTGTCGAAGCTTCGCCTCGTGTCTTCTCATCATGGACACATAGCCATAGGCGATAACTCCTAAAATCATCATTATCATAAACATAACCGTAAATATCTTGGCCACAAGACCAAGACCTTCAGGCTTGTTTATCTTAGTTCCACCTCCGCCGTTAGACTTATAGTTGAGATATGCGTTCCAGTCTGCAGATTCTGTCTCCTCGGGAAGAGTCTCAACAGGAGCATCAATACTGGTAACTACATAGTTTTCCGTCTCCTCATCCTGCACATAATGTGTATCTGTGCCTTCTGTGTCAGCTACCTGTGTGGTGGTTTCCATCCCACCATCCGTGGTTTCCGCATCAGAATCCGTATCCACAGGATTATCTATAACAGGTGGCTCAGTCACAACCTCAACAGGAACCACAATCTGTGGATCTGTGGCGGGCTCTGTTGGCGCATCTGTCACGGGCTCGTTCGGTGCTACAGTGACCGGCTCAGTCACAGGTTCAGTGACCGGCTCAGTCACAGGCTCTGTCACAGGTTCAGTGACGGGCTCGGTTACAGGCTCCGTCACAGGTTCAGTCTCCGGCTCAGTCTGTTCTACAGTAGTCTCCTCCTGAGTTTCCTCTTCGGTAGCCTCCTGTGCTGTGGTCTCCTCAGGGGTAGTTACCTCTGCAGTTGTCTCCTCAGGAGTGGTCTCTTCTACGGTAGTCTCCTCAGCCGTGGTCTCCTCAGGGGTTGTCTCCTCTATGGTTGTCTCCTCAGGAGTGGTCTCTTCAGGTGCGGTCTCTATCTGCTCTTCGGTGGTCTCACAGGCGCTTGTCTCAGCGTCAGAACCCTCCAAACCTGTGGCGTACACAACAAAACCGCTTGTCATGGCAACAAGCAGTATTATAGCAATAAATATTGCAACACGTCCAGTCAGATTCTTCATTTTCCCACCCTTAAAAAACCAAAATACACTAAAATCACGCACCATATTTGGCATCCTTGTACATTATAACAGATATTTAGATTCTTTCCATAGTTTTTTGAAGAAAAAACACAAAATATTGATATTTTTTTCAAAATGATGCGTAGATGTAGTGGTTCAATCGAAAATAAGTTCTGACAATCGTTTGCAGAAAAATGGCAAAAAATAAGGGCCTGCATAAACTAATGCATGCCCTTAAAAAATATGCGGATAGAGGGACTCGAACCCTCACGGAGTCGCCCCCGGCAGATTTTGAGTCTGCTGCGTCTACCATTCCGCCACATCCGCTTATGTGCTGCTTCGCAGCACGTACCTGCCTATTTTAACCGAAAAGTTTCGAATTGTAAACACCTTGTTCGTAAAGTTTTTTAAATGCTTCAACCACCAGCTTCTTGTCGTCTGCATAGGTCACTCCAAACCACTTGTCCCTGGTCTCAAGAACTGTGACCTCTGCCTGGTCAAGCTTAAGTAACTCGTCCACAATGCTTGGAAGAAGGAACTCAGCCTTCTTGGAGTTGGTCTCATCGATGCCCTGAAGGAAGGTTGAAAACCTGCTCTCAAGCTCGTCGAATATGTCAGGTGTGAAGCCCCACATATTCATGGAAACATATCTGTCTGCCGCAAGATCTATGATGGAACCGTTTCTGTCTGCTAAGACTGTTAAGTTATCCTTGCGGATAAGTCCCGGAGTCTCAACGACATCAACCAGATGATTGCTGTCATCAACTGTGCACACGCCTCTTGTAACTGCGCCGTTCTCGCTTAATGTATTGCCCAGAATAAAGCCGGCCATACAGTACTGCTTCTTGCCGTTGTCAGCTCTGTCTGCCACCAGGAATTCGTGGATCTTCTTAAATGCTTCCTTGCCATAGTAATCATCTGCGTTGATTACAAGGAATGGACAGTCAACAGCCTTCTTAGCTGTGAGAACCGCCTGACCTGTTCCCCACGGTTTAACTCTTCCCTCAGGAACACTAAATCCTGCAGGAATATCATCCATAGCCTGGAAAACATATGACACAGGAATTATCTTCTCAATTCTGTTGCCAATAACTTCCTTAAATACAGCCTCAATATCCTTGCGGATAATAAACACAACCTTGTTAAATCCGGCCTCCATTGCATCGTGGATTGAATAATCCATGATAATCTCTCCATTAGGACCCACAGCCGCCAGCTGCTTAATACCCTGGCCAAATCTGCTACCAATTCCGGCCGCCATAATGACAAGTGCTGTCTCTCTCATAGTTACCTCCAACTAATATTCAAAAACATCCCCTATATATGATACACATATAAGAAGATTCGTCAAGCAAATTTTTTCACTCTAAAATGGCAAAATTCATAACAATTTTCACAAAAATTAAAAAACGGGCGGATTAAAATCCACCCGTTCATTAAACATTTAAATAACAATTATACTCTCGCATATGGACTGGAGTAGGTATTAAAAATATTGTTGAGATAGCTGTTAAGACGCGCAGAAATCTCTCCAAACTTCTTGCCTGACTCACATAAACCGACAAGTCTCTTGCATACCATGCCCTGTCCTGCCCCATATGTAAATGTGTTTATAACCCTGATCTTAGCGCCTGGATGCTCGTCCAAATACATAAGCTTGCCAATTCTTGCCTGTGTGTAGGATGTGCTGTACTTATCAGAAACTGTGAGAACGAAAACCATGTCAGCATCCGTTGAGTTGAGAGCCAATCTAAACTGCTCCGGGGAAGCGCTTGGCAACATCTCCCTTCTTCCTCTGAACATTCTGTTAAACAAACTGTTCTTCTTAATCTTAATATTCTTAGGCTCATGGCCTGAAGCTATAACGCTCACATGAGGATTATTCTTAAGCTCCTCAGGTAACTCACAATATCCGTCCACAAAAATCTTATATGTCATATCCGTACCTCCTGATTATTTTAAAAATCACAAGTCGTGGTTTATTCAAACTTCTGATGTAGTTTTTAATACTACATTGATGATAGCACAGATTTTGACCTTTGTAAATAGAAATATGTGTTAATTAATAATTAAAATCACATAACGAAAATGCCCACACCAAGATGGTGTGGGCATACATTAATCATTGATTAATTATACTTACGCTTTCTAGCAGCTTCAGACTTCTTCTTACGTCTTACGCTTGGCTTCTCGTAATGCTCTCTTTTTCTGATCTCCTGCTGAATGCCAGCCTTAGCGCAGTTTCTCTTAAATCTACGCAGTGCACTCTCGAGGTTCTCATTCTCTTTAACGATTACGCTTGACATGCTCTTTCCTGACCTCCCTCCGGTTGAGGAATTGTGCTAATACAACTATTTTAAAATCGCACTCGTCCATTATATCATAGTTTTTTAGTTCGTCAACTACTTTTTTAAAAAAGTTTATCAGAACAGTAATTACTTGACCAACTAGTCCTCACTCTATAAGGAATATTCCTCATTCCTCTGAAATGTTGTCTGTATCAGCTGCCACATCGGCCTCATTTGCCTTCTTCTTATCCTTCACTTTTCGAAGTGTTATGCCCGCAAAAACTCCAACACCGGCAACGACAACAAGAAAAATGAACTTGACAGATTCAATTAATAACTCAGACAAAAATGCCATAACTGCCTCCTTACAGACTATAGCGCATCTGCGCCAAACACGAATTTGATAATAACACAATGACAGTATTTTTTCAAGAATTAGTTTTAAAGCCTTCATCCTCTGAAAGATTGTCAGAATCGGCCGCCTGGGTGGCCAGCTTATCGCACCTCTCGTTTTCAGGATGGCCTGCGTGACCCTTGACCCACTGCCAGCTGACCACATGGGGCTCCATGGCTTTTAGAAGCCTGAGCCATAGGTCAATATTTTTGACATTCTTCCACTGCCTCTTCTCCCAGCCCTTAATCCAGTTGTCCGTAAACGCCTTCACAACATACTGTGAATCGCTGACCATCGTCACATTGCAGGGCTGGTTTAGGGCTTCCAAACCACTTATAGCGCCCAAAAGCTCCATTCTATTGTTGGTTGTCTCCTTAAAACCCCCGGACAATTCCTTGACATAGAGTTTGCCTGTCTTAGGACTCACATAATGTATTACGGTTCCAAAACCTCCGGGTCCAGGGTTTCCCCTGCTTGATCCATCCGAATAAATAGTAACGTCCATTATAATCTCCATTCGCCGCTCTCGTTAAAAACTTCCGCGCATCTGTTGGCCTCATCGATAACCTTCTCGTCGTAGCCCATGATTTTCAAAAGCTTGATGGCGTTTCTTGTGGTGGCGCGGCCCTCATTTAATATGTAGTTAAACTTCACGTCGTCGTCTAACACTTCCTCCCTGAAGTGATAGTTTGCATAAATGTTTTCAAGCATATGTGTGAGCTCGATATCGTGGGTGGCCGCAAAAACAAATGCTCCGTCTCCGTCCAGACACTCAAGTATCTTGCCAGAAGCCGCAATTCTCTCAACCGTGTTGGTTCCTCTTAACACCTCGTCGACGAAACACATGACAGGCGCGCCGTCTTCCTTCTGCGCATCCATGATTCTCTTAAGAGACTTAATCTCCACCATGTAATAGCTGTCGCCGCCCTCTAAATCATCCTTAAGTGACATAGAGGAATATAACCTGTAAAAGCCCATCTCACACTTGACACTGCAGCTCGTAAAAACTGACTGAGATAAAAGCGTATTTAACGCAACCGTCTTTAAAAATGTTGACTTTCCCGAGGCGTTTGAGCCTGTGAGAAGCACATTACTGTCTGTGTCAATGCTGTTTGCAACAGGCTCCTCGATAAGAGGATGATACAGACTCACGCAGTTTAACTTTTTGCCTGCATTTACAGTAAACTCAGGCTTAGAATATACAGGCAGAAGTCTTCTAAATGATGCAACAGCCACAGCGCTCTCGAGCCTTCCTATGCAGTCGATAAGCTCCCTGATATCATCAATATGCTCCTTAACCATATCAAGCACCTGATAGAAGCTTATGATATCTGTGTGAAATACCATGTTTTTGTACTCTATAATCGCCTCAAGCGGTCCATCGCTCACACCTGAGCCGTTGCCGATGGAGTTGGTTTTTCTTACAATCCTGTGAAGAGGCTCGCTGAGCTCTGACAGTCTCTCCTCGTAAACCTTAAGAGCCTCGTCGCTTCGCTTTCCTATTATGCCCGACGCATATATAATCTTAGCGATATATGATGTACATATAAAATAGCTTCCTATCTCGCTCTTGAGATTAAAATACTTTAAAACATTGTAAATAATAACCGCGATAATCGCCAGAATGCCAATGGCAGGGTCAAATGCAAACACAACTATTGCAGCGAAAAAACGCACAAGATTTAACCACTCCCACAGCGTACTTCTCTTCTCAAGATTTAGGAAATTATCTAAAAAGTCAGCAAGGGACAGTTTCTTAGACCTTCCAATACCACAGAATATCTTCTGAAGCGCTAACCTGTCCTCCTCGTTGGCATCCATGAACTCCACGAGAGAGTCAAACTCTTTCAGTTTTTCAACGTCAAACTCAGGCTCTCTGAGCATTCTGTAGAGATACTCCTCGCCGGCTGAGGACCTGGTGTTGTTGATAAGCTTAAACACTCTGTCCATATCCAGGTCATTCCACGTGATATCGTCAATGTAGAATCTTCTCCCCTTACCCTTCTCAAAATAGCGGGAAATGTTTGAAAACTCTTCAAAAGAATACTCCCTCTGTGGCACCTCTCCATAGGAGTTTTTCAGGCTGTTCATAAGCCTGATCTTAGCCTCTCTTCTGGAGTTTATAGTTGTCACTATAAGTATTAATACTATTGCCGCAATTCCAATTCCAAAAAGTATCGGGTCCATCAGATCACCATTTCCTTAATAAATTCTTCCATAAGACTGCCAAATCCGGCTCCTGCCATATCGGCAACCTTCTTAACCTCCTCATGGGACAGCGGCTCATTAGAAATACCGCTGGCATAGTTGGTTATCAGGCTCATACCAAACACCTTCACGCCTGCGTGTCTTGCAGTCATGGCCTCTATGGCAGTGCTCATGCCCACTGCATCCGCCCCAAGCGCTCTGCACATTCTAATCTCCGCAGGTGTCTCGTAGTTAGGACCTGTTAGCTGAATGTACACTCCGCTCTTAAGCTCCATATTAAGCTTCTCGGCGCAGGACTGCATCTGCCTTCTATAGTCCATATCGTAGACCTGGCTCATGTCAGGAAACCTGACGCCAAGCTCGTCAATATTCTCCCCGATAAGCGGAGACGGCACGAAGCTTGTTATATGGTCTGTGATTACCATCAGATCTCCCGGCTTAAATGCTGTGTTAATTCCTCCAGCTGCGTTAGTCACTATCAAAGCCTTAATTCCCATGAGCTTCATAAGCCTTACCGGCATGACAACCTTGCCCACAGGATAGCCCTCATAGTAGTGAACCCTTCCCTGCATGCAGACAACATTCTTATCGCCGATTCTTCCAAAAACGAATCTTCCCACATGGCCGGAAACCGTGGACACAGGAAATCCTGGAATATCCTTATATTCTATGGTACAGATAACGTCCATTTTAGAAGCAAAATCTCCAAGTCCGCTCCCAAGTATCAGGCCAAGCTCAGGTCTAAATGGCAACTTAGATTCGACAGCTTCATAGCAGCTTAACAGCTCGTTATATAATTCATTCATAAACCCACCTCGCAAAATGCCAGCCCCCTGACAATAGTTAATTCAACGTCGGTATTATATCAAAATCACAGAGGAATTACAACATGGAAAAGGGCACGGCTTGCGCCGTGCCCTCGTGCTATCATTATTTACCACATAATAAAAGTACTACTTATTTGAAATACTGATCAATTGCATCCTGTAAGAGCTGCTTGTTCTCCTCAATATACTGTGCAGTAGTTGTCTGGCCTGTCATGATCGGAGTGAGTGAGAAGTCTGAACCAAGTGATCCCCAAAGATCAAGTGTAGACTTAGCTCTCATATCTACAAGATACTGATAGTTACGCTCTGGATCAGCGGCCTTAGGAGAGTATACTGAGCTCTCCCACCACTCAGAATTGTCACGAAGTTCAGTATCTCCATCGTACCAGTTAGCCCACTCAGAGAATACTTCGAATACGAAATCAGCGTCTGAAATTCCCTTAGGAATGAAGTAGTAGCTACCTGCTACCTGGAATGACTTGTACTCGCCCTCGCCTCTTGTTACGTTAGGACCAACAGGGAATGGAACATAACCAACCTCAAATGAAACCTTTGAAGGGTCTGAATCGCCATTACCGGAAGCAATCCAACATGCACCAATCCAGAATGCTGTCTCCTTGTTTACATAACATGTATTGTTGTTGTCCCAGTCATCAGCATTCCAAGGTCTAGCATAGCCGTACTTGTTGTAGAGATCATCAATCCACTGGATTGTCTCGATTGTAGCTGCGCTGTCAAGGTGTGATGTGCTTGTAGCAGCAATATCAGTACCGTTAGACATAAGCATGTATGTAAGGAATGTTGTCCACCATCCACCGTAGCCGTAAACATCGATATCACCATCACCATCTGTATCCTGTGTTAATACGCCAAGATACTCAAGGAACTTATCCCATGTCCACTCGCCTCTGTCATAGAGATCCTGTGGGTTCTCAAGACCAGCATCCTTAATCATGTCCATATTGAAACCTAAGCAATAACCACCTTCAGGAAGTGAAGTAGTTCCTTTGAAGAGATAATCCTCATCCTGTCCAGGAATATTTAAGGTTTCGAAGATGATATTATCTGTGAAGATATCATCATCTGCTGCTGCATATGAGCTGACCGGAAGTGCATATCCGTTAAGAACTGCAGGAACACCAAACTGAAGGTCTGACTCATAGATATCAACATCAGGTGTACCAGCCATAATTGAGCTGTTGATTGAGTTGATAGTACCGTTCCAGGTAAGGTTCTTGAAGTAGAGCTCGATATCATACTCGCTCTCTACTCTTCTGATGTTATCAAGATTTAACTGAGCAAGCTCTTCATCTGTAACATCCGGCTGATCATAGATATCATCGTGAGCAGATGTGTAGTAGTGATCGTACCATGTACCAACGTTGATAACTCTTGTACCGCTCTGAGAACCCTTAGTCTCATCATTGTTTCCAGAATCAGCTGTAGTAGTCTTGTTAGCATCGTTAGCTGCTGTTGTTGTCTTGGTAGAATCACCACCTGAACATCCTACAACTGATAAAGCCATGGCTGACACAAGTGAAAGCGAAACAACTTTCTTTAACTTAACCATTTTAATCCTCCCATTGATTAAAAGTTTTTAATCACCGGGGCCCGCGGCCCCGGGTAACACAAATAAAATTATAAACGATTATTTTTTGTATGTCAATTAATAAGCATCAGTTGCATATGTTACTGCTGATACTGACCATGTCATACCTGCCTCACACTGAAGTGAGAAGTTTAAGCCTTCCCAGTTAAGGTCAGCCTCGTCAACACCGTAGAAGTTTACAAGGTAGTTAACGATCTCGTCGTATGTAACCTGAGCCATTGTGTGGCTGTCGTTAAGCATGAAGAGATATCCCTTCTGCTCCTCGATTGGTGTGTTGTAGTTAATATCAGGGTTGCCAGAAGCAGCTGCTGCATCCGGACCTGCAAGAAGTCTTGCCCAACCAAGCTTAGAGTACTTTGTGCTAAGATCTGGAGATGTGAATACGAACCAGATGTAGTGATTAAGATCCTCTGTCTCCTCGCAAGAGTAGTAGATTGTAAATACTGTACCTGGCTTCATGATTGAACCGAAGTCATACTCACCCTGCTCTACATCCTCTGTAACATAGATAGGATTGCCCTCCTCATCGAAGAGAAGCTCGCCTGCCTCGTCAGTTGCCTGAACATAGAGAGGAGTCTTTGTATAAACAGGATCGCCGTTCTCATCTGTTACAGGCTCACCTGTTGCAGCATTAACCTTCTGCTTGAATAATAAGTTGCCTTCCTCATCGGTCTGCTGAACGTTCTGAGTTACAACACACTTATTCTGATGCCAAGCACCCTGATCCCAACCCTTTGTCTGACCCTCAGACCAACCATCAAATACTACCTGGTTAGCTGAAACATCGATAAGGTTTGACCAGTCCATAACACCGTAATCATCTGGAGCGTCAAATGTAGCTGCTGAGTTAACCTCTAAAGCATTGCCGTCCTTGTCAAAGAATACGATATTGTCGATGTACATTGTTGAGTACTCGCCTGTCTGCTTAAATGAAACGTCTGAGTTGTTACCAGAGTTAGAAGCCTTGTTGATGAGTAATACATTCTTCTTAGAAGTGTCATATGACTCTCCCTCAGGGAATGCAGCTGATACATCCATAGGGTTCTTGTCTTCCATGTAAACAACCCACTCGCCATCTGCTGCTGCCATATCAGAATATGACATGTAGATATTACCGGCACATGCGTTGAAGCTGCCGTCAGCTGAAGATACACCGATCTGCATCTTTACAGAAGCAACATCTGCGGCCTTGTCACCAAGCAAGCTTGTGATATCAAGACCAACATTTACTACCTTACCTGCTGTATTGCTGGTAGGTGCAACCTTAAGAGCCTTAGAACCGTTGAAGTCTACGATTGAAACATCAGCAGGATCCTCGAGAAGTGAGCCGGCGCTTGTCTTTACGAAGCCAAAATTGCCATCCTCAAAATCAAGAACCTTACCAGCCTCTACTGTGTAGCCAGGAGCCTTAGTGTCATCTGAAGTATCATCAGCTGCTGTTGTGGTCTCCTCTGTCTGGTTAGAAGCCTCTGTGGTTGTTGTCTCAACATTAGCTGCTGTAGTAGTAGCATTAGTTGATGGTTCGCTTGAACAACCTGCAAGTGCGGATACGATCATTGCACTTGTCATAGCCATTGCAAGCATTCTTTTCTTGTTTAACATACCTATTCCTCCTTGAATTTTCGCATTTTTTTATGTGGTAAAAAAATATGCACATCCCTCCAATTGCTTGTGAAATGTTTTATGTAAAGCCGGTAGGTAAAGCCGGCTAAACATCGTTTAACCGACAATACCTGAACGCTCAACACCCTCGATGAACTGCTTCTGAAGCACGCAGTAGATGAGAAGCACTGGCAGGATAACAAGAATAATACCTGCGTAAGTGTACAGCTCCAAAATATTAGGGTCTGTAATTGAGTATGCGTTTGCAACATTGTCTGCAAGTGTTGAAATCTTGATACTGATGGCTGATGTATCACTTAAGTGGAACAGTGAAGCATAGAATGTATCATTGTACTGCCATACAAGTGAGAAGATTGCAACTGTTACTACTGAAGGAAGAGCGTTTACAAGCATGATGAAGAAGTATGTATACCAGCTTCCTGCACCGTCAACGAACGCTGCCTCCTCAATCTCCTTAGGAAGTCCTCTGAAGAACTGGTTGAATATGTAAATATACAGACCAGATCTGAGTCCTGTCGCAAAGAAGGTCATCATGTACATTGGGATGGATGTAGCCATGAGGTTCATAGGCTCACCCTTAATCAATGTCACGAGATTGAATGGATCGAAGATTCTGAATGTCATGTACAGCGGAAGCATGATTGTATTTACAGGAATAACGATCATGATTACTACACAGCCAAACCAGAGCTTCTTTAATGGGAAGTTATATCTCGCGAAACCGTAACCAACCATTGAACACATGAACACCTGAATTGCCATAAGGATTAATACATAGATAAATGTATTCTTCAGAGTTGTGAGGTAGTTAAGCACCTTGATGGATGCCTGATATCTCTCAAGTGTAGGTGACTGCGGTATAAGATATACCAACGCACTGTAGGCATCCTCATCTGAGAAAAATGAATTGGAAATCATACCAATGATTGGACCCAGAATTACGTAGCTGATACCTATGATTACAATAAACTTAAACAATCCTAAGAGGAAAGCCTTGATAAGATGAGCAGTTCTTCTTCTGTCATTATCATACTCAGGCGATACAAACACGGCCTTAAGTGTTTTTACTGATTCTGAAAACTTTGCCATTATCTCCCCTCCCCTTAGTTATAGTAGAACGTATGCTTGGAAATCCATCCGCAGACGATACCAAGTATTGTACAAACAATGACTGTACTTACGAGCGACATCGCACATGAGTAACCGTAACCTGTTGTACCACCCTGATTGAAGGTGGTTCTTGCAAGAGTAACGATCTCTGCATTTGTGAATGAGTCGACCACTGTATAGACGATGTTTGTGATGATGTGAGGCATTACCATAGGGAATGTAACCTTCCAGAATGTCTCATAAGTAGTTGCACCCTCAATCTTGGCAACCTCGTAGAGGGAACCAGGGATTGACTGAAGGCCGGCTATGAAGATGACAATCTGTACACCTGACAGAGAGATAATGTCGCTGATACGGCCAACTGCGCCCACAACATAGTCCAGAATTGAATCCGGCAGAGCAAGTGTCTTAAACAGCGCCATATAATAGTCAACATTGACTCCTGAGTTTGAGGCCTCAAGAAGCTCGGATGAGCTTCCTGAGAGACCTGTCTGCATCAGGTTTCTGAGTGATGACATTGCATCGAGAATAGCCTCAGAGTTCATAAGAACAGGAAGGAAGAATATCGCTCTTACCAGTGTTCTGCCCTTGAACTTTGTGTTTAAAATCATGGCCATGAGCAAACTGAAGAATATGATAAGTGGAACATCCACAACAATATCTCCAAGTGAACTTACAAGCACCTGGTTGTAAGAACCATGCTCCTGGAAAATGTAGAAATAATTCTTAAGACCGCTAAATGTTACCTGGTAACCAGAGCCGTCATCCGGAAGTGTTACAGTAGATAAACTAATCTGAACACTCATCACAATACTTCTAACATAGAAGTAGAAGAAACCAAGAAGCCAAGGCAGAATGAATATATATCCGGTGATTGCTCGCTTCTGCATCAGTGTTAATCCACGACGTTTTTTCATCAGTTAAGCCCTCCCATCTCATAACTCATTGCTGCTACATTTACACCATCGATTGTGGCATTCTCATCAGTTTCGTTGATGTAGAATATCACGCCGTTGCTGTATGTAATCTTCTTAAGTCCGTCGTCAACGATCTCGTGCTCCTTAACCGTTGCGTTCTTAACATACTTAAGTGCTGTGTTAACGTTGTTGTATACAGTTACTGCTGTATCCTTCCAGTTTGCAAATGTGATAGCATACAGAGAATTGAGACCTGTGTACTTCATATCATTTGCCTCCTCATAGCTGAATGTGAAATGAGGAGATGCTCCATACTCTATAAGTCTGAGTGTGATATCGTCGATATCGTAGTTGTCATTCAGGTTGATAGCCTCTGAAGCGTAGTCAACTGTGCCGTGATAAATCATCTCGTATAACGGGATCTCAGCATCGACACTGAAGTAGTTGTTGTGACCTGTCGGAACGTTGATGATATCATCTGCGTAAGCTACAGCATATGAATTACCGCCGCTTACCATAACGTCCTTCTCGTCAGCTGCAAACTTGGCAAGCTGAGCCATTACCACGTCGAGAGATTCCTCTCTGTTGATAACCTCTGTTCTCTTCTTGTCTGCAACTAATACATCGCCTAAGTCTCTAAGTGAATAACCTGTGACATCGTATTTAGCAGCCTTATCTAAGAACTTGTCCACGTATCTGACAAGATACTTAGGAGAAACCAGGCTGTAAAGTGTCTCAGAATAGCCTAAGCTTGAAGTCTGGCGAAGTGTGGCAGGGTTAATCTGTCCAAGTGTTCCGGCATATCCTGCATAGTATCTTGCTGACTCATAGAAGCTGTTATACTTCTTAGAGATGTAAGTTACCTTCTGGAATGCCACGTCTGCGTATAACTTACCGCCGTAGCTCTCAAGAAGTGCTGCAAGCTCTTCGAACTTCTTCTCACTTCCAAGTTTTCTGACAAGCTTAACTCTGTAAGCTACATCATGGTAGTAACCGCCGTTAAACCAACCCTGATAGTTTACTATCTGGTTAGAAACACCTGCATCCTTAAGTTCCTGCGCCATCTGCTTGGCCTGGTTGAATGTCGTCATTGGTGTAACTGCAAGATATCTGACACCAACCATGAAATCTGTCGCCTTAACGGCGCCGATGACATCATAGTAGAAACCAATATCCTGAGCATCCTTAGATGAAGCATCGCCAAGAGCTGTAAGCTTATTCTCAGCGATTAATCTCTCTCTGTAGTAATTAGCTACACCTGAGTAACCCTTGTAATCCTCTCCGAGGAATGAATAGCTAACCTTAAGATTGACATCGTAGAAATCAGCCTCAGCTATCGGGATTGATGCAGCATTACCTGCTGTACCAAACATGGCTAACTTCTCTGTTCCACGAAGTGTGAATATGAATCTTGTCGCGTCATAGCTTGAAAGAACGCCGCTTACAACGCTTCTAATAGCTGCAAGTGATGCGCCGTCTTCAACTACAGCTAAGACACTGCTGTTCTCTCTGCAGATTGCATACAGAGGAAGTCTGACTGCTGAAGTATTCTCAACAACTGTGTAGTCAGCTGAGAGAGGATCCAAACCGTAAACATATGAGTAGTACTGATATGTTGAGTTATCTCTCACAGCGTCGAAGTTGATGATTGAACCTGAGCCGTTTGGAAGTACTGTATAGCCCTTCTCATCCGTTCCTGCCGCTGCAAAGAATGGTAAAAGCTCGATATTCTCGATTGCTCCGCCAAGCTCTGTGATAAGAGATGTAGGAACCTCAACTACTAAACTGTCACCGTCAAGAGTCAGATCCATGGAAATCTTGAACTGCTCTGTGATGATTGCGTCATACCCACTGTTCTCCATATCTGCGATATAGTCCTCTGTGGTATAACCTGCATCGTCGTAGAGAGCCTTCTTAATCTGGTCGGCCTGACGTGTAGCAGATGTGCTACCTCTGATACCTTCCTTCAGAAGATAGTCACCGCCCTCTTCTGCCTGAGAATAATACTTTTCCATGTTCTTGACATTCTTAGAGTCTGTCATGAGTGATGTGAAGTACTCGTATCTCTCAGCTGTGAGAACATATGGAATAATCTCATATGAGAATGGTGTTGGCTTAAGCTCATATGTGAGTCTCACACCGCCATCAATACTCTGAGCAGTGAGCTGGTTTGTGTTAACATTGACACACTGATCATATGTGTTGTACACACCCTCAGTTCTATCTTCCTTGAGGAATGTGACAATCATCTGTGATCTTAACTTGCCCTTGTTTGTCTCGTTGGCGATACCATCAGAATCGATGCCTACCGGATTCGAATATGTGATCTCGTCGGTCTTGGAATCGTAAACTGCAATATAGCCTGTTGTAGTCTGTACATACAGCTTCAATGTATCGTTCTCTGCCACCAGGTCATATCCCTCTAAGTCACCTGAACCGGAGCCTATTGGATTGTAATCTGAGGCATTCTTCACTGTGTATGAAGTAAGTGTATCCTTGTAATCGTCAAACATTACATAGTGGAATACATAATACAGAACATATTCAATGACAAAGAAGAGGACTACAGCGATACATGCTATTAAAATTTTCTTTCCTAATTTCATGTCGTTTGCTCCCCCTTAAGTCCTGTAAAGTAGTTCCAGATATATACTGTAGAAGAAGTTGTATACCTGCGAAACAAGGTCTGTGATCATAATAAGAATGAAGATTATTATGAACATTGCTACAAATGTGAGGAACAGAGTGATTATAGTCTTACCCAGGGTAAAGTTATGAATTGTCATAATTCCGATAAGTCCTATGAACAGTCCGTAAGCTGTACCAAGAGTGATGATAATTGTGTAGAATGCTTCCTCGTTAGCAGCAATTCCCTGTGAAATAAATATGGCAGGGATTGTTGTTAAAATCATAGGAAGAAGCGCATAGCCTACAACCACCAGAATATCCTTAAATCTACCCTCACCGCCCATGACAGCTGTGATTGACCAGTTGCCGACACAGAATAAGAAGTACAGCATGAATACTGCAATCATCTCAGTCAGGGCATTAACCGTACGCTCATCGATTTCGTTGACAACGAAGCTTGAATAGATACGGTTAAAAGAGAAACATAATGAATAGATAAATACAAGAAGAATAGCAACGGGAACGCTTCCCATCTCTCTATGTCTTATCTCGTAATATCCGTCAGCGGGATGAGACAGTACGTGGAAGGGATACCATAACTTCTCATTCTTAAAGAATGCTTTGATCTTTTTCATCACAGAAGCCCCTCCTTAACTACGCTCTTACCGCGTTTTTTGTTTATAACATTCTTAAGAACCACTATCACAACAATCAAAACTATAAGACCTGTAAGAATACCGCCTAAGTTCTTCTTGAGCCATTCATTTCTGTAACGTCTGAATGCTATTGAATAGTACTTCTTATCCATGGCAAGCTTTAAGTACTTCATAGCCTGCGCATTGTCACCTGCTGTCAGGTAAGCCTTACCGATACCGTCGTTGGCAAGCTCGTAATTCTCATCAAGCTTAAGAACCTTCTTCCAGATCTCTACGGCCTGTGCCTCATCACCGTCGTATCTCAAACCAACGGCCTCATCGATGAGAGCGCCATACTCTGTCTGGTTGAATAACATAAGCTCGTTGCGTCCTGCGTCGAGAACAATAATCTTGTTGCCTAACTCCTCAACAGCAACAGGCATGTTAAATGTACCTTCCTGTGATCCTAAACCACCAAAGATATATAACATATTACCCTCGCTGTCGTATGTGAACACACGGCCTCTCTTCTGGTCAAGTACTGTGTAGATACCATGTCCTCTGTAGACAACGTCCACGATTCTTGAAGCACCTGCATAATCGCCTGAGCCATCGATTGATAAGTCACCTGCAATCTTGCCCTTCTCGCCCAGACGAATAACGTCCTGGCCCTTAGGGTTAAGCTTCATGACTGCCTGTGTACCTGCTGAGTCGATGTTGGTTGTGTAGACGAAACCGTCCGGATCAACATCCAGGTTGGTAAACTCTGTAGGGATATAGAGAACCTGCTTAGCTCTCTGAGCCTTGGTAGATAACTTTCTCCAGATACGCTCCCAAACAGAGATTGTAACGCTGATTGTACCAAAGAAACTTGTGAAGTTACCCTCGCTGTCAAATACGAGAATACCCTCTGTCTTACCTGCGCAGACTACGTAAACTCTGTTAGCGTAATCTACTGAAACCTTAAGAGGTGTGAAGTCGAAGCCCTCACCGATAATCTCTGACTTAGGATCCTTAATGCACAGCTGAACCTCTCTGTTCTCGTCGAGAACCCATACACATTTCTGTGTCTTCTCTGCGATATAAAGCCAGTTCTGTGATGAAACATATACACCATAAGGCTGGTCAAATGCTGTTCCGCCTGCGTTATCGATAATCTCAAGACAGCTCTTAAGATCAAGTGATAACTTGACGATTCTCTTGTTTCCTGTGTCACAAACGTATACGCCATCCTCTGCCACATAAACATCCTGTGGAGATGAAAACTTGCCAATTGAAGTTCCGTCAAGCTTAAAATCATCGCCGCCGAAACTCTTGTAAGGGATGAACGGCGCTGGTGTGTATACAATGTCGTCCCAATAATCATAGTTGTATGAGTCATATGGAACTGTTGTTGCAAATGCTGCCAAATCCTGAACCATAATACCAAGGATGAGGATTGCAGCAAGTACGATAGATTTAATTCTCTTATTCATGCTTACCTCCTTAATCCTTCATACCTGATGTTGCCATGGTCTCTAAAACGTTACTCTGACATGCGAGGAAGAAGATGATCGGGATAGCTGCGATGATGAACTGTACAGCTGCCGAGCAACCTGCTCTTGCCGCGCCGCCGAGTGCAATCTGATTGAGCGCATACTGCATTGGCTTTAACTGCTCGCTTCTAAGGAAACCTGTACCCTGCTGGCCCCATGCCTGCTGGAACTGGAAGATAGCAAGTGTTAACCAAGCCGGCTTAACATTTGGCATCATGATTGTTGAAAATACCTTGAACTCTCCCGCTCCGTCAAGTCTGGCAGACTCAAGGAGTGAGTCAGGAATCTGCTCCATGAACTGCTTCATGAGGTAGAGACCCATGGAATACTGCCACAGTGGAAGTATTACCGCAAGATATGTGTTGTTGAAACCTAAGTAAGAAATAATGATGTACTGGGGAATCATAGTAACAACATATGAGAACATCATTGCGAGCACTACCATCTGGAAGAGGATCTTCTTACCAGGGAATTCGTGCTTAGCAAGAGGATATGCGGCAAGTGATGCCACGATGATATGTCCTGCAGTACCAAAACCTGTGATAATCAAGGTGTTTAAAATATATCTTGAGAATGGCACCCATGAACCACTCATCAAAATAAACAGATCTGTGAAGTTCTCCAGAGATGGATTTCTAACGAAAATCTTTGGAGGGTACTGATAAATCTCATCCAAAGGCTTAAGAGCATTGTTAAAAATCATAACCAATGGAAGAGCCATGAAAATACCACAGATAAACATCAAACCAAACAGCAATGTATTACCGGCAGCAGAACGGTTAAGCTGTTTTTCACGTTTGAATAGCTTTTTCCTGGGCTTCATATAATCTTTACGTCTAGCCACTTTATTCTCCTACCCTTCTTAATAATTTCTGTATTAGTTTGTTTGAGCCGACCATCAACAGGAAGAGCACAACCGCGATGGCTGATGCATAACCCATCTCAAATCTGGTCTGACCATAATCCATAAGGTGTGTTACAACGGTAGCACCGGCGTAGTTGACTGACGGGTTACCGGCAAGGAAAAGTGAAACATCAGCGATTGTGAATGATGTGGTAATCTGCATAACCGCACCAAACATTAACTGAGGCTTCATGGCAGGAAGGGTTACATACCATAACTCCTGCCATCTGTTCTTGACACCGTCCATAGCGGCTGCCTCGTAGAGAGACTTATCAACTGTCTGGAGACCTGCGATGAATGACAGGAAACCTGTACCAAGTGATAACCACAGCTGAACGACTATAAGAGCAGGTAAAACGTACTGCTCGGTCTTCATCCACAGGATTGCATTGTCAATGAAACCCCATCTGAGAAGGAAACCGTTTAAATATCCATATCTGTCACCTGACAAAATGATGGTCCAGATCATGTACGCCTGTCCACAGATTGAAGGTGCATAGAATATAAGTGTGAGGAATGCCCTGAGCTTTCCCCTGAATTCGTTGATGATCCACGCGAACAGGAGGCAGAGAACATAACTCGTAGGTCCTGTGATTACCGCTAAGATCATGGTATTCTTGAGTGATACGATGAATATATCATCATCGAGGAACAACTTAATGTAGTTGTCCCATCCGATGAATGTAGGAGCCTCAAGCATATTGAAATATGTGAAGCTCAACACAATAGATGTCAATACAGGTAACACCGTGAAAAGGAAGAAAAAGAAGAAATACGGTGCTATCATTGCGTATGACGCCTTGCTTCTGGCTATCCTCTTGCCAAGGGAAGCATTTTTTCTAACACTTGCCAAAATCTCTTCGTTTGATGTCATGCTCTACCTCCCTTAGTCAAGTCCAAACTCTGCACGCTTGAATTCGATCTCCTCATTGATAAGAAGGATCTTATCCATGAGCTCCTCTCTTGGAGAAACTGTATCTGTCTCAGTTGTTACAGAGTAGAATGCATTGTTAATGTTACGCCATGTGAAATAGCTTCCCGGTACCTGAGGGATACCAAGTAAGTTCTGTCTCTGCTCAAGAAGTGTGTCCAGATCACTTGTCGGCCATGAGAGCTTGACGAACGCGTCGTTGTTAGCTGTGGCAACTCGTGCTGATGAACCCATGAGGGCCTCCATCTCTCTTGAGTACTGAACCTGTGTCGCTGAAGAAGTCCACCACTTTAAGAACTCCCAGCAGCTGTTAGGATTCTCTGTCTTGGACATGATTACACATGCTGTTCCGGCGCTTCCTGAGCTGATATTGATATCATCAGTCTCGCCATCGCCGTCTGTGTCGACAGGAGTTCCGGGAACTGCTGCCATACCCCATAATCCCTTGATATCAGGTGCTGATACCTGGAAGTTATTATAGAGTGAAATATCGCCGATGATGATTGGAGCCTCACCTGTACGGAAACGCTGCTCAACAGTTGTCTCCTTGTCAAGTGTGTAATCTGTGTAGTATGCACAGTACTCCTTGAATGCATTTACACCCTCATCGTTGTCGAGGATACACAGTGAACCGTCCTCGTTGTAATACTCTCCGCCTGTCTGATATAAGAACATATCAAATACCTGCTCCTGAGGAAGCATACCAAACTCCATCTGGTTCTGGTTGAGAACCGCCATGGCAATCTTGACATCGTCCCAGGTCTTAGGAACCTCAAGTCCTATCTCAGCTAAGATATCCTTACGATAGTACATCATGAGATATGTCTGTGTCTCAGGAAGAGCGTATGTTGCGCCGTTGAACTGGAATGCTCTGTATGCGCTGTAGTTGAAGCGCTCAAGCACCTCGTCAAGATCTGAGAACTGGCTGAGATCAATTACCGCGTTACGGATACCGTAGTTCATAGGCACGTCGTTGTTAACCTGTATTGCCACGTCAGGTCCCTGTCCGGCAAGTGTCGCCTGCAACAGCGTGTTGACGTCGACAAGCATTACATTGACTGGAATGCCTAAATCGTTGGTAAATGTCTCATCAATCATGGCCTTGATTACGTTAGCCTGATCTCGACCTGTACCAATCCAGAGTGTGATAGCTTCGCTTGCCTGTGAGGCATCAGCAACGTTACCAACCTGGTTGTAATCAATGATGAATGAGAAGAATAATCTCTCAAGCTCGTAAAGCAGGCTCTCAAACCAGTTGGTGTGAGCAACCTTAACCTCCTCTGTAGGTGATACGATGTAGATGGTATCAATCTGAAGAGGCTGATCAAGTACCTGAGTAATCCAGTTACCGCAGGCACGAACGTTAATCTTAAATGTATCGATTGTCTTGGAGAAATCCTCAACATCCTCAGATAACTCTTCAAGCTCATCAGCCATAGTGATAAGAACTGTCTCCTTATCGGAACCCTTACCCGCAACAGCTCTCAGTGTATCGATTACAACATTTAATCTGTCAGAGAGTTCCTTACACTTGGCAGGAAGCTCTGGTAAGCTGTCCTCGATCTCGTAGTCACGGTCTGCATCAGGGCTTACGCCTGTGATACGGATGACATTACGATAAACTGCGTTGAGCTCTGTAACGATATCCTGAACATCTGAGATGATCTCTGAGAAATCGCCCAAAACAACTTCCATTCTGATGGTGTGGCTTCCTGCCTCCAGGTAAATCTTGTAAGCATTGCCGTCGGCATCAGACAAAGTCTCTGTTCTCCAGTTCTGTGAATAGTTAAATCCATAGTCTGAGAACTCTTCAAACGGAACCTCGCCGTCGATGGAAATCTTTCGTGAAACGTAGATACCTCTTACGAAGTTCTGCTTGTCAAAAAGTGTAATGTTGTAGAAACCTGTCTCCTCGACATCAAACTCCCACTCGATCCACTGTCCTGTGAGTCTCCATGAGTTGCCGCCGATGGAGTTGTTCTTAAGCTCCTTAGCGCTTGATGGATAAACTGCAGGTGATGACTGATCCTGCACAGGATATAACATCTGAGAGCTTGTCTTTGAGGCATTCTCAGCCTCGATTCTGATGGTCTTGCCGGATGTGTTTGACGCTCCTGCACCCTCCCACTGCGCTAATTTCTCAGCATATGTAGGAACATTGTCAAGCTGACCCAGCTTCAACTGTCTGATAAGCATTGGTTCTCTGAGAGACACGATTGAGAGTGTATGCGTTCCTGCCTCAAGGTAAAAACCAAGCTCAGTTGTGACATAACCCTCCTGATCATACAGGTAAGACTCCATCCACTCAGGCGCCTCGATAAGAGAAGGCTTTAAGTCATTACCCTGGTTATCAACTTCCCACTGGAGAAGCTCAACACCATTCGCATCAGTGTAGGTCTCTGTAACCTCATTAGTGTAAACTCTGTCGAACAAAACGTCCGCAGCCTCCTGGTATGGAAGCTCGCCGTCAATAAAGAATGATCTCTCTATTGATGAGCTTGAGCCCTCAACAGGAATGTAGTTGATAGATAAGTAATACCAACCTGTCTCCTTGACCTCAACATCGTACTCGATGAAGCCGCTCTCCTTCGTAAGGACTGCATCGCCAGCGATATAGTGACCGCTGTCATCTGGCGAATAGTCAGTCTTAACCTCAGGATCGCTAAGCACATCATTTCCCGCATCGTCAGTCGAACCGTCTGTAAACCTGACATAATCCCTGGCATCGATCACGATGTCTGAGGAAGGTGTCTTGTCTTCATGCGATCCGGCATACACTTCGTAGGAAACAATGCTCTCATCGATGTTGTAGGTTCCGATGATGTCCTCAAATTCCTCAAGCGTCAGGCTGGTCTGCGCAGATGCCATAGTAAAAGAACTAAGCACCAAGGCAGCTGACAATCCTGTTGCCATAAGTCTTCGAGATGTGTTTCTCTTTGCCATCTTCTTTTTCTCCCTTACATATTTTTATGATTATTCATCATACCATTCCTTCTTACTGTCGTCGCTTGGCTTACCCATGAAACGCTTTAACACAGGCTCTATAAGCCAGGTCGACATATAAACCCACACTCCGGGTATGAACGCCAGGCAGGCTACCGGAAGCTTGTAAATCGCAAGCGCTACCACCGCGACCGGAACCGCCACCAGTATCACCGTCTTAAGCGGCTGAAGAAAAATCATCATAAGCGACATCTTCGCCATCTTAAGTCTGGGAACATCAAACCTGGATAACACGGGCAATAGAT
Organism: Lachnospiraceae bacterium; assembly: GCA_024699325.1. Taxonomy (GTDB): domain Bacteria; phylum Bacillota; class Clostridia; order Lachnospirales; family Lachnospiraceae; genus UBA4292. The sequence continues at coordinate 26,382 of JAILPS010000037.1, read as the reverse complement.
AAACAACCCATGCAACCGTAAGTGCGATAATGATAAAATAAATTATATACAGTACTCTGACTGCAGTGATCTGTGTGTGCGTGATAATCTGAAGATTAAACCACAGAAGCACCGCCCAGAGTATTAGTATCACGTTAAATATCAGTCCATCCTTCAGAGTTCTCTTAAAATTCTTAAAAAACTCTCTGATGGGATATCCGACCTCTCTTCTGACTGACTTGATTACGGCGTAGTAAAATGAATTGCTTGAGCCGACAATCGTCACTACGGGGATACAGCATAACAGCCACACAAATGTCAGCATGATCAGCTGCCCGAACTTATTCAGAAAAGTCATCAGTGGCCCGTCGACCGCAAAAAACTTATCCATAAGCTAATCCAGAGGATAATTCTTCAGATCCGGAAGCTCATCCAATGTCAGTGACAACGGGCTCTCATACATCTTCTTAAGAACTTCAAGCGTTGTGTAATTCTCAGAGTATCTGTTAAGTGAAGATGTCTTAAGAACGAACTCGCCGCCCCATGTACAGTAGAAGCCCCACATTGCGCCGTCAAGATAACACTTCTCAGGATCGGGAACGCATCCGTTTTCGCTGAGCACCACCATCTTGCCAGATGTGTAACGGGCTGCCTGCAAGAACTTCGAAATCTGTGAGGAGTCAACCTTTTTTCCAGGGTAGATATCCTCGCCGATTATATCCACATATTCGTCTCCGGGATACCAGTCAGCGTCCTGACCGTTCCAGAGCCAGATAAGATTATCAAGTCCGTATTCGTTGGTGAGCTTGTCATAGAGAAGTATCCACAGTTTCTTGTATGGCTCAGCTCCCTTCTCGCCCCACCAGAACCAGCCGCCGCTGGCCTCGTGAAGAGGTCTCCACAAAACAGGAACACCTGCATCCTCAAGTCTCTGAAGCTGTGCTGCAATCGCGTCGATGTCCTCGAGAAGAAGTTCGTATCCCTCCTCGTCCTCGCCGTTCATAATCTTGGCAAGATCGATGTTGGTCGCCTCAGCTCTGAAGCCTGAATACCAGTCGCCTGTAAGGTACTTAGAAGGCGCATTCCAGTGCCAGCAAAATGTCACTATTCCGCCCCTCTCCCAGTAGTCGATGGCATTCTCAACAGCCTGTGATGTGCTTCCCCTCTCAACTCTCGAAGGTGAATACTCTATAAGATCCAGTCCGCAGATGGCAGGTCTTGTGTCTGTCTGGAGGTATATGGACTGCATTTCCATTCCGACGAAGCCGTCTGAATACTGTCCTGTCAGGATGAAATCGCCATAAATGTCTGTCAAAAACTTCATGAGTCTTCTGGCATTCTCGTCAGCGTTAGGGTTGACCAGGTCAGCTGAAACTTCATATATAGAAGAGTCAAGCTCCTCTGCCAGGGAGACTGTAAGGTTGTCGTATTTGACATAGCCCCAGTAGGTCTCAAGACTTACATCGTGGCTGCCTGCCGTCATGTAAATGTGTTCCACTGTGGACTCTGTGTAACCGCTGCCCGATGTGCCAAGTTCACAAATCTCCATGCCGTCAAGCTTCACATAGTTGTACTTCTTACTTCCACCACTGCTTCCAAGGAAAGTCAGATCATAGTAGTAGTCGTAAGGCACCTCAATCTTGAAGGTAATCGCATCTGCGGCTTCCTCCTCGCTTCCTGTGCTGAACAGTCCGTCGGCATATCCGCCTCCTGAACAGCTGCTGTCAGTGCCTGCAAATGCATTGCCGGTAAACTCGGCGTCCTCCGCCTCGTATACCAAATCCTCCATACCGTCGGCTGGTGCCTCGGGCAGGTCCGGTCTCTCTCCCAGGTTGTCAATCGCCTGTGTGGTCTCTAAAACATCTGTCTCAGTCTCAACAGCAGTTGTCTCGGTAACAGAGGCTTCTGTAGTTGTGGTATTCTGATCGTCAGTTTTGGCGCATCCAGAGGCGATGACACTTACTCCCAAAAGCCCGGCAAGGACTCTAAGATGAGTTTTGTTCATATTGCCACCTCGTTCAAAATATATAGCATTTTTCACAATAAAAGGAGCAAAATACCTAGAAATGGACATAATGCCCCCAATGATATGCACATTATAGCATGGAGGGTACTTATTTACAAGTAATTATTGGTGTTTTTGTACAATTTTTTTAACAAACTGTGAACACCCTAGTAATTTTTTATGATGAAACTACGTTTTTTTTGTGTATTCTTAATAAGAATAAATAATTAATTGTGCATTTCGTGCGTTTTAGCATTTCTATGGGAAATACTTAGGCTTTCATTTTGCACTATTCAATGTTGCATTTTGAGCAAAATGAGTACATGAACCCGTGGGAATCTTCTTCTTTACTAGCCCCCTTAATTATTGTATAATAACTTGAAATTGGGCAATTAGCCCAAGAATGTAGAAGGAGGATTTATATGAACACTATCGAATGCATCAAGACCAGAAGAAGCATTAGAAGCTACAACTCACAGCCTGTTGACAGAGAACTGCTGACTAAGGTTGTTGAGGCAGCATCATACGCGCCTTCATGGAAGAACACCCAGGTTACAAGATACATCGCTATTGATAATAAGGAAGTGAAGGATATGATTTGCGACAATGCTTGTCCATACCCTCACAACGCTGACATCATCAGACAGGCTCCTGTCTTAGTTGTCACAACCATGGTCAGAAACCGCTCAGGCTACGAGCGCGACGGCTCATTTACAACGCCTAAGGGCAAGGGCTGGCAGATGTATGACTGCGGTATCGCAGGTCAGACCTTCTGTCTCGCCGCCCACGAGTACGGTCTCTCAACTCTTATCATGGGAATCTTTGACGAGGCTAAGGTTAGCGAGATTCTTAATGTTCCTGAAGACCAGGAGGTATGCGCTCTCATAGCTGTCGGCTACACAGACACAAACCCTGATGCCCCTAAGAGAAAAACGACAGATGATCTGCTTAAGTTTGTATAAGCTGCAGATTTCTAACGGTTTACCAGCATTTGCAATTCTAAAACTTAATTATTCGGAGGAATACTTACATGAGACACCTGATCAGTCCCCAGGATTTTTCAGTTGAGGAGATTGACGAGCTTCTTGCTCTTGCCGGAAGAATTAAGGCTGACCCCAAGAAGTACAGTCACGTCTGCGACGGACTTAAGCTTGCTACACTCTTCTATGAGCCAAGCACACGAACAAGACTCAGTTTTGAGACGGCCATGATCAACCTAGGCGGCAGCATCATCGGATTTTCAGACGCAGCTAACAGCTCTGTATCCAAGGGTGAGACAGTTGCCGACACCATCAAAATTATCAGCATTTTCGCTGACATCATCGCCATCAGACATCCCAAGGAGGGCGCCGCTCTTGTAGCCAGCCAGAATGCCTCAGTTCCTGTCATCAACGCAGGCGACGGCGGACACCAGCATCCTACACAGACTCTCACGGATCTGAACACTATTTACTCCCTGAAGGGAAGACTTGGCGGATTAAAGGTTGGTTTTTGCGGCGACCTCAAGTTTGGACGAACAGTCCACTCTCTTATCAACGCCTTAGTCAGATATCCCGACAACGAATTCGTGCTAATATCGCCAGACGAGCTTCGAGTTCCCAGCTATATTAAGAACGAGGTCTTAGGTAACTCCGGCCACAAGTTCACAGAGGTCGACAAGCTCGAGCAGGTTATAGGCGACTTGGATATCCTCTACATGACCAGAGTGCAGAAGGAGCGTTTTTTCAACGAGGAGGACTATATAAGACTTAAGGACCGCTTCATTCTCGACGCTGAGAAGATGAAGATTGCCTCCCCTGAAATGCTTGTGCTCCACCCTCTCCCACGTGTCAACGAAATCGCGGTTGAGGTCGATTCTGATCCTAGAGCAGTTTATTTTAAGCAGGTTGAGTTCGGCGTGTACGCAAGAATGGCCCTGATACTTATGCTTTTAGGTCTGGATAAGGAGGTTTAAGCATGTTAAATATAAGCGGATTAAACGACGGAATTGTTTTAGATCACATTCAGGCCGGAATGTCTACGGAGCTGGCTAAGCATTTAGGACTTGATAAGCTTGACTGTCAGGTCGCAATGATCAGAAACTGTAAGAGCAAGAAGATGGGCAAAAAGGACATCATCAAGATTGAGGGAGGCCTCGATGTTGTAAACCTCGATGTTTTGGGATATTTTGATCACAACATCACCATCAACATCATAAGAGACGGCCACATAGTCGAGAAGAAGTCACTGAAGCTTCCCACAAGGCTTGTCAACGTTATCAAATGTAAGAACCCCAGATGTATAACAACTGTTGAGCGCTCTCTTCCACATATCTTCACACTGACGGATGAAGCGACTCAGACATACAGATGTCTCTACTGTGAAGAGGCAGCCAATAAATAAACAAAACCTCAGGCAATGCCTGAGGTTTTCTTATTATGAAAGAGTGGTAAATGCGTCGTTAAACATAAACGCAAGAATAACTGCTCCGAGAACAATTCTGTAATATCCAAACGGCTCGAAGTCGTGCTTCTTGATATAGCCGAGAAGGAGCTTGATTGTAAGGATTGACACAACGTAGGCCACAACACAGCCCGTTATCATGATAATCCATTCGTTGTTTGTCATGGTTGCACCCTTGAGGATGTATTTGACAATCTTAAGTCCGCTCGCGCCAAACATTATCGGGATGGCCATGAAGAATGTGAACTCTGCTGAGATATATCTTGAGCAGCCGATAATCATGGCTCCTATGATTGTGACTCCGCTTCTTGAGGTTCCCGGAACAAGGGAGAGAACCTGGAAGAGTCCGATGATAAGTGCTGTTTTGTAACTCAGCTGACTAAACTGCGTGATCTTCGGATTCCTGTTTCTGTTGATGGTCTCAACAATTACAAATATAACACCGAAGACGATTAACATGACAGCTACAACGCTGGCCCTGTAGAGATGCTCGTCAAACCAGTCGTCAAACAACACTCCGGCAATTCCCGCAGGGATGCAGCCTATAATGACCTTGCCCCACAGAGACCATGTGTCCTTCTTCTCTTCTGCCGTCTTCCTGCCTGAGAAGGGATTTAACTTGCTAAATGACAGAGTCACCACCGCAAGGATTGCTCCAAGCTGGATGACAACGTTAAACATTTCCGAAAAATCTTCGCTAAATCCAGTTGATACAAATGATTCAAACAGTATCATATGGCCTGTAGAGCTGACTGGAAGCCACTCGGTTATACCCTCAATGATACCGATTATTATAACCTTGATAATCTGAATGTAATCCATACCTCACCTCACAATTGATAAAAACAAAAGGGACCATCATAGATGATCCCTTCAGTAGCCAATAGGGGAATCGAACCCCTGTTTCCGCCGTGAGAGGGCGGCGTCTTAACCGCTTGACCAATTGGCCATGATATTATTAGGTTTTGAGTAGCCAATAGGGGAATCGAACCCCTGTTTCCGCCGTGAGAGGGCGGCGTCTTAACCGCTTGACCAATTGGCCATATAATATCAATCGAGGTGACGGGATTCGAACCCACGACCTCTGCGTCCCGAACGCAGCGCTCTACCAAGCTGAGCCACACCTCGTTAGAACTTATCGTTCGCGTCCTTTCTGACGCAAGTGGTATCTTAACACAGTAAGTCCCACTTGTCAACAAGATTTTTAATTTTATACACAATTAGCACAATTACCAAGTCCCATAAGGGACCTGGTAATTATTATGTAATTATTGCCCATCATCACCACTGGTTGCTTCTCTTTAGGCGCTGGTATTCGTCATAAGCCTTCTCTAAAATCTGCTTTTCGTTTGGAAACTTCAGAAGATGGTAAGCCTCGTGGTACTTATAATAGCCCGAGTCCATAAAAAACTCTTCTCTCTGAGGGAAACTGTAATAGCTGTTGCCCTTCATGAGATACCAGTAGACTTCCTTCTCGACCCAGTCCTCTGCCACCTTAAATGTGTAATGACTCTTGCCAATATAGGACACGATCTCAGCGTCGACTCCCGCCTCCTCGTGCACCTCTCTGAGTGCTGTCTGTTCATGGTTCTCCCCTGCCTCAACTGTTCCCTTCGGGAAAACCCAGCCCTCATATTTGTTCTTAAAATTCTTGTAAAGCACAAGAATCTTGCCTCTGTAAATGATTACTCCGCCACAGCTTGTCGCTTCAAGCATTTTATTACTCCGTTTCTGTTGCTCTAGGATTTCTCTAACAATAGTAACTCAGATATAAATCAAATGCAAGAATTATTATTCAGTTACGCCAAAATAATAGTCAAAAACTGCCTTCGCGATAGGAGCTGCAACTCTTCCTCCGGAGCCGCCCTCCTCCACCACAACTGCAACCGCAAGCTTGTGGTAGCCCTCCTTGTAGGCAAAGCCAAAATAAAGCGCGTGGAGGTTCTCAAGAGATGAGCCAAACTGTGCAGAGCCTGTCTTACCGCCTGAGTAGTAGTCATCAGTCGCGATAGTATTGGCTGTTCCGTTGGCCACTACGCTAAGCATTGCCTCCTGAAGCCATGCGGCCTCCTCCTTGCTCATAAGAGTGCCATATTCCGTGACGTCGTACTTCTCAACCAATGTTCCTGTTGCAGAGACAACGCTGTCCACAATCCTTGGCGTCATGAGAACGCCGTCATTGGCTATGGCTGACGCAATCATGCACATATGAAGCGGCGTGACAAGCGTCTTGCCCTGCCCGAAGCCCACAAGCATTCTCTCCTCTGCACTGCTCTCCTGCGTTATTGCAAAGCTGCTCTTCTTATAGCCTAAGCTGTACGGAAGCTCGCTGTTAAACAGAAGCGACTGGCATGTGTCTATAAGGTCAGAATTCTCCATGCCTATGGCCATATTTGCAAACGTTCCGTTGCATGACCTCTCTAAGCCCTGCGTGATGGTGAGCAGGCCGTGGACGTTGTTGTCAGAGCAGTTCACCTTCGTGGTGCCACAGGTAAGACTTCCCGTGCAGTCATATGTGTAATCGTTAAATGTTTCTCCCACCGCCCTCATATAGGCAAGCGTGGTTATAATCTTAAATGTGGAGCCAGGCGGATACAGTCCGTTGGTGGCCCTGTTTACAAGAAATGATTCGCCGTTTGTGTAGCTCTCAATATTGGCCCAGATAGCCTCTATATCGTTGGGGTTGTAATCCGGCTTGGAAACCATGACAAGAATATCTCCCGTCTCGGCATCCATGACCACAACCGCGCCCTTCTGATCTCCGAGAGCCATATAGGCGTTGTACTGCATGGACGAATCTATTGTGATATTAACAGTGTCTCCCACGTACTTCTCAGCATTTAAATCAGAGGCAATCTGCTCCTGAATGCTCTTGGTTGAGGTCAGAAGCTTCGCGTTCATGAGGCTCTCGATGCCCGAGGTCGCTGAGCCCGTGTAGCCCACCACGTGGCTGAAGAGGTTGTTATAGTTATAGGTTCGCCTCTCATTGCCCGCCTCATCCGTCACTGTTGTTGCAAGCACCGCTCCGTCGCTAGACACTATGTTGCCTCTCACAATCTTAGCCGAGTGGGCGTTAACCCTGGCCAGATTATATGAATTCTCCGTGATGTTTGTGTCATTAGCTGAGACAATCACGAAATAAACCATGTATAGCGCACACGAAGCGAAAATCGCGCCAAATATGACGGCAAGCCTGTAGGTCTCCTTGTTGCGCTTGGTCTGAGCCTCGTTCTTAACGTCATTGCCCTCAAGGATGAGCTTCTGTTTGCGGTTAGGACGTCTGACCTTCTGTTTTATGACAACGCGACCGTTCTCCTTGACGCGTCTCTCCACGCTCTCCTTCTTAAGCTTGCTCTCCAGGTTTTCGGCCTCCACGATCTTAACCAGCTTACAGTGCACTCCCTGAATGACACCTATCAGAATAAATGTTGACAAAAGAGAGCTTCCGCCGTAGCTCACAAGCGCCAGCGTGACACCTGTGGACGGTATGAACTTAAGATCTCCGCCAACCGTCAGGAAGGTCTGAACAGCATAGGTTGCCGCGAGCCCTACACACAGAAGCTTAAAGAATATAACCTTACAGTTTCCGGCTATTTTAATCATTTCGATTATCAGAATCAGGCACACTCCGATTAGCATGATGGAAAACAGTGCGCCAAACTCCTCGGCGATGGCCGAGAATATGAAATCCTTCTCAACAACAGGAATGTACTGCGGCTCGCCCATGAAGAGACCCTTGCCAAACCAGCTGCCGCCGGAGATTGAAAACAGTGACTGGGCAATCTGATAGCCCGAGGAGTCAACCACGGACCATGGATTTAGCCACGCCACAACTCTCACCCTGACATGTGAGAACATGAAGTATGCAGCCACTGCGCCGAGGCTCAGTATGCCAAGCCCGAACAGCGGATATCTCGCCTTATGCGTCGCAACGTACAATATGCAGATAAAACTTAAATAATATATCAGCGCTCCGCCAAGGTCCTTGGACAGCACCAGTATTCCCGTGTGGGCAAGCGCTATAAATGTTGCAAAACAGATGCGCCTCCAGTCCCTTCTCTCCCTGAAAAGCATGGCCAGAAGAAGCACATATGTGACCTTCACAAACTCAGAAGGCTGCACAGAAATTGGTCCGAGACTAAGGCTCAGGTTCGCGCCGTATGTGGTTCTTGATATCAGAAGCACAAGCGCCAACGCTCCGATTCCAAGCACACCCAGGACTCCCGCCAGCGCCTTCGCCGCGCTTATCTTCTTTAAAAACAGCGGAATAACCAGGGATATCGCGGCCGATGCGCACATTATGTAAAACTGCTTGTGGGCCTTGGGATAATTAAGTCTGGTTAGGATAATCATTCCAATAGCCAAAAGCATGAACATGGTGTTTAACACTATCAGGTTGCAGTTTTTGTAAATCAGCCTGAAGGCTAGCAAATACACCAAAAAAGCCACCAGCTGCAGCACATAGAATATCACGTACTGACGGCTCGGCTCATTGATTATGATAACTGCAAAATTGATAAAGTGGATGAACAGAACAATAACATTATTCATCCTGTAATTTGCCACCTTCTCATCTGAATCATCGCTTCTCAGCATGTATATAAGACTAATGATAAACACGCCCATAAGCACAAGTGATGAATACTTGGCAAACATTGTCAATATTGAAATCACGCTATTCTACTCCCCTGTTAAAATGTCCCCTCGTGATATCCCTCATCGAGGAGGCGTCTATGACGGCTCTGATGATATCCTTCGCCGCATCTGCGTCCTCATATGTGAATGCAATCCTTCTAGCGCCAAAGCCAAGCTTAGAGAGCTTATCAGAAAGATCCGCAATATATGTTGGAACACAGTTATATATGATATTGCTGCAGGATATGCAGTCAAACTCCACAGGAAATCTCCTGTTATCCTTATCGCTAAGCATTCCAAACACAGGCTTATCGTAGTGCTTGCAGCCCGATAAAGTCTTGTTGAGACAGTTGGCGGTGGTCATCATGGCAGTTCTTGAATACACGATAATCTCACTGTCGTGGTTATCAAGACCTGATAACTCCCTGCTGTTTAGCTCAGGAGAGGCACAAAATCTGCTAAATCCAAGCTCACTTAAAACTGCCTTCGCACTGTCATTGAACGTATATAGATTATAATCCGCTATAAGCTCACCTGCAAGGCTGTAATCCTTAACAAATCCATACGCCTCGAGGCTGCCAAGAAGAAAACCGTCAAAACCGGCACTTATGATCTCCTGAGCGCGCCCCTCAAAGTGCAACCTGTCCCTAAGCCTGAACACATTCGGGAAATGATAGAATATGCGCTTACCATTAGCACGGGCAAGCCCCACATACTCTGCCAAATCACCCTTAACAGTGTGGTCAAGATATATCTCGTCTACGCCCTCTGAAAGCGCCGCCTCAAACTGCTCTGCCAGATGAATCTGAACTACAGTCTTACAAGAAGATGCCTTGGATATGCTCTTCTCATGCGCGGTTTTTGTGGGCGCAGTTCTCAAATGCGCAGCCAGAATATTCTCTCTCAGATTATCAACCGCCGCTCTTCTAAGCTCGTTAAGGGCTCCCACAGTGATAAATGAGGAATCCTGAAGCGTTATGCTTAGATCATCCAACACGAAGTCCGTGTTGCCAAGCTTAGATAACTGCTTGTTAAGCGTCGCCTCATCTGTTGGCCTGTTAAGCGCCTGTGAGGCCGGCTCTATGGTCGCACCTCCTGCAGTATTATCCGTGTAAAGCTCCAGACTAACAGGATTATCCCTAGACACATAGACCGCACCGCTAATATGCCTCTTGGCCTCCGTGTCTATATAATTCTTCTTAATATACCCCGCCCACTCCTCGTCTCGCGCGCGAAACTTAGGCTCCTTAAGCGCCAACATGGAGGATGCGTTATGTGTTTCATAATAGCCTCTTGAGAAACCATCCCTGTTAAACAGATCAAACAGTTTCCTCTGGTCCTCTGCGTCCACCCTGTAGGCGCCACCGCCAAGCAGCAGGTCCACGTATTTGCGGTAAATGCTTACCACGCCCGCGGTGTATTCAGGCTTCTTCATTCTGCCCTCAATCTTCAGAGAAAAAACTCCCGCATCCACAATCTGCGGAAGAATATCCAAGGCATTCATATCCTTAAGGCTCAGAAGATTCGAGCAGTCAGGGGCGGTGCTCACAGGCTTTTTGTCGTCCATGTGCTCGTAAAACTTATAGCTCTGCCTGCAGGGCTGCGCACACCTTCCACGGTTGCCGCTTCTGCCGCCTGCGAGGGATGAAAACAGGCACTGTCCCGAATATGAATAGCACATCGCCCCGTGGACGAAGGATTCAATCTCGAGAGAAGTGTTATCCCTTATGCTTCTGATCTCCTTAAGGCTTAACTCTCTTGCCGTCACCACACGGTTAGCGCCAAGCTTCTCTATAATCTTCGCAGTTTCATAGCCTGTGCAGGTCATCTGCGTGCTGGCATGAATATGCATATCCGGGAAATTCTCCCTGACAAACTTAAGAACACCTAAATCCTGAACGATAACCGCATCAAGCCCCTGCTCGTAAAGAGGCTTTAGGTAATCATACAGTTCATCCCACAGCTCGCGCTCCTTAAAAAGCGTGTTAACTGTGAGATACAGACTTCTGTCCCGCACATGGGCATAGTCTATGGCGTATTTAAGCCCCTCCTCGTCGGGATTATCTGCAAATGCTCTGGCGCCAAATTTAGAGCCGCCGATATAAACCGCGTCTGCGCCTGCGCTGTAGGCAGCCTTAACGGCGTCCAATGACCCCGCAGGTGCCAATATTTCTATTCTGTCACTCTTCATAATAATTTAAAAAGGGAACCCACACAGGCTCCCCTAAATGAACTAATTATTAGTATCGCTCTGTCCCGCTCTCATCTTTAAAGAAACAAGCTCATGCTTGAGACTGTACAGCTCCTTATCCTGCTCCCTGAGCTTAGCAGACAGATCCTCAACCTCGCGCATCTTCTTAAAATAGTCATCAGCTATATTTAGCTGGATGAGCGCGTTCTGCATATCAGAGCTCTGCTTCGAAAAACCACTCTGTGACTGTAACTCTAAAACCTTACCGTTAATATAGGCCGCAACCTTATGAAGATATGCCTCCTCCTCATAACCGCTGACCGTATAAACCTTACCGCCGATTATGACTTCCACGTTTCTTTTGTTATCCATATGAAAACCTCGCTGTTTTCCGGGCAGGGTATCCCCTGTCACTAATATGGTAACATTATATACAAAAAAGCGGCGTTATACAAGAGTCTAAACGCAAAATCTAGTTAAAAATCTTCGGTTCAGCCCCCATATGTAGATATCCAGACTCAGTCACCACACGACCTCTGGGGGTCCTCATGATTAATCCCTGCTGTATAAGGTAGGGCTCGTATACATCCTCTAATGTGGAGACATCCTCGCCCAAAGCGACAGCCAATGTGTCAACTCCCACAGGACCTCCTCCAAACTTACCAATCATGGTGTTTAATATCTTCCTGTCATCGTAGTCCAGACCCAGCTTGTCAACTCCCAATATATCAAGAGCGTAGCTGCAGGACTCCCCTGTGATTCTGCCGTCATACTTGATCTGTGCAAAATCCCTGACGCGCTTAAGCAGGCGGTTGGCAAGTCTTGGAGTTCCGCGACTTCTCTTGGCCAGCTCCACCATGCCGTCCGCATCAATCTCCACGCCTAGCACCGTGGCTGAACGGCGGATAATCTTCTGAAGCTCCTCAGGTGTGTAATACTCCATCTTGTGAACCACACCGAACCGGTCCCTGAGAGGCGCAGATAGAAGTCCTGCCCTGGTTGTCGCCCCGATAAGCGTGAACTTCGGAAGGTTGAGCCTCATGGACTTCGCCATCTCGCCCTTGCCTATGACGATATCTATGGCAAAATCCTCCATGGCGGGATACATAACCTCCTCAACCTGGCGGTTTAGGCGGTGAATCTCGTCGACAAAGAGGATATCTCCGTCTGATAAGTTGTTAAGAATAGCTGCCATCTCGCCCGGCTTCTCAATAGCCGGTCCGCTGGTAATCTTGATATTGGTGCCCATCTCGTTGGCGATAACCCCCGCAAGAGTGGTCTTGCCAAGTCCTGGAGGACCGTAAAACAGAAGGTGATCAAGCGGCTCATGGCGCTCCTTCGCGGCAGCTATATAGACGCCCAAAGTCTCCTTAAGCTTCTCCTGGCCCATATATTCTGTAAGTCGCTGGGGTCTTAAGTGGTTTTCAAAAACCTCCTCCTCCTTCTTGACCTCAGTTGTTATAAGTCTCTTCTCCATGTCAAATCCTCTTAAGAGCAATATTCATAATCTGCTGGAAATCCATCTCCTCAGCGCCCTCGATGCCTGCGACAATGGATGCGGCCTTATCCTCCTTAAAACCAAAGGCAACCAAGCCCTCTATGGCCTCCTTCATGGTGACTGTGTACTCTGCGTGCTTGACAGGAACCACTATGGCCTCCTCTAAGTCAATCTTGTCCCTAAGTTCCAGAATAATCTTGGAGGCTGTCTTGGCGCCAACGCCCTGAACAGCGGTAATCATCTTCGCATCATTCGACGCTATGGCAGAAGCGATACCGTTCACTCCCATGGCAGACAAAATGCTCATGGCAACCTTCGCCCCGACGCTGTTAACCCCTAAGAGCTGTTCAAACATCTTCTCCTCGGAAACCGTCAGGAAGCCGTAAAGGGCAAAACCGTTCTGCTCGCTAAACTGCAGATATGTGTATAACAGTATCTCGTCATCTATGCCATATGTCATAACCAGGTCCTTAGGCACGTTAACCTTATAGCCTACGCCCGCGCACTCCACTATCACAAATCCCGCATCCGCATATATAATCTTACCATGAATTGATGATATCATATAATACCTCTCGTACAATAATATGGTGTGATTCTACCACAGCGTCAGACAAGTGTCAACAATAATCGAACATATTTTCTATTTATGTTTTGTTTTCATGAAGTGGCTATACATCATCTTCAGGTACTTAAGCGCCTGCTTCTCGTCCTTGATAAGCGAAGCATTTACATGCTGATAGCAGGTGTCAAATGTTGCTCTCTTCCTGTGGGAACTGTCCACAAAACTGCCGATGCTCTCGTGAATGGCCGCATCCTCCTCTGGGAGATAATAGTAATTCTTATAGTCGTCAAAATAATATTTGACGCCCCTGTCAGTCACGGGAACACTTAACAAAACGCTGCTGTCTTCCAGGAGCAGATAAAGTTCTGCGCTTCTATACTCTGCCCTGGAGGGAAATACCACGCCCTCACACTCTGCCCTTATTGTGAGCTCATCTGAGACATTTACCTCAGTGATCTTTATGGGACAATCCATGAAACTTTCATAGGTGAGCGCTCTCGAGAGCTCAAGCATGCCGTATAGGTCATCGTGGTTGTGAAGAAGAAGCTTGTCAAGCTCCGTCTCGTCTGGATTAATCACATACGCCTTATAGACGTCAATCAGCTCCGCACCCGAGTATTCATCATCCCTCTTAATCCCAAGCCTCTCCTCAAAAGCCTTCTGCTTAAGGCTGGTCATGTTAAGAAGCGCGGCATACCTCTTAAGACACAACATAAGGTCCACGCTTTGCAGATTCTCCGGATATTTTAAGTGGTAGTTTGAGGCGCATTTTCTGATAAATGGTATGTCAAATGTGTTGCCGTTAAAATGCAGCACCTTATTAAACCTGCCGGCAAACAAAAGAAATTCCCTGATCATCTCCTGTTCGTCAGCAAGCCCTTCAGCAAACCACTGTCTGTATTTAATCACACCGCCGTCCATAAAAACCACGCCGATAAGATATATCTGGGAGGTTCTCGCGCTAAGTCCCGTGGTCTCTATATCCAGATAGAAACCGTCCCCCGGCATAATCACATTATTTAAATCTTCTAATCTGACAATATCCTCGATAATCTTCATGTCCACATACAAAACGAGCCACACCCTGAGGTGTGGCTCTGAAAAATCATAATTATTCCTCTGTTGCCTCATCTGTAGATGCCACTGTCTCATCAGCGTCATCCTCAAGAAGAGCCTTCATGCTGAGGCTGATCTTGTGCTCTTCCTTATTGAAGTCGATAACCATAGCGGTAATCTCCTGACCAATTGAAAGAACGTCTGCAGGCTTGCCAACGCGCTCCTTAGAGATCTGTGATACATGAAGAAGAGCATCGATGCCATCCTCAAGCTCAACGAATGCGCCGTACTCTGTCATACGAACAACCTTGCCTGTAACAACAGTGTTGACAGCGTACTTCTCATCTGCCTTAGCCCATGGGCTCTGATCTGGGAACTTCATAGAAAGGGCAATCTTGGTACCCTTGATATCCTTGATAAATGCTGTGACAACCTGGCCAACCTTGAATACCTTCTTAGGATTCTCAAGTCTGCTCCAGCCCATCTCGCTGATGTGGATGAGGCCGTCTGCTCCGCCGAGGTCTACGAATGCGCCGAAATCTGTCACATTCTTAACCTTGCCCTCAACAACAAGACCTTCCTTGATTGTTGAGAATAACTCTTCTCTAGCCTTCTCCTTGTTAGCAACGATTAACTCCTTGCAGTTGCCGATAACGCGGCGCTTCTTAGGATTGAACTCTGTGATCACGAACTGAACTTCCTGATCCTGATACTTAGATAAATCCTTCTCGAATACATCTGATACAAGGCTTGCAGGGATGAAAACTCTTGTCTCATCAACTGTCACGCTTAAGCCGCCAGATAATACCTGGTTAACCTTAGCTGTGAGAACCTCATGGTTATCAAATGCAGCCTGGAGCCTCTCACTTCCTCTCTCAGCCGCAAGTCTGCGGTATGAAAGCTGAACCTGGCCCTCGCCATCATTGAGCTTAATGACCTTGCATGTAAGCTCGTCGCCAACCTTAACCTTAGTTGTAAGATCAGCACCTGCCTCTGTTGTGTACTCACCTCTTGAAATAACGCCATCGGCCTTGTAACCGATATTTAAAACTATCTGATCCGGCTTAACATCAATTACCTTACCGGTTACTACCTCTCCTGTTCTTACTTTAGTGTCGTACTCGTCCAATAACTGTTCAAAACTTAAATCTGACATTTTGTTTGAACCTCCTCTATAATATTGTGCGGTGTCGAAGCGCCCGCTGTAATACCTACTCTCTTTGCACCCTCTAACCAGCCGACGTCCAATTCCTCTGCCGTCTGAACTAAATGAGTGTTTGCACATTCCTGTTTGCAAATCTCATATAACTTCTGAGTGTTGGAGCTGCTTGTGTCTCCAACGATCAGCATACAGTCCACAGTTCCTGCCAACTGTTTTGCCTCGACCTGTCGCTCTTTAGTTGCATTGCAAATCGAATTAAATACTAGAATATCATACATTGTTTTTTGTAATTTTGCAACTAAAATATTAAATTTATTGTAATTAAATGTGGTCTGAGCCACTACGCAAACCTTTTTCAGAAAGTCTTCAGGTATCTGTTCGAGCTCCTCAAGCGTCTGTACCGCCTTCACAGGGCCGTTGCACCATCCCATGATGCTCTTGACCTCCGGATGGTCAGGGTTTCCGGCTATCAGGATATTATATCCCTCGCTGCTCTTTTCGCTGACAATCTTATGAATCTTCTTGACGAACGGGCATGTGGCGTCAGATATTTCATAGCCGTTACCTATAAGCTCCTCCTGAACCTGTCTGCTTACACCGTGGCTTCTAAGAACCACCATGCCGTTACCCTTCTTATGCGAATCCTCCTCGCTAAGCACATAGACACCGCTTTGCTCAAGCTCCTTCACAACCTCCTTGTTGTGAATAATCGGGCCGTATGTGTATATTGGTCCATTGGCCTTATCCCTCTCTGAGTGAACCTGGTTAACTGCTCTCTCGACTCCGAAACAGAAACCTGCCTTGTTTGCAAGAATAATCTCCATACTATCTTCTCTCTTCCACAAGTCTTAATATCTCTGCGACAACCTCGTCGATAGTCATAAAAGAACTGTCGATCAAAACAGCGTCGTCAGCCTGTTTAAGGGGTGAGTTCTCACGGTGCATATCCCTGTAATCCCTCTCCTCGATATCCTTAATAATCTCGGCAAGATCGCACTCCTCGCCCTTCTCCCTAAGCTGGAGATATCTTCTCTTACCTCTCTCCTCGCTTGAGGCTGTGAGATATATCTTAAGCGGTGCCTCAGGAAGAACCACTGTGCCAATATCTCTTCCGTCCATCAACAGATCCGTATTCTTCGCAATCTGCTGCTGCTTGGAAACAAGATATGTTCTCACAGGAGCGTAGCCAGAAACAACCGAAGCCGCGCGGCTCACCTCCTCGGTTCTGATAAGGCCGTTTACGTTCTCGCCGTTAAGCAAAACGCACTGCACGCCGTCGATATATTTAAGGTCAACGTCAATGTTTTCAAGCTCGCCAACCACCGCGCTCTCGTCGCTTATGTCAATGTTATTCATAACGCAGTACAGACCAATCGCCCTGTACATAGCGCCCGTGTCGACATATACAAAACCTAACTCGCCTGATACTCTCTTAGCTATAGTGCTTTTTCCTGCCCCTGCAGGACCGTCAATTGCAATGTTAAATGCCATATTACTCCACCGCGTATCTGCCGGCCGCAAAACCTGTGCTCCACGCTATCTGAAGGTTAAAACCTCCCGTGAACGCATCCAGGTCTAAAACCTCCCCGGCAAAATACAATCCCTTTACAATCTTAGATTCCATAGTCTTAGGTGATATATCCCTGACATTAATTCCACCCTTCGTGACTATCGCCTCATTATACCCCATGGTGGATATTATTGTCAACTTTAAGCCCTTAAGCGCGTCTATGAAAGCCTTCCTCTCGGCTGACGTGACTACGCTTACGCTCTTGTCAGGATCCACACCGCTAACCTCTAAAACTATCTCTAATAACCTCACTGGAAGGAAACTCTTCACAGCATTTTTAAAGCTCTTATTGCCCTCCTTAAACTCCCTAAGCATCCTGTCATCTAACTGTTTAAATGTCAGGGCGGGCTTTAAGTCAATATAGAGGTCCTTAGGAGTCTGAAGCTTATCTGTCAGAAGCGCTGAGGCCGTAAGAATAACAGGACCGCTCACGCCAAAATGTGTGAATAACATTTCCCCAAATTCTGTGTAGAGAGGTTTGGTACTGTCACCGCCCTCGTAAATGCTTATAGAGATATTCTTAAGCGAGAGCCCCTGAAGTCTGCCGCAGATATCCTCCCTGCATTTAAATGCCACAAGGGAGGGGTAGAGCTTGGTGACCTCGTGATTATATGCCCTGGCAAACCTGTAGCCGTCTCCGTCGCTTCCCGTCGACGGATAGGATATTCCGCCTGTGCACACGATAACCGAGGAGGCGCTAATCCTTCCCCTATCAGTCTCCACGCCGCAGACACATTTCTTGCCGTCTGCCTCCTCTGACAGGATTTTAGTGACCTTCGTGTTATATCTTATGTCCACGCCGAGTTCTCTGGCCTTATTCTCCAGAGTCCTTATGACGTCGCTTGATTTGTCAGAATCAGGGAACACCCTCTCGCCTCTCTCAATCTTTAGGGGAAGGCCGTTTTCCTCCAGGAAAGCGTACATATCCCAGTTTGAAAATCCGTCAAATGCGCTGTACAAAAACCTCGGATTTGACACTATATTTTCAAAAAAATCATCCCTGTCGCAGGCGTTGGTGATGTTGCATCTGCCCTTGCCTGTGATGTAGATCTTCTTGCCTGACTTTTCGTTTTTCTCTACCAATATAACACTCTTATTAAGAGATGCCGCGCTGATGGCAGCCATAAGTCCTGCCGCACCTGCGCCAACTACAACAATGCTCATATATTTACCCAAAAAGGAGCTTCAGAAAACTGAAGCTCCTTAGAATTATAATTACAGTGATTATACAGGATAACTTGCGTTAGCCTTGTCTGCAACTGTAGGATCAACCTTAGTCTGCTGAGCCTCGCGATACTTGAAGAATTCTGTCGCAACCTGTGGGAACAGTGCGTATGATAACACGTCCTCATCCTGCTGCTTGTACTGTGCAACTTCCTTCTCAAACTTAGGAAGTCCTGGCTCTAAGAGATCTGCAGGTCTGCATGTGATAGGCTTCTCGTCGCCGATGGCCTTCTTCTGAACCTCAGGATTGAATGGCTTAACTGTCTGGCCGTACTCGCCGCGAAGAAGTGCCTTCGTCTCCTTGGTCATAATCTTATATCTCTCGCCCATGAGAACGTTCATAACGGCCTGTGTACCAACGATCTGTGAAGAAGGTGTTACAAGAGGTGGCTCGCCCATGTCCTTACGAACACGAGGTATCTCCTTGAGAACGTCGTTGAACTTGTCCTCAGCGCCCTGCTCCTTGAGCTGGCTAACCAGGTTAGATAACATACCGCCAGGTACCTGATAGAGAAGAGTCTTGATGTTAACACCTAAAACCTTAGGGTTAAGAAGGCCGCTCTTTAAGTACTGCTCGCGAAGTGGTGCGAAGTAGTCAGCAATCTCAGCGAGAAGATTCTGGTCAAGACCTGAATCGAACTCTGTTCCCTTGAATGCCTCTACCATAACCTCTGTTGCAGGCTGGCTTGTTCCAAGAGCAAGAGGGCTCATTGCTGTATCGATGATATCAACACCTGCCTCAACTGCCTTCATGTATGTCATGGAAGCAACACCTGAGGTGTAGTGTGTGTGAAGGTCGATAGGAAGATTGGTTCCTTCCTTGAGAGCCTTAACCAGCTCCTCTGCCTTCGTAGGAAGGAGAAGTCCGGCCATATCCTTGATACATAAGCTGTCAGCGCCCATCTCCTCGATACGTCTTGCTGTATCCTTCCAGTAGTCAAGTGTGTAAGCGTCGCCAAGTGTGTAAGAGAGAGCAATCTGAGCATGTCCCTTCTCCTTCTTAGCTGCCTTAACTGCTGTCTCAAGATTTCTGAGGTCATTCAGACAGTCGAAAATTCTGATGATATCGATACCATTTGCGATAGACTTCTGTACGAAGTACTCTACAACGTCATCCGGATAGTGGCTGTATCCTAAGATATTCTGGCCACGGAATAACATCTGAAGCTTGGTATTCTTGAAGCCGTCGCGAAGCTTTCTTAAGCGCTCCCATGGATCCTCCTTGAGGAAACGAAGTGACGCGTCAAATGTTGCTCCACCCCAGCACTCTACTGAATGATAACCAACCTTATCCATCTTATCGATGATAGGGAGCATCTGCTCTGTTGTCATTCTTGTAGCGATAAGAGACTGATGTGCATCACGCAGAATAGTCTCGGTGATTTTAATTGGTTTTTTTACAATCTCTGCCATGAGTTTACTCCTTTATTTAAAATACTCCGAATATAGCCATAAATGTTCCGGCTGCAACCGCAGTACCGATAACGCCCGCTACATTAGGACCCATTGCATGCATGAGAAGGAAGTTTGTAGGATCCGCCTCAGCACCAACCTTCTGTGAAACACGCGCTGCCATAGGAACGGCTGAAACACCTGCTGAACCGATGAGAGGGTTAACCTTGCCACCTGTTGCCCAGCACATGATCTTACCAAATATAACACCCATAGCTGTACCAAATGCAAATGCCAAAAGACCTAAGATGACGATCTTGATAGTATCCCAGTTAAGGAATGCCTCAGCAGATGTTGTAGCACCTACTGATGTGCCAAGAAGGATAACTACGATGTACATAAGTGCATTTGAAGCTGTCTCCTGAAGCTGACGAACAACGCCAGACTCTCTGAAGAGATTACCAAGCATCAGCATACCGATGAGCGGTGCTGTTGTTGGAAGGATAAGCGAAACTACGATTGTAACGATGATAGGGAATAAGATCTTCTCGAGCTTACTTACAGGACGAAGCTGCTCCATTTTGATCTTTCTCTCCTTCTCTGTTGTGAGCAACTTCATGATAGGTGGCTGGATGATTGGAACCAGCGACATGTAAGAATATGCTGCAACAGCGATAGGTCCCATAATCTGAGTCTGTCCAAGCTTACCAGCGAGGAAGATAGATGTAGGACCGTCAGCGCCACCGATGATTGAGATGGCTGCGGCTGCCTTGCCGTCGAATCCCATAAGCATAGCACCTATGTATGCGACATAGATACCAAACTGAGCTGCAGCTCCGAGGAGGAAGCTCTTAGGGTTGGCAATCAGCGGACCGAAGTCAGTCATGGCTCCGACGCCCATGAAGATAAGTGATGGCAGAATTGCCCACTCATCCAAAATGTAGAAATAGTGTAACAAACCTCCGGCATGTTCAATAGTTGTGCCGTCCGCAAGTGTCTCAACATAAGGCTCTGCCATAATATCAGGGTAGATATTTACAAGCAGCATACCAAATGAAATAGGCACAAGAAGAAGTGGCTCAAAGCCCTTACCGATGGCTAAGTATAAGAATACAAGCGCCACCAGAATCATCACATAGTTGCCCCATGTGAGATTGAAAAAGGCTGTCTGATGCAGAAGGTTAGTAAATGTTTCAATGATCATCTTAAAACCTCCATTGTGTCCGACAAAACAGATTGATTAGTTTAATGTTGCGAGTGTAGCACCCTGCTCAACTGCATCGCCTACGTTGCAGTCGATGCTTGCAACTGTTCCGTCCTGTGGAGCAACAACTGGGATTTCCATCTTCATTGCCTCAAGAATGACAACTGTGTCACCAGCCTTAACAGCCTGGCCAACCTTAGCCTCAACCTTGAAAATCTTACCTGCAGCACCTGCTGCAACCTTAATAGAACCAGCGCCTGCGCTAGCCTTGGCAGCTGCCTTAGGTGCTGCCTTAGGAGCAGCCTTAGGTGCAGCCTTAGGAGCTGCGCTGACTGCGCCTGACTCAACCTCTTCTACGGATACCTCGTATTCCACACCGTTAACGGTAATTAAATAATTCTTCATATTACTCCTTTCGCTTTACGCGTTAATTTACCATCTGTTATTTGGAGAACGTCTGATAGAACGAACCACGAAGCCGTCCGTATTCTCTGTTCCCATGCAAGCTGCAACCGCAGCTGTGATAACTGCCACAAGCTCTAAATCATCAGTCTCCTCTTCGACTTCCTCTACAACAACAGGCGCTGCAACAGGAGCGGGTGTAGCAGGCTCCTTGCTCTTCTTCAGAGCGGCCTCAAACTTGTTGATGTATTTGAAGAGAGAGATAATCAAACTGATAACGATAAGGATTACGAAAACCGTACCCATACCTATGAGTGTGTTAACAAGGGCAGTCTCTAATGTTTCTAAATTCATGAACCTGCCTCCTTATCAGTTAGCGCTGTGCTTCTTAACCGGCTTGTCTTCTCTCTTAGTGTAGAGCATCTCAAAAGCGGCGATAAGGTTCTTGCGAGTCTGAGCTGGCTCAATTATAGCGTCAACATATCCTCTAGCCGCTGCGCTTGAAGCGCTGTTCTGAAGTGCTGAGTACTCAGCAGACTTCTCAGAGATGATTGAAGCATCCTTGCTGATCTCGTCAGCGTAGATAATCTTGACTGCGCTTGTGGCATCCATCATGCCCACAGAAACCTCTGGCCATGCAAATGTCATATCAGCGCCGATTGCCTTAGAATTCATAACAACATATGGAGTACCGTATGCGTCGCCGATGATTACGTTAACCTTAGCGACTGTAGCGTCTGCAAATGCCTTCGCAAGTGATGCTGCCGCAGCGGCAACTCTCTTCTCATTGCACTTGTCAGCCTTAAAACCTGTAGCCTGTGTAAGTGATAATACAGGAATATCAAATGCATCACAGAACTTCACGAAGTCTGCCGCCTTCTTACAGCCCTTAGCTGTGAGAACTGTTCCAAGCTTCTCTGAAACCTCGCCGTTCTCGTCAAATACTGCGCTTCTGTTTGCAACTGCGCCGATTGTGAGACCGTTAAGGCGCATAAAACCTGTAACCATCTCCTTAGCGTAATCAGCCTTAACCTCGAAGAAAGCCTCGCCGTCAGCAATCTGTGACAATACATATGCTGCGTCAGCTGCGCCTGCGTCGATGCCGTCTGTGAGACGGTTCAAGTCGTCTGAGCACTCAGAATATACACCTGTGTCATCGTTGTTAGCTGGAATTAAAGCGATGAGCTCTCTGATCTTGTCAGCGATCTCCTCCTCTGTTCCGGCAAAATCAACGCTTCCAACCTCCTCACTCTGGAATGCTACAGATGCTGTGTCACACTTAGATGTGTAGTTGCCGTCAAGTGTGTTAGGAGCATTTACAAAAAGCTTGCCGCTCTTAGCTTCCATGAATGTGAAATCTGTAAGTGCAGGAACAAGCGCCATACCACCGCCACATGTGCCGTAAACAGCTGTGATCTGTGGAATAACTCCGCTTGCGTTCACCTGATCAAGATAGAGTCCGCCAAATGCAGCGAGGGCGTCCGTAGCCTCCTGCAGACGAAGTCCTGCGCAGTCGATCATTCCGACTACAGGTGCTCCCATCTTCATGGCAAGTGAATAAATGTTAGAAATCTTCTTTGCATGCATCTCGCCCATGGTTCCGCCTAATACAGACGCATCCTGGCTGTAGACATATACAAGGTTGCCGTCGATTGTGCCATAACCTGTTATAACACCATCAGCAGGCAGTTTTTTGGCAGACATATTAAAATCTGTGGAACGCGCTGTCACGCATCCACCGATCTCAACGAAGCTGCCGTCATCCAACAGGCTCTCGATTCTTCTGCCTGCAGATGTCTGTGCAATACTGCTCATATCTAGTCCTCCATTGTCGATTTTATGTTCAAAACCAAATTTGACCGAATAACATTGTAATATATCAAACAAAAATAATCAACCTCAAAATGACATTTCTTACATTTTTAACATTTTGAGAAGTTCGGCCTCGTCAATCACCCTGATGCCAAGCTCATTGGCCTTCGTAAGCTTGCTTCCCGCAGCCTCTCCGGCAACCACCAGACTTGTTTTTTTGCTGACACTTCCGGCGCATTTGCCGCCGTTCTTCTCGATGAGCTCGGTGACCTCTCTCCTGCCGAGAGTCGGAAGTGTTCCTGTGACTACGATAGTCATTCCGGCTAAGATATCCGTGCCGTCCTCGCTCTTAGGCATGACAAGGTTTACTCCCTCCCGCTCAAGAGAATCGATAACCGCGCGGTTGTCATCATCCGCAAAAAACTGTGTGATACATTTTGCCGTGGTCTCACCTATGTCGTTGATGGCCGTGAGTTCCTCATCCGTCGCCTTCATCAAATCTCGGATATCATCAAAATGCTTCATCACATCCCTGGCGGTGTTCTTGCCGACATTTCTGATTCCTAAGCCTGTCAGCACCTTAACGGCGTCGTTTGACTTAGATGCTTCTATTGAGGCCAGTATCTTATCTGTGTTTTTCTCCTTGCCTATGATGCCCTTTAAGACCAGCTCATCCCTTCTGTTTTTCAGAGTGTAGATATCTGCAACGCTTCTGAGGAAGCCCTCCTTCACAAGCGCGTCCACAATTGTCTCGCCGAGACCTATTATGTTCATGGCGTCGATTGACGCAAAGTAAGAGATGGTTCGTGACAGCTGTGCAGGGCAGGATGCGTTCACACATCTTATATCCGCGGTATCCTCCTCGCGTATCAGCGGCGCACCGCACACAGGGCAGTTTTTGGGCGCAGCAAACACAGTCTGAGGCTCCTTCACACAGCCGTTAAGCTTAGGGATAATCTCCCCTGACTTAAACACCTTATATATGCCTCCGACGCCAATCTTCATATCGTTAATGTAATCCTGGTTGTGAAGTGTTGCGCGGCTGACACTTGTGCCGCACAGTCTTGCAGGCTTACCTGTCGCAGGGTCGTGGAACACTCCCGTAAATGTGAGCTTGCCGGTTCTTCCCACGTCAACCAATATCTCGTCCATGTACACATCCTTCTCCTCAGGAGGATACTTATATGCCACATGGCCGCTTGAATACTTGCTTCCGGCAGGGAAGTCATCCCTGTAGGCTATCTGGTCAATCTTAACCACAGCTCCGTCTATGTCAAATGTGAGCTGCTCCCTCATATCTGCTATGGCATCTATTGCCGCTAAGACCTCTGAAGCCGTCTCGCATCTCCTGTGAATGACCGTCTCCACGCCCTTCGCGCTAAGCACTTCTAGTGCCCTGATATGGCTCTCCATCATCTCCTTAGGTCCCTGCTGGATGTTAAATATAAACATCTTGAGCCCTCTGTCCCTGGTTATGGAAGGGTCAAGCTGTCTAAGTGTTCCTGCCGCAAGGTTTCTTGGATTAGCCGCAAGCTTCCTGCCGTTCTTCTCCTGAATGGCATTAAATCTCTCAAAATCCTCATGGCTCATATATACTTCGCCTCTTATCTGCAGGCTGTCATATGGGAGGTCTAACACTCTCTTGACATCAGGAATCATCAAAGCGTTGGCAGTCACATCCTCACCCACAACACCGTCACCTCTGGTCTCTGCAAGCGTCAGATGAAGCATATTATCATCGCCCTTCTCATATCTGAGCGTCATGCTAAGGCCGTCAACCTTAACCTCCACGCTAAATGTCGCGTCAGGGTGCATGCTCTTAACCTTGAAAACCCAGGCCTCCACATCCGCCTTGTCAAACAGATCCTCGATTGAGAGCATGGGAACATCATGTGTAATCTTAACCCCCGCCTCGCGCTTGGCAACTCCGCCAATCTTCTGGCTGGGAGAAGCGCTGGTAACCCACTCAGGATGCTCCTTTTCAGCCTTCTTAAGAGCAATCATGAGCTGATCATATTCGTAGTCCGATATCTCCGGCTCATCCTGGTTATAATATCTGTCCATGTGATAATCTATGGTCTCACACAGTTTCTTATACTCCTCGTAGTTCATGATAAACCTCCAATATTAATATTTATTTTCCAAGAATTTTCATCAATTCTTTGAGCTCTTCCTCTGTAAAATCCCTGTACGCTCCGGTTGTTAAATCCCCCAGCTTAATATTCATAACTCTTATGCGCTTAAGCTTCGTCACGTGGCAGCCACATTCATCACACATTCTTCTTATCTGGCGGTTTAAGCCCTGGGTAAGCACAATATGAAAACTTTTAGTACCTGTCTTCCATGCCCTGCACGGTCTGGTCACGGTGCCAAGAATATGTACCCCGGCCCTCATTTTCTCTAAGAACTCCTCCGTCACAGGCCTGTCAACAGTGACCACATACTCTTTCTCATGGTTAAAACGCGCTTTGGATATGCGCTGCGCCACATCCCCCTGATTGGTCAGGATGAGAAGCCCTTCACTCTCCTTATCAAGTCTTCCCACGCTAAACACTCTCTGCGGATATTTAAGGTATTCCTCGACAGTGACACTTCCCTGTCCCTCACTCGAACAGACTACGCCCCGAGGCTTGTTAAACACAAGAAAAACAGGCAAAATATCACCCGCTCTGGCGTTAAGCTTCTGACCTTCTATAACTATCTCGTCGCTATCGTCAACCTTCTCGCCATTTACGACCTGATGGCCGTTAACCATAATTTTGCCTGCCTCAATTAAAGCGTCGGCCTGCCTTCTGGAGCAGTATCCGACCTCGCTTAAATATTTATTTATTCTGACCTTATCCATATCAATCACAACCACGCTTCACACATGAATTCTGCAGAAGAATCTGACAATTTCTTCTCTGTAAAATGATAAAATAATAACAGGGGGCTGTCAAGCCCCCTGCATATGTCAAGTTTCGCCAGGAACTTGACATGTTATCAAAATGTTATTCTGCTTAGTTGTTTATACAACTCTACTTAGTACTGTCGCTGTACACTACCTCACCACTAAAAGCATTAACCACAACGATGTAATCAAAGTAATCTCTCTCGAATACATAAGTGAACTACTCCGACTTATAGAAGTCGGAGCTTCCTGCTTCAACCACTACTGCGTTGGCTACGATGATGCGCAACTCAATGTCTTACACAGTGTCCACAGGCGTATGAGTTCGGGCTATTCCATCCCTACTGTAATATTT
>JAILPS010000036.1 GCA_024699325.1 Lachnospiraceae bacterium | reverse complement strand
AGACCATCTGACTGTTCTTGCTATGGATGATGATGTGGTTATCGGTTGTGCATCAATGAGTTTTATTAGGATAATGCCTACATTTGAACATCCCACGGGGAAACGGGCTCATCTGATGAATGTCTATACAAAAAGTGAATATCGTCGTAAGGGGATTGCCCGTAAAATGGTTGAATTGCTGATTGAGAAGACGTGGGAAAAAGGGGCTACAGAGATTAGTCTTGATGCTACCACATTGGGAAGACCACTATATGAAAAAATGGGATTTACTAATTCGACAGAGTGTATGGTATTAACAAAAGGATAGCAAGCTATAATTGAAATATGATGCTATTAAAATTTTGAAACAGCTAAACGATGAGTAACTTCCTGTATGTATAGGTGAATAGTTGAGAGATTATTTGAAAATATTCACATTTAAGAGCTTCAGTCCAACATGGGCTGAAGCTTTTTTGACCTATATTTGTAAAAAAAGAATTTACATTTCCTTAATGTTTCGCGGGAGCAATTGACAACAAATATATCATACATTTATAATCTAGGGGAAATGTTTGCAATTAATATGTATTTATCAGGAGGATAATATAATGCAGTTTATAGTTAAGGCCTATGACGGAGAGGGAATGCTTGAGAAGCGCATGGAGGTGCGACCACGCCACTTAGAGGGCATGAATAAGCTTAGGGAGCATATCGTTGTGGCAGGCGGACTTTTAGACGAAGCGGGGAAGATGAAGGGCTCCATGCTGGTCATGGATTTTGACAGCAGAAGTGAGCTTGACGACTATATCGCTAACGAGCCGTATGTGCTTGAAAATGTTTGGCAGAAGATAGAGGTCGAGGTTATCAATGTCGTGCTGGCCAAGGGCGAGCCATACAAAAAATAATAGATTATTTGGCAGTAATGTAGTAGAATGTTAGGATAGATATTTGGAGGTAGCATTATGCCATGTACAACACTTCTGGTCGGCAAGGCGGCCAGCAATGATAATTCAACCATGATAGCCAGGACGGACGACGGTCACTTCGATGTGAAGAAGATGATTGTGGTGGAGCCTGACAAACAGCCTAGGAAGTATAAGAGTGTGATATCACACTTAGAGATTGAACTTCCGGACAACCCTATGCGATACACGTCATGTCCAAGCGTGGATCCTAAGAACGGCATCTGGGCCGCGACGGGCATCAACGCAGCCAATGTGGGCATGACAGCCACGGAGACCATAACGTCAAACCCTAGAGTGCTGGCGGCTGACCCTCTTGTGGAGTATATGAAGGCCACTAAGAAGGGGCAGAAGGATATGATAGGCGGCATCGGCGAGGAGGACATCGTGGTGCTGGTTCTTCCGTATATCAAGAGCGCAAGAGAGGGAGTAATCCGCCTGGGAGAGCTTCTTGAAAAATACGGTACATACGAATCAAATGGTATCGCGTTCAACGATGTGAACGAGGTGTGGTGGTTAGAGACCATCGGCGGTCACCACTGGATGGCCAGAAGAATTAAGGACGACGAGGTGGTTTTAGCGCCCAACCAGTTTGGCATGGACCGCTTCGATTTTGACGATGCGTACGGTGCACAGAAGGAAAATATGTGCTCGAAGGACCTTAAGGAGTTTATGGAGGAATATTGCCTGAATCTTAATAAGGGCGAGGAGTTTAACCCCAGGTATGCATTTGGGTCAAGAAGCGATTCTGATCACGTGTATAACACGCCAAGAGCGTGGTTTATGGGAAGATATTTAGCGCCTGAGAGCTATACATGGGACGGCGAGAACGCGCAGTTTAAGCCTGAAAGCGACAACATTCCATGGTCGCTTAAGCCTGACAAGAAGGTGACGGTGGAGGATGTCAAATACCTCCTCTCATCATACTATCAGGGCACGGATTACAATCCTTATTCAAGCCACGACACGGGCAAGCGCGGGATGTACCGTTCCATCGGCATCAATCGCACGGGCGTCACAAGTATCTGCCAGATCAGGGATAATGTCCCTTCTGAGATAAGCGGCGTGGAGTGGATTATGTTTGGCTCCAACGCATTTAACGCGGCAGTTCCTGTGTATGCCAATGTACACAGCATGCCCAAGTATTTAAGCAATGTGACGCTTAACACCTCCACGGAGAACCTCTACTGGAGCACGAGGCTTATAGGGGCGCTTGTGGATCCTGTGTATGCGAAAGGTATTCAGGAGATTGAGAGATACCAGGAGGCGGTGCCTACTGAAGGCCGTCGCATCATGCTCAAATACGACAAAGAGATGATTAAAACAGGGGATTATTCTCTCACAGCCAAAGCCAACGATGAAATCATTGACATGGTTAAGAATAAGACCACTGAGACACTTAATAAGATATTGCTCATAGCAAGCAATAACATGAAGAACGGCTATAACAGGGCCGACAATTAATAATGCGTCAGGTTTAAGGGGCCTGGCGGACAGTGATAAGGGGAGAACATGTATAACAAGAGAATACTGGCAGGGCTTGTGTGCGCGGCAATGTTTATAAGCTTAGCCGGATGTCACGCAGAGGATGGGCCTGATTTTAAGGCGCCTACTAACGAATCGACAGAGGCTGAGATTACCACAGCGGCAGATACTGCCACGCAGGAAGAGACCACAGCGCAGGCGCAGACTGAACCTGAGACCACAACTATTGACGAGTTTGCCTACAAGGATAAGCTGGTGGTTGATGAGCCGGGAGTTGAGGCTTTTGAGTTTGAGCACACATGGGAGAATGACGACTATAAGGTTTTACTCTACGGAGAGTATTTCCTGATTGTGGAATCCCGCTATGGGCTGCTGTTTGAGGAGAGCGATGAGAGCACAGAGGATGTGTCGGGAACCATGGTCAGGCTGTTAAACATTAAGACAGGCGAGGAAGAGGTCAGCAAGCTTTTTCCTGACATGACCGCGGAGGTCAACTCCACGATAATCATGGAGGACGGAAGCATATGCCTTACACAGAGGGAGAGATGCTCCTATGTGTGGCTTGATAAAAACCTGGAGATCAGCGCTTCATTTGACTATGAGGAGTGGATTAAGGCAAATCCAGACAACGAGTCTTTTGATATCTACGGCGTGATGCTTAGGCATGACGAGCACGGCGGATACTACGCATATGACGGAGATGTCTGGTACCTGGATATGAACGACGGACAGCTCTACTGCGTCGTTGACATCGAGGAGTATGTTGATCTGTACCTCTCAGGAATTCTCTACGACGACAATGAACTGGTTGTGGGAATGTATGTTGACGGCGAGGAGTGTTTCTATAACTACGACATAAGTGACTGTAAGAAAGCAAATCCTGTTTCAAAGACATGCATTTGCAAAAACATGTATACATATGGCGACAGATACGTTGGCATGTACACCAACTACGAATATGATGACAAGCGTTTCTTTTCAGGTATTCGCGGCGAGTCAGAGGTTGTATGGTGTGCATTCGAGGGCTATAAGTCCTGGGGTAACTGTGCGATGACCGACAACGGCTTAATCATGTGGGCAAGTGACGAGGAGAACGATGGCTTGGTTGAGGAGCTGGATTTTAAGTCACAGAGTAGCAGAAAGGTCAATCTGAGGGAGTTCTACGGCGATGAGGGATATGTCTGGACTTATGGAACCATGAATGATGATCGCGAGCTGTATTCTGTTTACAGGTTTAAGGATGGCAACAAGTCCCGCATATTCATGGTGGATATGGATGTGTGCGCCACTGCCGGAGACATAGTGTTTAATAAGGGTGATTTGGGAGACGAATCTGATGCACAGTTTGTGGAGGCGCTGCAGATTCATGACCCTATGAAATACATGGTGTCTCTTCTCAAGCAGAAGTACGAGTGTGTTAACGAATACGCGCAGGCGCTTGGCTATGAGAAGGATCTGGTGATTGTTATCGGCGACGATGTCCACGAGTATGACGATGTCGCTTTTGATTTTAATGTTGAGGCATGTAACGATGAGAATGTTTTGTGGCAGGCGCTCGCTAAAATCGAGAAGGTGACAGACCAGTACCCCGATGGCTTCTTCGCACAGTTTAAGGATGAAAACACCCCTGAAGGTGTAATCCTGTGTCTCACAGGCGCGATGATTGGCAAGGAGGAGTATGAGACTGTAAACCAGGCAAACGGTTTAGCTTCAACCACATGGACATCCCACAACGTGTTTATTGATGTGTACGGGCTGGAGTTTGAGCAGACATTTTACCATGAATTCAGCCATGTAATCGACAACTACATAAACAATCTTGTGTGGCTGGAGGATGATCCTGTGTTTTCAGAGGCGAAGTGGAATGCATTAAACCCTGAGGGCTTCACATACGAGGATAGTTATGCAAACTATGACACTACCGACGAGACGTTTGGACAGGAATACACAATTTACGGCTACCAGAGCGGCGTGATAGATGTTAATGGTGTGTATTTCATCGACAACTACGCGATGCTGTTTAGCACCGAGGACCGCGCAAGACTTACGGAGTACGCATGTGTTCAGACTGACAACCCTGCGTTAAAGTCTGAGAAGCTGCAGGCGAAGCTTAAATACATGAGCGAATATATCAGACACTATTTTGATACTACAGGATGGCCTGAGGTGACACCTTGGGAGAAAGCAATAGACAGGTGATGGTTATGAGTAAGCTGGACGAGATAGATTTGAGCAGCGAGAGATCGCTGTGGGAGAAGTCAAATATTGAATTTGAGGCGCAGTATTACGAGAAGAATCTGCACCTTCCCATAAGGATACTGGTGTGCATAGGCGTGGTCGGAGCATTTATCGACCTGGCACTTATAGCCAAGGTGGTGGAGAGCATTCGCGACAACGGTTTTAACGGCCTGTTTGTGGCTTTGATGGTGCTCTTAATCATCGCTGTGACATGCCTTTGCGTGGTCGGCATCTATCTGCCTCTTAAAAAGAGGGTGAACATGAAGCGCGATTTTGGCGAGCTGTGCATGGAGCTTACCAGTGACCTCGACAGGGCATACGACGATGAGAAGCTTCAGAGTACCATGGAGCAGATCGTCGAGGTTGCAAAGACCAAGAAGTATATATTTGACAAGGTAGAGAATATCGATGCGCAGGAGTTTACGAAGGGCATGGGCAAGGTCCAGGCCATCATCAGATATTCTCTGGAAAACTATGAGGAGCGCAAGGAATACACGGAGATGGTACTTCTTCTGTATCACCTGACTCACAAGCCTGCAAAATAGCAGGAAGGATGTGATACATTATGAAAAAAAGCAAAGTGGTTAACGAGACTCTTCCGTTTGCTCTGCTTGGAGCGCTGCTGAGTGCGCTTGGAGCGGGGCTATGGATTAACGGGGCTGATTTTGACATTCATCCAATATTTACGACAACTCTCACAATATTTGGGGCGATGATTCTTATCACGGGTCTGGTGACATTTGGCGTGTCGCTTCTCACGATATTTCGCTCTGTGGGACTGGTTAAGGACCCCTACGAGAAGAGCTATCGCTATGCATATGAATTCACCTACGGCAAGACCACTTACTCTGTGTACGACAGCTGGGAGGATCTTCCCAAGGAAATGAGGGACACGATTTTTAAGGAGGTTTTGGAGCCTCTAAGTCTGCTCAGAAAACAGTTTGAGAATGTGAGAAGCTATCTGCCGGAGTGGTTTTTGGACGATTCTAAAAATGTCTGCGACGACTTCTTCAACCTTATGGCGGTGGGCTATGCCAAAATCAGCCCGTCGATTGCGAAGATCTATGAGCTTCTCGACAACTCCTTTGAGGACTATGTGGAGGCGGTTGACGACTTCTACAAGGAGAAGATCAGGCAGACCATAGAGAAGGATCTGGTGATTGTTAAGAACAATATTAAGGAGCTCTACGCGGTCAGAGACGGCATGATTAATTCTGAGAAGAAGAGGATTGCCGACACGAGAAGGATTAACGAGGAGGTAAGCGAAAACTTTGACTACAATCCTTTTAAGGAGCTTGACCACACTGACTATATGGCAACTAAGAATTCGTGAGGTTTTACCATGATGATTCAGGATATTTTCCCGAGAAAACTGGATAATTCATATAAGCCTGACGCTAAGCCTGCATCACAGGATAATGTCCTTATGATTGTGGACAGGCAGGTTGTGGCAGGTATCGATGGGGAGATAACATTTCCCAAGGTCTGCGAGATTATAGGGGAGATCAGAGAACCTCTTGTATATCTGTTTTCCATAGATGATGAGAGGTATTTTCTCTTACAGAGCGATGATCCCATGGAGCATGTGCAGGACGGTTCGGGATATGCACTTAGAAATATTAAGGACCTAAGGGAATCTAAGGTTGGCCCTAGATACAGGGTGTTTGCCTCCACCATCGGAAAGCATTTGGCGGACTGGTACCGGGACTTCGTATACTGCGGCAGATGTGGGAAACGCATGGAGCACTCCGATAAGGAGAGGGCGAAGGTGTGTCCCGTGTGCGGTTACACGGCGTATCCCAGGATTATGCCGGCGGTTATCGTGGGAGTAATAAGCGGTGACAGGCTTCTGATCACAAAATACAGGCGCGGCTACAACCACAGCGCGTTGGTTGCGGGATTCACAGAGATTGGCGAGACCATGGAGGAGACCGTGGCCAGAGAGGTTATGGAGGAGGCGGGGATACATGTCAAAAACATCCGCTACTATAAGTCACAGCCATGGGGGGTTGCAGGCGATATTCTGATGGGCTACTACTGCGATGTGGACGGAGATGACACCATTCACATGGACGAGGGAGAGCTTAAATACGCTCAGTGGACGCGTAGGGAGGATATAGTGCTGCAGCCGGACGAATCGTCCCTCACCAACGAGATGATGAAGCTTTTTAAGGAAGGCAATAAAATATAAAACGGAGTGATTATGTCAGAGATGAAAAATGTCGCCCACTCTATGGTGGAGACCTATCACATTATTAAACCAATCGATCTTAACTCTGCAAACAGACTCTACGGCGGTACGCTCATGGGCTGGATTGACGAGGTTGCGGTTTTGGTGGCAAGAAAACATGCGCAGATGAGCGTGGTCACGGGCTCTGTGACCAATCTTAAGTTTTTACACGGAGCATATCTGAGAGACACCATCGTGTTAAACGGCAAGGCAACATTTGTCGGAAACACATCCATGGAGGTCAAGGTGGAGACGAGCGTTGAGCACATAAACGGCAAGAGGGAGCTCATAAATATTGCCTACTTTACCATGGTCGGTCTGGACGAGAATGATAAACCTGCGAAGCTTCCGGGACTTCTCCTTGAGACTGAGGAGGACAGGGAAGAGTGGGAGCACGCCAGACAGAGGCGCGAATTATCAAGAAAAATGAACTGACGGAGACGGATATGAAGATTACAGCGCTGGTTGAGAATACCACCAGGACAACACTTAGCGTGGAGCACGGTCTGAGTCTCTATATTGAGACGAAGAAGCATAGGATACTGTTTGACAGCGGTCAGAGCACACTGTTTTTAGAAAATGCGAAGAAGCTTGGCGTTGACCTTAGCACAGTGGACATCTGTGTTTTGTCACATGGCCACTACGATCATGGCGGCGGGCTTAAGGCGTTTACACAGGTGAACGATAGGGCCAGCATTTACATGAGCAGGTATGCCTTCGGGCGTCACCACCACGGGGCGGACAGATATATTGGCCTAAACCGCGACTGGATTGACGACGCGGACTTCCAGAAGAGGGTTATATACACGGATGGTGACTTGACTATCGACGATGAGCTGAGCATTCTGATGCCTAGAAGTGAGAAGGTCATCGACATGGGAAGCGCAGGGCTTGACTTCTACGACGGCGATAAGCTTGTCCCTGAGGATTTCAGACACGAGCACTATCTGATGATCACTGAGGACGGAAGGCGCGTGCTTATAAGCGGCTGCTCCCATCAGGGAATCATAAATATCTGCGAGTGGTATAAGCCTGACGTGTTAGTGGGAGGCTTCCACTTTATGAAGGAGGAGTTAGGCGAGAGACTGGCAGGTTTTGGCAAAACGCTTAACAACTACAACATTGACTACTACACATGCCACTGTACAGGTGTGGCGCAGTACGAATTCCTGAAGCCATATATCGCTCGAATGAGCTATCTGGCTGAGGGCGATACGGTTGATATTTAAGGAGGGCGCATGAGCTTATTTGACAAGATCAGGGATTATTTTAATAAGCCGGTCACTGACAATGCGCAGGACGGTGACAACCTTCCCCCTGAGACAGTGGAACCTGGGAAAGATATGGTAGTTACCAGTTTCGAGCTTCTGGAAAACAATTGTTCAGCCCAGGAGGAAGGTTACGCCTACAGCTTCGACGGCGACAAAGCGGTCCTGAGAAGCATTATCAGAACCTCTGATTATGT
Source organism: Lachnospiraceae bacterium (assembly GCA_024699325.1). GTDB lineage: Bacteria > Bacillota > Clostridia > Lachnospirales > Lachnospiraceae > UBA4292. The sequence continues at coordinate 5,766 of JAILPS010000036.1, read as the reverse complement.
GGACAGCGAATATGTTAACACTGACAGGGTGGTTAACGCTGTCGAGGGCGGAAGGGAGCTTGCGGAAACTGTAAATGCTCTGTTTAAGCAAAACAGAGTGAACAAATGGAATGGTTTTGTGGGCAATAATCCTCCGGGAGTTTTGGACGGCACCACCATGAATTTTGATGCGAAGCTTCTAGACGGCAGCAAAATAAGCGCCTCGGGGTCCAATAACTTCCCCAAAAACTACAGAGTGTTCAGGAATGGTCTCTATGACTTAGTTAATCTGATCACTCCTATGAGCAGGGAGATTACGTATAAGGACGTATCGTTTTGCATTCCGGAAGAATGGCTGGGCATGGTGAGCCTAAGATACAGCGGCAGCTGTGTGGTCATGGAGTACGGCAGAGAAGATAAGAGGGCATATCTTATCAGGTTTGAATACACGGATTTTGACGACGGATACACAGGGGATGATGTGCTAAATATCGGAACTCTTAAGAAGGGTGAAGAGACATATTATCTCAGGTTTATTCTTTACAGAGAGAATAATGGCAATGTGTTTGAATGCTCCAAGACGCTCACAGATGAGCAGAAGGCGTACCTGAAGAGCATTTACTCAGGAGATATAAGACAAAAGATAGCAAAAACCGTGAAGGCCGTTAACGGCGCGGTGTTAGAAGGAGGAAACGAATGAGAAGACTTAAAATGCTGGCACTATCCCTTAGCATGGCTATGATTATGGGAGGATGTGCAGTAAACGACGAGAAGGAGACAACCACTGCCGAACAGACGACTGTAGCACCTGAGACCACGACCGAAGAGGTCACCACGGAGGCCGAGACCACCACGGTGGCAGAGATAACGGGAGGCTTCCAGGTTGATGGAACGAAGCTCTTAGACGCCAACGGCGAGGAGTTTGTGTTAAGAGGTATCAACGAGGCCCACAGCTGGTTTGCAACCCAGGACGGCGTGTCGCTCAAGGGCATCTCTGAGACAGGAAGCAACTGTGTAAGAATAGTTCTGGGCTGCGGTATACAGTATAACAGGGACGATGCTATAGTTGTGAGCCAGCTCATAAACATTTGCAAAAACCTGAACATGATTGCCATCGTGGAGGTTCACGACGGAACAGGCGACAACGAGGCTGAGACCTTAGAGACCATCGCTGACTACTGGATAGATGTGAAGGATGCTCTTATCGGCAATGAGGCATATGTCATTCTAAACATTGCCAACGAATGGTACGGCAGCTGGAGCGGCACAGAGAAGTGGGCGCAGGCATACGAGAGCGTTATTCCAAGAATTAGAGAGGCTGGAATTAAGAACACAATCATGGTTGACGCAGCGGGCTGGGGACAGTATTCACAGTGCATCGCCGACTATGGCATGGATGTGTTTGAATCAGACCCTGACGCCAACACCATGTTCTCCATCCACATGTACGGCGCGGCCGGCAAGAACGAGACAACCATCACGAAGGGGCTCACAGGTGCAACCGACCAGAACCTCTGCGTGTGCGTGGGAGAGTTTGGCTACAAGCACTCTGACGGCGACGTGGACGAAGCATTTATAATGCAGTATTGCACGGAGAATAACATAGGCTATCTGGGCTGGAGCTGGAAGGGCAACGGCGGCGGAGTGGAGTATCTAGACATCGCAGAGTACTGGAACGGCTCAGACCTGTCAGACGACTGGGGAGATGTTTTGGTTAGCGGCGAGTACGGTATCAAAAACACCTCGAAGATCTGCTCAGTATTTGAATAATTGTCCATATAATATAAATCAGAGGCTATTTTGGCCTCTGATTTTTTAGTTTACAAAATGTTAACATAAATAATGTTGTTTTAAAAATGTTCTTAGGTTAGAATTAACCTATTCGCGGCCCGGCGTAAATACTATTTTTGGAGGAGAATATGGCAAAGACAGAATTAAAGCTTGACTACGAACAGATAAAGTCATTATCTAAGCTGTGCCTTGAAAACAGCGAGATTGATGTGAATCTATATGAACAGTATAATGTTAAGAGGGGACTGAGAGATATCAACGGCAAGGGCGTTTTATCGGGACTTACCAAGATATCCAAGATTGAATCAAGCGAGATAGTAGACGGTAAGAGCGTTCCGTGTGACGGAAGACTCTACTACAGAGGTTACAATATAAGAGATCTTGTGGACGGTTTTATTAAGGATGACAGATTCGGCTTCGAGGAGACGGCGTATCTTCTCATGTTTGGCAAGCTTCCAAACCGCGAGGAGCTTGGCTCGTTTACGAAGCTTCTCTCAGAGAGCAGGACGCTTCCCACCAACTTCACGAGAGATGTAATCATGAAGGCGCCTGGCAAGGATATCATGACGCTCTTGTCCAAATGTGTGCTGACACTCTCATCATATGACGATGACACGGATAATCTGGAGTTGTCCAATGTCCTCAGGCAGTGCCTGAATCTTATATCAACATTTCCAATGATGGCGGTGTACGGCTACCACGCATACAACCACTATGAATGCGGCGACAGTTTCTACATCCACTATCCGGACCCGAAGCTTAGCACAGCCGAGAATTTCCTGAGGATGCTTAGACCTGACCGGCAGTATACAAGGACTGAGGCTAGGGTTCTCGACATGGCGCTGGTGCTTCACATGGAGCACGGTGGCGGCAACAATTCGACATTTACAACACATGTTGTGACCAGCTCCGGAACGGACACATACTCTGCAATAGCTGCGGCACTTGGCTCCCTCAAGGGACCTAAGCACGGAGGCGCTAACATTAAGGTTGTGCAGATGATGGACGATCTTCGCGCCAACGTGAAGGATCTGACAGACGAGGAGGAGGTCAACGATTACCTCAGGAAGCTGCTTCACAAGGAGGCGTTTGACAAGAAGGGCTTAATCTACGGAATGGGACACGCCGTGTATTCCATCTCTGACCCAAGAGCGCTGATTTTCAAACAGTTTGTGGAGAAGTTGGCCGTGGAGAAGGGCAGAATGGACGACTTCAGGCTCTATTCCATGATTGAGAACAACGCGCCGAAGATTATCGCCGCAGAGCGCCACATCTATAAGGGCGTAAGCGCCAACGTCGACTTCTACAGCGGCTTCGTGTACTCCATGCTTGACATTCCGCTTGAGCTGTACACACCTATGTTTGCAATCGCAAGAATTGTAGGCTGGTCAGCCCACAGATTAGAGGAGTTAATCAATGTTGACAAGATAATCCGTCCTGCATACAAGAGCGTTGCAGACGACCAGACATATGTGGATATTTGCGAGAGATAACCATTACCGCTGTGGCTTGCCACGGCGGTTTTTTGGTGATTAAAAAGTCAAAAATGATAAAAGGACTACCATTTTCACGGAAATGTTATATAATAAACCCTTGAGGGGTATACAAATGAAATATAGAAAAATAGAAGATAAAATTGTAAAACTAAGCGCAGATAACAGAGACAAACTGATGTATATTGGTTTGATTTTGGAGATTGTTGCCGTTATTTTGGCACTGTATGTTTTCTTTAAATATGATTTTTTAAATACAACGGATGGAATTCTGGCCAGAGATTTGGCTATTGAAGTTGTGGGATGTGTAGTCTTGCTTTTGTTGTATCTGAGTATCATCGGCAATCACAATTTTGATAAACTTAATGTCGTGATATCGAGAGCATTGGTTTTTTCCACATATTTCATATTATCAGATATTATCAATCTGTTTTTTGAGGGCAACACTTCGTACATAGGCTTAAACTATTTTGTTTGCTATCTGTATTTTTTACTTCCGATAATGATAATGTTTTATTACAGCAGATATGTGTTTGTATGGAGCAACAAATCATTTGATGATAAGAATCTGTATCTTGGCATCACGGCACTGCTGGTATTAGTTGGAGTTGCCATTATTATGCTGAACATTCCGACTGGCTACATATTCAGCATAAGTGATGAGGGATATTACACGCCGGGCCCTTATGAATACATGTGTAATGTCGAGGTGATTCTTTGCTATATAGTTGTGCTTGTGTATATATGGCGCAACATAGACAGGTTGTCGGAGAGGTTGATATTTAGCTCATATGCGCTTATCCCCATGGTCGGAGCAGTTTTAGAGACAATCAACATGAACGGTAGTCTGCTGGTGTGTGAGATTTTTCTGACAGTGGTTTTTATCTACACTAATGTGTTCTCAAGCCAGAATTATATGCTTGCGAAGAGGGAGAAGGAGTCGTTTCAGAGCGAGATAAACAGCGTCTCCTCGCAGATTAATCCACATTTTATCTATAACACTCTGGGAATGATAGCAGGCCTGTGCAGGGAGAAGCCGGAGGAGGCAGAGCAGCTCATATACGATTTTTCAGATTACCTTCGTGAAAATGTTTCTAATTTCGAACTTAGCAAACTGAATACCGTTGACGTAGGAATCGAACATCTGGAAAAGTACATCAAGATTGAGAAGACACGTTTTCCTGAGATTGATTTTATTATCGATGTGGAGGACGGCTCCTTCCTTATTCCGCCCATGTCCATCCAGCCGCTGATTGAGAATTCAATCAAGCACGGCATCAGAAAAAAACCTGACGGCAGGGGAACAATAAGGATACACGCGTACAGTGACAGTCACAACCATATTCTGACGGTTGAGGATGACGGAGTGGGATTTGACACAGAAAAACCGTATTCTGTCGACAATCACAAGCATATCGGCGTGGATAATGTGCGGTTCAGGCTCAAGAGAATGTGTGACGGAAGCCTGGATATTAAGAGTGTTCCGGGTGAGGGAACCATATGTATTATTAAGATACCAAGGAGAGATTAGGATGATAGCAATTTGCTTGGATGATGAAAAAATATTGCTCAAAAAGCTTGCAGATATAGTCAGGGAGTCACCGGACATCACGGAAGTTTTCACGTTTGACAACGAAAATGAGGCTCTTTTGTGGGCGAAGAATAACAAGTTTGACATAGCATTTCTGGATATACAGCTTCACAACCTGTCAGGGCTGGATGTAGCAGCTAAGCTCTTAGAGATAAACGCAATGATTTCTGTCGTGTTTTGCACAGGTTACAGCGAGTATGCGCTGGATGCCATAGATATGCACATTGACTGCGGATATCTCATGAAGCCCATACGTCCTGACAGGGTGCAGAAGGAGATTGACCGCATTAAGTTCAAGAGAAACAACACCAAGCCCGTGCTTGATGTCAAATGTTTTGGCTCCTTCGAGGTGTTTCACGACGGCAAGCCTGTGATATTTGGAAGATCCAAAAGCAAGGAACTGTTTGCATATCTCGTGGACAGAAGGGGAAGCTCCGCAAGCAGCAAGGAGATTTGCGCTGTTTTGTGGGAGCAGGAGGAGAATGAGCAGAACAGATTAAACTACCTCTACCAGATAGTTGCCACTCTGAAGAAGGATTTGGCAAGCGTTGGTGCCGATATGGCGTTTGTGAGCATAAGAGGCAATTACAGTATTGATGTGAGACTTCTAAAATGTGACTATTATGATTTCTTAAATGGGGACAGCGAGGCGGCGCTCAGGTTTACGGGAGAATATATGAGCAGATACAGCTGGGCGGAGCCTGTGTGCGCATGGATATCCGACAGATTAAAAAACATGTAGAAATACTTGTAGAATATTATTTTTTAGATTGGGGCTGTAAAAAAACAGCCTTAAAAACTAAAAGCTCTGCCTCAAAAAAGAGGTAGAGCTCTACATTTTTATGTCGTTATTATTATTTGACCGGTTCTAATCTTTTTTCAACGCACCCAAACAAGCCTGTTAATAAACAG
>JAILPS010000035.1 GCA_024699325.1 Lachnospiraceae bacterium | reverse complement strand
CCTGTTTATTAACAGGCTTGTTTGGGTGCGTTGAAAAAAGATTAGAACCGGTCAAATAATAATAACGACATAAAAATGTAGAGCTCTACCTCTTTTTTGAGGCAGAGCTTTTAGTTTTTAAGGCTGTTTTTTTACAGCCCCTTTATTATAATTCCCAAAAACTAAACAAGAGGGAGATTAACATCCCCCTCATGCCGCCAGTCATATATTAAACTATTTTTCCTTCGCCCTGGCACTCTGCTTCTTCTGCGTCTGTTTCTGCTTGAGTCTTATGGCGTCCGCCACATCCTCTCCAACCAGCTTCTGTGTCTTGACAGCGAAGAAACCGCCTCCCGGCCCCTTCTTAAATCTTATCTTGCCCTTGAGGTATCCGTGCTCCGGGCACTGGCACAGACTGTAAAACTGTTTGCCATTTAATGAAAACCATCTTATCTTCTTGCGCAGAGCTCTTCCACAGGCGTAACATGTACAAGACACTACAATCCTGTCCTCCATGGCGTCTTCCTTGTTCTTAAACTCCCTGGAGATGTATTTCGTGTACGTTCCAAAATTGAGATAGATCTCGTGCTCCTTATCCGCCGGAACCTTGTGATAATCCACAGAGACATATTTGCCAAACTGCTCAAGATCTATGCGCTTAAGCACCTCTGCGGTGTATTTAGCGTCCGTGAATGCGCTGTGGAAATGTGAACCCTCGATTTTGGGAATGTTTAATTCCTCCACAGCATTTTTGAGATTGGTCCTGTCCTTGCCGTCCTCGTACTGCAGTGAATATAACTTCTGAACGTCCAAAAACAGCAGCGGGAACGGAAACTTCCCGCGAATCTTGTAATAGTCGCAGTTAATCTGCAGATGTGTGAGATCCATATCGCCCCATGTGCAGAAGCAGTAATCGTCGCCACAGAATTTAAAAAAATCTTCCATAACCAGGGGGAACTTCACGCCCTCCCGCCTCAGGAGCTTGTTGTCAATGCCCGTAACCTCCCTGGTCATGTAATGCATGGTCTTAAAAATCTTGGGGTACACATAGCTGTGGAAGGTGTCCACCTGCTCACCCCTGTCATTTAACCTGACAGCGCCGATCTCCACTATCTCGAAGACCGGCGCGTTTTTGGGCGGGCGGCCGGTGGGACTCTGGTTCCACTCAAGATCAAGTACTATATAATCCACGCCGGCCTCCTCAATTAATTATTTTGAACCTACCCTGGCAAATACCACCCAGATTGTCTTAAGTATGATTTTGATATCCAGTCCGATGGACCAGTTGTCGATGTATTTGAGGTCGAGCTTAACAACCTCCTCGAAATCCTCTATATCGCTTCTGCCGCTGACCTGCCACATTCCTGTGAGACCGGGCTTCAGGCTCAGTCTTCTCTTGTGGTATGGGCTGTACTCCTTAAACTCCTCAACTGTCGGAGGTCTGGTTCCCACTAAACTCATGTCGCCCTTTAGGACGTTCCAGAACTGTGGAAGCTCGTCAATGCTGGTCGCACGGATGAATTTGCCCACCTTGGTGACACGCGGGTCGTTGGTCATCTTGAACATGGCACCCTTCATTTCGTTCTGCGCCATGAGCTCCTTCTTGCGCTCCTCGGCATCCATGTACATGGATCTGAACTTATAGATCATGAAGTAACGGCCGTTGCGTCCGACTCTCTTCTGCTTGAAAAACAGCGGTCCCGGGGACTCGATTAAGAGAGGCGGCGCCACAAAAATCGTGACCACTGCTGTTATGATAAGTCCCACAACAGCGCCTATAATGTCGATAATTCTCTTGATAAACAGCCTGTTCCATGGAAATGTCTTGGTTGTGAATTCCACGACAGGGTAACCGTGAACATATGATACGCGCGATGAAACGGCATCCACACCGTCTAAAAGGTTGATATTCACGTAAACCTTAATGCCCATTTCCTCGATGGAGTTGATAAAATCCTTAAGGTTCTTCCCTGATGTGTATGGGATGTGAATGAAGACCTCGTCGCAGATGTTCTTCTTCACATAGTCAACCACATCATAGTAGTTGGCTACTACAGGGATGCCGTTGATCTCCTGGCCCTGTCTCTCGTCGTCGAGAATACAGATGCCGGCGATACGTCTTCCCCAGTCGCTTGATTTGGTGAGCTGGCTTAGGACGCTATCCACTCTGTCGGAGCTGGTCACGACGAGCATCTGTAAAACGCCCTTGCCCTTGAGCTGTTTTCTGGCAATTGCCTTGATGATACTGTTGATTATAATCATCAAAACCGTATTGATTAAAACCGTGACACCTGACGCACCTCTCGATACCAGATCTCCGTTTTTGACAACGAAGAGGAGAAGCGTTACCACCAGAAATACGAAGAAGTTCAATCTCACACAGTAGAACAGTTCATCTATAAATTTGCGGTTTAAGAGATTATTCTCAAAACTTACAAACACGCACACCAAAATGTACGACAGAAGGAATATTGCAACACTGTATGCCAAAGACTCCTTGAAATTGTCGCCCATGTTCTCCTCTATGACAATCATAGTCCAGAAATACTTGGCGGCAACAGCGCTCACGATAAGCCCGAGCATATCTAAAAATATGACTAAGAGCCATTGAGCCTTATTATCGTCCGAATGCATATCCTATACCTCTAAAATTAACGCCTGAACCTTTCAGGCCAATATCTGTGGTATTTTAACACATTTGTATTTTGTTTTCAACATAAATCGGCCAAATTAAAGAGGAGCTTGTTCATCCACTGAACAAGCTCCTCTAAATATTAATTATTATATCTATTAATTCTCAAGCATGTGGTTCATGGCAGCCACCAAAGCCTCGATTGAGGACTTGATGATATCCGCATTTACGCCAACGCCCCAGAACATTTTGCCGTTCTTCTCGATGCCGACGTAGCTCATGGCGGTTGTGTTTGAGCCCTCGCCCATGGCCTTCTCCTCGTAAACTGAGAGCTTGAAGCTTACGTTAAAGCAGCTCTTTAAGGCGTTACTTACGGCGTCCAAACGTCCGTTACCCTGGCTGATAGCCACGCGGGTCTTGCCCTCTGTCTCTATGGTAACCTGTGTGTTGATACCTCCCTCAACCTGTGTGAAGTGGCACTCAGGAACGCTAAATACAGGTGAGTAGCCCACATAGTGCTCATCGAAAATCTTCTTGATCCATGCAGGTGAGAGCTCTGCATGCTCCTTATCGGAAACATCCTTAACCAGATAGCCAAACTCCTCCTTCATCTTGTTAGGAAGTGATATGCCGTAGTTCTGCTCTAAGATGTAGCTTACGCCGCCCTTGCCTGACTGGCTGTTGATACGGATAACGTCTGAGCCGTACTCTCTTCCCACATCCTTAGGGTCAACAGGCAGATATGGAACTGTCCAGTAGCCGCCGTCGAGGCCGTCCTCTCTGTACTTCATGCCCTTGGCGATGGCATCCTGATGTGAGCCTGAGAACGCTGTGAATACCAGCTGTCCTCCGTATGGCTGACGGTCGTGAACCTTCATTCTGGTGACTCTCTCGAACACTTCCTTGATTTCGTTCATGTTGGAGAAGTCCAGCTTAGGGTCAACGCCGTGTGAGAACATGTTCATGGCAAGTGTCACGATGTCCACATTGCCGGTTCTCTCACCGTTGCCAAATATTGTTCCCTCGATACGGTCAGCGCCCGCTAAAACGCCAAGCTCAGCGTCTGCAACGCCTGTTCCTCTGTCGTTGTGCGGGTGGAGTGAGAGAACAACGCCGTCGCGGTACTTCATGTTCTTGCTCATATACTCTATCTGGCTTGCAAACACATGTGGCATGGCAAGCTCAACTGTTGCCGGCAGGTTAATGATGCACTTGTTGTCAGGGGTTGGCTGCCATACATCGAGAACTGCGTTGCAGACCTCAAGCGCGTATTCAACCTCTGTTCCTGTGAAGCTCTCAGGGGAGTACTCGAAGGCGAAGTTGCCAGGGGTCTCCTCAGCCAACTGCTTAAGAAGGGCTGCGCCGTCAATGGCAATCTGCTTAATCTCCTCCTTGGACTTCTTAAACACCTGCTCGCGCTGTGCAACAGATGTGGAGTTGTACACGTGGATAACTGCTCTTGGAGCGCCCTTAACCGCCTCAAATGTTTTGCGGATAATGTGCTCTCTGGCCTGTGTGAGCACCTGAACTGTGACGTCCTCAGGGATCATATTTCTCTCGATGAGGGCTCTCATAAATTCATACTCTGTCTCGCTGGCTGCAGGGAAACCGACCTCGATCTCCTTGAAACCAATCTTTACGAGAAGCTCGAAGAACTCCAGCTTCTCCTCTAAGCTCATAGGCTCGATAAGCGCCTGGTTTCCGTCTCTAAGATCAACGGAGCACCAGATAGGTGCCTTGTCAATGTCATCCTTCCTGACCCAGTCATAGCAGTCAACAGGTGGCATAAAATACTGCTTTTTGTACTTTTTGTAATCCATACTCATGATAAAAATACCCCTTTCTAAGCATTTATGATGTGAAGCGTTATTAATAATATAAAAAGCGCCTCTAAGCTAAAGACTTAGAGACGCTGTTACGCGCGGTACCACTCTAATTCATGTGAAATCACATGCACTTCAGGCACTTCATGCCCTTGCCCTGTAACGGAGGCTTCCGTCTGCTCCTACTATGTTTCAGGCAGCCGCTCCAAAGTGAGTTCCCGAAGTTCGTTCCATCGCCTCACACCAGCCGGCGACTCTCTGAAGGTTCTTACCACGGTACTATTCTTTTTCTCTGCGTTATCTTATAGTACGTATATACTAACACACCTTTTTTAAAAAGAAAAGCCCTAATTTTAAAAATTTACATTCCTCTGACCATTTCTTTTATGATTGCCACGCTGTTTTTGATGGCCATGGCCTCAAATGTGGGGTAATCCATGGTGGCTGAATTGTCCGCCTTGTCTGAGATGGCACGAAGAATTAAGAACGGCACACGGTTAAGATATGCTGTCTGGGCGATGGCTGCGCCCTCCATCTCTGTGCAGTAGGCGTTAAAATTCGCGTTGATTCTCTCCTTGACAGACGCCTCGGCGATAAACTGGTCGCCGCTGACCACTCTTCCCACGTGAACGCCGATTGAGGGGGCAGCCTTCTCGCAGGCCTTCTTAGCCTTCTCTATAAGCGCCTCGTCGGCCTTGAAGGACAGGGTGTCCATTCTGGGGATCTGTCCCAGTGGATAGCCAAATCCTGTGGCGTCCATATCGTGGTGGAGTACGTCACTTGACAAAACCACGTCGCCGATGTCGATAAAGCTCTGAAGAGAGCCCGCAATTCCCGTGTTTATGATGCAGTCAGCGTGGAAGCGCTCGCACAGAAGCTCTGCGCAAACCGCAGCATTTACCTTGCCAATTCCGCTTCTCACTATGCAGACATCCCTGCCCTCAAGTTTTCCGCAGTTAAAGGTCATGGAGGCGGCATTTACCACCTCGCTCACCTCCATGGCAGCCACAACCTCGGCCACCTCTTCGTCCATTGCTCCTATAATTCCAATCATAATTACTCCTTACGTTATACAGTTGCTGTTTTGGGGGCGTTACCTGTGTAGAGCTGGTAATATCTGCCCTGCTCCTCTATGAGCTGGTCGTGTGTGCCCCTCTCGATTACGTAGCCCTTCTCCAAAACCATGATGCAGTCGCTGTTTCTTACCGTGGACAGTCTGTGGGCGATTACAAATGTTGTCCTTCCGCTCATGAGCTTGTCCATGCCGTCCTGAACCAGGCGCTCAGTTCTGGTATCGATGGAGCTTGTCGCCTCGTCGAGGATCAAAACAGGCGGATCTGCTATGGCGGCTCTAGCGATGGCTAAGAGCTGGCGCTGGCCCTGGCTTAGGTTCGCGCCGTCCCCTGTGAGCACAGTGTTGTAGCCATCCGGCAAATGCTTTATGAAGCCGTCGGCGTTGGCAAGCCTTGCCGCAGCGTAAACCTCCTCGTCGGTGGCATCGAGCTTACCGTAGCGGATGTTTTCCATGACGGTTGTGCTAAACAGATGTGTCTCCTGTAAAACTATGCCAAGCGACCTTCTAAGGTCTGCCTTCTTAATCTTATTAATGTTTATGCCGTCGTAGCGGATCTTGCCGTCCTGAATGTCGTAGAAACGGTTTATCAGGTTTGTGATGGTGGTCTTACCGGCACCTGTGGAGCCTACGAAGGCAATCTTCTGGCCAGGTGTGGCAAACATTTTCACGTTGTGAAGCACCATCTTCTCTGGAACGTAGCCAAAATCCACATCGTCGAAAACTATATCACCTGTGAGGCGCACATAGTCTGTGAGGCCTGTGGCCTGATGTGTGTGCTTCCATGCCCAGATGCCTGTTCTCTCGCTGCACTCCGTAAGCTCGCCGTTCTCCTCCTTAGCTCTTACAAGAGTTACGTAGCCGTTATCCACCTCGGGCTCCTCGTCGAGAAGCTTGAAGATTCTGTCGGCGCCTGCGAGAGCCATGATTACAGAGTTAAACTGCTGGCTGATCTGGTTGATTGGCATGTTAAACTGCTTGGTAAACGTCAGGAAGCTTACAAGCGAGCCCACGCTTAAGCCGCCTCCAAACAGACCGTTTATGGAGATGACACAGCCCACAACCGCGCAGACTACATAGCTTAGGTTTCCAAGCTGAACATTTACAGGGCCCATGATGTTTACGTACTTGTTTGCGTTGTAGGCGCTGGTAAACAGAGCCTCATTCAGCTCGTTAAATCTGTACTTGCTCTCCTCCTCGTGGCAGAAGACCTTGATAACCTTCTGGCCATCCATCATCTCCTCGATGAAGCCGTTTAGCGCTCCTAAATCCTTCTGCTGGGAGATAAAGAATTTGCCTGATAGGGAGACAAGTTTTCTTGAAACCGTCATGATGAGGCCAAGCATCACAACCTCTAAGATGGTCAGCGGCACGCTCAACACGAGCATGCTTATGAACACGCTGACGATGGTCACCGCAGAGTTAATAAACTGCGGGATGGACTGGCTGATCATCTGGCGGAGTGTGTCGATATCGTTGGTGTAGATGGACATGATATCGCCGTGTGAGTGTGTGTCAAAATATCTTATGGGGAGGGTCTCCATGTGTGTGAACATGTCATTTCTAAGATCCCTCAGAGTTCCCTGTGTGACATTAACCATGATACGGGCATTCACGTAGGTTGCAACTATGCCAATGCTGTAGAAGATGGCGACACGGCTCATGGCTGCGAGAAGCGGCGCATAGTCGGGGTTTGCCTGTCCGATCATGGGCTTAATATAGACGTCAATCAGGTCCTTGGTAAACATTGTTCCCTGAACGCTTGCGAGAACCGCAACGAAAATACACACGAGAACTATAATGCAGTGCACGAGATAATTCTTGAGCACATACTTCATGATGCGCTTAAATATGCCCATGGGGTTTTCAAGCTTGGGGCGTGGTCCCATATTTCTGCGGCCCGGGCCACTGAATTGCTTAGCGTTTCCAGCCATTACAGTTCACCTCCGTTCTCGTCAAAATCCCCGTTGCCCTGAGTCTGCGACTCGTAGACATCGCGGTAGATTGCGTTATTTTCAAGAAGCTCCTCATGTGTTCCGAAGCCGTTTACGCGGCCGTTGTCCATGACGATTATTCTGTCAGCGTTCTGCACAGAGCTGATTCGCTGTGCGATTATGAGCTTCGTGGTGTTTGGTATCTCCTCAGCAAATGCCTTCCTGATTCTGGCATCTGTGGCGGTATCTACAGCCGATGTGCTGTCGTCAAGTATCAGAATCTTGGGCTGTTTTAAGAGGGCTCTGGCGATACACAGTCTCTGCTTCTGACCGCCTGAGACGTTGGTTCCGCCCTGCTCTATATATGTCTCGTATTTGTCTGGCATCTGCTCGATGAATTCGTCGGCGCAGGCTAAGGCGCAGGCTCTCTTGCACTCCTCAAGAGTCGCATCCTTCTTGCCCCATCTCAGGTTTTCAAGGATGGTGCCTGAGAAGAGAACGTTCTTCTGAAGCACGACGGCCACTTCATTTCTAAGGGTCTCCAGGTCGTAGTCGCGAACGTCAACACCGCCAACATATACAGCGCCTGTGGGCCCGTTTTCCACGTCACCGTCCGCGCTCACATCGTAGAGACGGCTGATAAGGTTTACAAGGGATGACTTCGCGCTTCCCGTTCCGCCCACGATTCCTATGGTCTCGCCGGACTTAATCCTCAGATTTATGTCGTTTAGAACATATTCCTTCGCGTCCTTGGTGTATGCGAAATTCACATGGTCAAACCAGATGCTTCCGTCGTTAACCTCCATGACGGGGCCTGAGGGATTGACAATCTCCGCCTTCTCCTCCAACACCTCACAGATACGTCTGGCGCTGGCCATGGACATGGTCACCATGACGAAAATCATGGAGAGCATCATCAGATTCATAAGGATGTTCATGCAGTATGTAAGCATGCTGGTAAGGTTACCTGTGGTGAGCTCTGACCCCACAACCATGTGGGCGCCGACCCAGCTTATAGCTAAGATACAGATATAAACTGTGGCGTTCATGACAGGGGAAACCTTCGCGATCATGCTCTCCGCCTTGACAAACATTTTGTAAATATTGCCGCTGGCGGTGGTGAACTTCTTCTGCTCATGCTCCTCGCGCACATACGCCTTGACAACGCGGATGGCGCTTACATTCTCCTTCACGGAATTGTTCATGTCATCGTACTTCTTGAACACTTCGCTGAAGTACTTCATGGTTGTCGCCATGATGATGATCATGACTATGGACAAAACCACAACCGCGATAAGATAAATACTTGCCAGTCTCGGACTTATGGAGAACGCCATAAACATGGCGATGATGATGGAAAATGGCGCCCTGAAGCACATTCGTAGGATCATCTGGTAAGCATTTTGCAGGTTGGTGACATCCGTGGTCATACGCGTGACCAGACCTGCTGTTGAGAACTTGTCAATGTTTGAGAAGGCAAATGTCTGGATATTCTCGTACATGGCCTTCCTCAGGTTTCTGGCAAATCCTGTGCTGGCCTTCGCGCCAAATATTCCTCCGAGAGTTCCCGCGGAGAAACCGACGATGGCGGCGAGCACCATGAGACCGCCCACAATAAGCACATGCGTGATGTTGCCGGCCTCGATACCGTCGTCAATGATGGATGCCATCATGAGCGGTATAATCATCTCCATGATAACCTCGATTATCATGACGATGGGGGTCATTATAGACACGGTTTTGTATTCCTTAACCTGTGCCCCGAGTGTTTTTAGCATATATTATCCTCCTCGACTGACTTCTTAATCTTATCCATGAGGCATCTTAGTGTCTCCTGCTCCTCCTCGGTCAGCGCACTTCTTAAATGTTCCTCAGATTCGTATATTCCGTCCATCACCTTCTTGTCAGTCTCATAGCCAAGCGGCGTGATGATGAGCTTTTTTAGTCTCGCATCCTCGTCAACGCTCTGCCTCTCTATAAGTCCCTTGCGCTCTAAGAGCTGCAGCAGGCTGGTGACCGAGCTTCTTCTTATGTTAAATTCTTTCTCAATATCCCTCTGATAGGTGTCAATTCCCTGCTCGGTTCTCTTCTTGATGAACCCCAGAGTACGGCACTGTCCTCCCGTAATCTCCTCATCAGGGACGAAGGAATCCATGTACCTTCTGACCATTCTGCCCGTTATAAACAGGTCCAGACCAATCTCGTACTTCCCCTTATCTGACATATTTACCCCTCCTGTCACTGTAATAGTTCAGATTGATTGTTAGATATCGTACATTATTATACGTGATGTGCCCCATATGTCAATAATTTATCGGATGAATTTTTTATAAAGTTAGATTCCTAACTATTATAAATACAAAAAATCAGGGACCATATGGCCCCTGACTGTGACTATTTAAGCTCTGTAACCTTGGTCTTAAGCTCTGCGCTCTCGCTCTCGATTATAGCCTGCTCGCTCTTAAGCTGTGTGAGCAGCTCCTGCTGCTTCTCTATAGACTGCTCAAGGAATGTGATCTTCTGCTCCGTGAGCTCTAACTCCTCCATGAGCCTGTCAATCCTCTCCTTGATTATGGTCATCATCTCTCTATCGCCGTCCATGTGTAATACCTCCCTCAATATATTATTCTGCGTATGCAGCGCTGATCATGGTCTCCACCAGATCAGGGAATTTCCAACTGATATTCATGCCCTGGCATCTTAAAAGTCCCAGGTTTTCTCCGTCCCCTGTGAAGCTGTGGTTGTCCCACCAGCAGCACGGCACGCCTATTGCCTTGGCCGCATTGATATAATACTCAACCCACGCTATTCTCTCTGCGTCGTTATCCTTGTTGACCGCCGCCATCTCGCCTATGATGACCGGAATGCCCTTATCTATGAAGAGGCTCTTCAGATCCCTCATAAGGTTGTCAATGTCTGACGTGGCATTGTTCCATGTATCCGTTCCCTTGGTGTCAAGGGCGAAAGAGTATGGAATGTAAGCGTGAACGGAAATGATGAGCTTATCATCGTCAGGATTGGGCAATGTGATAGCCTGAAGGTTTGTGGTGGAAGATGAAGCCGCATATCCTGTGATCATGAGGAAGCGGTCAGCATTCTTGCCTCCTAAGCCCCTGACTGTGTCGTAGAACACCTGCTCCAGGTGATTGACTATCTGTCTGCCCTCGTCATCGCCATACCACTCGTTGCCGGCGCCGACCTTCCTGGGCTCGTTAAGTCCCTCAAAAATCAGATGGTCGCCGTAGTCTGCAAACCTGGTTCCAATCTGTGTCCACACCGCAGCTAACTCAGTGGCCGCAGCCTCCTCGTTGTCGGCAAATGTGTAACACCACGCCTCGTGGTGTGTGTTAAGTATAACATAAGCGCCTCTGCCGTAGGCGTAGTCCACAACCTCCTGGACTCTGTCCATCCAGCTCTCCTCGATGGTGTAGCTTCCGTCGTCATGTATGTGATTAGCCCACGAAACAGGGATTCTTATAACATTGTAGCCCGCATCCAGCACATAATCGATCTGCATCTGGGATGTGTACTGTGCGCCCCACGCGGTCTCGAATTCGTATGGATCTGCGTCTATCGCGATGCTGTCGTTGACGGAATCGAGAACGTTACCCAAGTTCCAGCCAATCTTCATCTCGCTTACAAGCTCCTTGGCTGTGATATCGCGCATCTCGTCCGACGCTGTCGCCTGCGTGGTCTGCTCCTCGGTCTGCGCCTCGGTCTGCGCATCCGTCTGTTCAGTCGCCTGCGTGGTCTGAGCCGCCGTCGTGGTCTCATCCTTCGCACCACCCGTGCACCCCGCCAGACTTAAGCACATGGCCGCCGTCAGGGCAAGTGATATATATTTTTTCATGTTACTCCTCCGAACTAAATATCGTACAAATCATTTTATCACAGAGGATACATGATTTCAAGTTCTGACAACAGCCACACTAAAATTTAGCCCAAAAAAGGGGAACCCTAAGGTTCCCCGCGGTTTAGTACTGTCTGTTTCTGTACTTCTTCTCTATTTTATATTCCAGTCGGTGCCCCCTCTTCAAAAGCTTCTCAGGATTCTTCACATAGGATCTTACGACACTTCCGCAGTCTAAACATATGGCATGACAGAGTGCGCAGCCCGACCACACGCTCTCGCCGTAAACCGCTCCGTAGTCACTCTGTTTTGCCTCCACAAACTGTGTGCCACCGCAAAATGGGCACTGCATCGTCCTCATAAGCTCTGTGTTCTTGTTCTCGAAATTCATAAAACCATCTCCTTTCGGGCCAGGCCCTAAGGAGATGATATTACAACTAACACATTTAGTCTATTTACTTTATTTGAATATATTTTAAAAATTTCTTACTTCTACTCCACGTTTTTGAGGGCATCCGCCTTCGGGATTCTGTTTATTTTGCGCATCTGAAGCATAGCTACAACGCCGTAGCTTACCACTCCCAGGGCAATCATTTCCACATATATCCATGGAGAGATTATAAACGGAAAATATCCGCTCATTCTCTTGTATAGATAGCCGCTAAATATGGCTCTCATGGCGATATCCGTAAGCGGCACTGTGACCAGAAGAGATAATATGACTACGGCAGAGGTTGCAACTATATATAACCCGCCAATCTCCTGGCCCGTGTAGCCTAAGATCTTGGTGATGGAGATGGATTTGGCATTCTTCTCTATAATCTGTTTGCTCAGAATATACATGATAAGGAGGAACATCGCCACGCCGAAGAACTCTAGGATATACATGAAGTTACCCATGCTTATCTTAATCTGCGTGGTGAGCTTTAAAAGATCCTCCTCCGTGATCACCGTGTAAATGTTTTCATCAGCCACATCGGTGAGCTCCTCGTCAGAAAAATACCCTGTGAAGTTTTCAGACGGCTCGTTAAACATGTCCAGATAATCATCCCTGTTCATGAAAATGCTAAGCGCCGCATCGTATGTGTACACTCCGCCGACAGTGAATTCGTAGTAGGTGTTTGAATATGGATCCTTTAGTTTATATGTATCCCCGACATGAAGGTTAAACTTGCTCGCAAGGCCGTTGTTTACAAGCACCTGTCCCTCCGGAATCTCCTGTTTTACATAGGCGCTCTCAGGCCAGATGCCAAACACGCTCACCTCGTCCAGCTTATAGTTTTCGTCGTATGTTTTAAGGCTGGTCGCCAGAAACTTTTCAGCCCCGGAAACAGAGGTTTCCGGATTATCTATGGTGTAATACTGATACTTACATATCTTGGTCTCCAAAACCTTCTCGCCGTAGGATTCCATAAGCGGCAGCATCATGAGAGAAAATGTAACCAGAACTCCTCCGAGGAATATTCCCAAGAACAGGACGATGTAGTTTGGTATGTTCTGGAAGAGCACCCTGAGCCTGAACCTGATCATAATCGGGATCTTGGTGTTTAGCCTGAAGGCCTTCTTCCTGCCCCTCCTTGACAGGTCGTGGCGGATAAATCTAAGCGGCGACAGGCGAAGCTTGTCGATTAGCATCACAAGATTTATCACAAACATGATAACTATCGGAACCACTGTCGTCAGAATAAATGCCTCCGCATTCAGACAGATATCATACGGCGCTAAGCTGTAGCTATGCATGTAGAGCGCGGCCATCATTCTCTCAAAAAACGTGTAGCCCAAAATATTTCCTATCACTGCAGCCACAAAAACAACCGCCATGGGCAGTATCATGTAGTGGCGGAGAAGCTCCGCCTTCGTGTAGCCTGACGCGCGAAGCGTTCCTATAACTCCCGCCTCGGCGGCTATGGTTCCGGCTGTTGTCACTGCAAATATGAACGCCAAAACTATCGTGACCAGATAGTCAAACATAATGATTGTAGCGCGGTCACCGCCCATATCCTCGCCTGTAAATGTTATGGCGCGGTTCTGGTATCTCGGCAGATAGTCGGTTGGCTTTACAAGCGAATCCATAAGGTCAGTGATTATAGCATTCGCCTCCTCCACCTCATCATCTGAGGCGTTAAATGCCCTGTCCACATCCTGCGCACTTATCTCTAGCTCTATGCCCTCGAGAATCTGATCGCTTCCCTCGCCAAAATACTCTGCCATCATGCTCTTGCCCTCCTCGCCGGAGAGCTCCTTCGTGAGCGTGTCGGCTACCACGCCGTAAAACAGAGGGCTGTTGTATTTGGACAAATCCTCCTCAGCTTCCTCCATATACTCCCTGAACATTGCCAGGAATATATCACTCTTAGTTTCCTCGTCGGTAAGTGCCTGTCTGACCTTCTCCTTATAGTAATCGCTAAGCACGTCGCTAAATACATCCAGAAACTCATCGCTGTATTTTTTCGAGGTGACATTGTCATCCCACTCAAGCTCCACGGGATAACACCATGCGTAGGAGTATTTTATATGGTTACTGCCAAATGCCTCAAACCCCTCGTCAGTCATAACTGCCACGCCAAAATTCATGGCGTCAAACATCATGTCGGAGTTATTCTCAAACAGGCAGCTGTAGTCCGGAAGACTTATAAGCGCCGTGACTTTCAGAGTCCTTGCGTGAAGGGTGAGCTCATCGCCCACGCTTATGCCACGGTTATCGGCAAACATTCTGTCGATAGCTATCTCATCGTCCGCCTCAGGCATTCTGCCCTCGTGGACACCGTATATGTTTACCACCTCTCTGGCACTCAGCTTGTACACGCGCACGGTAGCTGTCTCGCCGTCCATCTCCTCATCAAAATACCTGAGGTCGTAGACAGTTATATTGCCCTTCTCCTCAAGCTCGCCAAGAAGCTCTCCGTCAGCCTCGCCGTCCAAAACAAAATGTCCATCCTCAACATTTCTCCTGGAAAAATCCTCGCGGTAGGTCTTCGCCAGACTTCCATCTGCGACCAGAAATCCTGAGACCAGGCTTATGAGCATCAAAAGAAACAAAAATATGACAAGATACTTGCCGATATCCCCCTTAAGCTCTCTCGGGAGTCGTTTGTTAAGCGGATTCTTCATGATGCCCTCCTACCACTCCAGATCTGCGGCTGCAATCTTGCTCTCGTTGACTTTGATGCTCCTGATTTTGCCGTCCCTGAGTTTTACAACCCTGTCAGCCATATTTTTGATGGCGTCGTTGTGTGTGACAATTATTATGGTGTTTCCATACTTCTTATTCACATCCTCGATAAGTTTTAGTATCTCCTTCGAGGTGTTGTAGTCCAGCGCACCTGTGGGCTCGTCACATAACAAAATGTCGGGGTTTTTGATAATCGCTCTTCCGATCGCCGTTCTCTGCTGCTGACCTCCTGACAACTGGTTAGGAAGCTTGTGCCTGTGCTCATAAAGCCCCAGAGTCTTTAATATATCGTCACAGTTTAACGGTTCATCGGAGAGATATCCACCAACCTCGACATTCTCCTTGATATTTAAATTAGGTATCAGATTATACTGCTGGAAAACATATCCCAAATGTTTTCTTCTGTACTGCGTAAGCGCCTTCTCGTCCATGTCCGCGGTCTTCTCGCCGTTTATGGATATATATCCCTCGTCAGCGTTGTCTATTCCGCCGATAATATTTAACAGCGTTGATTTGCCAGAGCCTGATGGTCCAAGTAACACCACTATCTCTCCCTTGTTCACCTCTATGTCTATGCCGTTAAGCACATCCATGCGGCTGTCACCCTCGCCGTAATGTTTCTTAATCCCCTTGATTTCCAAAAACATATTCTTCCTCCTTATGCAATAACATATGAAAAACCATTCATATGAATGATTGTTCATATTATATATCATGCCACAACGTTATTGTCAACATATTCCGCTGCCAGTATATGATAAAATTTCTCATTATCAAAAACAGGGGAGGCGCAAAGCCTCCCCCTGACAAAACAATATTATTTCTCGACTTCCTCGACAGCGTCGTAGTTTAAGCTGTCCTTGGCCTTAACCACGATGGTTCTGTTGTATGCTGCAAATGCTGCATCCACGTTGGAAGCCTCAGGCTTCTTAGTGAAGGCGCTTACGATAGGCACAATCACGAGACCGCCAACCATGGCCACAACGCCTGAATTGATGGATGACTTGAAGATGTAAGACAGAACTGTGCCCCAGCCTGCCACACTGATACCCGCGAGAGATATAACCATCTGAAGTATCGCTATGGCGCAGCCCCAGACAAAGCATACGGCTGTGGCTGTTTTTGTAACCTTCTTAGAGTAGAGCGCGTAGAGGAACGGCGCTAAGAACGCTCCGGCAAGAGCTCCCCATGACACGCCCATCATCTGTGCGATGAAGGTGACTGAAGGGTTCGCATCCTTAAATACTGCGATTGCAGCTGAAATGGCGATGAAGAAGACAATGAAGATTCTCATGATGAAGACGGTCTTCTTGTCGCTCATTTCCTTCTTAGAGAGGGGCTTAATAACGTCCAATGTAAATGTTGAGCTTGATGTGAGCACCAGTGATGACAGTGTTGACATGGAAGCTGACAGCACCAGAACGATTACCACTGCGATGATAACGTCCGGAAGCGTTGAGAGCATTGCCGGAACGATGGTGTCGTAGAGCGGCTTGCCTGTTGCTGCGTTGTATTTGATGCCCGCATCAGCGTAGAGACGTCCGAAACCTCCGAGGAAGTAGCATCCGCCTGCAACCACGATTGCAAAAAATGTTGAGATTACTGTTCCCTTATGGATGTCGTTCTCGCTCTTGATGGCGTAGAATTTGCCGACCATCTGTGGAAGTCCCCATGTTCCGAGGGATGTGAGCACTACCACGAAGAGAAGCGCCAGAGGATCAGGTCCTAAAAATGCTGTGTAAGCGCCCTGCCAGCCTGCGTCGCCTGTGATGGCTGAGAGAGACTTCGTAGCCTCAACCAGTCCGCCGTTAGCTCCGACAACCGCAAATATTACGGCCGCGATACCAAACAGCATGATGATGCCCTGGATGAAATCGTTGATGGCTGTCGCCATGTATCCGCCAAATATTACATACACACCTGTGAGCACTGCCATGACCAGAATGACTACCCAGTAAGGGATGTCAAACACAAGACCAAACAGGCTTGACAGACCGTTGTAAAGTGATGCGGTATATGGAATAAGGAAGATGAAGACTATGACTGATGCCGCAATCTTGAGCGCCTTCGAATCGAATCTCTTGCCGAAGAAGTCAGGCATGGTCTTGGCGTCGTAGTGCTGTGTCATGACTCTGGTTCTTCTTCCGAGGACGTTCCACGCCATGAGTGAGCCGATAAATGCGTTGCCCAGTCCGGCCCAGGTGCTGCTCATACCGAAGTTCCAGCCAAACTGACCTGCGTAACCTACGAAGATTACCGCTGAGAAGTAGGAGGTTCCGAATGCAAATGCGGTGAGCCAGGGGCCTACGCCTCTGCCGCCCAATACGAAACCGTTGACATCTGTCGCATGTTTTCTGGTATAGAAACCGACGCCGATCATCAGCGCGAAGAAACACACGAGCAGGATAACTGTGAGAATTTTCATGGTATCCATAATCTCTCTCCCTGTACATAATTTATTACGTTAAAGCGTAACACTTTAATGCTTTTCCGTATTAAAGTAGCACAGGTATTTCCCCTTGTCAAGCATTTATATGCCCCTCCACAAAAAAACCCTGAACGCGTGGTTCAGGGGTAAATAAGAACCCCAGCCCATTTGAAATCGCCTATCGGCGATGGGGCTGGGGCTACATGACAATTTGCTTTGCAAATTGCCACAAATTAAGAACCCCAGCCCATTTGAAATCTCCTATCGGCGATGGGGCTGGGGCTACATGACAATTTGCTTTGCAAATTGCCACAAATTATCACTTCTTCTTGCCAAACAGGCCCTTTTTCTTCTTAGGTTCCGGAGCCTGGATGGAACCCTTAATGCCTGTGATGTAGATGCCGCTGACAACTACCTTAGCCTCCTTCTTCACAGGAAGCACCTCGAAGACCTTCGGGTCTGCGAGAAGTGTCATGATCCTCGGTCCTACCTTAGCCTTAACTACAGGCATCTTCTGCTTTCTCATGTACTTAGGTACCTGGGACATAACCTCGTCGGGCATCTTAGCGTCTATGAGTCGCATAACCTTCTTATCAATAATCAGCATGGACATGGTCTGTGCGATCGCATCCATCTGTTCCTTCTGCTCGATCTGTCTCTTCTGAAGCTTAGTTCCCGCTACATACAGGCCTATAAGCAAAGCGATGACAACAACTAAAACTATTATGAGCACTGTAGCCCATGTTGGCCATCCTGCGGCTACTACTGCCGGCATTGTATTAACCATCTGTGATTCCTCCGAATTCAAAATATTGCATAGATGTTGGAATTATAACAGACTTTATCTGAAGATTCAAGAGCAAATAATTACCGTTATCTTAATATCCTGCCTGTGAAAAAACCCTATCTGTTGAGCTCGCTCACCTGCCCCGTGGCGTTATGGGCTCTTATGATATTCTCAATCTCCTTAAGGTCTGACGCCGGAAGATCTCCGGGGATGGTGTTCTTAACTGACGATGTGGCGTTTCCATAGGCGAGAGCCTTCGCTGGGTCCCCTGTAGAGAGCAGTCCGTAGAGCACGCCCGAAACGTATGCGTCACCTGAGCCAATTCTGTCTATGACGTCGATATCCTCATATGGCGCCTCCGTGTAGAAGCGGTCCTCTGCAGCCGAATATATGACAGATGTGAAATCGTGCTTTTTCGGGCTCTTGACCGTTCTTCTGGTGGTGCAGACCGTGGATATAGGGTAATCCCTGGTATAGCTCTTCATGATATCCTGAAGCTCGCCACTCTTCTGCATCATTCTGCGGCTGGTCTCCTCGGATATGAACAACACGTCCACATATGGCAGGATGGACAGTATCGTCTCTCTTGCCTCCTCCTCGCTCCACAGATTGGCCCTGTAGTTTACGTCAAATGAAATCCTCGTGCCCGCTTTTTTGAATCTGCGTATCAGCTCTATCGCGGTGTCGCGGCTGTTTTGACACAGCGCCAGCGTGATGCCGCTTGTGTGAAACATTTTCGCTGAGGTGTAGATGCTCTCGGGTATCTCGTCCAGAGATATCCTGGTAAATGATGACCCTCTTCTGTCATATATGATGGACGGTTTTCTAGGCGCTGCGCCGGCCTCATAGTAGTAGATGCCAAGTCTCGCCTCGCTGTCCTCGTCGTATATCAGGAAGTCGTCCGAAACGCCCTCAAAACGTATACGGTTTTTGATAAATGTTCCCAGCCCGTTTTGCGGAAGCTTGGAAATCACCCCGCACCTTAAGCCCAAAAGCGCCGCTCCGGCAGCCACATTTAGCTCAGAGCCGCCCGCTCTCTTGTCAAATACTTCGCCGCGTGTTATTCGCTCATTGCCTGGCGGAGAGAGGCGAAGCATAATCTCTCCCAATGTGATTAGATCAAATGATTCCATAGAGAAGTTCTCCTTTCAGATTACATAATCACATTGTAAAGCACGCCGCATGGTTTGTCCATAAAAGATAATTATTTAACAAACGCCTGGCCGAGGGCCAGGCATTTGATCACATCTATTCAGTTGTCATAAGGGATACGGCCTGCCAGACTATGCTTGTCACAACCTGCATGAGTCCCACCACCAAAAACACCCAGATCAGGTGGTTGGTGGTTCCGTAGATCTCCAAAACTCCCTGAAACAGGCATCCAAGCGTCAGCCAGAACACGCCGCCTGCGAGTATCTGTGCCGCAAAACAGTCCTTCTTCTTAAATCCTCTCGCGCTCCACAGATAGAGCTGCGCCATAAGACCGCCAATAAGTGGCACCACAAAAGCATATATCATATAGTTTGAATAGACCTCGTGGGAGAAGAATTCGTATATCGCTCCAAACACGAAGACGAAGGCCGCAAAGCCCACATATTTAAATGCACTTTTTCTAATAACCGATGTAGACAATATCGCTCACGCTCCTCTCTCCTGATGAATTTCTGCGGCTTGAGCTGCCTGAAGGGTCGTTGATAACCACCCCGTTAAACACCATGGACGAGCTTCCGCCGCCGTCTAAGTTATACGCCGTGGTGCATCCGAGCTCCTGCATAAACTGTGCGAGCTGATAGAGGCTTAACCCCTCGCTCTCATCATTTCTGCCGTCCGCCACCACGAACACGTAGTGCAGCTCGTCAATCACGCCAATCGCCGTTCTGGGGTTTGAGGTCTTGGCCCTATCCACCTCGTCGTCGGTGTCAACATTTAACTCTCCGTCAACCACGAGGCCGGGACCAAAGCTTAGCACATCCCACGCTCCGTTTTCTAAGAGTTCCTCGGCGCTTATGTCCTCCTCATAGATAACCTCGAAGCTTCCGTCCGCGTAGATCACCAGATCCTGCGCGTCCTCCTTGACCGTACTCCTGTAGAGCACGCCGCCGCGGATCACATAGCCTTCCTCCTGCACTCCGTAGTAGTCGCCGTTCACTGCCAGAATGGCGTCGTTTTCCTTCGCCATCTCAGACGTTGTCGCCGTTATGTTCTTGCCATATGTTCCATTTGCAAATGCGGTTTTTAAATACTCTGCGCTGCTTAGCGTCACATCCGCCACATATATGGTCGTGTCATATTCACGGTAAGTAGTCAGCACGACCGAAATGTTACCGTCACTGTAGGTGGTATCCGTGACCACTGTCTCAGCCAAAACCTCCTGGGCCTGCTCATCCGCCTCTGTGTCCTCCATCTTGGATGCCGCCTCACTTCTTGATGAGGAGCTTGTGACCGTCTCCACATCCGCATAGCTTCTCGGTATCACAAATGTGTCGAGCGCGATATATGTTGTAAAACCCAGTGCCGTCACCGCCGACAGCAGGCTAAACCACTGTTTTTTCATGCCTTCTCCTTTCTGAAGATAACGTAGTGCTGCATCAGATAGCTGACCACAAACATTACCATCTCCACCAAAATCTTAGCCAGGTACACGTTCATGCCCATGCTGCTAAGAAGCGACAAAAGCAGCGTGTTGACACAGATGATAAACACCACCAGACCAAAATAAACTGCGCTTTCCCACCACAGATTGCCGCTGCTTCTAAACACCACCAGCTTATTTACGAGGAAATTAAACACGCTGCTCACCGCTCTTGCCCCGAAGCTGGCCTGAATGAGGGCCACCTCCCCTGTTCCAAGCAGTGCCAACAGCAGCACATACATGGCATAGTCAACCACAAATGCGGCGAGCGAACTTCCCACAAACTTAAATATTTCCTTATATATCCTCACGGAGTCCTTCCATGCATTGAAATGGCTCACGCTGTTTTCCTTATCAAAATAAATGGTCTCAATCCTCTCTTCCTTAATAGGTCTCTTGGTCTTAGCTATCTGCAATAAAACATTCATCTCGTATTCGTACCTTTCTCCGGGGATTTCCAGCAAAAACGGTATCTGTGCACAGTAAAATGCCCTGAGCCCCGACTGTGTGTCATATACATCCAACCCTGTAGCCGTCTTATAAACCAGCCTCGTTATGGCGTTCCCATACCTGCTCTTGGTCGGCGCATCCTTCGGAAGCACCCTCGACCCCAGGTAGAAGGTCCTGCGATCCTGCTCTGCCAGCTCGCACAAATGCAGGGCGTCCTCCACCTTATGCTGTCCGTCCGAGTCCATGGTCACCACCACGCACTCCTCACATTCGTCCAGCACAAACTTAAGTCCCTCCTTGAGCGCATGGCCCTTGCCCTGGTTCACCTCATACCCTATCACGGTCCCATACTCTCTGACTCTGTCAAACACACCCTGGTAGTCCTGACCACTTCCGTCATCAACCACCACCACTCTCATTCCATTCTCTGCCAGCTCCCTCGCCAGCTCTATCAAAACATCACCCGGCTCATAGCTCGGTATCAATGCGATTCTCTCCATATAGTCACCTCCTATACTCTGTGCCCCGCCCTGGTTTTTTCGGGGGCGCCTCACGAGTCCGACGGGCCCGTCGGACTTTGTTTTCCTACGCCTCATGCCTCCTTCGCTCGGCAAGAACAGCCTCGCTACGTGCGGGTGACTTCGTCTCCGGAAAAAAAGCTCCTCCGTGCCCTGAGAATATAAGGCGCCACGATAATACACTTGGCCAAATCCCAGAGTTTATTCAAACGGTTCCATATTCCGTTTCAAAATATTTTTTTAGTTGATCTAAAACCTCTACTTTTTCTCTGGGGCGCCTTGACACTCCCAGGTTATCTTGGGTACGTCCTAGGGGTTCCACAACTGCTCCTAGCTTCATTATTCTTCTTCAGATTTCTTATTATCCCCACAAACTTTTCCGCACGAGGCATGGGGCAAAATGTGTCAAGCCCTCCGGGCTTGACATGCAGCCCCAGCCCATTGCCGAAGGCAATTTTAAATGGGCTGGGGTTCCAAGGGAGGAAAACATTTTTGGGAGCGGCCGTGGTTTTCGCCAAGGCGCCCCAGCCGTAACCTAGGGAGATTCTGGGTTCTTATGGAGTATAGTAGAGGGTAAATGTGTTCGTTTGGTATTAAATTTGTGATGAAAGTATGAAACACAAAAAAACCCTGCCACATGGGGCAGGGTTAGTGGGGCAGAACGCCGGTATGGTCGAATGGTGGGACGAAGCTGGAGCTGGCGGCGGCGCCTTCCTGTCGGAAGCCGTTCGTGACGCCAAGGGAGAGGGCGTAGTCGATGACACTCTCGTATTCGCTGTGCCGGACACGGCGGTTTAGAAGAGGAATGTCTGAGACCCAGTCCATGGGGGTGTATTGGTTCATGATGGATATGTAGATGTTGTCGCCGTAGGTTTCGTAAAGATAGCGGACGACGGACTTACTGTCGGCGGTGCAGCCGGGCATTACGAGGTGGCGCACGATGGTGCCCCGCGTAATGTGGCCGTCGGCGTCAAAGACGCAGGGACCACTCTGG
Source organism: Lachnospiraceae bacterium (assembly GCA_024699325.1). Classification (GTDB taxonomy): domain Bacteria; phylum Bacillota; class Clostridia; order Lachnospirales; family Lachnospiraceae; genus UBA4292. Next base: position 11,404 of record JAILPS010000035.1, on the reverse strand, counting down.
CGGTACATTTCGGCGATGGCCGCTTTGGCCACCTCAGGGTAGTCAGGCGCATGTGAAAAACGCTTCGCGATGAGGGCCGAGGTGTATTTTAGGTCCGGCAGGAAGATGTCCACAAGGCCTTCTAGGAGGCGAAGCTGGTGGACGGTCAGGTAGCTGCTGGTATTTAGAAGGACGGGGATGGTAAGCGACTTACCCCTGACGCGCTTAAGCGCGTCCGCCACGATAGGAATCACGTGGTCGGCGGTGACTAAGTTGATGTTTAGGGCGCCCTGCGCCTGAAGCTCTAGGAAAATGTCGCTTAGACGGCTGGCGGTAATGTAGACGCCAGATTCGCCTGAGGAGATGTGACCGTTCTGGCAGAATACGCAGCCTAAAGAGCAGCCTGAGAAGAAGACCGCGCCACTGCCGGCACTGCCTGAAATACAGGGCTCCTCCCAGAAGTGAAGCGCTGCCCTGGCCACAGGGATCATAAGCTCTCCTTCAGGGGAAATATTTAGTTTTGTGTGGCAGGCACCGCTGCCTGTAAGCCTGTCTGCGCCGCATTTCCTCGGGCAGAGACTGCACTGATTGTACCACTCCATAGCGTCCTCCATAAGGTCACAGGACCTCACCGTGTAATATAGCACATCCGGGGGAATTGTGAAAGAATATTGTGGGGGTGGATTTCGCTTAGTGCAGGTTGTTTTTGGCGCGGATTATGGTATGATGAAGCCGTAGGCAAACATTTTATAAGGGTGCGAATATGGATAATCTGATAGTTGCGACAAATGCGGTGGTGCCGTTTATAGTCTATCTCTTTGCGGGGTTTATCTGCGCAAAAAGCGGACTTGCTAAGGAGGAGTTTTTGAGGACGCTCAACGGTTTTGTGTTCAAGGCGTTCTTCCCCTTCATCATGTTCAATAATCTATACGACGTGGATTTTTCTTCCCTCGGGGGAAGCGTCTATGTGCTGTTTGCGGTGGCGATGACCGTGGCCGTGATACTGTCTGCGGCGCTCATCGTTCCAAGGGTGGTGAAGGATGACAGCCGAAGGGGCGTAATCATCCAAGCGTCGTTTAGAAGCAACACCATACTCTACGCCATCCCCCTCGTGGAGAGCGTTTTCGGGGAGGCGGGCGCCGTGAAGGCCAGCATTCTGGTGGCGTTTATCGTGCCGCTTTACAACATAGTTTCGGTGGTGGTGCTTGAAAAATACAGGGGCGGCAGGGTGAGCGCTGCCAAGCTTGCAACAAATATTTTAAAGAATCCGCTGATAATCGGCGCGATTGCGGGAATAATATTTAACGAGCTTCCCATAACCATGCCATCGTGTCTGGCGACACCTGTGTCTGCCATGGCGGGGATGGCAACGCCCCTGTCACTTATAGTGCTTGGCGGAACGCTTAAGCTATCAAGCATGAGGAGTAATATTAAGCCGCTCGCAGTTGTGACATTTACAAAACTGATCGCGGTACCGGCCATCTGCGTGATTCTGATGAGCATGCTGCACTTCGAGGCGGTGGAATTCTTCGTTGTATTTTGCACATTTGCAACGCCGGTGGCTGCGGCCTCCTACCCCATGGCGCAGAGCATGGGCGGCGATGCGCGCCTGGCGGGAGAATATGTGGTGGTGACCACTCTCACCTCCCTTCTCACGATATTTGTGTGGATACTGGTGCTCAAAAATCTCTGTCTTATATAGAAACCTCCGGCGGGCAATCATTGCCCGCCATTTTGATGGCAAAAATACGGCTATTCTAAAAATTTAAAAAATTTGTCGCTTTAAAGCAATAAAGTACTTGACAAGTGGCAAATAGTCGGTTTATGATATGGGACATTAAAAAGATTGGACATAAGACTATGAAGATTGGATTTATCGGACTGGGGCTTATCGGCGGTTCCATCGCCAAGCGCCTCAAAAAAGTCCACAGTGAATACCATTTAATAGCATATTCCAGAACCAGAGCGAAGCTTGAGCTTGCCCAGGCGGACGGCGTCATCGACGAGATCGTCGACGAGGTGGACGAGCATTTTAGGGACTGCGACGTCATCTATCTGTGCACGCCGGTGTCATTTAACGAGATGTATCTGGCAAAGCTTAAGGACGTCATCGGCATAAACACCATCATCACGGATGTGGGAAGCACGAAGGCGGAGATCGGCGAGTGCGTCCACGCGCTGGGACTTGACAGGCAGTTTTGCGGCGGCCATCCCATGGCTGGCTCTGAGAAGACGGGCTACGAAAACGCCAACGACCACCTGATGGAGAACGCATTTTACGTGCTGACGCCCACGCGCCAGACACCGAAGGCGTATGTGGACATCCTCTATCAGTTGGCGCTTGACCTTGGCGCCACGCCCAGAGTTTTGGAGAGCCACGAGCACGACGAGGCAGTTGCGGCCATCAGCCATGTTCCACATTTGATTGCCTGCGCTCTTGTAAATATGGTCAAGCACAACGACCACGACGATCTGATGAAGACCATGGCGGCCGGCGGTTTTAAGGACATCACCCGCATCGCATCATCCTCCCCGGAAATGTGGGAGCAGATATGCATGACGAACCAGGCCCCCATCTCAGAATTTATCGAGAAATACATCGCGTCTCTTCAGGATATCCTGTCAGACGTGAAGAGCGGCCGCGGCCAGGGCATCTACGACCTCTTTGACGAGGCCAGAGCCTACAGAAATTCCATCACAGACAGCGTTTCAGGCCCCATCGAGAAGGCCTACTACCTGTACTGCGATATTGTGGATCGCCCGGGTGCCATCGCTGAGATTGCGGTGCTTCTGGCAACCCGCTCCATCAGCATCAAAAACATTGGTATCATTCAAAACCGCAACTTTGAGCCCGGCGTACTTCGCATTCAGTTCTACGACCGAAACAGCTTAGACCGCGCCCGCGAAGTCCTGCGCCAGTACAATTTCCTGGCGGAGTAGCGCCACGGTAAAGCGCTTGACTGAGAAAATATAGCAAATATTTTTACTACACTAACACAGTGGTGCCCTACACTCTCAGGACGCGACCAAGAAATTTTTCCGGAGCGGAAGTCACCCGCAGTGGTGAGGAGCGCTCTTTGCGACGAACCCGAGGCATGGAGCGGAGGAAAACATTTTTGGGAGCGGCCGTAGATTTGAAAAGGCGTCCTTATGAAATGTAGCTTTATAGGAGGATTTTATTATGGATATGCAGATGAATTTTATCAGGAAGTTACCGACCCCTAAGGAACTCAAGGAGAGGTTCCCGCTCTCGGAGGAGGTAATTAGAATTAAGGAAGAGCGTGACGAGATTATCAAGAATATTTTTGAGGGGAAGGATGAGCATTTCATGCTGATAATCGGCCCCTGCTCTGCGGACAATGAGACCGCGGTTCTCGATTACATGAACAGACTTGCGAAGGTACAGGAGCAGGTTAAGGACAAGATTTTTATCGTGCCGAGAGTGTACACGAACAAGCCTAGAACCAAGGGTGTGGGATATAAGGGAATGCTCCATCAGCCAAACCCGGAGGGCGAGGAGGATATGCTGGCGGGAATCATTGCCATCAGAGAGATGCACACGAGAGTTGTAAGAGAGACGGGCTTCACATGTGCGGAGGAAATGCTCTATCCGGAGAACCACAGATATCTGTCAGACATTCTCTCATATGTGGCACTTGGCGCGAGAAGCGTCGAGGACCAGCAGCACAGAATTGTGGCCAGCGGCGTCGGCATCCCTGTGGGCATGAAGAACCCGACAGGCGGCGACATCTCAGTTATGATGAATTCCATAGCGGCTGCCCAGAGCGCGCAGAAGTTCCTGTACAGAGGCTGGGAGGTTACCACCAACGGAAACCCTCTCGCGCACGCCATCTTAAGAGGATATGTTGACGCTTACGGCAGAAGCCATTCAAACTATCACTACGAGGACCTCATGGGACTTATCGAGAACTACGAGAAGTATAAGCTTGCAAACCCTGCGGTAATCGTCGACTGCAACCACGCAAACTCAGGCAAGAAGTACCTCGAGCAGATAAGAATCGCCAAGGACGTAATCCACAGCACACATGTGTCAGGCGATATCAAAAATATTGTCAAGGGCCTCATGATCGAGAGCTACATCGAGGACGGCTGCCAGAACATCGGCGACGGCGTTTATGGCAAGTCCATCACGGACCCATGCCTTGGCTGGGAGAAGAGCGAGAAGTTAATCTTAGAGCTCGCAGACATACTGTAATCAAAAAACCTGAAACGCGCATGCGTTTCAGGTTTTATTATTTATTCTAAGACTTCTAAGATAATCCTTCTTCTGATCATCTATTCTGTAGCTCTCCACACACTTCTGTATGGTTTTGTTGTGTGTCCATTTGTCCAGCCGCCCCTCCTCTATGTAGGGGATGACACTGGAGTACTGTTTTGCCAGGGCGGTGGCAAAATACCAGGCCCTCATCATATTTATATAGTATTCTTCACTTGTGACATTTGCCACGAGGGCCGGATATTCATCAGAAAAATCCTCCTCCAGGAAGTGGTCCATAAGCATTTTTATGGCGAAGCGCACCGTGTAGGTGTGATCTGAGCTTATCCAGCTCCTAATCTTCACTAAGAGCCTGTCGCGGTTTTTCTTAAAAACCTTCGGGGACATCTGATCGCAGGTCGCCCAGTTGTCCACATATGGCAGGAAGCGCTCGAGCCTATCCATACACTCCCCGTAGTCCTTCGTGGAGGCTGTTATGAAGGCGTGCAGCTGGTTCTCCTCAAAATATCTGTGGGGAAGGTCATGTAGGAACTCCTCCACATCCGGCCTGATTGCCAGTTTCCCGGCATACTGCCTAAGCGCCGGGGTCCTCACTCCTATAACACTTCCTTCGCCAACCCCCGGGGTAAGCCCCTCTATGAAGAGCGCGTACTGCTCATCCCGAAGATTTGAAAGCTCTTCTCTTATCTCGTCATTAATCATTGTTCGTCACGTTATTTCTGATAATAGTATTCGTTAATCAACCGCTCAAGCTCCGCTTTTCTTGCCAGATCAGCAGCGTACTCTTCCTCAAACACCCTCAGGTTCTCGGCCTCGGTGGCCTCCCTGTTTTCAAATGCCTCAAATGCATCCTCGATATTGCCAACCACCATCTTGCCGCTGTCGCGGTAGAAGTAGACATCCTCCACCAGCTCCCTCACCGTGTTGTCCTTGAAGCGCTTCTGCTCATAGGCGTTAAGGTCAAAAATCATGACCATGGTGGTTCCGCCTGTTATCATGTATTTGAGGCGCTCCGTTATGACCGTTCCAGTCTGGACAATGTATGAATAGTCGCAGTAGTACATGTCGCCGTCCTTGTTGGTGACTCTGGCGTAGTCCGTGTAGACTGTGTAGCCTGCAAAACCGTTGCTTCGAAGAAGCTCAACATTTGCTGAGCAGTATGATGCCTCCCTTAGAATAAACAGTCCCGTGTCCTTAAGGCTCGTCTTAGAAACCGCCTCGCGAAGCTCTAAGAGTCTTGGCATGCACGACTCGTTAAATGGTTCGCCCGTGAAGGCCACATTGTAGGTCTCTGTGTCTATATAGCTAAGAAGGGCTTGAAGCTCCTCGTCCTCCAAATCGATATCCAAGACTATGGCGGGCTTAAGGGAGTACTTCTGCGTAAACTCAAGCATCTTGTCCACCATCTCAGGTGTTGACACCTCGAAGGTAAAAACCATCATGGGCACAGGAGCCACAAGCGCCTCCTGGCGCGCCTCAGTCAGCTTGCGATTTAAGGATTCTAACTCCTTCTCGTAGGCATTAACCTTAGCCAGACTGATGTCTGTCAAATCCCCCGCCTCGCTGTGTTTAATAGCGTCGGCGTAAAACAGTATTACCAGGATTCCCACCAAGACAATGCAGAGAATGGCAAAAACTATATTTCTAACTCTCATTGATATGTTCCCTTATATTTGCCACCGTTTAATGCTTTGTCAAATGGATAAAGCTGCGTGATTGGTAGTCCTAAATCCCTGCACCACTGCTCGCACTCCGCAACCTTGTCGTCGTAGAGCTTGGCCGGGTCGTGGGCGTCAGTGTTGATCATGTATATCAGGTCGTATTTTCTGGAGAACTTAAACAGCTCAGGGTTTGGGTAGCCCCTGTTGTCCCGGAAGCCGTTTACGTTGATCTCCACAGGAATCTGCAGTTTCTCGCAGAGCTCAAACACATCCCCAAAAACCTCCTCGCAGGTCTTATCCCACATCACAGGGTACTTGGAAAATATGACGTCGGGGTGGGCGAGAAGCTTAAAATATCCTGTGAGCAGTCCCTCGCAGACGCTGTCGCCGTACGCCTTCAGCTCGTCAGGCTTCGTCAGGTTGAAGCTGTTGATCTGTCCGGTCTTGTCGCAGTGCTGGCCCATGATCAGAAACTCGTAGCCAAGCTCCTCCTTGAGATACTTGTAGTTTTCCATCTCCTCCGGCAGATATTCGCACTCAAAGCCCTTATAAATCTTGATTTTGTCGCCGTAGAGCTCAATCGCGCGGTTTAAATCCCTGTCAAACGGCTCGATATCCTCCCATGGAAGCCAGCACCAGGAGTGCTTGTGGCTGACATGGTCAGTCATGGCGATCTCCTTAAAACCTAACTCAACCGCCCTCTGAAAATAATCCGTAAACTCACCGACTGCGTGCCTGCACCATCTGCTGTGTGTGTGATAATTAGCTATCATGCCATTCCTTCCTCCGCCTGCTACTGCGCCAGAATCTTCTCGTTAAGCTCAGACAGATAAATATATCGCTCCATTTTCTCCTCAAGAAGGCTCTCGGCCTCCTCCTTCTCCTTCGTAAGCTCAGAAAGCTTCACAAAATCCCTGGCGTTTTTAAGGATGTCCTCATCAAGTGCCGCGATTTTCTCCTCTATCGAAGCTATGTCGTCCTCTATGGTCTCAAATTCCTTCTGCTCCTTGTAGGTGAATTTGAGCTTCGCAGGCGCCTTCTCCTTATAATTCTTCTCTCTTGCGGGCGCCTCCTTAACCTCTGTGGCGGCCTCTTTTTCGTCTGTCACCGCCTCGTAGTCAGAGTAGCCGCCCTCGTATTGATTGATTGTGCCGTCCTCAAATGCAAATATTCTCCTGACAATCCTGTCGAGGAAATATCTGTCGTGAGAAACCGTGACGACTATTCCCTCGAAGCTGTCCAGATAATCCTCCAATATCTGCAGCGTCTGGATATCTAAATCGTTGGTGGGCTCGTCGAGGAGCAGGAGGTTTGGCGCCTCCATCAAAACCTTCAGAAGGTACAGTCTTCTCTTCTCGCCGCCTGAGAGCTTCTCTATCTTCTGGTACTGCAAAACCTTGTCAAACAGAAACCTCTCAAGCATCACGGACGCGCTTATAAGCTCCCCGTCGATGCGCACATACTCCGCGGTGTCCTTGATGTAATCTATGACCCTCTCCGAGGGGTCAAGCCTCTCATTCTCCTGCGAAAAATACCCTATCTTCACGGTGCTTCCGATATCTCTCACGCCCTCGTCCGCCTGAAGCGTTCCGGCGATGATATTCATGAGGGTGGATTTGCCGCAGCCGTTATCCCCTATTATTCCCACGCGGTCGCCCGCCAGGAAAATGTATGAAAAACCGTCTATAATCACCCTGTCGCCGAAACATTTGCGGATGTCTCTAAGCTCTAAGGTCTTCTTGCCCATTCTGGTGGAGGCAGAGCGTATCTCGACATCTAACTGCTCCTTCGGGGCAGTCATCTTCTGCCTCTCCTCGATCCTCTGGATGTGGGCCTTCTGCTTTGTGCTTCTGGCTCTGGCGCCCCTCATAAGCCACGCCAGCTCCTTTCTCAGGATATTCTGGCTCTTATTATATGTGGCGAGCTCCATTTCCTCCCTCTGGGCCTTAAGCTCTATGAAGCCCTCGTAGTTGGTCTTGTAGCTGTAGAGTTTGCCGTCGTTAACCTCCACAATCCTGTTGGTCACCCGGTCCAGGAAATATCTGTCGTGAGTCACCATAACGAGGCAGCCTCTGTAGTCCGTCAGGTAATCCTCTAACCATCTGACCATCTTCTGATCCAAATGGTTGGTGGGCTCGTCAAGTATCAGTATCTCGCAGGGTGTGAGAAGCACTCGGGCGAGGGCCACCTTCTTCTTCTGGCCGCCGCTAAGCGTGTCGGTTTTTATGGAGACGTCCTCAAATCCCAGGCGGTTTAGCATGGCCTTGGCCTCACCCTCGTGGGCGGTCTCCATCACATATTCTAAGATAGTCACGCCCTGTGTGATCACAGGGTTTTGTGAGAGAAATGCCACCTTCACGGCTCCACCCATGACGATGCTCCCCTCGTCTAACTCCTCCTCACCTGCAAGTATTCTTAGAAGTGAGGATTTGCCAGTGCCGTTTACGCCTATGACGCCGACCTTCTCGCCCTCCTCGAGGCCAAAATCCGCATGGTCAAGCACACGCCTCTCGGTGAACACCTTGCAGGCGTCCTTCATAGTCAAAAGATTCATAGTAATTCCTGTTCTAGTTTAGTCTGAATGCGGCCGCGCCGTGCTTCTTAAGCTTAACGCTAAGACAGTTATTGACGCTTAAGCTCTCGCCGCTCCATATATTTTTCGCGCAGGTAACCTCGCCGACCTCTGCGTCAGCCAAATCTATGGTCAGGTCGCTGTCAGCCTCGCCAGTGTTAAACACCGCGATAAACTGGCCGCCCCTTGCGTCCATGGCTGTCCAGAGAATGTGCTCCACGCCGTCAATCTCCTTCTGCCATACGGGGTGCGCGTGGCGGGCATACTTCTGCATATCTAAAAGGTCTGCATTTGTAAGCAATCTCATGGTAAAGTCGTCAAATCCTGTCATCTCGCCGCCAATCATCATGGGCGCCCTGAATATGCTCCACAGAGTCATCATGGTGATCTGCTCATCCTCAGAAAACTTCGTCCAGTCGTCCTTATTGTAGTCCTGTCTGAGCGGTCCAATGGGCAGCATGTCACAGTCAGGGTAGTTGCCGGCGCTTGTGTGGATGCACCACGTGCGGCAGCGGCCGAACATATCATAGAGCTGGTCCCAGTTGTCCCAGAAGTCGTCAGTTATTCGCCACATATTGGCAACTTCCTTATAGAGCTCCGCCTTCTCAGGAAGCGCAGCTCCAGGGCTTAAGCTTAAAACCATGTCTCTTCCACAGCCCTTAAGCGCCTCGGACAGGGCCACCAGCTCCTCCTCCTCGTGGGGAAGCTCGCGGCAAATGTCGTCACATTTGATAAAGTCAACGCCCCACTGCGCGTAGAGCTTGAATATGCTGTCGTAGTACGCCTTGCCGCCCTTCTTAGGGTCCACGCCGTACATGTCCGTGTTCCAGTGGCAGATGCTGTCTGTCTTGGCAATCTGTCTGGCGGTGAGATTAGTCCCTAATATTGGCACGTTCTTCGTTACTGCCTGGCGTGGAATTCCCCTCATAATATGTATGCCAAACTTAAGACCCAGGGAGTGGATATACTCCGCAAGCGTCGCAAAACCTCTTCCGTCTGCCGCGCTTGGGAAGCGGTTAACTGCAGGCATAAGTCTGCCATATTCGTCCATCACAAGGTCTGCAAATGGATGGTATTCGTGGTTCTTGGCCGTGGGCTCTGACCACTGAATGTCTACAACTATGTACTCCCAGCCATACTGCTTTAAATTCTTCGCCATGAATTCTGCGTTGGCTCTCACGGTCTTCTCGTCAACCGCTGCCCCGTAGCAGTCCCAGCTGTTCCATCCAAGCGGTGCTCTGTCAAACTTCATCATGTTCCTCCTCGCTCTGTTTTAGAGTCTTCTTAATAGCGTCCTCGGCTGGCTTAAACACTCTCACAAAAATATAGCAGCTGCAATATGCATAAACGCCGTAGGCAAAAAATATAAATGGTATAACGTACCACGCAAGAAATACTGTGATTAAAACCATGGCCAGCAGAAGAATTGACCATCCCACGTTCTTAAACGGCATGAATATGCTCATAAAAAGCATGGTGGATGTCTTGTTTGCAAATCTGCTTAGCAGCGGGAAGAGGTAGATAACCGCCAAAACCCACACAAGCACAAGACCCGCAAAAAAAGCCATGACGACAGTGGCGGGTGTGGTGTTCTGCTGATAGTAGAAGTAGACGCTTCCCGCAAGCGCTGCGCCGAGCAAGAGCATAATTAACCACAGGATGGTCGCCTGCACGAAGTTTTCGCGAAACGACTTCCAGTAGCTTTTAAGCGCCGGCGCCTCCTCCCCTCTCACCATTTTTAAAAATGTGTAGTAGAGACCTGTGGCGCTCGCGCCGATGGTAATTACCGGAATGCATGTCACCGTAAAAATAGCGGATAACAAAAGTACATCCCAGACCCTGTTTATTATTCTCCAGATCAGTCTGTCCTGATCAAACAAATTGTTGTTTTCGTTCTCTGCCATATAATACCCCTGTCGTTAACAAAATCCATTACATTATACATTTGTGGCGCCCCAGAATCAACCAAATTTCGAAACTGCCAAATTTTTAATAAAATTTTATTCATACCTCTGCAAATGTATGGTATAGTATTTCCATGTTTTAATTATCAGAGGTCTATTATGAAACTGTATATGGATGATCCACAGGTTGAAACTGTGGCAAAAACCGAGGAGGGAGCCGAGCGGGAGGCCATCAAAAAAACATTTGACGGCGAGAAGAAGAAGCTTAGCGCCATGACCTGGGAGGAGCGCTTCTCCTACATCTGGAGCTACTACAAGGTCCCCATCCTCCTGGGAACATTTATAATAATCGTGCTTATCTACCTTATCAATGTGTTCGCGACCCGTAAGGATACCATGCTCATGGGCGTGATTATCGGCGACGGGGCGACCAACAAGGCCGCGGTGGAGGTGGAACTGGCCCGGTATCTGGGGCTTGACCAGAAACAGCAGGTTGATATTCAGCAGGGCATCTATTTAACTCACGGCTACTCAACAGGCGTAAACACTGGCAATATGGGCGGTGCCAGCCAGATTATGGCCTACATTGCAACGAGGGAGCTGGACTTCTACATAGCAAGCGAGGACGGCCTGAACTACATGATCTCAAACAAGATTTCCAAAGACCTGCAGACCTATCTGCCGGCAGACATCTACGAGGAGCTCTCGGACAGGATTGTGACGGACGAAGAGGGGCGCGCCACGGCGATTGACATAACAGGAACGCCTCTTTATGAGAAGCTTGGCCTCCACTCCAACACCATGGAGAAGGCGTATGTCGGTTTTTGCACACTGTCAGGCCACGAGGAGCAGGTCCAGGGCCTGATCAGATGGATTTACGAACAGTGTAAGTGATATATTTACAAAACAATGGGGCTGTAAAAAAACAGCCTTAAAAACTAAAAGCTCTGCCTCAAAAAAGAGGTAGAGCTCTACATTTTTATGTCGTTATTATTATTTGACCGGTTCTAATCTTTTTTCAACGCACCCAAACAAGCCTGTTAATAAACAG